>NZ_DASXWY010000083.1:0-106593 GCF_036503415.1 Trinickia sp. | reverse complement strand
GCCTCCCGTGAACATGCCGTCCGCGCGCAGCGCCTCGAGCGTCGTCGCAGTCCCGAGCGTTGCGATCAGCAGATCTTCGCCGGGAAAGGCCGCGCGCGCGCCGATCATCGCCGCCCAGCGGTCGCTGCCCAGGCGCGCCGGCTCCCGATAGCCGTTCGTGACGCCGCACTGATGCGCCAATGCGCGGATCGTCGTACGCGGCAGGCCCGGCCAAGCGGCGTCGATCAGCGCGTCCAGACGTTCTCCCGCGGCGGCGCCCGCCACGTTCGATATCCATGCGCCCGAAGGACGCAGCGATGACGACTGCCACGCCGGTTCCGCGGGGACAGGCTGATCCGATTGCGCCTGCGCAGCGCTCGCGTGCCCGAATACCCCCGTTTCCAACATCGTCCCATCAACCGTGGTCAACGCCCATTTGATGCGGCTGTTGCCTGCGTCAACCAGCAAAAACGGCGCGCGTGTCATGGTGCCGATGGTGCGAGGCGCAGCGAGACATCGCCGGTCGCGATGGCCCGAATGCCGTCGGCCGTTTCGAGCAGCAACTGCCCGGCGTCGTCCACGCCGAGCGCCGTGCCGCGCGCGAACGGTTCGCCGTTTTCGAGCAGCACGACCTCGCGCCCCGCATAGGCGTGGCAGGCGATCCAGCGCGCGCGAAATCCCGCGAAACCCTCGCTGGAAAACGTGTCGACCATGGCGGAGAGCCCCGCCAGGGCGGCGGCAAGCGTCAGCGTGAGGTCAGCGTCCGGCAGGATCTGCGAGAGCGCCGCGGGAGGCGTCGGCCGAGCCTGCTCGGGCAAGGCGGCTGCCGCGGCGGCGAGCTCGGCATCGAGCGCGGGATCGCTGCGAACGTTGATGCCCACGCCGATCACGGCTGCGGTTGCCGTGGCCGTGCTCCAGGCCGTTTCGACGAGAATGCCCGCGAGCTTCCCGCCGTCGAGCAGCAGGTCGTTGGGCCATTTGAGGCCGATGCGCGCCGCGTCGCCGGCCGCCAGCCCGGGCAACGCGCGCAGTCGTTCGACGAGCGCGGCGCCAACGGCCAGGCTCAAACCCGCGAGCCCGGAAAGGGGCCGCGGCACGATGCAGCCCACGGAGAACATCAGCGCGTGGCCCGGTTCCGCCTGCCAGCTACGACCTTGTCGCCCGCGCCCGGCCGTTTGCCGGTAAGCTGCGCGCACCACATGCACGCCCGCCACGGCCCCCTCGCGCGGCATCGCTTTCATGCGCTGCATCAGGTCCGTATTGGTCGAGGCCGTTTCGTCGACGATCTCGAGCATCGGCGAGGACACGGCGCGGCTGAGCGCCACAGCGCGCTCCCGATCGATGCGCGATTCATTTGGGCGGGGCTCGCCCGAGGGCGTCGAGGACGACGCGTCGGAATGGGTATCGGTCATGACGCGTATTGTAGGGCCTGTCATTCGCGTGAGGCGGCTAATGGCATCGAGCGGCATCGAGCGGCATCATAGGGAGCGCGGCGTCGGGCGACGCGAACGGTGCGCTTGCCCCTGTGGCTGGCTACAATGGCCGCTCACCATCGCGAAAGGAGCGTGTCGTCCTTGGACTTCGATACTCCGCCCGGGTTGCAGGTCACGGCCGGCAGCGCCGGTCCGCTCGTGCGTCTGTCGGGCCAATGGACCGCGCTGGCGCTCGCGCGCGATCGGGCCCGCGCCGGTGCGACCACCCGCCTGGTCGGCCTGATGGGGAACACGTCGGCGCAGTGGGATTTGTCGGACATCGCACGGATGGACCACGTCGGTGCGCAGGCGCTCTGGAGCGTCTGGGGACGCAAAATGCCGGACGGGCTCACGCTGACCGAGACGCAACGCGACATTTTCGCGCGCATCGCGTTGCTCGAGAAACAGCGCGAGGAGCCCGAGCGCGTGGAGCGCATCGGTCCGGTCACGGCGCTCGGCGAAGCGATCTTCACGTTCGCCGAGCATGTCCAGGGCGGCGTGACGATGTTCGGGCGCGTGATACTCGATCTGCTCTCGATCGTGCGCCGTCCGTCGAGCGCCCCGTGGACCGAGATCTCGGCCAATATCTATCACGCGGGCACACGCGCGCTGCCGATCACCGCACTCGTGGCGTTCCTGATCGGCATCGTGCTCAGCTACCTCTCGGCGCAGCAGCTTCGGCTTTTTGGCGCCAATCAGTTCATCGTCAACATTCTCGGGCTGGCGGTGATTCGCGAGCTCGGGCCGGTGCTCGCGGCGATCCTCGTCGCGGGCCGGTCGGGGTCGGCGATCACGGCGCAAATCGGCGTCATGCGCGTGACGGAGGAGCTCGACGCGATGCGAGTCATGGGCATCCCGCATGGGCTGCGGTTGATTTTGCCGCGCGTCGTGGCGCTCGGCGTGGCCATGCCGCTGCTCGTGATGTGGACCGACCTGGTCGCGCTGGCCGGCGGCGCGCTTTCGGCGCAATTCGTGCTCGGCATCGACATCAGCTATTTCGTGCGCGCCTTGCCGAAGGTCGTGCCGATCGTGAATCTTTACATCGGCCTCGGCAAGGGGGTGGCGTTCGGTATCCTGATTGCGCTCGTCGCGTGCCATTTCGGCTTTCGCATCCAGCCGAATTCGCAGAGCCTCGGCACCGGCACGACGTCATCCGTCGTGTCGTCGATCACGGTCGTGATTCTGGCCGATGCCATCTTCGCCATCATGTTCCAGAACGTAGGGATCTGAAGAGCCCATGACCGCGCCGCTTTCCGCCGCCGTACGCGACCGCCCGCCGCCGGCCATTGCGGAGACGGTCATCGACGTGCGCGATCTCACCAAGCGCTACGGCAGCAACATCGTGCACGAGCACCTCGATTTCGCGGTACGGCGTGGCGAAATCGTCTCGATCGTCGGGGGCTCGGGCTCCGGCAAGACGACGCTCGTGCGGCAGATCCTCGGTCTCGAGGCGCCAAGCTCAGGCTCCATTCTGCTTTTCGGCGAAGACACGACGAAGGTCGATGCGAAAACGGCGAAGCTCATGCGCAGCCGCCTCGGGATGCTTTTTCAGCAGGGTGCGCTCTTTTCGTCGCTGTCCGTGTTCGATAACGTCGCTCAGCCGCTGCGCGAGCTCGGCCGGGTGCCGCGCAAGCTGTTGCACGACTTCGTGATGCTCAAGCTGGAGATGGTGGGACTGCCTTGCAAGCACGCCTCGAAAATGCCGGCCGCGCTCTCGGGCGGAATGATCAAGCGCGTGGGCATTGCACGCGCGCTCGCGCTCGAGCCGGAGCTGCTGTTTCTCGACGAACCGACAGCGGGCCTCGATCCCCAGTCGTCCGAAGAGTTCGTCGAACTGATCGCGACCCTGCACCGCGCGCTCGGGCTCACTGTCGTCATGGTGACGCACGATCTCGACACCATGGCCGCGATCTCGACGCGTGTGGCCGTCCTCGCCGATCGCAGGGTCCTCGTGGCGGCGCCCATCGAAGAGGCGGCGGGCGTCGATCATCCGTTCATCCGCGAGTTCTTCCTCGGCCGCCGCGGGCGGCGCGCGCTGCAGGCCCTGCCGCCCGAGCGCCGGGCCAAGCTGCCGCCGGCCGCACTCGAGGCCGCGTCGGCCGAAGTGCCCCTGTGAGGCGCCGGCGCGGCGCCTCGCGACTTTGAGCTTCAAGGAATACGCGAATGGAAAACAAGTCGCATGCGTTCTGGACCGGGGTGTTCGCGATCGGACTGACCGTGACGATCGTGCTCGCGGTTTTCTGGTTCAACTTCGATCGCGCGGTGCGCATCCCCTACGATCTCGTATCGCGTACGAGCGTGACGGGACTCACGACCGATGCCCCGGTCCGCTATCGCGGCCTCGATGTGGGCAAAGTGCAGTGGATCCGCTTCGACCCCGCCCATCCCGGGCAGATCGTGATCCGGATTCTCGTGGACAAGAGCACGCCCATGACGCGCTCGACATACGGCAGCCTCGCCTTGCAGGGCGTGACGGGGCTCGCGTTCGTCCAACTCGACGACACCGGGGGCGACCAGGGGCCGCTGCCGTCTTCGTCGAAGCATGTCGCGCAGTTGCAGTTGCGGCCCGGACTGCTCGATCAATTGCAACGGCGCGGCGATGCATTGCTGGGCGAGCTCGAAAGCGTCGCGACGCGTGCGGACGCAATGCTTTCTCCCGAGACGCAGGCTCAATTGATGGCAACCGCCGCGAGCGTGCAGCACGCAGCGGACGCGTTGACGGTGCTCGCTTCGCAGGCCGCGCCCGCGGCGAAGCAATTGCCGGACACGCTCGCACAGACGAGGCGCACGCTCGCATCGGCCGAAACATTGATGAGCACGCTCGGTGCGCCGCACGGGCCGCTTTACGCGAATCTCGACAAAATGGGGGCGGCGGCCGATCGTGCGGGCGCGGCCGTTGCGCAGATGGACGCGTCGATCGAAGCCATGTCGGCGCGCATCGAGTACGACACGTTGCCGCGCGTGAATGCACTCGCGGCCGACGTCGGCGGCGCCGCGCGCTCGATCGACCATGCGGCGACGGTCTTCGGCACGAGCCCGCGCAGTGTGCTGTTCGGCGTCGGTGCCGCTACGCCAGGACCGGGCGAGCGCGGTTTCGCATGGCCCAAAGGGGCTGCCGCCTCGCGCTGAGGACCCGGATTCGAGAAAGAAGGAAGGAAAGGAAACGATCTATGTCACGTATCACGCGTTCGATGGAATCGACTTTGGATACCCGCGCGGGGCGCGTCTTCATGCGCGCGCACTATGCGTCGGCAACGCTTGCCGCGTTGGGGGCGATGCTGCTTGCGGCATGCACGCTGGGTACTCCGGCAGCCGTATCGGATATCCGCTACGACCTCGGGCCCGCGCCCAAGACGCATCCCTCGGTGGTCCCGTTGCCCGCGGTGAGAATGTTCGAAGTGCGCTCGCCGCGCGCGCTCGACAGCGACGCGATCCTCTACCGGATGAACTACGTCGATCCGCGCCAGACCGCGTCCTATGCGCACAGCCACTGGACGATGGCGCCCCCGCAGTTGCTCACGCAGCGCTTGCGCAGCGCGCTTGCCGCGCAAGGCGCCGTGCTCTCCGGCGACGAAACGGCGAGCGCGCCGCTTCTCACCGTCGAGCTCGACCAGTTCGAGCAGGATTTCGATGGCGAGGACCAGAGTCATGGCGCCGTCACCGCGCGCGCGACGTTGGCCCGCGGTGGCAAGGTCCTCGCGCAACGCACGTTCACCGCCCGCGCGCCCGCGAGGACGTCGAGCGCCGCGGGCGGCGTCGGAGCGCTGTCCGCCGCGAGCGACGAACTGATCGCGCAGTTGATCGCATGGCTCGGCATGCAGGCCCCGCTGGCTGCGCAAGCTCAGTAACCTGGCCGCTGCCCAACGGGACGCGACTTCCTCACCTCCAATCGCGGCTGCCGGCAATGAATGCCAGGTGGCTGCGATCGCGTGCGCCATATCGCTCCTTGAGCTGGCGCAGGTGATAGTCGACGGTGTGCGCGCTCATATCGAGCCTGGCGGCAATCTCCTTGTCCGTCAGTCCGAGCACCAGCCAATCCAGGATGTGCTGGTGCAGCGGCGAGAGCAGACCGAACGCCTCCTGCCGTTGGGCCGCGCGCAGATAAGCCGCGCAACGCTGATGCAGCGACGAACCGAACGTCAGGCATTGAACGATGACATCCTCGGTGAGCCAGTCGGCTGCGCTCTCGCGCTGCGACGCAAGGATGAGGATCGAACGCATCGACGTATTGGAAATCGGCAAGCCAAAGGCCAGACCACTCAGGAAACCCTTCTCGCGCATTTCATGGAGGAGCTGTCGGTCCTCGTCGGCAAACTGGCTCGCACCGGATGTGCGCATCAACGTCTTCAGCTCCCATCGCTGCGGCAGCTGGCTGGTCAGCACCGTGCGCAGACGCGCATTGCGTTCGAGCATGCCCGTACTCATCATGCGTTGCATGAGGCTCGGCGCGAAAGCGTTGCGCAGCAGATAGATGCGATCGACTCGGCCGTGGGCGTCGGTCCTCACTGTCAGATAAGCGAGACGACGGAAACCTAGTACGTGCACGACACTGCCGACCAGACGCGTCAGTTCGCCGAGGTCGGCCGCCGCGCCAAATTCAGCGGCGAGGCGCGTCTCGCTGCCGAGCTCATCGCTGCGCAGCATCGGCTCGACCGCGGATTCATCCACATAATGGATCCGGGGCGCGCAGCATGGGACCTGCGAGGTCCTCACGGGCGCTTGAAACCCGGTACAGGCGTCGAACTCGCTTGGCGACAGCACACTCGCCCGCTCGTCATCGAGTGCGTCGTATGACATACCGCCCTCCCGATTGCTGAAGCGCAGAGGAGGTCACCGGTGCTGCGCAGTGCAGCCGTTCGCCATGCCCCTGGTGAATGGCTGGACCCGTTCGCCACGCACGCCCGCGAGGACCCGTGAGTTACTCATGCAGAATCCGGCCCGCCATATACGCAAGCTGGACCCGATTCCGGGCGGCGTATCTGCGTTCCAACTGCTCCAAGTGGTACGCCACGACGTGAGTCGATATCGATAAGCGCTCGGCAATTTCCCGATTGCTGATTCCCTGTGAGACGAAGCGCAGCACAGCATGCTGCACGTCATTCAACACGCCGGCTTCCGGATCTGCAATCAGATGCCGCAGCCGTGGTTCGACGAACTCATGCATGGCAAGGGCGACCGCATGGGCTTCGCCGATCGCTTTATCGGTGATCCAGCGTCGATCGGCTCGCGCGCTCGACAAGGTGACGATCGCCCGCTGGAACGTCTTGCCGGTGGGAAGTCCGATCGTCACGCCGCTGCGCACGCCGGCCCGCGCCGCGCTCTCGCTGAAACGCCGGGTCGCGGGATCGGCATGACGGCCATGCCGGTCCGCGCAGAGCGAAGCGAGGTCCCAAGCGAATGGCCAGTCGCACCGGCTCGCCGGGTCGATGCGAGGATCGCCGCTGAGGAACCCGCTTCGCTCGAAACACGCACGCCAGGCCGGGGGCGAATACGTGTCGAACCATGCGGCATGTCGAACGCTCCCGCCCATGCGGTGTATGCGCCAATAGCACAGCCATTGGAACCCTGCGTCTCGAATCGCGGCGCGAACCTGCCGTTCGCGCGCGACGCCGTCGGGGCAACGCGTGATAGCCGACAACAGCCTGGAGCTACCGGAGGTCGCGTCGTCCGGCGCGGGCCCCTTCGACAACCCGACATCATCGAGTTGTCGCTCGCCGAACGCCGCCACGTCGATGCGATGATCGTCAGCAAGCTTCGTCCGCGAGGGTCCGCGATGAACACGGGATTGCGTTGCGCGCATGTTCACCGTGGCCGCACGCGGTAGATCGCGTTGTTGCGATTCGCACTGAAGTAAACCGTGCCATCGGTACCGATGTCGACGCCTGTCGCCACGTAGGGGGGCGGCATGCCCGGAGCACCGGGCAGGCCGATGGGCAACTGATCGGCGACGATGCGACGCTTTTGCGTGATGGAGTTGATTTCGGTCAGGCGGCCCGCTCCCGCTTCCGCAACGATGAAGGTGCCCCAGGGCGTTTGAGCAACGCCTTCAGGCAGCGCGAGCTGGCTGGCCACCACACGCTTGTTGCCCGTCGCGAGGTCGATCCTCGCAAGGTCGCCCGCGGCAGATTCGGTGACGTAGAGTGCGCCGTCGCGGCCGAGCGTCATTTGCGCCGGTCCCGCCAGCCCCGTGGCCACGATCTTGCGCGTGGCGAACCCCGCACCGCTCGCCTGCGTGATATTGCCGGTGGCGAACTCGGCGACGAGCACGCTGCCGTCCGCGAGCGGCAGCGCAGCGTAGGGCGTCTGCCAGCCGGTCGTCGTGGCGAGCGTCGTGTTGCTCGCGCGATCGAGCACCTGCACGGTGCCGGTGATCCACGAGGCCAAAACGACCAGCTTATCGGAGAGGCCGAGGGCGAATGGGTATTGCAACGTAGAGCCGGCGGCCCACATGCGCATCACGTCTGTCACGGCGCCGCTGGCTAAATCGACCTTGCGGTAGCTGAAAATATCGGCAAGCCACATCTTGCCGCCCGACACCTTGATGCCGGCGGGCACCGCAACCACCCCGCCGGTCAGCAGTCTCGACGAACCGCTCGCCATATCGACAGCCGTGATCGAGTTGTCAGCGAAGTTGGAGACGTAGATCGTGCCGTCAGACGCAAGCACGAGGTTATCCAGCGAGGGCTTCAGCGTCTTGAACACCGTCTTGCGGCCGGTTACCGGATCGACCTTGCTGAGTTCCCCGGTTGCCGCGTCGACGACCCAGAGGTTGCCCGAGGCATCGAGTTTGACGGCGCTGGGCGCGTTGAATTCGGCGTTGATCACGCTGAGCGCGCCGTTCGCCGGGTCGATTCTCACGACGCTGTGCTTGAACCACAGCGGGCCGTAGATCATGCCGTCGGCACCGACCTGAAAGCCGTCCAAGCCGCCGAGGTCCTTCGCGATGAGCCGAGGCGGATGGGCGCCCGTCACGTCGATTTCCCAGAGGGCGTCACCGGCGAAGACCTGGCTGACATAGAGCTTGCCCGTCTTTGGGTCGAAAGCGACGGCATTGATGCCCGGCAAATCGCTGGCCACCACCTGTATCGGCGCACGTGGACCCGCGCGATAGTGCACGACGCCCACCAGATAGCTGGTCCAGGCCATCTGGCCTTGCGGGCCGATGGCGATGTCGTCGGCCTGCCCATCGGGACTGCCGATGAACACCTTTGCGTCACCGGTGGTGCGGTCGACTTGCCAGATCGAATTGCCGATGATCGTGCACGCGAGCAGGCGGCCATGCTCGTCGATTGCCAAGCCATGCACACCCGAGAAATGCGACGGCGCGACAATTGCCTCTGGGACGCGCCAACCATTGGGTTGGGAAGGTTGCGCAGAGGCGCATAAGCTCGCCAGCAGGGAGCAAGCGGTCAAGAAGCGGGCAACGGCACGGTTCATGGTGGGTTTTTCGCGAAGGGCGCTGCGTCGAGTGGGGCGGGACGCGTTCCATGATCCGGACAACGCGCCTGGCGGGCTTGAATCGGCGTGCCGTGTTTGACTCTGCGTGCTCTTATTTTTTATTTAATGGCTGTAGACTGGCTTGCACTATGCAATTCGCATTGCCGTGTCCAGGGGCACCGCACGATGGTGCTGCCGGCTCGTTGTTACGAAGGCGCAACTTTCGCAAACTACTGTCATCGACGAAATGGACCCGCGCGAAAGATTACATACCTCTTACATCGGCGTGCGAGACACGCCGACGCTGTTCGTGACGACGTTGCAGAAGTCGACGATGTTCCTCAACAGGGAACGATGCGACGTAGCCAACCACGGTCTCACTCCGGACTATCCGCTGGAGGACGCATTCGCCGTTTATCTGATGCTGGAAGCGATGCCCAGTTGGGACCTGTGGTGCGACGGCAAGCCTCGACCGGTGGTGGATCATCGAGCCGGGGAAGTCGCGATATACAACCTCGATCAGTTGTGGCGGGCCAACATGCGGGCGACATTCGATTGCCTGCATATTCATATCGCACGCGCAGCATTCGACGAAATTGCATGGGAAGCGGGCACTCAGCGGATCAACGATCTTGTTTGCCCTCCTCACGAGAACACCCTCGATCCGGTGATTTTTTCCTTGGGGACAAGCTTGCTTCCGGCGCTCGAGCACCAGGAACGCGCGAGCCAATTGTTTGTCGAGCACGTCTCATATGCGCTGAATCTGCATATTGCCGTCACGTACGGGAAAATGCAGCTTCGGTTCGCCAGAGTGAACGGTGGTCTCGCTCCTTGGCAGATGCGGCGCGCCACCGACTACCTGATCGAGCGCCTCGATGGACAGGTCTCATTGCTTGAACTTGCCAATTATTGTGGTCTTTCGCGTAGCCATTTTTCGCGTTCATTCAAGCGGTCGACGGGATATGCTCCGCATCAATGGTTGGCGCGCAAACGAGTCGACCGGGCGAAGGATTTGCTGACCAACACCACGCTGGCTCTTTCCGAGATCGCGATCCGGTGCGGTTACGCTGATCAGAGCCATTTCAGCCGTGCGTTCAGCGCGCAGACCTCGGTCACGCCGACCCAGTTCCGACGGGCCCGTTCATCGAAGCGCATCGATGCCGGCTTCGAGATGTCGGCGTCATCCGAAGGCTGATTGCGGACCGGCTCGACGTACGCGGGACCGTCCGGCTGTGCGGGCATCAGCGCTGACCGTGCGCAAAGCCCTGCGCGAGCGGACGGGCCCGCTTACTGGCTATAATCGGCCGGGCCTCGCGTGGGCCTCGTGGGCCGATGCCGCGGCGGCCGCCGCCTGGCGCCGCTTCATTTTTTGGAAATCATGGATTCCTTTTTCAAGTACCACGTATTTTTCTGCGTCAACCGGCGCGAGCCCGGCGCCGATCGCCCAAGCTGCGCGAACTGCAACTCCGAGGCGATGCAGGCCTATGCGAAAAAGCGCGTGAAAGAACTGGGGCTCGCCGGCCCCGGCAACGTCCGGATCAACAAAGCCGGATGCCTCGATCGCTGCGAACTGGGGCCGACCGTCGTCGTGTATCCCGAGGGCACCTGGTACACGTATGTCGACGAATCGGATATCGATGAGATCGTCGAGTCGCACCTCCAACACGGCACGATTGTCGAGCGGCTCAAGATCGATTGACGGAACCACGCGCGCCATGAATGCCCAAACGAAAAAATTTCTGATCGACGGGCCCGTCGGCAAGATCGAAGTTGCCGTCGATATGCCCGCCGATGCGCCGCGCGGCATGGCGCTCGTTGCCCATCCGCATCCGCTGTTCGGCGGCACGATGGACAACAAGGTCGCCGTGACGCTCGCGCGCACCCTGGTGCAACTGGGCTATGTCGTCTACCGGTCGAACTTTCGCGGCGTGGGCGCCACGCAGGGGGAGCACGATAACGGCGTCGGCGAGCGCGACGATTTGATGGCGGTCCTCGAGCATATGCGCGCCGACCCCACGCACGGCACGCTGCCGCTCGTGCTGGCCGGATTCTCGTTCGGCACGGTCGTGCTCTCGCATGTGGCGGCGCGGCTGCGCGATGCCGGCGTCGCCATCGAGCGAATCGTGTTCGTCGGCACGGCCGCGAGCCGCTGGGACGTTGCGCCCGTGCCGGAAAACACGCTCGTCATTCATAGCGAGTTGGACGAAACCGTGCCGATCGGCTCCGTTTTCGAATGGGCCCGGCCGCAGGAGCTGCCCGTGGTGGTCGTTCCGGGCGGCGAACATTTCCTGCATCGCAAGCTGCATATCCTCAAGCGGATCGTGACCGACGCGTGGCGGTAGCCGGCGCGGGCGCCGGTGCGGTTCCGCTCATCGGCGTTTGGGGGCCACAGGTACGCGGAAAATGCAAATCGACGGGATTGCGCCGCGTATAATGGGCGCAATTTTTTTGCACGAGCGTCGCCGCGCGACGGGCGTTCCACCGCTCGGCGATCCGGCGCTCGAGCGCCGAACCGAACGCGCCACCGCCTGTCCAACGCTCGCTTTGCGCCGGGCGGCGCGGCCGCCACGCTGACTTCTCTCGCACGAACTGAATCCTATGCGCTCTTCCTTCTTCGGCATGCCGTCCATTGCCTCGTCTTTCGTTTGCCCTTCGATCGTCCGCACGCTGCCTGCGACACTGGCATCCGCCGCCGCGTTGGCGGCTGCATGCTATGCGCCGGGCGCCGCGGCGCAAGTGCCGCCGCCGGCCGTGACGGCGCGTTCGTGGGTGCTCATCGACGCCACGAGCAACCAGGTTCTTGCCTCGGGCAACGCGAACGAACGCGTCGAGCCGGCTTCGCTCACGAAGCTGATGACGGCTTATCTCGTCTTCGAGGCCCTGCACACGAAGAAGATTTCGATGGATCAGGTCGTGACGCCGAGCCTCGCCGTGCGGCGCGTGCGCAACGACGAATCGCGCATGTTCATCGAAGCCGAAAAGCCGGTGACCGTGCACGATCTCGTCTACGGAATGATCGTGCAGTCGGGTAACGATGCCGCGATCGCGCTGGCGGAACTCGTCGGCGGGACGGAAGGGCATTTCGTCGAAATGATGAATGCCGAAGCGAAGAAGCTCGGCATGACCGGCACGCACTATGCCGACGTCAACGGCATGCCCGACCCGCAGCACTACACGACGGCGGCCGATCTGGCGACGCTTTCCGCGCATCTGATTCGCGACTATCCCGAGTACTACTCGATCTTCGCGGTCAAGGAATTCACCTATAACAAGATCAAGCAGCCGAACCGCAATCGTCTGCTGTGGCTCGATCCGAGCGTCGACGGTCTGAAGACGGGTCACACGCAGGCGGCAGGCTACTGCCTGATCGCGTCGGCGAAGCGCTCGTTGCCTGGCGTGCCCGATGCATCGCGCCGTCTCGTCAGCGTCATGATGGGCGAGCAAAAAGAACACGAGCGCGTGCAGGACAGCATGAAGATGCTGAACTATGGCTATAGCGCTTATGACGTGGTCCGGCTCGTGAAGGCGAATCAGGTGGTGCAGACGCCGCGCGTGTACAAGGGCGCGGCCAACAGCGTGCCCGTCGGCGTGAAGAGCGACCAGTACATCACCGTGCCGCGCGGCATGGGCGACAAGGTCAAGCAGCAGGTGACGCTGAATGCGCCGCTCGTCGCGCCGATCGCCGAGGGGCAGCCGCTCGGAACGGTGCAGATCGTCGGAGATGGCAAGACGCTGACCCAGTTCCCCATCGTCGCGCTTCAGCCGGTGCCGGCTGCCGGCATCGGTGGGCGTATCTGGGACTCGTTGATGCTGATGTTCAGCAAGAAGTGAAGTGGAGCCACGCGAAATGAGCCCGGTCAATGAATCGCTGTTCGAGTTTCCATGCGACTTTCCGATCAAGGTGATGGGGAAGTCCCACCCCGATTTCGCGGAAACGATCGTGACCGTCGTGCGCGATTTCGATCCGACCTTCGAGGCGTCCCGCATCGAAATGCGGGCGTCGAGCGGCGGCAACTACATCGGCTTGACGGTGACCGTGCGCGCCACGAGCCGCGAGCAGCTCGACGACATCTATCGCGCACTCACCGGGCATCCTATGGTGTCGGTCGTGCTCTGAGCTCTGCGCACTTTCGCGATACCGCCGACATCCATAGTATCTAGCCGGTCGCAGGCGAAATCAGCGCACTGTCCGCCGCCTGCGCGCCAGCCGCGCCTCTGCAGGCCTTCACGTATAACGCCCGGAAGCGCTCCACCTCCTCGAATATCCATGTGTGGAAGGCCTGCACCCGCGCGGTTGCGATGAGAGACGGCGGGCATACGAAGTAATAGCTGGCGGTGCTCGGCGCATCGATGTCGAAAAGGCGCACGAGCCGTCCAGCCGCGAGCTCGTGCGTGGCGATCGACCGGCGCACGAGTCCAACGCCCTGGCCGTCGATGACAGCCTGCAGCAAATTCGACGAATCCTGATAGAGCACGCCCCGCCGCGGTTCGCTGATATTGCCGAGCCCCGCCACATCGAACCAAGGGCGCCAAAGTTCGTCATCCGACCGCAAAAGCCGCGCGTCCACCAGGTCGGCCGGCGTCTTCGGCAGCGCCCCCCCGTTGTAAGACGGCGCGCACACGGGAAAGAACACTTCATCCAGCAGCGGCTCGACATATAGATCCGGATAGTGTCCGCTGCCGTAGCGGATCGCGAGATCGACGTCGTCGCGCGTGAAATCGGTGAGGGCATTGGTCGATAGCAGCTCGACGTCGATTTGCGGGTTGCGTTCGATGAAGCTGCCGATGCGCGGGGTGATCCATCGTGCGGAGAACGACGAAGCCGATGAGACGATGAGGCGCCGCTCGCGGTCGGACGAGCGCACGTCATATGTCGCATCGGCGAGCGCCATCAGCGCGGCGCGTACGGCCTTGGCATAGCGGCCGCCGGTCTCGGTGAGCCGGACGCGTCTGCCGTCGCGAGCGAAAAGGGCGGTGCCGAGCTGCTCTTCCAATGCACGAATCTGGTGGCTGACCGCGCCATGCGTGACGAACAACTCATTGGCGGCGCGCGAAAAGCTCTCGTGCCGCGCAGCGGCCTCGAACACGCGCAGCGCGTTGAGCGGGGGGAGGTGTCGGAGGTTCATTGTGAATTTATTTCACATATCGGTGAGAATTGATCGTTTTACGCTGAGGTCCGCCACGCCTAGGATTCTAGTCATCGAAGGCCCCTTTTTGGAAACGATCATGAGAAAAATATCCTCAAGCATCACGTTCGAAATCGAACCTGGCGAAACGGCTTCCATGTTGATCGGCGACAGCACCCGGCTGACAG
The DNA here is from genome assembly GCF_036503415.1 of Trinickia sp. Lineage (GTDB taxonomy): Bacteria > Pseudomonadota > Gammaproteobacteria > Burkholderiales > Burkholderiaceae > Trinickia. Next base: position 92,391 of record NZ_DASXWY010000083.1, on the reverse strand, counting down.
CCGACGGTGGGCCGCTCTGGGTGACGCGTAGCAATGACGTCGAAGATTACTGGCTCCAGCCCGGCACTGCGCTGCATCTGCGCCGCGGCGAGCGCTTGTGGCTCAGCGTCGAAGGCAGCGAGAAGGCCGAGGCACGATTCGTCGCGCCGCTGACGAGCCGTGCGCTCGTTCAGGATTGGCTCGGTGCACTCACGGAGCGTCTCGCCGCGCGCTGGCGCGGTGGGTGGCACGCGGTCTGATGCAGACTCGCGGCCCCGGGGCGGCGGCGTCTTGCTGCCGCCCCGCTTGCATAGGCGCGGTGGCGGCCCGGCGGCGTCGGTCCGATTCCGGTAAACTGCGCAAATCATGTGTCCCGCGTCGAACCCCGAAACCGCCGTCTCTCCGGAAATCATTCCGCAAAGCCCGAGGGCGACGGCTGACGCCGGTCTGACCGTCCGCTGGCGCGGGCTCGAACCTTACGAGGCCAGCTTTACCGCGATGCGCGAGTTCACCGAATCGCGTACCGACGCCACGGCCGATGAACTCTGGCTGGTCGAACATCCCCCTGTTTTCACGCTGGGCCAAGCCGGCAATCCGGCGCATTTGCTGGCGGCGGACCCTGCCATTGCGCTGGTCAAAGTCGACCGCGGGGGGCAGATCACTTACCACGGGCCCGGTCAGGTCGTCGCCTATTTGCTGCTGAATCTCAGGCGGCGCGGCATTCTCGTGCGTCAACTCGTCACGCTGATCGAGGAGGCCGTGATCGAGACGCTCGCGGCGTATAATCTCGCCGGCGAGCGCCGTGCCGGTGCCCCCGGCATCTATGTGGCGCCCGGGTCACGCGCGGGGACGCACGCCGGCGCGAAGATCGCGGCGCTTGGCCTGAAGATTCGCAACGGATGCAGCTATCACGGTGTCAGCCTCAACGTGAACATGGATCTGCGCCCGTTTCTCGCGATCAATCCGTGCGGCTATGCGGGGCTCGAAACGGTGGATATGGCCACCTTCGGCGTCACCGCCGGCTGGCGCGATGTCGCCGGCACGCTGGCCGCGCGCCTTGCCGCCAACCTCGACATCGCTCTCGCGCATCGCTCATCGACTGGATCTACCGAATGACAGACCTTCATGCCCAACCGGCCGACGCCGCCACGACAGGCGCCGCCGACGTCCGCGAGCCCGCCACCGCCGCGTATGACGCCAGCGCGAAGCAAAAGGCCCAAGCCAAGACGGCACGGATTCCGATCAAGATCGTGCCGATCGAAAAGCTGAAAAAGCCGGAGTGGATTCGCGTGAAGGCGGCGACGGGCAGCTCGCGCTTCAGCGAGATCAAGCAGATCCTGCGCGAGCACAACCTGCATACCGTCTGCGAGGAAGCGAGCTGTCCGAACATCGGCGAGTGCTTCGGCAAGGGCACGGCCACGTTCATGATCATGGGCGACAAATGCACGCGGCGCTGCCCGTTTTGCGACGTGGGTCATGGCCGCCCGGACCCGCTCGATACCGAAGAGCCGCTCAATCTGGCCCGAACGATAGCGGCGCTCAAGCTCAAGTACGTGGTCATTACGAGCGTCGATCGCGACGATCTTCGGGACGGGGGCGCCGCGCACTTCGTCGAATGCATTCAGAAGGTTCGCGAGCTTTCGCCGCAAACCCGCATCGAAATTCTCACGCCGGACTTTCGCGGCCGGCTCGACCGTGCGCTCTCGATTCTGACGAGCGCGCCGCCCGATGTCATGAATCACAATCTCGAAACGGTGCCGCGGCTTTACAAGGAAGCCCGACCGGGCTCCGATTACGCGCATTCGCTGAAGCTGCTGAAGGACTTCAAGGCGCTGCATCCGGAAGTCGCGACGAAGTCCGGCCTGATGGTGGGACTCGGCGAGACGGAGGAAGAGATCCTTCAGGTCATGCGCGATCTGCGCGCGCACGATGTCGATATGCTGACGATCGGCCAGTATCTGCAGCCGTCGGAACATCACCTGCCGGTGCGTGCGTACGTTCACCCGGACGTTTTCAAGATGTACGAGGCCGAGGCTTACAAGATGGGCTTCACGCATGCCGCGGTCGGGGCGATGGTGCGCTCGAGCTACCACGCGGATCTGCAGGCGCACGGCGCCGGCGTCGTGGCGGAAATATAAAAAAAGCGTTTTTCCGGCTTTGAGGGGCGGACGGAACCGTCCAGCTATCCGGACGGCCTCTTTCCGCGATTCCGGAACTCCGGAATCGAAGGCGCCGCGCCGGCAAAATATTCTATAAAAATCAATCAGTTAGACAATGCTTAACGTTGGCATCGACCTTGCAGATAGATGGCCTGCGGCCCCCGGGCCCTACCCATTAATCAAGCAAGGAGACAGCCGATGCGCCCGCTCAAGAAACCCTTCTATCGAATCCTATATGTCCAGGTGATCGCGGCGATCGTCGCGGGCATCGTGCTCGGTCATTTCGCGAGCAAGCTCGCGATCGACATGAAGCCGCTCGGCGACGCATTCATCAGCCTCGTGAAGATGGTGATCGGGCCGATCATCTTTTGTACGGTCGTGACCGGCATCGCGGGCATGGAGGACATGAAGAAGGTCGGCCGCGTCGGCGGCAAGGCGCTCCTGTACTTCGAAGTCGTTTCGACGTTCGCGCTCGTACTGGGCCTGATCGCCACTCATGTGCTCAAGCCCGGCGCCGGCTTCAATGTCGATATCGCAACGCTCGACGGCAAGGCCGTCGCCACGTACGCCGAGAAGGCGGCGCATGGCGACAGCGCCGTCGACTTCTTCCTGCACATCATTCCGAAGACGTTTACCGACTCATTCGCGCACGGCGACATTCTGCAGATCCTGCTGATCGCCCTGCTCTTCGGTACGGTACTCGCCACGATCGGCGAGCGCGGCAAGCCCGTCACGAACTTCATCGAAAGCTTGTCGCACGTCCTGTTCGGCATCGTGCGCATCGTGACCAAGCTCGCGCCGATCGGCGCCTTCGGCGCCATGGCCTTCACCATCGGCAAGTACGGCCTCGGTTCGTTGCTGCCGCTCATGAAGCTGATCGGCACGTTCTATCTGACGGCTATCGTGTTCGTGCTCGTCGTGCTCGGGACGATCGCTCGCCTCGTGGGCTTCAACATCATCCGGTTCATCGCCTACATCAAGGAAGAAATGCTGATCGTGCTCGGCACGAGTTCGTCCGAAGCCGCGCTGCCGCAACTGATGGAAAAGCTCGAAAAGCTCGGTTGCTCGCGCTCGGTCGTCGGCCTCGTCGTGCCCACGGGCTATTCGTTCAACCTCGATGGAACGAACATCTACATGACGATGGCCGTGCTCTTCATCGCACAAGCCACGAACACGGACCTCACGCTGGCTCAGCAGCTCACGCTGATCGCGGTCGCCATGCTGACCTCGAAGGGAGCCAGCGGCGTCACGGGCGCAGGCTTCATTACGCTCGCCGCGACGCTTGCCGTCGTGCCTACGATTCCTGTCGCGGGCATGGTGCTGATTCTCGGTATCGATCGCTTCATGAGCGAGTGCCGCGCGCTGACGAACATCGTCGGTAACGGCGTCGCCACGGTCGTGGTATCGGCATGGGAAAAGGAGCTCGACCGTGCGAAGCTCAAGCGCGCCCTGAGCGGCGGCGACGTCGAAGTAGGTGAGGCGGTCAAAGCTTGAACCTCGATGCGCCGGCGCTCCGGCCGGCGCCGGCGGATTTCGCGCGCTGTGCCACAATGGCCCTTTATCCTCGCCCGGAATCCGCTGCTGTGAAACGTCGTGCTGTCGTCGTTTTCGCGCTCGCCGCCGTGCTCATCGCGGCATGCGTCGTCACGTGGCGCATCACCTGGCTGCGCGGTGTCGACGACATCCAGCAACAAGCCGCCGTGCGAGCCGACCGCACGGCGAATGCATTGAGCAGCACGCTCGATCGCTACGAATCGCTTTCCTACCTCCTCGCAAGTCACCCGCTCGTCCAGGAAGCACTGGAACACCCGACGGCTGACGCCATCGCGCGTGCCAACCGCTATCTCGAAGATGCCAACCGGCACGCGCATGCGACGGTGACTTACATCGTGCGAGCCGACGGGCTCTGTCTCGCCGCCAGCAACTGGAATCTCGCGGATACGTTCGTCGGCTCCAACTACCTGTTCAGGCCGTATTTCATCGATGCCATGAAGGGCCAGGTGGGCCGCTTCTTCGGTATCGGCACTGTCTCGCACGAGCCCGGGTATTTCATCTCCCAGCCGGTCTATCGCGACGGCCGCATCATTGGCGCCGCCGTCGTCAAGCTCAACCTCGAATGGTTTCCCGGCTCGGATGCGGGCGAGCCGTTGCTCGTTGCCGACAATCATGGCGTTATCTTTTTGTCCTCGGTGCCGGCCTGGAAGTACCGTGCCGTGGCGCCGCTGCCCGCGTCGGTCACCGCGGCGATCGAGCGCACACGCCAATATGCCCAACAGACGATCGCCGAGCTGCCGATGGCCACGGTTCGTCCGATCGATGCCAATGCGCAGATCGTGCGCGTCGGCGACGCGCGCTTCGGCCCGCACTTTCTTGCGACCCGGCGGTGGCTGGGCTCGCCGGCCTGGCAACTGATTACGCTCTCCGCGATCGACCCGGTGCGAGCCGATGCGCGCAACGCAGCGGCGGCGGTCGGCTTCGGCTTCGCCTCGATCTGTTTGCTCGCGTTTTACTGGCGAACGCGCCGCGCCCGGCTCGCCGAGATGATCCGAGGCCGTGCGATGCTGCAAGCCGCCTATGCCGAACTGAACGAGCGCGTAGCCGAACGCACGGCAGATCTTTCCGCGGCCAACGCGCGATTGCAGACGGAAGTCGGCGAGCGGACCCGCGCGGAGCGCGAGCTGCGCGCGGCCCACGACGAACTCGTCCAGACGAGCAAGCTGGCGGCACTGGGCCAGATGGCAGCGGGCATCACGCATGAGCTCAATCAGCCGTTGGCGGCGCTGCGAGCCTTTTCGGACAACACGCGTGTGCTGCTCGAGCGCGGCGAGCAGGGCGCCGCGCGCGAAAATCTCGAGGCGATCGCGGCGCTGACCGAGCGCATGGGCAAGATCACGAACCAGCTCAAGCTCTTCGTCGGCAGGGCACAGCCGCGCACTGCGCGCGCGCCTGTCGTGCGAGCGGTTTGCAACTCGCTGAACGTGCTGCAAAAGCGGTTGCAGGGTGTCGCGCTCGAAGTCACGCTCCACGATTCCGAAGCGATGTCCGGCGGGGGCAGCGAGCCGCTCGACCTCGCGGACGAGCACCCGGAGCTCGTTGCCTACTGCGACGAGCTGCGGCTGGAGCAGGCGCTGATCAATTTGATCGGCAATGCGCTCGATGCGGTCAGCGGTGTCGACGCCCCGCGCATCGGCATCGAGATCGGCGCGTCGTTCGCGAGCCTTTCGCTGACGGTGCGCGACAATGGTCCGGGCATCCCCGCGGATGTGCTACCGCGACTGTTCGAACCGTTTTTTACTACGAAGGGCATGGGAGAAGGGCTCGGTCTCGGCCTGGCAATCGCCTCGTCGATCGCCAGGGATTGCGGAGGAACGCTGAGCGCGCGCAATATGCCGGAAGGCGGAGCGGCCTTCGTACTGATGTTGCGCCGCGCCCTTGCGTCGAATGCACAGAGCGACGCGTCGGCGCGCTGATCCACTGCGCGTGAAGCTATTCTCCTTCGGTTTTTACGATATCCGGCATGACAGCGACAGCAGCGATGAGCGACAGTCTTCAAGTGATCTTCATCGAAGACGACGAACTCGTGCGCCGGGCCAGCGTGCAGAGCCTGCAGCTTGCCGGCTTCGATGTGACGGGCTACCCCTCCGTCGAAGCGGCTCAGGTGGCTCTTGCCAGGGCCCAGGCAGGGGGCGCGGGGCCAGGCGTCATCGTGAGCGATATCCGGCTGCCCGGAGCCAGTGGGCTGCAACTGCTCGAACACTGCCGCGAGCACGTGCCGGAGGTGCCCGTCATTCTCGTCACGGGTCATGGCGACATCTCGATGGCTGTGCAAGCGATGCGCGACGGTGCCTATGACTTCGTCGAAAAGCCGTTCGCTTCCGAGCGTCTCATCGAGACGGTGCGCCGGGCATTGGAACGCCGGCGTCTGATGCTCGAAAACGACGCACTGCGACGCGAGCTCAGTCAGCGCGACGCGCTCGTGCCGCGCATCATCGGACGAAGTGCCGCGATCGAACAGGTGCGGCGCCTCATTGCGAAGGTTGCGCCAACGGATGCCGCGGTGCTCGTCAACGGCGACACAGGCGCCGGCAAGGAACTCATCGCGCGCTGTCTGCACGAGCTCTCGCCCCGCCGCGCCAAATCTTTCGTTGCGGTCAATTGCGGTGCGCTGCCCGAGCCGATGTTCGAATCGGAGATGTTCGGATACGAGCCGGGCGCCTTTACCGGTGCGGCAAAACGCCGCATCGGGAAGCTCGAGTACGCCTCGGGCGGCACGCTTTTTCTCGACGAAATCGAAAGCATGCCGCTCTCGCTGCAGGTCAAACTGCTGCGCGTGCTGCAAGAGGGCGTGCTCGAGCGGCTTGGCTCGAACCAGCCTATTCGCGTGGATTGCCGCATCGTGGCTGCGGCGAAGGGGGACATGGCCGAGCACGTCGCAGCCGGCACATTCCGGCGCGATCTGCTTTATCGGCTCAATGTCGTGACGATCACACTGCCGACGCTGACCGAGCGCCGCGAAGACATCGTGCCGCTTTTCGAGCATTTTCTGCTCGATGCGGCGGTGCGCTACCAGTGTGCGGCGCCCGTACTTTCCGAGCGCCAGCGGTCGCGCCTGATCGAACGCGATTGGCCCGGCAACGTCCGGGAGTTGCGCAACGCCGCTGAGCGTTTCGTGCTCGGCATCGCCGACGGACAAGGCGCATTCGATTCGAGCGAGGAGGGCGCCAACGTGCCCGCGGCTCCCCTCAAAGAACGTGTCGAGCAATTCGAGCGCGCAGCGATTGCCGATGCGCTCGAAGCGGCGGGCGGTTCGGTGGCGGCCGCAGCCGACCGGCTGCAGATCGGCAAGGCGACGCTTTACGAGAAGATCAAACGATACGGCCTCGCCGAACGCGGCGAGGCCGGAAAAGAAACGGGTTGAGCGAGGGGTGCGTTCCGAGCGGAGCCGCGCGACCTTCGCCTAACGCGTTTGGGCAGCGCAGTGGGGCGCAGCCCGCTCAAGCCCCCAGCGCGTTTTGCAGTAACTTGTCGAGCTCTGCAAATTGCGGCTCGCCCACGTAGCGCTTCAGTATCGTGCCGTTCTTGTCGACCACGAAAGTGGTGGGTGTCAGCTGGACGTTACCGAACTGCTTGGCTGCACTACCGTCATCCATGGCGACTTTGAACGGCAACTGGCGCGTTTGCGCGTAATTCGCGACGTACATCGGTGCGTCGTAGTTCATCGCGACGGCGACGAACTCGAGCCCACGGCCCTTGAAACGATTATAGGTCTCGACCATCTGAGGCATTTCCTTGACGCAGGTGGCGCAGCTCGTTGCCCAGAAATTGACGAGGTACACCTTGCCCTTGAGATCGGCCGTGGAGACCTTCTGCCCCGACAGCAGTGTGAACGTTGCGTCGGGCACGCGTTGCGAGGTGCCGAACGTCAAATAGCCGGCGACGGCAATGGCAGCCGCGGCGAGCGCCAGCACGGCATAACGCAGTGGGCTGCGGCGGGCGGAAGCGGGGGTCTGGCTCATGGATGAAACCTCGAAAGCGCGAAGCGCGGTAACGGCGCCGCAATTTTAACGCCATTTGCCTGCGGGCGCGTGCCGCGCACGGCACGCTGACGTGTGCGCCGGACTTCTATCCATCGGCTTCTGGTAAATTGCTGCCACTTCAAGGAGTTCAAGGCGGATACCGCTTGTTTATGCTTCGAATGACCCGCCGTCCTGCCGCGCTGCTCTTCCTGCTTGCCGCCTTCACCGTGGCCGCCTGCTCGCCGGCCTACGATTGGCGCACCATCACCGACGACACGAACGGCTACACGATCGATTTGCCGGCCAAACCGCTGATCGACGAAAGACCGATCGACATTGCAGGCACTTCCATGCGGATGCACGTCCGGGCCGCCCGTGCTCAGAACGCCATGTTCTCTGTGGGCACCGTTGCGATGCCCAGCGACGACCCGAAGCTGCAGCGCGCGGTGCTCGACTCGATGCGCGACGCGTTGGCGCGCAACGTCGGCGCAAAACCGGACGCGCGCCCTATCGACGTCCCGGTGGCCGATGGCGGCCATGTTCCCGCACTCGAACTGGAAGTCGACGGCCCCGTGGGGGCGACGGGCAAGCACAAGACCATCCACGCTTGGCTCGTAGCGCGCGGCACGCACGTTTATCAAGCCGCCGTGATAGCCGACGACGCGCCGCCCGAAGAGCAAACCGACCAGTTTTTTCAGTCGTTCAAGGTCTTCTGACGATGATGGAGCCCACCGAAGGCTACGCTTCGCCCGGTTTTTCCGGACTATTTGCTCCAGGTTGTGGATAACTTTGTTGAAAACCGGTGTAACACGGGTGCAAACGCTTGCCCGGCTGGCTTGTAGTCAACCTATTCATTCGCTGTTCGCGCGCAAGCTCCCATAAAAATCAATGACTTGAGATCATTTTCTCTGGTGATGCCTTCAAAACAGCGATGATCAATCGCAAATCCAGATATGTGTATAAGTCAAGCCTACCAAAACATGGGGCTAGGGGCGTTGGCATAAAGGGCATGAACGGCCGCGCGCACTGCGGCGCTCATGACAGCGACGCGACGCGCCGATATTGGATCGCTTCGGCCACATGCGCGCTGTTTGGCATGGCATCGCCCGCGAGATCGGCGATGGTTCGCGCGACCTTCAAAACCCGGTAGTAGGCCCGCGCCGACCAGCCGAAGCGTTCGCTCGCTTCCCTCAACAGCAGCTCGCCACCGGCGTCCGGTCGGCACACTTCGTCGACTTCGCGTCCTGCGAGTTCGCGGTTGGTCTTGCCCTGCCGCGCACACTGGCGCTCCCGGGCCGCGACGACGCGCCGAGCGATAGCGGCGGTGGGCTCGCCGGACGCTCCGGCACGGGTAGACAGCTCCGCTGCGCTCAGCGCGGGCAACTCGATCTGAATATCGATGCGATCGACGAGCGGCCCCGACAGCTTGCGCAGGTAGCGGGTGGCCGCATCGGGCGTGCACCGGCAGCGACCCGCCGGGTCGCCCCGCCACCCGCAGGGACAGGGATTCATGGCCGCGACGAGCTGGCAGGCCGCGGGGAAATCGGCTTGCTGGGCCGCGCGCGAGACAGTGATACGGCCCGCCTCGAGCGGCTCGCGCAGCGTCTCGAGTACATGGCGATCGAATTCGGGCAGTTCGTCGAGGAACAGCACGCCCAGGTGGGCGAGTGTGATTTCCCCGGGTTGCGGCGGATTGCGCCCGCCGACCAGTGCGGCGGCGCTCGACGAATGGTGCGGCGCGCGAAATGGACGGCGGCGCCATTGCACCGGGGAAAAACCGAGCATGCTCGCCGAGAGCAGCGCGGCCGATGCGAGCGCTTCCTCGTCGGACATGGGCGGCAGCAAGCCTGGCAGCCTGGCCGCGAGCATCGACTTGCCGGCTCCGGGCGGGCCGACCATCAGCATGTGATGTCCTCCGGCGGCTGCGACCTCGAGCGCCCGGCGCGCACCGGGCTGCCCGATCACGTCGGCCATGTCGGGTACGGCGGGTGTAGCGTGGGCCTCGAGCGAGGGCATTTCGATAGGGCGCAACGTTCCGTCTTCGGCTCCCGCGAGATGCGCGCACAACGAGGGCAGATCGGGCGCGCCGTAAACATGCACTCCCGGCACGAGCGCAGCCTCGCCCGCACTGGCGAGCGGCAGATAGAGTTCCGGCAGGCCCAGGCCCAGGCCCAGGCCAGGCTCCGCAGCGGCGGCCTCTTGCACGCCGCCATCGATGCCAGTCCGCTCGCTCCGCGTGTCCCTGCTCGAATGACTGGCGCCATCGTGCCGCCGGCGCCGCGCCGTCCCGCAGGCCATCGCGAACGCACCGCGCATCGGTCGCAAAGCTCCCGTCAATGAAAGCTCGCCGGCAAACTCGCGCGGCCCGAGCGCCGCAGCGGGAATTTGTCCGCTCGCCGCCAGGATGCCGAGCGCGATCGGAAGATCGAAGCGCCCCGATTCTTTCGGAAGATCGGCCGGCGCGAGATTGACGGTAATCCGGCGGACCGGAAACTCGTAGCCGCAATTCTGCAGCGCAGCGCGCACGCGCTCGCGGCTTTCGCGCACTTCGAGATCAGGCAAACCGACGATGGAAAATGACGGCAGGCCATTGGCGAGATGCACTTCGACGGTCACTTCAGGCGCGCGGCCGGCAGCCGGCGCGCGCGAACGCACCACGGCAAGCGACATGGATTCTCCGGGGAATGAAGCAGGCGGCTGGTGCGCCGCCTGCGGATACGGCAAGGAGCGATACGCCGCGGCAGCGCGTTACGCGCGCGCCGGGCGAAAAGAGGGAGGGTGACTCAGGATTCTTGCGAGGCGGCGAGCTTTTGCTCGAGCTCTGCCACCCGCCGCTCGAGTTCTTCGAGGCGCGTGCGCGTGCGCAGCAACACCTGCGCTTGTGTATCGAACTCCTCCCGCGTGACGAGATCGAGCTTGGAGAAACCCTGGGAGAGCATGGCCTTCACGTTGCGCTCGACGTCTTTCGCCGGCGAGTGCTTGAGCAGGTCGCTCATGCGCGCCTGGAAGTCCTGAAAGATATCGTTCGGTTGCTTCATGATGGTTCCCCTCGGACGCACAAAAAAAGTGCAGCCCATTCGAAAAGTAACGTCTATAACGCACCGATGACCCGAAACGGTGCGCGCGGTGCGCCGAATCAGACAGTCATGAGCGGCGATGGTGCGTCGCTCTAGCGTAGACCGTGCGAACACTCTAGCAACGATCGACGGCCCGCGCCAGCGCGGCCCGCCGACGCTGGCCGTTCGGCCTGCTTTCAGAGGTTTTGTCCGCTTCTCGTCCTGCCCATTCGCGTAGGGAGGTGATGGCACATAAGTTGCTCTACTCGGACCCGCATCGGCCGGCGCCCCATTTCGCGGCGGCGGTGCCGATATGGCCGGCATGCCACGGCGGCCGCACGAAATCGGGTTCTCGCAACGAAAAAGAGGATTTTCATGAAGCTCATTACCGCAATCATCAAGCCGTTCAAGCTCGATGAGGCGCGCGAAGCGTTGTCGGCGATCGGCGTCTCGGGCATCACGGTCACCGAAGTGAAGGGCTTCGGGCGCCAGAAGGGCCATACCGAGCTCTATCGCGGCGCGGAATACGTCGTCGACTTTCTGCCGAAGGTGAAGATCGAGGCCGCCGTATCGGACGACATCGTCGATCAGGCCATCGAAGCCATCGAGCGTGCCGCGCGCACCGGCAAGATCGGCGACGGCAAGATCTTCGTGACGCCGATCGAGCAGGTCATCCGGATCCGTACCGGCGAAACGGGCGCCGACGCCCTGTAAGTCAAAAAGTTAGCGATAAGAGGAAACCGAAAGATGCGCAAATTTCTGATGTCCCTGGCGATGGCCGCCTCGCTGCTGGCGGGCGGTATCGGCGCCGCCCTCGCGGACGACGCGTCGGCCGCCGCCGCCGCTTCAGCACCCGCCGCCGCGGCGTCCGCCCCGGCTGCCGATGCGAGCGCCGCAGCGCCCGCGTCCGCAGCACCGGCATCGGCTGCGGCCCCGGCCGCGGCCTCCGAGGCCGCACCGGCCGCGCCGACCGCACCGTTCTCCGTCGACTCCTCCAAGATCAGTTCCGGCGATACGGCCTGGATGCTGACCTCGACGGCGCTCGTGCTGTTCATGACGATTCCGGGACTCGCGCTTTTTTACGGCGGCATGGTTCGCAAGAAGAACGTGCTCGCCACGGTGATGCAAAGCTTCGCGATCACCTGTCTCGTGACGGTGCTGTGGACCGTGATCGGCTACACGCTCGCCTTCACGCCGGGTAACGCGTTCATCGGCGGTCTGTCGCGCACGATGCTCGCCGGCATGGCGTTCATCAAGGGCGATAAGGCAACGACGCTGACCGTGAGCCATCTCGCGCCGACGATCCCCGAATCGGTCTATTTCGTCTACCAGATGACGTTCGCGATCATCACGCCGGCGCTCATCACCGGCGCATTCGCCGACCGCATGAAGTTCTCGGCGATGCTCGTGTTCATGGCGCTGTGGTCGCTGATCGTCTACTCGCCGATCGCCCATATGGTCTGGGAACCGACGGGCTGGCTCTCTGCCGCGGGCATCCTCGATTTCGCGGGCGGCACGGTCGTGCACATCAACGCCGGTGTTGCCGGGCTCGTTTGCGCCCTCGTGCTGGGCAAGCGCGTCGGCTACGGTCGCGAAGCGATGGCACCGCACAACCTCGTACTCACGCTGATCGGCGCGGCCATGCTGTGGGTGGGCTGGTTCGGCTTCAACGCGGGCTCCGCCGTGGCGGCCGACGGCCGTGCCGGTTTCGCGATGCTGACGACGCAGATCGCCACTGCCTGCGCCGCGCTCGCGTGGATGTTCGTCGAATGGATCGCCAAGGGCAAGCCGTCGGCGCTCGGCATCGCATCCGGCGCCGTTGCCGGTCTCGTAGCGATCACGCCGGCATCCGGTTTCGTCGGCGTGGGCGGTGCGCTCGCCATTGGCATCGCGGCGGGTGTCGTCTGCTTCTGGTCGGCCACCTGGCTCAAGATGAAGCTCGGCTACGACGACTCGCTCGATTGCTTCGGCGTGCACGGCGTGGGCGGTATTCTCGGCGCGCTCCTGACCGGCGTCTTCGCGGTCAAGGACATCGGCGGCATGGACGGCAGCCTGATTCTGCAGGCGAAAGGCGTACTCACCACGGTGGCCTATAGCGGTGTCGTCAGCTTCGTGCTGCTCAAGGTCATCGATATGGTCATCGGCCTGCGTGTTGCCGAGGAGGAAGAGCGCGAGGGTCTCGACGTCGTCCTGCACGGCGAGCACGTCGAATAAGGCGCCCGCCTTTCCAGCGACCAGGCAACAGCGATTCAGCCCGCCTTTTCAGGCGGGCTTTTTTTCGTTTTTTCGCGTGTACGGGGGATGGAACGACCCTTTCGACAATCAGGTCAATAGAAAATATGGTGGCCGGCAAGGCTTGCGGAGGGTAAAACTGCCCCCAGATCGGCAGGGCAATTGCTCTACAATCTTTTTTCCCCTGTCTGCGAGTGCTCCATGGTTCCGCATCTAGTTACGGCGTTAAACGGTCCACTGCTCGATCTCGAGCGGAAGATCCTCGATGCCACGCCGGCGATCGAGCGCTGGTTCCGGCTCGAATGGCAGGAGCATACGCCGCCGTTTTATTGTTCGGTCGATCTGCGCAATGCGGGTTTCAAGCTCGCGCCCGTCGATACGAACCTCTTTCCGGGCGCATTCAACAACCTTCCGAACGAAGTGCTGCCGCTCGCTGTCCAGGCGGCAATGGCGGCCATCGAGAAGATTTGCCCCGATGCAAAGAACCTGCTCGTGATCCCCGAGCACGAGACACGCAACGCGTTTTACCTCGAGAACGTGGCGCGTCTCGCGACGATCATGCGCCAAGCCGGCCTGAACGTGCGCTTCGGCACGCTCGACGAAAACATCGCGGGCCCGGTGACGATTTCCCTCAAAGACGGCCAGAAAATCGTCCTCGAACCGCTCGAGCGCACGCCGCGCAGGCTGGGTCTGAAGAATTTCGATCCCTGCTCGATCCTGCTCAATAACGATCTCTCATCGGGATTGCCGCCGGTACTCGAGAATCTGCACGAGCAGTACGTGCTGCCGCCGCTGCACGCGGGCTGGGCCGTGCGCCGCAAGTCGACGCATTTTTCCTGCTACGACGACGTCGCCAAGAAGTTCGCCAAGCTCGTCGAGATCGACCCGTGGATGATCAATCCCTATTTCGCACATGTCGAAGACGTCGATTTCGAGGCGCATACCGGCGAAGAAGCGCTGACCGACGCGATCGACGCCGTCATCAAGAAGATTGCGCGCAAGTATCGCGAGTACGGTATCGGCGAAAAGCCGTATGTCGTCATCAAGTCCGATGCGGGCACGGGCGGGCGCGGCGTGATGACCGTGCATGACGCATCCGAACTCGCCCACCTTTCGAAGGGCGAGCGCACGCGCATGGCGGCGACGAAAGGCGGTCGGCCCATGCATGATCTGATCGTGCAGGAAGGGGTGTATACGTTCGAGCGCATCGGCGAAGAAGTGGCCGAACCGGTCGTCTACATGATCGACCGGTACGTCGTCGGCGGTTTTTACCGCGTGCACGGCTCGCGCGAGCGCGATCAGAACCTCAACGCCCCCGGCATGCATTTCGTGCCGCTCGGCTTCGAGCACACGGCGCTGCCCGATGCGCACGCGAAGCCTGGCGCAGCACCGCCGAACCGCTTCTATATGTATGGCGTCGTGGCACGGCTCGGCCTGCTCGCCGCGTCCGTCGAACTCGAAAAGACCGACCCCGAGGCCATCCAGGTCTGAGCTGCGCGCGCCGTGGCGCGCATCGCCCAGGCCACGAGCGGCCCCTTTGAACAAACGACAACCCCGCAAGGGGGCGCAGGAGCTTCATGGATATCCTCTTCATCGCCGATCCGCTCTCACGCTTCAAGATCTACAAGGACACGACCTACGCGATGATGGCCGAGGCCGCACGCCGCGGCCATGCGATCTTCGCGTGCGAGCCGAAGCACCTTGCGTGGACGGGGGGCAACGTCGAAGCAACGGTGCATCGAGTCACGATCGTCGGCGACACGGCCGATTTGCATCGTAACGTGTGGCACGAGAACGGGCCCAACGAGCACCGCTCGCTGACGTCGTTCGGCGCCGTGCTGATGCGCAAGGACCCGCCGTTCGACATGGAGTACGTGACATCGACCTGGCTGCTCGAGCTCGCGGAACGCGCCGGGGCGCACGTGTTCAACAAGCCGCAGACGATTCGCGATCACTCCGAGAAGCTTGCCATCGGCGAATTCCCGCAGTTCGTCGCGCCGTCCCTCGTGACGCGCGACGCGGCGCGATTGCGCGCCTTTCATGCCGAGTACGGCGACGTCATCCTGAAGCCGCTCGACGGCATGGGCGGCATGGGCGTATTCCGCGTCAAGAGCGACGGCATGAACCTCGGCTCGATCATCGAAATGTTGAGCCATGACGGGGCGAGGTCGGTCATGGCTCAAAAGTTCATTCCCGAGATATCGGCCGGCGACAAGCGCATCCTGCTGATCGGCGGGCAAGTCGTGCCGTTTTCGCTGGCGCGAATACCGCAGGGCAACGAGGTGCGCGGCAACCTTGCGGCGGGCGGCGTCGGGGTGGCGCAGCCGCTGTCGGTGCGAGATATGGAAATAGCCGAAACGCTCGGGCCGGTGCTCGCTTCGCGCGGGCTGCTGCTCGTCGGGCTCGATGTGATCGGGGACTGGCTTACCGAGGTCAACGTCACGAGTCCCACCTGCTTTCGCGAGATCATGGATCAAACCGGCTTCGATGTCGCCGGCATGTTCGTCGATGCGCTGGAGCGGGCGGCGCCGGCATGACGTTGCGTTTCGCGCGAAAATGGACTGCTACAATTGCTGTATTGCAAAACAAACCGGGGCGCACCTGCGTTTCCGGGTAGGCCTGCACCGGTTGTGCGCAGGTCGTCGTTTTTCGTTGCAGGGCTGACATGGCAGGCATTCTGATCATCGCGCATGCGCCGTTTGCCACGGCGCTAAGAGACTGCATCGCGCACATTTATGGCGGGATTCCGGCGCGCATCGGCGTGATCGACGTTACGCCGGATTGCGATCCGGCACAGGTGAGCGCGTTCGCGCAATCCGAAGTCGAGCGCCTGCGCGAGGACAACGGGGTGCTCGTGCTCACCGACATGTACGGCGCGACGCCCGCCAATATCGCCAGCAGGCTTGCGAGCCTCGCCGATGTGCGTGTGCTGGCCGGTGTCAACCTACCGATGCTCGTGCGCGCTGTCTGTTACCGCACGACCCCGCTCGATACGCTTGCCGACAAAGCATTGACCGGTGCGGCGAAGGGGGTACATGCAATCGGACCGCAGACATCGCCGGGCGGGGTTTGCGCGCCTTCGCCCTGTCTGCCGACAACCGGTGCGCCGCTGAGTGCCGCCGAGCCGTTGCCAGCCACAGCCATGCAAGCGCCGCGCACCGGTACGCGCGGTACCGGCGCCTGATGCGCCTTTTTTCGATTTCACCGACTCTTGCCAACGCCTACCGGGCCGCAGGGAACCGTAGATGCTTCAAAATGAAACGACGATCGTCAACAAACTGGGGCTTCACGCACGTGCGTCGGCCAAACTGACTCAGCTCGCGGGCAACTTTCAGTCGGAAATCTGGATGACACGCAACGGACGGCGCATCAATGCAAAGAGCATCATGGGTGTGATGATGCTCGCAGCCGGCATCGGCAGCACGGTGACGATCGAAACGGAGGGGCCGGATGAAGCCGAGGCGATGCAGGCGCTATTGAAGCTGATCGCCGACAAGTTCGGCGAAGGCCAGTAACGCGGCGCCGGCGCTGGCGACGAGCCGCGGCAGTCCGCGGTTTTTTTATGCTGTCTTCAGCGCTATCCTCGGGCGCGGGCGGGGCTCCGCGCGTCGCCGAGCACGCGGAAAAGTCTGTACATGCTGCAGCGCAAGCAGTCAGGCACGACAATGGAATTTATAATTCCGGATTAGGGTTGCACGCCCATAGCAGCGGTATGGCTCCCGCAGCATTACATAATTCGAGGAGGTGCGCGTGTCGTTCTCGCTGCATGGAATTCCAGTGTCACGCGGCATCGCGATCGGGCGCGCTTATCTCATTGCACCGGCGGCGCTCGACGTCGATCACTATCTGATCGAGCCGCCTCAGATCGAAGGCGAACTCGAGCGCTTCCGCGCGGCACTCAAGGCCGTGCAAGGCGAGTTGGAGCGCTTGAGCGGCGATCTCGCTGCCGACGCCCCGAGCGAGGTCGGGGCCTTCATCAACGTCCATACGATGATCCTCAACGATGCCATGCTCGTTCAGGAGACGATGGACCTCGTCCGCACGCGCCGCTACAACGTCGAATGGGCGCTGACCGAGCAACTCGAGCGCCTCGTGCGTCATTTCGACGATATCGAGGACGAGTATCTGCGCGAGCGCAAGGCGGACATTCAGCAGGTGGTCGAGCGAATCCTGAAGGCGCTCGCAGGTGCACCATCGGCGGTGGTGCTCGTCGACGGCGCGAACGGGGACGCGACCGACGAAATGATCGTCGTTGCGCATGACATCTCGCCCGCCGACATGCTGCAGTTCAAGACGCAAACGTTTCAAGGCTTCGTCACCGATCTCGGCGGGCGCACGTCCCACACCGCGATCGTCGCGCGCAGCCTCGGTATTCCCGCGGCCGTGGGCGTACAGCACGCGAGTGCGCTGATCCGGCAGGACGATCTGATCATCGTCGACGGCGACCATGGCATCGTGATCGTCGATCCCGCGCCGATCGTTCTCGAGGAGTACACCTATCGCCAGAGTGAAAAAGCGCTCGAGCAAAAGAAGCTTCAGCGCCTGAAGTTTGCGCCGACGCAGACGCTTTGCGGCACGAAGATCGCGCTGTGCGCGAACATCGAGCTGCCCGAGGACGCGCGCACGGCCGTGGAGGCGGGCGCGGTCGGCATCGGTCTTTTCCGGACCGAGTTTCTCTTCATGAGCAAGGATCATCTGCCCGAGGAGGAGGAGCAGTTCGAGGCTTACCGCCGGGCGGTCGATCTGATGTCCGGCCTGCCGGTGACGATCCGTACGATCGATGTCGGCGCCGACAAGCCGCTCGAAACGTTCGGAGGAGGCGAGGGCCACGAGGCGGCACCGAACCCAGCGCTCGGGCTTCGGGCGATCCGCTGGAGCCTGTCCGAGCCGCAGATGTTTCTGACGCAGCTGCGCGCGATCCTGCGCGCTTCGGCGTTGGGGAAGGTCAAGATTCTCGTGCCGATGCTCGCCCACGCCCAGGAGATCGATCAGACGCTCGATCTCATACGCGAAGCGAAGCGGCAGCTCGACGATGCTGGCCTCGCATACGATCCGGGCGTACAGGTCGGAGCGATGATCGAGATTCCGGCTGCGGCGATCGCGTTGCCGCTCTTCCTGAAGCGCGTCGACTTTCTTTCGATCGGGACGAACGACCTCATTCAATACACGCTCGCGATCGACCGGGCCGACAATGCCGTCGCGCATTTGTACGACCCGTTGCACCCGGCCGTGCTGCATCTGATTGCGTTCACGCTGCGCGAGGCGAAGCGCGCGGGTGTGCCGGTATCGGTGTGCGGCGAGATGGCGGGCGACCCGCAGCTGACACGGCTGTTGCTCGGCATGGGGTTGACCGAGTTTTCGATGCACCCGAGCCAGTTGCTCGTGGTCAAGCAGGAGATCTTGCGCGCCGATTTGCGGGCGCTCGAAAAACCGGTGGCGGACGTGCTGGCCGCTTTCGAGCCCGAGGAAGTGCAAGCGGCGCTCAAATGCGTCGCTCAGCTATGACGCCTGCAAAAGTCCTGGAACGCGCGCGAAGCCGTGTCGGCTAGTCCGCGCGCTGAGTACCGTCGCCCGGCGTGCGCTACTGGCGCCCGCGGTCTTGGCACACGGGGCAATCGGGCTGTCGTGCGATGTTCATCGTCGTCCATTCCATGCGCAGCGAATCGAGCATCATGAGACGCCCTACGAGCGTTTCGCCGATACCCGCCACGACACGCAGCGCTTCCGCTGCCTGCATTGCACCGACGATGCCGACGGTGGGTGCGAACACCCCCATCGTTGCGCATGCAACTTCTTCGAATGGCTGGTCTTCGGGAAAGATGCAGGCATAGCACGGGGAGTGTGCGTCGCGGAAATCGAACGTGCTGATCTGGCCGTCGAAGCGCAACGCGGCGCCCGACACGAGCGGTATGCCGTGCTTGACGCAGGCGCGGTTGATCGCGTGGCGCGTCGCGAAGTTGTCCGTGCAATCGAGCACCACGCTCGCGTCCGGCACGTGAACGTCGAGCCAAGCGACGTCGATACGCTCGTCCACCGCATTCACGATGACATCGGGGTTCAGCCGTGCAATCGCTTCGCGACCCGATTCGACCTTTTTCCGCCCGACCGACGCGGTGACGTGCAGGATTTGCCGTTGCAGATTCGTCAGATCGACGGTATCGGCATCGACGAGCGTCAGTCTGCCGACGCCCGCCGCCGCGAGATAAATAGCGGCCGGCGAGCCGAGGCCGCCGGCGCCGACGACGATCGCGTGCGCATCGAGAAACCGCTGCTGCGCTTCGATGCCCAATTCGTCGACGAGAATATGCCGCGAGTATCGAAGCAGTTGATCGTCGTTCACGGCACGCGCAGCAACGGGGACTACTTGGCGGGAGCCGAGGCCGGCGCGGGCGTGCCCGGCTTGACCGCGACCGGCGCCGAGGCCGATGTCGGGACCTTGCGCTGAGCGAGGTTGCGCTCGGCGATCGACTTCGACTCCTGCACGGGCTTGCCCTGGAGCTTGTTCAGCGCCTGCTGCAGCATGAAATCGTCGGCCGAGCCGAACTCCACGGGCTTGCGCTCGCGATCTTTGGCGCGCTGCTCGGGCGTCTTCTTGTCGTTTTCCTGCTCGAGCTGCTGCAACTGCTGCAGCCGGTCGTTTTCGCGCTGCTCGTGTTCTTTCTTCTCGTTCGGATCCTGCGTATTGGCAAGGTGGTTCGTGTAGTCGACTTCGCGCGTGACGAAGGCGTCGTCAGGATCGCCGTCCGCATATTGATCGACCGGGACGTCAGGGCGAATGCCCTTGTTCTGGATCGAGCGGCCGCTCGGCGTGTAGTAGTACGCCGTCGTGAGACGCAGCGCGGTATCCGAGGTCAGCGGACGCACGGTTTGCACGGAGCCTTTGCCGAACGTCGTCTTGCCCACGATCATGGCGCGATGCGCATCTTGCAGCGCGCCGGCCACGATCTCCGACGCGGATGCCGAATAGGCGTTCGTCAACACGATCATCGGCACCGTCTTGAAGATGCCGGGCAGATTCCTGAGCGGATCGGAGTCGAACGACGGCAGCCGGTAGTTCGCGTAGGTATCGCGATAGACCTGCTTCGAATCGGCAATCTGTCCGTTCGTCGAAACGACGACCGAATCGGGCGGCATGAACGCGCCGGCCACGCCCACCGCGCTTTGCAGAAGGCCGCCGCCGTTATTGCGCAGATCGAGGATCAGGCCTTTCAGATTCGGCTGCTCGCGCGCGATGTCGGCGAGCTTGGTCGCGAGATCGGGCACCGTGCGTTCCTGGAAGCTCGTGATGCGCACGTACGCATAGCCCGGGGCGACGACCTTCGCCTTCACGCTCTGTACGCGGATGATCGCGCGCGTGACGGTGACGGGGAATGTGCGGTCCTCGCTCTTGCGGAACAGCGTCAGCGTGACCTTCGTGCCCGGGTCGCCGCGCATTTGCTTGACGGCCTGGTCGAGCGTCATGCCGCGCACGGGTTTGTCGTTGATGCGGGTGATCAGATCGCCCGGGCGGATGCCGGCGCGAAACGCGGGCGTATCCTCGATCGGCGAGATGACCTTGATGAGCCCGTCTTCCTGCGAAATCTCGATACCGAGGCCGGCGAAGCGCCCCTTCGTCTGCTCCTGCAGTTCCTGGTAATCGGTCTTGTCCAGATACGAGGAGTGCGGATCGAGGCTCGAAACCATGCCCTTGATGGCTTCGGTCAGGAGTTTCTTGTCATCGACCGGCACGACATAGTCATGCTTGATCTGGCCGAACACTTCCGCAAAAAGGCGCAACTGCTCGAGCGGCAGCGGGGTGGAGGTGGCCTGCTGCGCCGCGGCAGAAAATTGCAGGGTTGCGAACACGCCGGCGGCGAGGCCCGCTGCGATCAGGCCGATATTCTTGAGTTTCGTGCGCATAGAGTCGGTTGCGTTCGGAAAACGGGTGTGAGCGCCGGTGGCGAAGGACGGTCAAGTATAACTGCTCGATCAGCCGGGTGCGGCGGTACTCATGTGTCGGTGTTCGACAGCCGGGGGCAAAAAACGCTCCCGGCCCTGCCTGTGCCGTGCCGCGTTTGCCGTGCCGCCCCCGGGGTATCGACGGTGCCTCAGCCTGCCTTGCCTTGCTTGGCAACGGCGGCTTGTGCCTTGGCGATGGCTTCGGCGTCGCCGAGATAGTAATGGCGTATCGGCTTGAGGTCATCGTCGAGCTCGTACACGAGCGGCACCCCGTTCGGGATGTTCAGGCCGACGATGTCGGAGTCGGAAATACCGTCGAGATACTTGATGAGCGCGCGCAGCGAGTTGCCGTGCGCCGCGATCAGCACCTTCTTGCCCGCCTTGATGGCCGGGGCGATCGATTCGTTCCAGACCGGTAGCACGCGCGCGACCGTGTCTTTCAGGCACTCCGTGAGCGGTAGCGCTTCGCGCGGCACCTTGGCATAGCGCGGATCGTCGTACGAGGCGCGCGGATCGGTCGGCTCGAGCGCGGGCGGCGGCGTGTCGTAGCTGCGACGCCAGACGAGCACCTGATCGTCTCCGTACTGAGCGGCCGTTTCCGCCTTGTTCAGGCCGGCCAGCGCACCGTAGTGACGCTCGTTCAGGCGCCACGAGTGGACGACGGGCAGGTACATGAGATCCATCTGGTCCTGCACGTGCCAGAGCGTACGGATCGCGCGCTTGAGCACCGAGGTGTAGGCGATGTCGAAGCGGTAGCCGGCTTCCCGAAGCAGCCGGCCCGCCTCGTTGGCTTCGCGAATGCCTTGTTCGGTCAGGTCGACGTCGACCCAGCCGGTGAATCGGTTTTCCTTGTTCCACGTCGATTCGCCGTGGCGGATGAGGACGAGCTTGTGCATGAGCGTAAGAGGTCGGTAGTGAGGAAGCGCCCGATGCGAGGCCGGTGCACCGTCCGAAGGGCACCCGCCATCGCGTCAAGCGGATATTTTATAATGGTCGGATTGCCTGTTTCCTTTTCTTCCCTTTTTGGCGGATATTTCGTGACGTTTCTAACCGATTACACGAACCTCGTGCTCATCGCGGCCCTTGTCGTCTCGGGCGGCTTGCTGCTTTGGCCGATGCTTTCGGGGCGTGGCCGCGGCGGCCTGTCCGCGGCGGAGGCGACGCAGCTGATCAACCGGCGCAACGCCGTGATCGTCGATCTGCGGCCGGCCGCCGACTACGCGGGCGGACATCTGCCGTCCGCCCGCCACCTCGAGTTCGCGGAGCTTCAAGCAAAAATTGGCCAGATCGCCAAGAATAAGGGGAATCCGGTGTTGCTCGTCTGCCAGAACGGTCTGCAGTCGAACAAGGCCTCGCGCGTCGTGCGCGAGGCCGGCTACGCCGAAGTCCATGTGCTGCAAGGCGGTTTGAACGCCTGGCAGCAGGCCGGCATGCCGGTCGTCAAGTAAAGGAGTGGCAAGCGTGAATTCGGTCGTGATGTACAGCACCCAGGTCTGTCCCTATTGCCAGATGGCCGAGCGGCTCTTGAAATCGCGCGGCGTCGAGCACATCGAAAAAGTCCTCGTCGACCGCGATCCCGCGCGCCGTGAGGAGATGATGGAGCGCACGGGACGGCGCACGGTACCGCAGGTGTTCATTGGCGATAAGCATATCGGCGGTTACGACGATCTTTCCGCGCTCGATCGCGCGGGCGGCCTCGTGCCGCTGCTCGAACCTGCGTGAACGCCGCCTCCGCGTGACGGGCGCCAGCCGCTCGGCGCGCTGAGCGCGCGCGCTACGCATACTCGCGGGCGTGCCTCGGGCTGCGGCTCGATGTCGCGCTCAGCGCCTCATACATTCCCTGCTTGGCCGGCGCGCCGCCGGCCAAGATGAATTCATCCATCGGAGCCACCATGTCGGACCAGAACAACCAGCCGTTCTTCAACATCCAGCGCGTCTACCTGAAGGACCTGTCGCTCGAGCAGCCTAATTCGCCGGCTATTTTCCTCGAGCAGGACATGCCGTCGGTGGAAGTCGAGGTCGACGTGAAGGCCGACCGTCTTGCGGAGAGCATCTTCGAGGTCGCAGTGACGGGCACGGTCACCGCGAAGGTGGCCGAGAAGGTCGCTTTCCTGATCGAGGCCAAGCAGGCCGGCATCTTCGAGATCCGCAATATTCCGGCCGATCAGGTCGATCCGCTCGTCGGCATTGCGTGCCCGACGATCATCTTCCCGTATCTGCGCTCCAATATCGCCGATGCGATCACCCGTGCGGGATTCCCCCCGATCCACCTCGCCGAGATCAACTTCCAGGCGCTCTACGAGCAGCGTCTTGCGCAGATGGGTGCGCAAAACGAAGCATCGAACGGCGCCACGCACTGAGCGGCGAGGGCGGTGCCCGCCATGAAAGTCGCCGTTCTCGGCGCGGGCGCATGGGGTACGGCGCTCGCTGCGCATCTGGCCGCGCGCCACGACACGCTCTTGTGGGCCCGCGAGCCCGCGCTCGCGGCCGAACTCGCCGCGCGCCGCGAAAATGCGCACTATCTGCAAGGCGTAGCCCTGCCGGCGCAGTTGCGCTACGAAGCCGGGCTCGCGACGGCGCTCGAGCATTGCGGCGCCGAGGACGCGCTGTGCGTAATCGCCACGCCGGTGGCCGGGCTGCGCGCGCTTAGTCGTGCGTTGCGCGAGCTTGGCCGCGTTCCCGCGCACTTCGTCTGGGTCTGCAAAGGGTTCGAAGCCGATACGCAGATGCTGCCGCATCAGGTCGTCGCCTCCGAGCTCGCCGGTCATGTCAGTCATGGCGTGCTCTCGGGGCCGAGCTTCGCGCGCGAAGTCGCGCTCGGATTGCCTGTCGCGTTGACGGTCGCCAGCACCAGTGCGGCTTGCCGCGATCTCGCCGTATCCGCGTTCCATCACGGCGCGATGCGCATCTATACCGGCGACGATTTGATCGGTGTCGAAGTCGGTGGTGCGGTCAAAAACGTGCTGGCGATCGCCACCGGCATCTCGGACGGTCTCGCGCTCGGCTTGAACGCGCGCGCCGCACTGATCACGCGTGGGCTCGCCGAAATGTCGCGCCTCGGCGTCGCGCTGGGCGGCCGGCCGGATACGTTCACGGGGCTCACGGGGCTGGGCGACCTGATTCTCACGGCCACGGGCGATCTTTCACGTAATCGCACAGTCGGGTTGCAACTGGCGGACGGCCGCTCGCTCGACGATATTCTCGGCGCACTCGGCCACGTGGCCGAAGGCGTTCGCTGCGCTCAGGCGGTCCTGGGCATCGCGCGCGCGCAAGGCGTCGATATGCCGATCACGGAAGCGGTCTGCAGCGTGCTGTTCGATGGCGTCGCGCCGCGTGCAGCCGTCAGCGCCCTGTTGCGCCGCGACGCCCGTGCGGAATCGCACCGGGTCGATCGCGCGTAGCGCGGCGCTCGCGCGTCACTGACCGCCTTCGAAGCCAGCCTGGCGCCAGGCCTCGAACACCACCACCGCAACGGTGTTGGAGAGATTGAGGCTGCGGTTGTTCGGCCGCATCGGCAGCCGGACCCGCTGTTCGGCGCCGAAACGATCGAGCAGGGCAGGCGCGAGGCCGCGCGTTTCCGCGCCGAATACGAACCAGTCGCCGGGATGAAAGCGGTGCCCGTGAAATGGGCTTGCGCCGCGCGTCGTAAATGCGAACATTCGCTCGGGATCGGGCGAGGCGGTGGCGATGAAGCTCTCCCAGTCACGGTGGACCTGCATCCGTGCGTATTCGTGATAGTCGAGGCCGGCGCGGCGCAGCTTGGCATCGTCGAGCGGAAAACCCAACGGTTCGATCAGATGCAGTTGTGCGCCCGTATTGGCGCACAGGCGGATGATGTTGCCGGTGTTCGGCGGAATTTCGGGTTCGACGAGAACGACGTTGAACATGATATTGGTTGGTGCGTTGGCTCGTAATCAGTCTTTCGCGGTGCGCAGGGCGACGAAATTCGTCACCTCGCGCGCGCCCGCGGTCTTCAGTGTGCGCGCCGCGGCTTCGAGCGTCGCGCCGGATGTCATCACGTCGTCGACGAGCGCGACATGCATGCCGCGTACCTCGCGCATCGAGCGGAAGGCGGCGCCCACATTGCGCTTGCGCGCGTCGAGATCGAGCCGGGACTGCGCGACCGTGTGGGTCGTGCGCCGCAGCAGCGCCGCATCGGCGGGCACGTTCAGCGCGCGTGCGAGCGGCTTGGCGATCTCCCACGCTTGATTGAAGCCGCGCTCGACGAGCCGCTCGTGCGCGAGCGGCACCGGCGCGACGAGGTCCGGCCACGCGTCGGGCGCCAGGCGATCGATGGCCAGGGCGGCGAGGCCCCGCGCGAATTCCTTCGCGACGAGAAGCCGCCCGCGAAACTTGAGGCCGAGCGCAAGGCGGTCCAGCGGCGGCCGGTAATCCGCGAGCGCGAGCGTTCTGTCGAAGGGCGGCCGACGCGTCGCGCATGGACTGCAGACGTAGCGGCCCGGGCCATGCGGGCGTGTGCCGCCGAGCGTGAGCGGCATGGCGCACCGCAGGCACCGCAGGCGCGGTTCGTTCCAGTATTGCGCGTCGCATCCGCGACACATTGGCTGTTGCGACATATTGACGCATAACGCGCCGCACAACACGCACGATTGGGGAAGCGCGCAATGCGCCACCCGCAGCGCAACGCGCGCCGCGAACGCAAGCGGTGCGCGCTCGGGGCTCGTGCCTACCGCGAGCGCGTAACCGGTGCTCGGCATCGCGCTGCCGGGCTTGCACATGGGCTTTCCCCTCGCTGGACTCGACCGAGCGAGCGAGTATACTTCGGGCTCTTCGCCAGATCGACCGTCATGTCCCCCACTCCCGCTAAATCTGGCCGTCCGGCCTATGATCCGAGGCTTGCACGGCGAATATTCGATCGCCGCGCAGCGGCGTTCGGGGACGTTGCATTCCTGCCGCGCGAGATCGCGCAGCGCATGCGCGAGCGGCTCGACTACATTCGAACGAAGCCGGCGAGCGTGCTCGACGCCGGCTGCGGCACGGGGGAGGATCTGCCGGTGTTGCGCGAGCGCTTTCCCGATGCGCCGGTGTTCGGGGTCGATCTGTCCCACGCGATGCTCTCGCGTGCCGCGCCGCATGCTCTCGGCGATACGAGCTGGCGCCGCCTCTTGCCCGCGCCCCTCGCGCGTGCGCTCGGCAACGCGGGGCCTCGCATCGCTCAGGCCGATTTCTCGGCGTTGCCGTTCGCGGGCGACGTTTTCGACGTCCTGTGGTCGAACCTCGCACTGCACTGGCATCCCCGTCCCGATCTCGTGCTTCCCGAATGGCAGCGCGTGCTCAAAGTCGGCGGCCTGCTGATGTTCAGCACACTGGGGCCCGACACGCTGCGCGAGTTGCGCAGTGCCTTCGTCGAAGTGGAGGCCGCGCATGGCGTGGGAAGGCGGGCTCACGTACTCGATTTCGTCGACATGCACGATCTCGGCGACATGCTCGTCGAGAGCGGCTTCGAAATTCCCGTGATGGATCAGGAGACGCTGACCATTACCTATCGATCGCCCGAGACGCTGCTGGCCGACGTGCGCCGTTGGGGCGCCTATCCGTTTGCGCGCGATTGCGGCCAGGCGGGCAGTGCGCTGGGCGCGCCGGCATCGAAACGGCTTCATCGCGCGCTTGCCGCGGCGCTCGACGCGCGCCGCGGCAAGGACGGCACGATCGCGCTGACATTCGAAGTGATATACGGCCACGCCTGGAAGGCGGTGCCGCGTACGACCGCCGAAGGGCACGGTATCGTGCGGATAGAGGACATCGGTCGAAGGCGTCCGGGCTGAGTCGCGGTACCCTCGCCGAGCGCATGCGAAAAGCTCGCAAAGGCTTGCCAGGACTGGGTTGCGGGGCGATAGGCGTTTGCTTGTGGATGCCATTGATCGCGCCTATAATGCGTCAGTTTGTCGCCGCGAAGACCCACGATACAAGGCGGCGAGCCCCGGGGCGCGCGGTATGCGAGCGGCATGCGCGGGAGGTGGCGATGGCGGTGCAAGCCCTGCTGATGGATGCGGAGCCGGTCATCGAAGACTGGCTCATGAAGCGAAACTGTTCGGTGTCGCCGAAGCAGTTCGTGTGGTTCTATGTGTCGCTGACATTCTGCTCGTCGGCGATTGCGCTGTTGCTGGTCGTGTGCGGTGCATGGCTGGTCCTGCCGTTCACGGGTATCGAGTTGCTGGCGGTGGGCATCGCGTTCGTGATTTACGCGCGTCATGCGGTCGATTACGAGCGCATCCGGCTTTTCCCGAACCGGCTCGTGATCGAGCAGGTGAGTGCCGAGCGGTTGACGCAGTTCGAATTCAATCCGCGCTGGGTGCGGGTCGAGCAAGGTGCGTCGCCGCGCGATCCGATCAAGCTCGTATCGCGCGGACAAGCTGTCGTGATCGGGCTGCATCTCGCGCATCATCGGCGCGCGCAGTTCGCGAACGAGTTGCGCCTGACGCTTCGGCGGTGCGGCTGAAAGAGGTGGCGAAGGGGCGAGGATTTGAATGGAAATTTTGGCTAAGGAAGCTATGAAAACAATCAAGCGAGCCCTCTGGGGCGTGCTGGCCGCAAGCGGGCTCCTCTTCGCCTCGGCCGCATGGGCGGTCGGCGACAGCCCGGGCGGTCCAGCCGTCGGCGAGATCAACTTTCAACCGCCCGCCACGAAACTCGCCGAGGAGCTTTACCACCTCCACATGTGGATGTTGGTGCTTTGCACGGTGATTTTTCTCGGCGTGTTCGGCGTGATGTTCTATTCGATCTTCATGCATCGCAAGTCGAAAGGACACAAAGCTGCCAATTTCCACGAAAGCACCACCGTCGAAATCATCTGGACGATCGTGCCGTTCATCATCGTCGTGCTGATGGCGCTGCCCGCCACGCGCACGGTCGTTGCGATGAAGGACACGAGCAACGCCGACGTCACCGTCAAGGTCACCGGCTACCAGTGGAAGTGGGGCTACGAGTACGTGAAGGGCCCCGGCGAAGGCATCAGCTACTTCTCGACGCTCACGACGCCGCGCAGCGAGGTCAACGGCCAGGCGCCGATCACCGACACCTATTTGCAGGAAGTGGACAATCCGCTCGTCGTGCCCGTCGGCAAGAAGATCCGGGTGATCACGACCGCTGCCGATGTCGTGCACTCGTGGTACGTGCCGGCATTCGGCGTCAAGCAGGATGCCATTCCCGGTTTCGTGCGCGACACCTGGTTCAAGGCCGACAAGACCGGAACCTTCCGCGGTTTCTGTACGGAGCTGTGCGGCAAGGAGCACGCCTACATGCCCGTCGTCGTCGTCGTTAAGTCGGATGACGATTACGCGAAGTGGGTCGACGAGCAGCAAAAGAAGATGGCCGCCAGCAACGACGACCCGAACAAGACCTATACGCTCGCCGAGCTCAAGACTCGCGGCGAAAAAGTCTACACGGCGAACTGCGCGGTCTGCCATCAGCCGACCGGCAAGGGCGCCGGTGTTTTTCCGGCGCTCGACGGCAGCAAGATCGTGAACGGCCCGATCGCGCAGCATGTGAGCATCGTGCTGAACGGCAAGAACGCCATGCCGAACTGGGGCAAGACGCTCAACGACGTGGAGATCGCTTCGGTCATCACGTTCGAGCGTAACGCCTGGGGCAATCATACGGGCGACATTTTGCAGCCGCGCCAGGTTGCCGACGCGCGCAACGGCAAGCTGCCCGAAGGCGGCGGTGCCCAGACGGCCGCGCCCGCAAGCGGCGCGCCGGCCGCAAGCGCGCCGCAGGCAAGCGTCGCCCCTTCGCAGGACAAGCCGGAAGCGGCGGCAGGCAATGCGCGCGCTCGCGTCGCGGCGCGTGTCGCTGCGGCACCGGCGGCTTGACGTGTCGCTGTGTTCGTCACAGTCGGTGCACTATTTGCTCTAGGAGATTCACATGTCTAGCATCGGACACGATGTAGCCGGTCACGGCCACGCGCATGACGACCATGCGCATGCGACGCCGCATGGCTGGCGCCGGTGGCTGTTCGCCACCAATCACAAGGACATCGGGACGATGTACCTGGTGTTCTCGTTCACCATGTTCCTGTCGGGCGGGGTGGCGGCATTGATGATCCGCACCGAGCTGTTCGAGCCGGGCTTGCAGATCATGCGTCCCGAGTTCTTCAATCAGCTCACCACGATGCACGGCCTCATGATGGTGTTCGGCGCGATCATGCCGGCGTTCGTGGGTTTCGCGAACTGGATGATCCCGCTGCAAATCGGCGCAGCCGACATGGCGTTCGCGCGGATGAACAACTTCAGCTTCTGGCTGTTGCCCGCCGCGGCGGCGTTGCTCGTCGGCTCGTTCTTCGCGCCTGGCGGCGCGACGGCGGCCGGCTGGACGCTCTATGCGCCGCTTTCGACGCAGATGGGCCCCGGTATGGATTTCGCGATTTTCGCGGTCCACATCATGGGTGCGTCGTCGATCATGGGCAGCATCAACATCATCGTGACGATCCTCAACATGCGCGCACCTGGCATGACGCTGATGAAGATGCCAATGTTCGTCTGGACGTGGCTCATCACGGCCTATCTGCTGATCGCTGTCATGCCGGTGCTGGCCGGTGCGATCACGATGTTGCTGTTCGATCGTCATTTCGGCACCTCGTTCTTCAACGCGGCCGGCGGCGGCGACCCGGTGATGTATCAGCACATCTTCTGGTTCTTCGGCCACCCCGAGGTCTACATCATGATTCTGCCGGCGTTCGGGATCATCTCCCAGGTGATCCCGGCGTTCTCGCGCAAGCCGCTGTTCGGCTATAGCTCGATGGTCTATGCGACGGCTTCGATCGCGATCCTCTCGTTCATGGTCTGGGCGCACCACATGTTCGTGACGGGCATGCCGGTCACGGGCCAGCTGTTCTTCATGTACGCGACGATGCTGATCGCCGTGCCGACGGGCGTAAAGGTGTTCAACTGGCTGGCCACCATGTGGCGTGGCTCGCTGACGTTCGAAACGCCCATGTTGTTTGCGATCGGCTTTCTCTTCGTGTTCACGATGGGCGGCTTCACCGGTCTCATGCTGGCGATGGCCCCGCTCGACATCCAGTACCACGGTACCTATTTCGTCGTCGCGCACTTCCACTACGTGCTCGTTGCGGGCTCGCTGTTCGCGCTGTTCTCAGGGTGGTACTACTGGGCGCCGAAGTGGACAGGCTGGATGTACAACGAGACGCGCGGCAAGATCCACTTCTGGGCGTCGATGATCTTCTTCAACCTGACGTTCTTCCCGATGCACTTCGTGGGCCTCGCGGGCATGCCGCGCCGCTATGCGGATTACCCGGCGCAGTTCACGGATTGGAACCAGGTTGCGTCGATCGGCGCATTCGGCTTCGGTCTCGCGCAAGTCTATTTCCTGTTCGCTGTCGTACTGCCGGCCTATCGCGGCGGTGGCGAGCTCGAGAAAGCATCCGACAAGCCGTGGGACGGCGCGATGGGCCTCGAGTGGACGGTGCCGAGCCCGGCTCCGTTCCATACCTTCGAGAATCCCCCGACGGTAGAGTGAACGGCCGGCCCCCGGCGGGCCGGGTAGCATGCGCGCCGGGCGGTATGTGCCGCCCGGCATGAACGAGCAGTAGACGGATGACTCTGGACCCACAAAAAAGACGATCGCCTGCGCAAATGCGCGCCGGCAACCTGCGGCTGGCCTTGATCCTGATCGGTGTCGTCGCCGTCTTCTTTTTGGGTGCCGTCGTCAAGCAGTGGCTGGTCCGTTGATGGAGGCGGCCATGGAACAGAAGGGCAAGAGCAGTTTCGCTCGGACGATGAAAGCGGTGATGTGGTCGTTTTTCGGCGTGCGCAGGAGCCGCGACCACGCGGCGGATGCGACGCAGTTGAACCCGCTGCACGTGATCGCGGCGGCGGTGATCGCGGCGGCCGTATTCATCGGTGTATTGATCGCAATCGTGCATATGGTGGTCAGTAAGGGCTGAAGCGCTCACTGGCACAACAAACTGGACTGACTGGACTGAAGTGGAGAATCAACAATGAGCGGTCAAAACGATAGCCCGTATTACTTCGTGCCGAATCCGTCCCGGCACCCGGTCACCGCGTCCATCGGCGTCTTGATCATGCTCGGATCGCTCGGGCTCTGGCTCAACGAAAGCCCGTGGGCGCCCTATACGATGTTCGTCGGGCTGCTTTGGTTGCTGTTCGTGTTGTGGCACTGGTTTGGCGACGCCATTTCCGAATCGGAAGGTGGGATGTACGGCAAGCGTGTCGATAGTTCGTACCGCTGGAGCATGAGCTGGTTCATCTTCTCCGAAGTCATGTTCTTCGGCGCGTTCTTCGGTGCGCTCTTCTACGCGCGCGAAATCGCGATGCATCAGCTCGGCAGCCTCGACTACAAGCTGATCTGGCCGGATTTCAGCGCCGTGTGGCCGAACGAGGGTCCGGCAGCGCTCGCCGGCCATTTCAAGTCGATGACGCCGTGGCCGGTGCCGACGATCAACACGGCCTTGCTGCTGAGCTCGGGCGCGACGCTGACGGTGTCGCACCACGCGCTGCGCGACAACCATCGGACGAAGGCGATCGCGTGGCTCGCCGCGACGGTCCTGCTCGGCATCACGTTCCTCTTCATGCAGGGCTTCGAGTACTTCCATGCGTACAACGAGTTGAACCTGACGCTGGCCTCGGGCGTGTACGGCTCGACGTTCTTCCTGCTCACGGGCTTTCACGGCTTCCACGTGTTTCTCGGCGGAACGATGCTCTCGGTCGTGCTGGTGCGGCTGATCCGCGGTCACTTCACGGCCGATCACCACTTCGCGTTCGAAGGCGCCGCGTGGTACTGGCACTTCGTCGACGTCGTGTGGCTGGGGCTTTACGTCGTCGTCTACTGGCTTTGATCCTGGCTGGCGGGCACGTGCCTCGCGCGAGGTGCCTGCCCCGTCGTATGCCCGCGCTTCGAATATCGGACTGCCCAGGCTTTGACGCCGCCTTCGAGACGATCGGGGCGGCGTTTGTCTTTACGGCTCTCGATGGACCGGCGTGCAACGAGCCGGCGATCAATGTCCGAGCGGAATTCGGTTGTACTGAATCCAGCCGAGCCAGTGCGCGATCAGGATGAACAGGAAAAGCGAGATCGAAAGGCCCACCCGCGTGGCGAGCGACCAGACCATGCGCTTCGTGCGGCCCCGGTCATGCATCATGAAGTAGAGCGCCGATGCCATGCTGGCGATGATGAGGACGAAAGCGATAGCGATGATGATGTGCATGGAATCAACGAATATTCGGCATTACGAAGCAGTAGCCACAATTATCTCACCCGTTCGCCGCGCATGGGCGTCCGGTGACCGTATAGCTGACGCCGCATGAAATTCCGCCTGGTTCCCGCGCTGCTGATCCTCTTCGTGATGGCGGTGACGATCCGGCTCGGTTTTTGGCAGCTCGACCGCGCCCATCAGAAGGAAGCGATCGAGGCCCGCATCTCGCGTTATGAAAGCGCGCCGCCGCGGATCGTGACAAAGGCACCGATTGCGGCTCAGGCGATCGAATATCACCGCGTGCGCGCCTACGGACACTTTGTGCCACAGCGCGTGGTTTATCTCGACAATCGGCCGTACCGCGATCAGCCGGGCTTTTATGTGGTGATGCCGCTTCAACTGGCCGACGGCGGCTATATTCTCGTCAACCGCGGCTGGTTGCCGCGCAACGCCGATGTGCGCACGGCGATCGCGCCGTACTCGACGCCCGCCGGCGACCTCTGGATCGAAGGCATCGCCCGCGGCAACGCTTCTCGTGCATTCGAGCTTGGCGAGGGCGGCTCGGCGGCACATCAGCCGATCCGGCAAAATCTCGACACGGCCGCCTATGCGGCCGAAACCGGATTGCCGCTTCAACCGTTCGTGATTCAGCAGACGAACGATACCGGCGATCGGCTCGTGCGCGATTGGCCGGCCCCGACCACCGGCGTCGAGCGCAACTACGGTTATATGCTCCAGTGGTGGGGCATGGCCGCAGCGGCATTGGCGTTCGGTTTGTATGCGGCGCGACGTGCCGCGAAGAAAGCGACTTGAAGAGGTTTCCCGTTTTGTCTATGCCGTCCACTCGTTCCCCGAATCCACCTGAGCGCGCCACACGAGGCTCCTGGCGGCGCGGCCGCTGGGTGTTGCTGCTGCTCGCCCTCGTGAGTGCCGCGCCGGTCATTGCGTCCTATCTTGCTTATTACGTATTCAAGCCAAGCCTGGGCACGACCAACTACGGCACGCTCGTCGAGCCTCAACGTCCGATCCCCGAAGGGCTCGTCGTGACCGATGAATCGGGCAAGCCGATGAAGCTCGCTTCGCTGCGCGGCGTCTGGCTGATGATCGCCGCCGATACGAGTGCGTGCGACAAGGCTTGTGCAACGAAGCTCTATTTCATGCGCCAGATTCGCGCGACGCAGGCCGGCGAACGGGTGCGCATCGTCACGATATGGCTGCGTACCGATCAGTCGCCGGTGCCCGATGCCATCAAGACGGCTTATGCCGACACGCGCATGCTCGTCGCCGATCCGGCTGCCGTCGCCGCGTGGTTGCCTGCCGAAACGGGCACGCGCGATACCGACCACATCTATCTCGTGGACCCGAACGGCAACCTCATGATGCGTTTTCCGAAGAACCCGAACCCGAGCAAGATCAAGGGCGATGTGACGAAGCTGCTCAAATGGTCGAGCATCGGATGATGCGGGGGCTGCCTTGGCGGGCGCAGTGATGAGAGATCCGAAATGTTTTTAATTCAACTTGCGCTGATCGGCATGTGCATCGCTCTGTTGCCGCTCAGCTATGTCTGGGTCAAAGCCAGCGACGACAAATTTCGCAAGCTCGTCTGGGTGACGACGTTCCTCACGCTCGACCTCGTCATGTTCGGCGGCTTTACGCGGCTGACCGATTCGGGGCTCGGTTGCCCCGATTGGCCGGGCTGCTACGGCACGGCGTCGCCGTTCATCGCGCATGCGCAAATTGCCGCGGCCCACGCGGCGCTGCCGACAGGACCGGTCAGCATGACCAAGGCCTGGATCGAAATGATCCACCGCTATTTCGCCATGGCCATCGGTGTGCTGATCGTCGCGCAGACGCTGATCGCCTGGGTCGCACGTATCAAGCGCCGCCCGCTCGCCGTTTCGCCGTGGTGGCCGACCGCGCTGCTTGCGCTGATCGGCGTGCAGGGCATCTTCGGCGCGTGGACGGTCACGATGAAACTCCAGCCCATCATCGTCACGACGCACCTGCTGCTCGGCCTCGCATTGCTGGGCTCGCTCGGATGGCTCGCGGCGCGCGTCACGCCGATGCCGGTGTACGAGCCGGGCGCCGCACGCTATCGCACCGCGGCACTCGTCGGGCTCTCGCTGCTCGTCGTGCAGATCGCATTGGGCGGCTGGGTCAGTACGAACTATGCGGTACTGGCGTGCACCGATTTCCCGACCTGCAACGGGCAATGGATCCCGTCGATGGACTTCGCGCACGGCTTTCATCTCTGGCGTGCGCTCGGCATGACGAGCGACGGAGACGCCATCACGCAAGACGCACTCGTGGCGATTCACTGGACGCATCGCACGTTCGCCTTCGTGGTGATTGCCTATCTGGTCTGGCTGGCACTCCAATTGCGGCGGTACGCATCGCTTGCGCGTCCGGCGATGGGCGTACTGGTCGTCATCGCGGTGCAATTCGCCACCGGCCTGTCGAATATCGTGCTAGCGTGGCCGCTGCCGATCGCGGTCGCGCATAACGGCGGCGCAGCCGTCCTGCTGCTTTTGCTCGTTGTGCTAAACTTTCGAACCGCTTCCAGCCGTCCCGGCCGCGCGGCGCTTGCAGCGCGCGGCACCGCAACCGCGTGACTCTCATGGACAGCACAACGCTCCCTCATACGCTCGGCTCCCGGCTTTTACAGTACTTCGCGCTGACGAAGCCGCGGGTCACGCAGCTCGCCGTTTTCTGCGCGGTGATCGGCATGTTCCTGTCGACGCCGGGCATGGTGCCGTGGACGGTTCTGATCGGCGGCACTGTCGGTATCTGGCTGCTCGCGGGCGCCGCGTTCGCGATCAACTGCCTCGTCGAGCAGAAGATCGATTCGATGATGCGGCGCACGGCGTGGCGGCCTTCCGCGCGCGGCGAGATCACCACGACGCAGATCCTGCTGTTTTCGGCTGTGCTCGGCGGCCTCGGCATGTGGACGCTTTATACCTTCACGAATGCGCTGACGATGTGGCTCACGCTGGCCACCTTCGTCGGCTATGCCGTGATCTACACGCTGCTGCTCAAACCGGCCACGCCGCAAAACATCGTGATCGGCGGCGCATCGGGTGCGATGCCCCCCGCGCTCGGCTGGGCCGCGGTGACGGGCGCGGTCCCCGGGGATGCCTGGATTCTCGTATTGATCATTTTCGTTTGGACGCCGCCGCACTTCTGGTCGCTTGCACTGTATCGCCGCCAGGACTACGAAAACGCCGGCCTGCCGATGCTACCGAACACGCACGGGGAGCAGTTCACGCGCCTGCATATTCTGCTTTATACGATCGTGCTCTTCGTCGTGACGCTGATGCCGTTCATTTCGGGCATGAGCGGAGCGGTGTATCTGAGTGCGGCCGTCCTGCTCGGCGCCATCTTTCTCGCCTATGCGTGGAAGATCTATCGCGAATACTCCGATGCGCTCGCGCGCAAGACGTTTCGCTATTCGATCGTCTACTTGTCGCTGCTCTTTGCCGCGCTGCTCGTCGATCACTATGCGCGCGCACTGCTCGGCGCGTGACATCCAGGCCATGTTCGTCCATTCCCTCGCGCATCGCACGCGCATCGTGCTCGCTGCATGCGCGGCCGGTATCGCGCTCGCGGTGACCGGTTGCGGCGACAAGGCGCCGGCGTTCGACAATCTCGATATCACGGGTAACTCGCAATTCGGCTCGGCGTTCGCGTTACCCGACACAAATGGCAAGACGCGCACGCTCGGCGATTTCAAAGGCAAGGCGGTCGTTCTTTTTCTCGGCTACACGCATTGCCCCGACGTTTGCCCGACCACGATGGCCGAACTCTCGCAGGCGATGCAGCAACTCGGCCCCGACGCGGCGCGCGTGCAAGTGCTCTTCGTGACCCTCGATCCGGCGCGTGACACGCCGGAAGTGTTGTCGCAATACGTGCATGCTTTCAACCCGTCGTTCATCGGTTTGCGGCCGAGCGACGCGCAACTGGCACGGTTCGCGAAGGACTTCCGCATCTACTACGCGAAAGTGCCCGGCAAGACGTCAGACGGCTACACGATGGACCATACCGCCGCGAGCTACGTGTTCGATCCCTCCGGCAAGCTGCGGCTCTTTGCACGCGACGGGCAAGGCGCTGAGCCCTGGGTGCACGATCTGAAGTTGCTGCTCGACTGATTTCCAACTGCGCTTTTTACAAGCCGATGCCGCAATAAACGCAGCTCGTGTTGCGTCGCGATAGCCGGCGCCCTCTCGCCGCATATCGATATGCCATCATCGTATTTTGCGGTGCAGCATGCGTGTGAGACGATTGACCTCGCTGTGTCAAACGTTCATCCATCAAGAAAGCGAGCTCCCCATGCAGTTCAAAACGCTTCCCCAAACGCTACTGAAACTCCTCCTCGCGGCGACAACGGGTGCGGCCCTGGTCATGAGCACCGGCGCGTGTGCGCAAGACAAGCCGATCAAGGTCGGTGTAATCGCAGGCCCCGATTCGCAGACCTGGCAGGTCGTCAAAAAGGTGGCGAAACAGAAAGAAGGGCTCGATATCAAACTCGTCGAATTCAACGATTACGTGCAGCCGAATGCGGCGCTCGACGCGGGCGATCTCGACGCCAATGCGTTTCAGCATCAACCTTATCTCGACAGCCAGATCAGGCAACGGGGCTACAAGATCGTCAACGTGGGCCTGACCTATATCTCTCCGCTGGGCATCTATTCGAAGAAGCTCAAGTCGCTGAAGGACCTGCCGCAGGGCGCGAAGGTATCGCTGCCCAACGACCCGTCGAACGAAAACCGCGCACTGCTGCTGCTACAAACGCAAGGTGTCGTCAAGCTGAAGGCGGGAGCCGGTGCGAACGGCAGCAACGCGACGCCGCTCGATATCGAATCCAACCCGAAGAAGATCAAGCTCGTGGAATTGGACGCCGCGCAGTTGCCGCGCTCGCTCGACGATGTCGATGCGGCCGCGATCAACACCAACTATGCCCTCTCGTCAGGGCTGCAGCCGGCGAAGGACGCGATCGCGCGGGAGGATGTGCATAGTCCGTACGCGAACCTCATCGCAGTGCGCACGCAGGACAAGAGCAAGCCTTGGGTGAAAAAGCTCGTGGCGGCGTATCAATCGCCGGAAGTGCGCCAGTTCATCAACAGCGAATTCAAGGGTGCGGTCGTGCCGTCGTTCTAAGCCGCGCGCGTCGATCCGACGCTCTGAGCAAGCCAGCCCTCATCCGGGCTGGCTTGTTTCGTTTACGACGGCAATACGTGACCGTCGCTGCGCCGCTCACACGTCAACTGGGCTCCGAGTTCGGGTAAATCCCGATGCCCGTTCATGGCCGCGAACGGACCAGTCGTGGGCCTGAAACCCTTTTCAGGCAAGGCTTTCGACAGTTTGTCGGGGTTCGGCACGCGCGAATTGACTGGTATTATTGTGGTTATATAATGGGCTCCAATTCGCAGCCCAGCCACGCACGTGCCAGTGCAGCTTACTGCTCTCGAACCGCCGATGTTCGCGCTGGCCTGGATCGTGCGCCCACGTCCGCTGTTCCCCGCAATATCGAAATCGAAGATCCCATGCTCAATGGAAACATCCTGACGCCCGACGGTTGGATTCACGGTGCGCTCCAATTCGAAAACGGCCGCATTACAGTGCTCGACGGTGCGCGCGTCGATCCGTCGACGAACGACAGCTGCTATATCCTGCCCGGCTTCATCGATCTGCACGTCCATGGCGGTGGCGGTGCCGACGTCATGGAGGGCGGTCGCGCCATCGAGACGATCGCGCGCACGCATGCCCGTCACGGCACGACCAGCCTGCTGGCCACGACGATGACGGCCCCGCGCGCGGAGCTGATGGCCGTGGTGGCCGGACTCGACGATATCACGCGCCGCCGCACGCCCGGCGGTTCGCGCGTGCTCGGCGTGCATCTCGAAGGGCCGTACATCAACCCGGGCAAGCTCGGGGCACAGCCCGATGCGGCTGTCTCGGCCGCGCTCGACGAAGTGCTCAAATATCTGTCGATCGCGCCGATTCGCGTGGTCACGCTGGCTCCCGAGATCGCGGGTCACATGGAGATCATCTCGGAGATGGCCGCACGCGGCGTACGTGTGCAACTGGGCCACTCGCTCGCGACTTACGACGACGCGGTCGCGGCGCTCAAGCACGGCGCGTGCGGGTTCACGCATCTGTTCAACGCCATGTCGCCGATGCATCACCGCAACCCGGGGCTCGTCGGCGCGGCATTCGCACATGCCGAGTTCGCCGAGATCATTCCCGATTTGCTGCACGTCCACCCCGGCGCGATCCGGGCGGCGCTGCGTGCCATTCCGCGCCTATATGTGGTGACGGACAGCACGTCGGCCACGGGCATGCCGGACGGCGAATACCGGCTCGGCAGCCAGCAGGTGACGAAGTGCCTCGGCGGCGTACGGTTGTCGGATGGCACGCTGGCTGGCAGCACCCTCACGA
Source organism: Trinickia sp. (assembly GCF_036503415.1). Classification (GTDB taxonomy): domain Bacteria; phylum Pseudomonadota; class Gammaproteobacteria; order Burkholderiales; family Burkholderiaceae; genus Trinickia. The sequence continues at coordinate 53,885 of NZ_DASXWY010000083.1, read as the reverse complement.
TGGACGATGCACTGCGCAACCTCGTTTCGCTCGGCTTGCCGCTGGCGGATGTGTCCGATCGCATGTCGCGCCATGCCGCCGATTACCTGGGCCTCGAAGACCGCGGGCGGCTCGTGCGGGGCGCATGGGCGGACGTCGTCGTATTCGAGCGCGATCTCACGCTCGCAGCGACTTATGTCGAAGGAGAGCAGATTGTCGAATATGCTTGACGAGGCGCTTGCCGCCCGCCATGCGGTTGCCGCGCAGTGCGCCGACAGCGGCCGCGTCGAGGCGCTGGCCGCGTCACTGGCCGAAAAGTCGCGCCATGTCGCGCTGACGGTCGCGCGCGGCAGCTCGGACCATGCGGCCAGCTATTTCGCGAGCCTCGCGATGAGCCGCATCGGCGTGCCCGTCGCATCGCTGCCGATGTCGATTGCAACGCTGCAGGCCGCGCCGCTTCGCGTGGCCGGCGAATTCGCCATCGCATTCTCGCAATCGGGCAAAAGCCCCGATCTCGTCGAAACAATGACGACCCTGCGGCGCGCGGGTGCGCTCACCGTCTCATGTGTCAACGCGCCCGATTCGCCGCTCGCGAGCGCATGCGAGTGGCAATTGCCGCTGCTCGCGGGGCCTGAGCGCTCGGTCGCGGCGACGAAGAGCTATATCGCCATGCTCTCGCTTTCGGCGCAGCTCGTCGCCTTCTGGCAACGCCCGGAGCGCGATGAGCCATTGCTCGAGGCGCTGCGCGCGTTGCCCGACGCGCTCGACGAAAGCGCGCATCTCGACTGGTCGCGCGCGATCGAAGCGTTGGTCGGTGCCGAGCGCATGTTCGTGATCGGCCGCGGCCTCGGACTCGCGATCGCGCAGGAGGCGGCGCTCAAGCTGAAGGAGACATCCGGGATACAGGCCGAGGCCTTTTCGAGCGCTGAGGTGCGTCATGGCCCGATGGAACTCATCGACGAGAACTATCCGCTGCTGATATTCGCGCCGCGCGGACCCGAACAAGCCGGGCTCGTGCGTCTTGCCGCCGATATGCGTGCGCGCGGCGCGCGCGTGTTGCTGGCGGCGCCAGGCGATGTGGCCGAGGCCACGCTGCCGCTCGCGACGACGCGGCATCCGGCGCTCGATCCCATCGCCGCGATTCAGACCTTTTACGTCATGGCTGCGGGACTCGCCGTCGCGCGCGGGCGCGACGCCGATCAGCCCCGCTATCTCAACAAGATCACCGAAACCCACTAGCGAGAAATCCGCATGGAACTTGCGCAAGAGTCCCGATTGAAGAGCGAGACCCAGGACTCGATCGTCCTGCTCGCGCCCATGACCGGCCTGGTCGTGCCGCTTGCCGACGTGCCCGACCCCGTCTTCGCGGATGGCATGCTCGGCGACGGCATTGGTATCGATCCGCTCGAGGGAAAGCTCGTCGCGCCCTGTGAAGGTGTGGTGACGCATCTCGCTCGCACGGGCCATGCGTTGACCCTGCAAACGGCGCAGGGTGCGGAAATCCTGCTCCATATCGGCATCGACACCGTCGATCTGAATGGACAGGGGTTTGCTGCGAAAGTGGCGCAAGGCGCGCGCGTGAAAGCCGGCGACATCCTGATCGAATTCGATCAGGACTTCGTTGCGACCAGAGCGCCCAGTCTCATATCGATCGTCGCCGTGGCGAATACCGATGTCTTCGAGATCGTCGAGCGGCCCGGCGAAACCCGCCGCGGCATGATTCGGACCGGGGAGCCGCTACTCGTGCTGCGCTCGAAAACCGCGGTGTCGGGCTCGTCGAAGGCTCGCGCGCAGGCGGAAGCCCTGCACGCGGCAGACGTACCGCAAGCATCGCGCGAAATCACGCTGGCGGTCGCGGGCGGGCTCCATGCGCGTCCCGCGGCGCGTGCGCGCGAGGCCGCACGCGGCCTCGATGCCCGGATCGAAGTCTGCCATGGCACGCGGTGCGCGAGCATAGAGAGCGTCGTCGGACTCATGGGGCTGGGCGCCGGCGAGGGCGCGGCCGTCGAAGTGCGCGCCGTCGGCGCCGATGCGGCCGCGGCCGTGGATGCGGTCGTGCGCGAGCTGCTGCGCGAAGTACACGGCGAGCTGGAGGAGACGCCCGCGCGCGTTGCTTCCCCCGCGCCGCGCCCCGCGGCGGTCATAGCCGGCGCGCCGGCCGATCCGAACACGCTCGCCGGCGTGTGCGCCGCGCCGGGCATTGCCGTGGGCACGCTCACGCGCTGGGACGATACGCAATTCGATCTGCCCGAGGCCGGGAGCGGGACGCCCGCGGCCGAAAGCCGCCTGCTCGATCGCGCGTTGGCGGCCGTCGACGCGCAATTGAACTCAACGGTGCGCGACGCCTCGCAACGCGGCGCCGTCGGCGAAGCAGGCATCTTCGCCGTGCATCGCGTGCTGCTCGAGGACCCGACGCTGATCGATACCGCGCGCGATCTCATCAGTCTCGGTAAAAGCGCGGGCTTCGCGTGGCGCGAGGCCATTCGCGCACAGATCGGCGTGCTCGCGAACGTCGAAGACATGCTGCTCGCCGAGCGCGCAGCCGATTTGCGCGATATCGAAAAGCGCGTGCTGCGCGAGCTCGGCTACGGGCAGCAGAATGCACGCGCGTTGCCCGACGATGCCGTGCTCGCTGCCACCGAGTTCACGCCGTCGGATCTGTCGTCGCTCGACAGAAAGCGCGTGGCGGCGCTCGTCATGGCCGGCGGCGGTGCGACCTCGCATGCGGCCATCATCGCTCGGCAGCTTGGCATTCCGGCGCTCGTCGCTGTCGGCGACGCGCTGCATGCGATTCCCGACGGCACACAAGTCGTCGTCGACGCCAGCGCGGGACGCATCGAGTACGCACCGACGGCGCTCGACGTCGAGCGCGCGCGTCTCGAGCGGCAGCGTCTGGCCGGCGTGCGCGAGGCCAACCGTCGCGTATCGCAGGAAGCCGCGTCGACGGCCGACGGTCGGGCGATCGAGGTCGCCGCCAACATCGCCACGATCGACGATGCGCGCACCGCGATCGAAAACGGAGCCGATGCCGTTGGCCTCTTGCGAACCGAGCTGCTTTTCATCCATCGCGAGACGGCGCCGAGCGCTCGCGAGCATTGCGCAAGCTATCAGGCGATCGTCGATGCCTTGCAAGGGCGCCGCGCCATCATCCGCACGCTCGACGTCGGCGCCGACAAGGAAGTGCCTTATCTGACGCTGCCGCCCGAAGCGAATCCGGCGCTCGGGCTGCGCGGCGTACGCCTCGCGCAATTGCGGCCCGATCTCCTGGACGATCAATTACGCGGCCTGATCGAGGTCGAGCCTCATGGCTCGGTGCGGATTCTGTTGCCGATGGTGACCGACGCCAACGAGCTGATGCGCCTGCGTGCCCATATCGATGAGCTCGGCCGTGCCGCGGGACGTACCGATCCGATCGAAGTGGGCGTGATGATCGAGGTGCCGTCCGCGGCGTTGCTCGCCGACCAGCTCGCACGCCACGCCGATTTCCTCTCGATCGGCACGAACGACCTCACGCAATACACGCTGGCGATGGATCGCTGCCAGCCCGATCTCGCCTCGCAGGCGGACGGCCTGCATCCGGCCGTGCTGCGTCTCATCGAGGCGACGACGCGCGGTGCCGCGAAGTACGGCAAGTGGGTCGGCGTCTGCGGGGCGCTCGCGGGCGATCCGCTTGCCGTGCCGCTTCTCGTCGGCCTCGGCGTGACAGAGCTTTCGGTTGATCCGGTTGCCGTACCGGGCATCAAGGCGCGTGTGCGCCGACTCGATTATCAACTGTGCCGCCAACGCGCGCTGGATGCGTTGGAGCTCGACTCGGCGCAGGCGGTAAGAGCAGCAAGCCGCGAAATCTGGCCGCTCGACTAGGCGCACCGCGCTTTTTCGAGCGAGTCGGCATCGCACTCAAACAAGCATCGACGACGAGAAGACATTGGAGGCACTCATGGACGGAAATCCATTTATGAAGGTCCAGCGGCTAGGGCGAGCGCTGATGCTGCCGATTGCGGTGCTGCCGGTCGCGGGCATTTTGCTGCGCCTCGGCCAGGCCGACGTGCTCAACATCAAGATGATTGCCGACGCCGGCGGCACGATCTTCGACAATCTGCCGTTGCTGTTCGCGATCGGCGTGGCGGTGGGCTTCGCGAAGGACAACAATGGCGTTGCCGCATTGGCGGGTGCGATCGGCTATCTGATCGAAATCGCCGTGATGAAGGACATCAACGACAAGCTCAACATGGGCGTGCTGTCGGGGATCATCGCGGGGATCGTGGCGGGGATGCTCTATAACCGCTACAAGGACATCAAGCTGCCCGATTATCTGGCGTTCTTCGGCGGCAAGCGCTTCGTGCCGATCGTGACCGGGCTGGCCTGTGTGGTATTGGGCGTTGTCTTCGGGTACGTCTGGCAACCCGTGCAGGCGGCCATCGACGCGACGGGCCACTGGCTGACGACGGCCGGCGCGATCGGCGTATTCGTCTATGGCACGCTGAACCGATTGCTGCTCGTGACGGGTCTGCATCACATCATCAATTCGCTCGCCTGGTTCGTATTCGGCACGTTCACGCCTCCGGGCGGCGGCGCCGCGGTGACGGGCGATCTGCATCGCTTCTTTGCGGGCGATCCCACCGCGGGCGGCTTCATGACGGGCTTTTTCCCGATCATGATGTTCGGCCTGCCGGCGGCGTGCCTGGCCATGCTGCACGAAGCGCCGAAGGAGCGCCGCGCGATGGTGGGTGGCCTGCTGTTTTCGATGGCGCTGACATCGTTTCTGACCGGCGTGACGGAACCCGTCGAGTTCAGCTTCATGTTCCTCGCACCGGTGCTCTATGTGATCCACGCGTTGCTCACCGGCCTTTCGCTCGCGATCTGTCAGGCGCTAGGCATCCATCTGGGCTTCACGTTCTCCGCCGGCGCGATCGACTACGTACTGAACTACGGGTTGTCGACGAAAGGCTGGCTCGCGATTCCGATCGGACTCGTCTATGCGGCGGTCTACTACGGGCTGTTCCGGTTCTTCATCCGCAAGTTCAACATGGCCACACCGGGCCGCGAACCCGCGACGACCGACGCCCAGATCGAATCGTTCGGGGCTGGCGGTTATGTGGCGCCGACGGCGGGCGCCGCCGCGCCGCGTGCCGTGCGCTACATCGCTGCGCTCGGCGGTGCTTCGAACCTGACGCTCGTCGACGCCTGCACCACGCGCCTGCGTCTTTCAGTGGTCGATGCCGAAAAAATTTCGGAGCCACAGTTGAAGGCCATCGGCGCACGCGGCGTACTCAAGCGCGACGCGCGCAACGTGCAGGTCGTCATCGGGCCGGAAGCCGACATGATCGCCGACGAAATCCGTGCGGCCATGGCTGGTCCGGCAGGGCAGGCCGCGCCGGCCGCTGCCGGCGCCGCGCAAGGACCGAGCGGACCGCTCGATCCCGATCCGATGCGCTGGCTTGCCGTTTTCGGCGGTGCGACGAACGTCGCGGCACTCGATGCCGTGGCGGCCACGCGGTTGCGCGTAGTCGTACGCGATCCGGGCGCCGTCGATCGCCAGCGGCTCGGCGAGCTCGATGTTGCCTGGGTATCGGCCGATACGTTCCACATCGTCTGCGGCACTGCCGCGCAGCGCTACGCCAGGCAACTGGCCACGCGCCTCCCGCCGGCGGCGGGCGTCTCGCCACAGCCCGTCTGAGGTCGATGCGCGCCTGAACTCGGTTCAGGCAATGAAAAAGAGCGGCCAGGGTGACCTGATGCCGCTCTTTCTTTTAGTCCGCCGAACGGGCGGGCCGACGAAACTCAAGCGTACGCGGCCAGCGCGTTGCGCATCTTTTTCATCGCACTCGCTTCGATCTGACGAATGCGCTCGGCCGATACACCGAACTCGGCGGCGAGTTCATGCAGCGTCGAGCCTCCCGATCCGTCATCGTCGACGTTGAGCCACCGCGCTTCGATGATGCGGCGACTGCGTGCGTCGAGCGAATCGAGCGCTTCGGCGATGCCGTCCGTTTGCAGCTTGTCGCGTTGACGGGCGGCCAGCACAGCCGTCGGCTCGCTGTGCGCGTCCGCCAGATAGGCGATCGGCGCGTACGACTCCTCGCCGTCTTCGACGTGTCCTTCGAGCGCGATGTCTCCACCGGAGAGCCGCGTTTCCATCTCGGTGACTTCTTCGCGCTTGACGTTCAGTTCTTTCGCGAGGCCTTCGATCTCGTCGGGCGAGAACGCTTGCAGCCCTTGCTTGTGGCTGCGCAGATTGAAGAACAGCTTGCGTTGAGCCTTCGTCGTCGCGACTTTCACCATGCGCCAGTTGCGCAGGATGTATTCGTGGATCTCCGCTTTGATCCAGTGGATCGCGTACGACACCAGGCGCACGTTTTGCTCGGGATCGAACCGTTTGACCGCCTTCATCAGCCCGATGTTGCCTTCCTGGATGAGATCCGCATGGGGCAGACCGTAGCCGAGATAATTGCGTGCGATCGATACGACGAGACGCAGGTGCGACAGCACGAGCTGGCGCGCGGCATCGAGGTTGTTGTGCAGGCGATATTCAGTGGCGAACCGGCGCTCTTGCTCCGCCGTCAGCATCGGAATGCGGTTGACAGCCTGGATGTACGCGTCGATGTTGCCCAGTTGGCCGGGCAGCATCGACGTTGGCGCGAGCGTCAGAGCACCTGCCGAAGCGGCCATGGCGGACGCCGGGGCGAGAGGGCTCGGAAGGGTCATTGCGTTGCTCACGTAGGAAACTCCTTGAAATCGGACTACCGCTCAGTCACAAGTACGACTCCGGGGGATATTAGCACTCCCGGAAGCCGAGTGCTAAGTGTTGGAGTCTCAAATGGCGCCGGAAGTTCCGCGAAGCTATCGATTCCGTTGAATCGATAGGTAATTCTACTCCTATTGGTCGCGGACGGGCCGCGAAGGGGGAAAGCGAGCAGGAATTGGGGCTTGACTCGAACTGAAGCATCCCCTTTTTCCGAGATTGTGTATTGCGCGAGACGATACGACGCGCGGAAAAACCATACCGTAAGATAGACGCGCTTCGGGCCGCATGGCGCGTGGTAGTGGCCCGATCATCAACGAGCCCCTTCGGAGTATGCGAATGAAAAAGAAGAACCGGATCCGGCAACGTCCCTCGAGCGTTTTCGTCATAGCGGCACTGGCGGCGGCCACCATGCTTGCCGCAGCACCGGGTCTCGCGCGGGCCGATACTTTCGGCGTGCAGCTCGGAGGAGGATTTGGCGAGCACGATGTCAACAAGCTCGACCTGGGCCTCGTCTGGGACCCGGGCATCAACTGGTGGGAGATGGGCGGCTGGCATTTTTCTCTCGTCGGCGAAGCCCATGTGGACTATTGGCACCCGGGCAACGGAACGTCGCGTCATGACGTCTACACATTCGGTGTACAGCCCATGGTCCGCTTCATCAAAAGCGCCGGCGCCGTCCGCCCCTTCATCGAGGCGGGCGCGGGTGTGCGCGGGCTCTCACGTGTGACGATCAAGGATGGGTACTCGATGGGCACGGCCTTTCAGTTCACCGAGATCGTCGGCGTCGGCGCGCAATTCGGCGGCCACCAGCAGTACCAGGCCGGCTTTCGATTTCAACATGTTTCGAATGCCGGTATCAAAGAGCCGAATCCTGGTATAAATTTCAGCCAGCTATATCTGCAATACAACTTCTGACGCGAATGTCCCGTGCGGCATTCGGGTGCATGGGAGCTGAGCGATGGCGGCAAAGATGATCGAAGCGATTCGCGTACTCGAGCGGGACCGGTTTCGCGCAATGGTCGACGGCGACGTGCCGATGCTCAACGAGTTGCTGTCCGAGAACGTGAGCTTCGTTCATACCAACGGCAAGCGCGAGACGAAGCAGCAATTCATCGACGCCATCTCCGCGGGCCGACGGCGCTACCGGCAAATCGAAGTGCAATCGCAAGACGTGTTGCCCGTCGGCAGCGAGACCTGTGTGGTGACGGGACGCGCGCTGATCGAAATGGAAGCGAACAACGGCGCCTTGCTCTATCCGATCGCCTATACGGCCATTCAGGCGCAAGAAGACGGCCAATGGCGTCTCGTGGCGTGGCACGCGACGCGCTGCGCGCTCGAATGACGCGTCAGCGCGCGCGCGTTCCCTTACCGGCAGCGTATTCGTCTCACGCTGCGGCCTGACGCTCGTCGTCGCTCCACTCGAACCTGTTCACCGCGCTGATGAGCGCGTCCACCGCGGCCGTCGCGGCATCGGCATGCACGCCGACGCCGAAACGCAGCGGCGCGCTGCCCGCACGACAGCCGACGAACGCGGCCCAGCCGCCGTCGGCCGTGCGTGCAGTCTCGTAGGAGCAGACATCGATCGGGCAGGCGGCCTCGGCGCTGAGCGCGCACGCCACCGCTTCGACGAGTGCATCGCCTTGCGCATGCGCCGGGTCCTCGCCTATACGGGCCACTTCGCGACGCTGCCAGCGCACCGTGGCGGCGTCGGTGCGCGTGGCCGGTCCCCGCACGCCGAGATATTCGCGGGCGAACCGTTCGCAGATCGCTTCACCCGTGACTTCGACGCCGGATTCATCGGCGATTTGCTGCACGACATGACTGAATTCGATTTGCAGGCGGCGCGGTGGCGCAAAGCCGAGCCCGCGCTCGAGCAGGAATGTCGAGCCGCCTTTGCCCGATTGGCTGTTCACGCGTATGACCGCATCGTAGCTGCGACCGAGGTCCGCCGGATCGACGGGCAGGTAGGGCACTTCCCAAACCGCCTCGGCCGATCGCCGCGCGAAGCCTTTGCGAATCGCATCCTGGTGCGAGCCGGAGAAGGCTGTGAAGACGAGATCGCCCGCGTAGGGGTGGCGCGGATGGACGGGTATTGCGTTGCAACGCTCCACGACGCGGCGCACCGCGTCGATATCGGAGAAATCGAGGCCCGGATCGATGCCTTGCGTATAAAGGTTCAGCGCAAGCGTCACGAGATCGACGTTGCCCGTGCGCTCGCCGTTGCCGAACAGGCACCCTTCGATGCGCTCGGCTCCCGCGAGCAACGCCAGCTCGGCCGCTGCGACTGCCGTGCCGCGATCGTTGTGCGGATGCACCGAGAGCACGATGCTGTCGCGCCAGGCAAGGTTGCGATCCATCCATTCGATCTGGTCGGCGAACACATTGGGCGTGGCGGCTTCGACCGTGGCCGGAAGATTCAGGATCATCTTGTGCTCGCGCGTCGGCGCCCAGGTTTGCGCGACAGCGTCACAGACTTCACGCGCGAAGGCGAGCTCGGTCATGCTGAACGTCTCGGGCGAGTATTGAAACGTCCACCGCGTGCCGGGCCGTCGTTGCGCCTCTTCCTTGATGAGCCGTGTGCCCTCGACGGCGAGCGCTTTGACGTCTTCCTTCGAAGCATCGAACACGATGCGCCTGAACGAGGGGCAGATCGCGTTGTACAGATGGACGATGGCGCGTGGGGCGCCTTCGAGCGCTTCGAATGTGCGCGCGATGAGATCGGCGCGTGACTGCACGAGGACTTCGATCGTCACGTCCTCAGGAATCCGCTGCTCGTCGATCAGCCTGCGTACGAAGTCGAAGTCCGTTTGCGATGCCGACGGGAAGCCGACCTCGATCTCCTTGAACCCGATAGCAATGAGCATCTCGAAGAACTCGAGCTTCTGCTCGATCGTCATCGGGTCGATCAGCGACTGATTGCCGTCGCGAAGATCGGTACTCATCCAGATCGGCGCGGACTCGATCGTCCGGCTCGGCCACTTGCGCGTGGCGAGGCGAACAGGCTGAAACGGTCGGTACTTCCCGGCGGGATTGCGGAGCATGGCGAACCTCGTTCGTTGCGTCGTCTGCGAAACGCGAGGCAGGCTCGGCGGCTGGCCAGCCGTGCCGGGGCGCACAACGCGCCGGCGCATTTCGCGATTCGCCCGAACGGTATTCGGCCGAATGCTGACGACTACGGTTTGTAGGGAACTGCGGTTTGGGCGAAACGGAACTGCGGGAACTGCAGGAGGACCGCGCAAACGACACGCGGCGCTACGGCTGGCTTACGCTAGTCGTAGCGATAGAGGCCGCGCTAGTCGGCCGGAGGTAATTCGGAGGGTGTTCGAAATGGAACGCATGAAGCGCACTGTATGTCAGCGACGGCGACGCTGTCAACCGTCGCCGTTCGGCTAATCCTGCCGCGCGACCCTTACGATCGTCTCCACCTGGCGCGCGAGCGTCGGCGGCACGGGCTGCCGGCCGTCCAGCACGGCCTGGGTCCACGCCGCGGTCGTGTCCGCATCGCGCGATTCGGGCAGAGCGGCCGGTTGCGCTTCGGAGGAACTGCGCTCGGCCGCGACGAGCGTTTCGGCCACGCCGTCGTGCAGCCAGTCGATCTGGACTTGGCGGCGCGTGTCGGCTACAGCCTCGCCCTCGGTGCCGCGTGCGAGCAACGCTCCGCCCACGGCGGCTGCCGGATGGCCGGCGAAGAGTTCGGCGAGGCTCTCGCGATACTCCGGATGCGTATAGTTGACGAGCCGCAGGCCCGGAGACGAAAACGGCTGCAGGATTTTCACGAGCGTATGCGTCGAATTGCGCACGCCCATGATCCGGCGCAGCGCCAAAAGGCGCGCGAGCTTCGGCGCCAGCACCTCGATCGGCGCGAAGGCGAGCGCGCGGCTGGCCAATTGGGCCTCGATCTCGGGATGGGACTTGGCCGGCGCGATGCCCAGCCTCGCGAAAATCTCTGCGCTCGTCACCCGCCCGGCATCCTCGCTCACGCCGTGCACGAGCGTCGGTACGCCCTCGCGCGCGAGCAGCAGCGCGAGCAGCGGCACCAGGTTGGGCTGCTTGCGCGCGCCGTTGTAGCTCGGAATGGAGACGGGCCGGCTCTCACCGGCCGGCACGCGCAGTAACGCGAACGACGCTTGCGCGGCCTCGAGCATGGCGGCGAGTTCCGCAGCCGTCTCGCCTTTGAGCCGGTAGGCGAGCATCACCGCGCCGAGCTCGATATCCGAGACGCGGCCATCGAGCATCGCGCTATACAACGCGTGCGTGTCTTCGGGCGAGAGCGCGCGGGCTCCGTTCGGACCGCGTCCGATTTCCTTGATGAAACGGGCGCAGGCAAAGGTGCCCGGCGAGGCGGCGGATTCAGTCATGACAGGAAGCGGGTGCGACGAGAACCCGTCGAAGTAAGTAGGCTGTGCAACCTCATTGAGTACCGCATTCGCCGCGATCTTGCAAGCCGTGGCACCTGCACGCGCGTTAAACTCTTTTCTTTCATTGCAGGGAGAGGGGAATGGATTATGTGTTTGCTCCGGCGCCCACCGTCTCGGTGCCGGTCGCGGAAACGACCGCCGCTGCGGGCACCGGCCGGCGCTTCCCCGTGCGCCGCATCTATTGCGTCGGACGCAATTACGAGGCGCACGCGCGCGAAATGGGCCATGACCCGGACCGCGAGCCGCCGTTCTTTTTCTCGAAGCCGGCCGACGCGGTCCTGAACGTGGCGCCGGGCGCAACGGGCGAATTTCCGTATCCGTCGTGTTCGACCAATGTCCATTACGAAATGGAGCTCGTCGTTGCGATCGGCAAGGCCGGTCGAGACATTCCCGTCGAGCGCGCGCTCGAGCACGTCTACGGCTATGCGCTCGGGCTCGACATGACGCGGCGCGATCTCCAGGCCGAAGCGAAAAAGCTGGGACGGCCCTGGGAGACCGCAAAAGGCTTCGATCGTTCGGCGCCGATCGGCCCGATCCACCCCGTCGCGCGAGTTGGCCACATCGATCGGGGCGCCATCTGGCTCGAGGTGAACGGCACCGAGAAACAGCGCTCCGATGTATCACAATTGATCTGGTCGACACCGGAAACGATCGCTTATTTGTCGACGTTGTTCGAGTTGAACGCCGGCGATCTGATCTTTACGGGGACACCCGAAGGTGTGGGCGCGATCGTCAAGGGCGATTCGATGAGGGGCGGCATCGAGGGTCTCGGAGAATTCAGCGTACGCGTTGTGTGACCGTGCGCATCGTCGGAGTCGACCATGAAGCTTTACAGCTACTTTCGGAGTTCGGCCGCATACCGAGTGCGCATTGCGCTCAATTTGAAGAACCTGCCGTACGAGTACATGCCCGTTCATCTGCTGCGCGCGGGCGGCGAGCAGCTCACGGCCGATTACCGCAAGCTCAGTCCGGACGCCATCGTGCCGACGCTCGTGGACGGCGACGACGTGGTATTGCAGCAGTCGCTCGCGATCATCGAGTATCTCGAGGAAACGCATCCGAATCCACCGCTTTTGCCCGCGGCGGCCGCGGATCGCGCGTATGTGCGGGCCATTGCCTTGCAGATCGCCTGCGAGATCCATCCGCTCGATAATCTGCGCGTGCTGCGCTATCTCGTGCGCGAGATGGGCGTTTCCGAGGAGGCCAAGAACGGCTGGTACCGGCATTGGATCGAAAACGGGTTCGCTTCGCTGGAGGCACGGCTATCGGCCGATCCGCGTACAGGCACGTTCGTATTCGGCGATACGGCGACGCTCGCCGATGTTTGCCTCGTGCCGCAAGTATTCAACGCGCTGCGGTTCAAGATCGATATCGCGCCCTATCCGACGTTGCAGCGTCTTTACGAGCACGCAAGCGGGCTCGATGCGTTTGCGCGTGCCGCGTCCGGAGCGCAGCCGGACGCGGAGTGAGGCCGCGGCCGACCGCCGGCGGCATGTTCAGCCGAGCAGGGCGTCGGCAAATTCTTCTGCGCTGAAGGGCTGCAAGTCCTCGACTTTCTCTCCCACGCCGATGAAGTAGACGGGCACCGGCCGTTGGCGCGCGATCGCGACCAAAATGCCGCCTTTCGCGGTTCCGTCGAGTTTCGTGACGATGAGGCCGGTCAGTGAAAGCGCATCGTCGAAGGCCTTCACTTGCGCGAGCGCGTTCTGCCCCGTGTTGGCATCGATCACGAGCAACACCTCTTGCGGCGCGCCCTCCATCGCTTTGCCGATCACGCGTTTGACCTTGCGCAGTTCCTCCATCAAATGAAGCTGCGTGGGCAGACGACCTGCCGTATCGGCCATCACGATATCGACCTTGCGAGCGCGCGCAGCGCTTACCGCATCGAAAATCACGGCCGCCGGGTCGCCGCTTTCCTGCGATACGACGGTCACGTTGTTGCGCTCGCCCCAGATCGCGAGTTGTTCACGGGCGGCAGCGCGGAAGGTATCGCCGGCCGCGAGCAACACCGACTGCTCGAACCGTTGCAAATGTTTGGCCAGCTTGCCGATGCTCGTGGTTTTTCCGGCGCCGTTGACGCCGGCGATCATCATGACCATCGGCTGCGCACGTCCCAGCATCAACGACTTTTCGAGCGGACTCAGTAGCTCGACGAGCAGCGAACGCAGGGCCCATTTCACTTGCTGCGGATCGGTGAGGCGTTCGGCACGGACCTTCTCGCGTAGGGCCCCGAGCAGGTATTCCGTCGCTTCGACGCCGGCATCCGACATCAGCAGCGCGGTTTCGAGCTCCTCGTAGAGCGCATCGTCGATCTTCGTCCCGACGAAAATACCGGTCAGCCCTGCGCTCGTCTTCGACAGGCCGGCCTTCAGCCGTGAAAGCCATGATTGCTTTGCGGCAGGCTCGGGGGCGGGGGGAGGGACGATCTCGACGACCTCGTTTGCGGACTCGTCCAAAGGCTCCGTTCGCTCGGGGGTTGGTTGCGCCCCGGCGCCGGAGACAGCGTGCAGCGGCGGCTGAGCCGGCTGCGGCTCGGGTCCCGGCTCGGCTTGCGGCGCGCGCACAGCGTCGACGGTGGGCGTACCAGGAGTTACCTGCGCCGGCGCGGGTGCCGGCGCAGGCTCGACGGCCGGTTCTTCGGCGGCGGGCGCGGGGGGCGCCTCGACGGTTTCGGGCGCTTTCGAGCCCTTGAATCGCTTGAAAAAACTGAACATGGCCTGGACGGTGGATTGGGCTTGGTGCGCCGCGACGCTTGCGGTGGCGCCTGTCGCGGGCGGGGCAAATGACGCCGCCCGCGCTGCGCGGCAAAAGATGGCTATTTTATCAGGCGCCGTCGAGGCGGCTCGCGTCGCCCGCGCCGAACGGCGCGTCAGGGTAGATGCTGTGGTAACGTGGGCGCCGTTGCGTACTGAGCGGCGCTGTCGTCGTGTGCGCTTGCCCGTTTCACTCGAGTTCCGTTCGATGCCTCGCTCCACTTCTCATTCGCGCACGCCGCAGCAATCAGCCGCCCGCGGCAAAGGTCATACCGTCCGTATCATCGGCGGCGACTGGAAGCGCACGCCGTTGCCCGTGCTCGATCTCGAAGGCCTGCGCCCGACGCCCGACCGCGTCCGGGAAACGCTCTTCAATTGGCTGGGCCAGCGGCTCGACGGTCAACGTTGCCTGGACCTGTTCGCGGGCAGCGGTGCGCTGGGGTTCGAAGCGGCATCGCGTGGGGCCGAGCGGGTCGTGATGGTCGAGCGCAACGCGCGCGCCGCGAGGCAGCTACGCGAGAACCAGGCGCGTTTGGCCGCTCGCGCGATCGAGATCGCCGAGGCCGATGGCCTGAAGCTGGCCGGGAGCCTCGCTCCGCGCTCGTTCGACGTCGTTTTTCTCGATCCGCCCTTCGGCGAGGGGATGCTCTCGCGTGCGTTGGAGCTCGCCCTGCCGCTCGTCGCGGACGACGGCTGGCTGTATGTCGAGTCGGGCGAGCCGCTCGACGAAGAGGAGCCGCTGCTCGGCGGGTGGAGCATTGTCCGCCGCGGCAAGGCCGGCGCGGTCCACTATCATTTGCTGCAGCGCGAAAATGATGAATAATGCCCGTTTCGAACGCGATACCGGGCGGGCACGGAGCCGCTCCCGGTCCGCAGCGGCCCGCGAATGGCGGGGCGCCCCGACGGATAACGAGAGGAGATGTCCATGGTAGTCGCCGTGTACCCGGGTACGTTCGACCCGCTCACCCGGGGTCATGAGGACCTCGTGCGCCGCGCGGCGAGCATATTCGACACGCTCGTGGTCGGTGTTGCGGACAGCCGCAACAAGAAGCCGTTTTTCACGCTGCAAGAGCGGCTGGACATCGCTCAAGAGGTGCTTGGGCATTATTCCAATGTGCAGATCATGAGCTTCAGCGGGCTGCTCAAGGACTTCGTACGGGCAAACAACGCACGCGTGATCGTGCGAGGCCTGCGCGCGGTCTCCGATTTCGAATACGAGTTCCAGATGGCCGGCATGAACCGCTATCTGCTGCCTGACGTGGAAACGATGTTCATGACGCCGTCGGATCAGTACCAGTTCATTTCGGGCACGATCGTGCGCGAGATTGCACAGCTGGGCGGCGACGTGAGCAAGTTCGTGTTCCCGTCGGTCGAAAAGTGGCTCAAGGAGAAGGTCGCCCAGATGGGGCCGCATTCCCCGGCGCCGTGACGCTCGCAGCCTTACGCCGTCGATCGGGCCTGGAACGGCGAAGCTATAATGTGGAATCTTTCAGGAAGGTTGCGGCAGTATGGCCCTGATTATTACCGACGAATGCATCAATTGCGACGTGTGCGAGCCCGAGTGCCCGAACGACGCAATCTCGATGGGACCGGAGATCTATGTGATCGACCCGTCGAAGTGCACCGAATGCGTTGGCCATTTCGATGAGCCGCAATGTCAGCAGGTTTGCCCCGTCGAATGCATTCCTCGCGATCCGCAACACATGGAAAGCGCCGAGGAACTGCTCGTCAAATACCGCAACCTGCAGGCAGCGAAAGCCGCTGCACCGAATGGCGGCGGCAGCGGGGATAACAGCGCAAACAAGAACGAGAACGACGCCGATAACAAGGCCGGCTGATTCGCGGCTTGTGTGCTTGTGTCGTCCCGCTTACACGCGCAGCAGTCGAGGGGACGTCACCACACGCACCGCGTCACGCCGCGCGATGCAACTGCATCATCGCCCGCTCCAATTCCCCTTTCACCACATGCGGCATGACGGCTAGCGCCCGTTCGACCGCCGTATCGATATCTTCCTGCTCTTCCTTGCGGGGAGGCTTCAACACATAGTTCGCGACATCGGGTTTTGCGCCCGCGCGCGCAGCCTCGGGAATCAGGTCGCGCGGATGTCCGATGCCGATGCGCAGGCGCCAATACTGCTGCGACGAGAGATGCGCTGAAATGTCCTTGAGGCCGTTATGACCGCCGCTCCCACCGCCGAGTTTGAGCTTGACGGCGCCGGGCGGCAGATCGAGTTCGTCGTGAGCGACGAGGATCTGGTCGGGCAGTATCTTGAAGAAATGCGCGAGCGCGACGACCGACTGACCCGAGCGGTTCATGTAGGTTTGCGGTTCGAGCAGATGGACCTCTTCGCCGAACAGTCGCGCTTTGGCATAAAAGCCATGAAAGCGCCGCTCGTCGCGCAGCGTGGCGCCGGCGTCACGCGCGAGTTGATCGACGAGCCAGAAGCCCGCATTGTGGCGTGTCGCGGTGTATTCGGCGCCCGGGTTACCGAGCCCGACGATCAGCTTGATCATGGTTCGTCTCAGCCATCAGCCCTCAGCTATAGCCACCGGCCGAAAGATGACAAAAAAAACCCGCCGGGCATGCCGCGGCGGGTCACGTCGTCCGTCCCATTGAAACGGATCGAGAGGATATCGATCGACGAAATCCTTAGGCTGCCGGCGTCTCGCCTTCGCCTTCGGCAGCGGCTTCGCTCGACACGGCACCGGCCGGCACCGCAGCAGCGGCGATCACGGGATTTTCCGCTTCGATGTGAGCCGTCAGCGACACGCCCTTGGGCAATACGATGTCCTTCGCGTGCAGCGACTGGCCCGCTTCGATCTTCGCGAGATCGAGTTCCACGTATTCAGGCAGATCGCCAGGCAGGCACTCGATTTCCACTTCGGTCACGACGTGCGAGATCACCGCGCCGCCGAGCTTCACGGCAGGGTTCGTTTCCTGGTTCATGAAGTGCACGGGCACCTTCGTATGCAGCTTCTTGTTCGCATCGACGCGCTGGAAGTCCACGTGCAGCACGATCTGACGGAACGGATGATATTGCACATCGCGCAGCAGCACGGCTTGCGACTTGCCGGCCACTTCGAGATCGAGGATCGACGAGTGGAACGCTTCCTTCTTCAGGGCGTGCCAGAGGGCGTTGTGATCGAGTTCGACCAGTTGCGGCTCGCTGTTGGCGCCATACACGATTCCCGGCGTCTTGCCGGAATTGCGCAGGCGGCGGCTCGCACCCGTACCTTGCTTGTTGCGCTCGAAAGCGACGACTTTCATGTTCAATCTCCATAACTGCCCGCGACCAGGCAGTGAAACGGGGCATTGGCGCATTTGGCGCATGAGCCCCATGGTAACGCGGCACATCCGATAGGAAGGTGCCTCTCAAGCCAAAGGCGCTGCACGAAGCAGCGCCTTCAGTCATGTCTTGTTTGCGATACTCAGCTTTCGGCGAACAGCGACATCACCGAATCGCCGCGGCGGATGCGCGAGAACGTCTCCGCCAGCAGCCCCGCGCACGAGAGCGAGCGGATTTTCTCGCAACCGCGCGATTCGTCGCTGAGCGGAATCGTGTCCGTCACGACGAGCTCGTCGAGCTCGGAATTCGTCAGCCGCTCGGCTGCGCCGCCGGATAGCACCGGGTGCGTTGCGTAAGCGACGACCTGCTTCGCGCCGCGCTCTTTGAGCACCTGTGCGGCTTTGCACAGCGTACCGGCCGTATCGACCATGTCGTCCATGATCACGCAGGTCCGGCCCTCGACTTCGCCGATGATGTTCATCACTTCGGCGACGTTCGCTTTAGGACGGCGCTTGTCGATGATGGCCAGATCGCAATTGAGCTGTTTCGCGAGCGCACGCGCCCGTACCACACCGCCGACGTCGGGCGATACCACGAGCAGGTTCTCGTAGTTCTGCTTGCGCAGATCGCCCAGCAGCACCGGCGTCGCATAGATGTTATCGACCGGAATGTCGAAGAAGCCTTGAATCTGGTCGGCGTGCAGATCCATCGTGATGATCCGCTCGACACCGGCGATTTCCAGCATGTTCGCCACGACCTTCGCCGAAATCGCCACGCGCGCCGAGCGCGGGCGGCGATCCTGGCGGGCATAGCCGAAGTAGGGGATGGCGGCGGTGATGCGACCGGCCGAGGCGCGCTTGAGCGCATCGACCATGATCATCAGCTCCATCAGATTGTCGTTCGCGGGCGCACAGGTGGACTGGAGCACGAAGACATCCTTGCCGCGCACGTTCTCCTGGATCTCGACCTGGATCTCGCCGTCCGAAAAACGGCTGACCATGGCTTTGCCGAGCGGTATGCCGAGAATTCTGACGACTTCTTGCGCAAGCGCCGGATTCGCGTTGCCAGTAAAAACCATTAGGCCGTCATGGCTGCTCATCATGCACCTGCTGCTGGAGGCGGGGACTGCGGGAATGTTTGGCAGGGGAGGAAGGACTCGAACCCTCGCATGCCGGAATCAAAATCCGGTGCCTTGACCAACTTGGCGACTCCCCTACACTGACTCTGAGCTTCGCCGGATTGCGATTGACCTCCGGCGAGGCGAAAACTCATGACGCGAAAGCGAGGAGTGGATGCGTATCCAGACTCCGTACCACGGCGCTCGTCCAACCTGCTGGCAGTTTGGCTTGTGCCGCTTCCGCTTCGGCGATGCTGGTGAAGGCGGCAAAAACGCTTGAACCCGATCCAGTCATCCGCGCGGGTGCGACGCGATCAAACCACTCCAGCACCTGCGCGACTTCCGCGTATTTTCCCACGACAACGGGCTGCATGTCATTCCGGCCGAAGCTGTCAGGCCATCTTGCATCGCAACTTTGCTGTGCGAGAAAGTCCGTAATTGTGACGGGTTCCGAATTGCGTGTCAACGACTTGTCGGAGAAAATCGCTGCGGTCGGCACATGGACTTTAGGCGTGACGACGAGGAAGTAGCGCGACGGCAGGGCGACGGGCCGCAGGGCCTCGCCGACGCCTTCGGCGAACGCGTTGCGGCCGAAGACGAAAAACGGAACGTCGGCGCCGAGCGTGAGCCCGAGCGAGCAGAGCGTTTCACGCGACAAGCGGAGCTTCCAGAGCCGATTCAGCGCGAGCAGCGTCGTTGCCGCATCGGAGCTGCCGCCGCCCAGGCCGGCACCCATCGGCAGCCGTTTCTCGATGTCGATATCGACCCCGAGGCGGGTCCCCGTTTGCGCTTTGAGCAGCTTCGCCGCGCGGACGACGAGATCGCTTTCCTCAGGCACTCCGGCAATGGCGTTCCGGCGGCGTATCTCGCCGTCAGCGCGCAGCGTGAAATGCAGCGTATCGCCCCAATCGAGCAGCTGAAACACCGATTGGAGCGCGTGATAGCCGTCCGGCCGACGGCCCGTGATATGCAGGAACAGATTGAGCTTGGCGGGGGCCGGACAGTCCCGCAGCGATTCGGTCGTTTCGATCATGCTTCGCGTTCAGGGTTCGCGCGGGGAGATGTCATCGGTCCAGGACCAGCTTGATGTCCAGCGGCGGCTCGCGGCGCGTCAGATCGACGCGTTTGACGCCGGTTTCCGGTGCATCGGCGTAGCTCACGTACTGGATGGTCCAACCGTCCTGGTCGATCTCCTTGAGGCGCGACTGGACCTGCGGATCGGGCACCGTCTTCGCGTGCGAAGTCGGCGCCGGCGACGGTTGCAACCAATAGCGCAGGCCTTCGACCGGCAGCGAAAAGCCGAGCGCGTTGCGCATCAGCGTCCCTACGTCGTCAGCCGTCATCGGTTGGCGATTCGGCAGCTCGAGCGTCGCGGCGGAGGGTGACGACGTCACGATCGCGAGCGTCTGGCCGAACGGGTTCAGCAGCTGCAGCGTGACCGTGTCGCCTTGCTCCTGCCAGTCGAAGTTGCCATACGCATTCCGGGGCCGGCCGTTGACATCGGTGTACCTGACCGAGAAGCGGCCCCGGTAGGCGCGGTTCGTCTGTGTGGAAAGCGATGTGGCCGCGTTCGACGTAGAGGGCCCGCGCGTCGGCGCGACCGAGCAACCGGAAATCGCCGCGACCGCAAATGCCGCCGCGACGAACGAACGAAGGGAAGAACGAAGGGGGAAACAAAAAGCCATCAGAGATCGTTGGTGTTGACCTGGAAGCGTTTGAGCGTCTTCACGAGCGTATCGTTATCGGGCTCGAGCTTGCGGGCGTCGCGCCAGGCGGCCTTCGCTTTGGCCTGATCTCCGCTCTTCCAGAGCACCTCGCCGAGGTGCGCGCCGATTTCGGCGTTCGGCTGCAGATCGTATGCCTTGCGCAAAAGCCGCGCAGCGTCGTTCGTGTCGCCACGGCGGTACTTGACCCAACCCAGGCTGTCCATGATGAACGCATCGTTCGGCGCGAGCGAGGAAGCTTTCTCGATCAGCTTTTCGGCTTCGTCGAGATGTTGATTGCGGTCCGCAAGCGAATAACCGAGTGCGTTATAAGCTTGGGGATTGTCGGGCTGGTCCTTGATGAGCTGGCGCAGCTTCGACTCCATGAGGTCGAAATGCCCGGTTTTCTCCGCGGCCATGGCAAGGTCGTAGAGGATTTCGGGATCGTCGGGGAACGCGTCGTTAGCGGCCGTGAGGCGCGCTTCGGCCTCGCCGTAACGCTTCGCGTCGAACAGGATCGCGGCGTCGGTGCGCGCGATGAGCGCCTGCGCGCGAGGATCGGGGCTTTGCAGATCGGCGAGCATCTTGCGCGCATCGTCGGTCTTGCCTTGCTTGGCGAGCAACTGCGCGCGCGTGACACGCGCCGAAACATAGCGCGGGCTGTCCGGCGTGACCTTGTCGAGCCACTTGGCGGCTTGCGCCTCGTCTTTCTGCTCGATGGCCAACTGCGCGAGAAAGATGTAAGCCTGCCCGGCATCGGCACCCGGCGTCTTCTCCGTCAGATCGGCGTACTGCTTCAGGTATTTCCGAGCCGCGTCGTACTGCTTTTGCTGGATTTTGATGAGACCTAACGCCATTAGCGGTGTGGGGTCGTGCGGATCGAGGCTATGCATCGCTTCGAACTGCTTTTGGGCATCTTCGACGCGTTCGCTCGATAGATAGAGCTGCGCCAGCGCGAGCCGCGCATCGTGCGATTTCGGGTTTTGCTTCACGACCGACTCGAACGAGGCGATCGCGTCGTTGCGCGCCTCCGGGCCCATTTGAGCGAGTGCGAGCGCCGCGGGCAGGTAATCGGGCTTGAGCTTGAGCGCCTGCACCAACGAAGTCCGAGCGCCCGGCTGGTCGTCGGCCAGCAATTGCTGGCGGCCGATCGCCGTCAATGCCTCGGGCCGATCGAGGTCGTGCTTCAACAGATCCTGCAGCACATGCAATCCGCCCACGCGGTTGGGCCCGCGCGAGAGCAGGACCTGGAGCGCGAGGATCGAGCTGCCGCGCTCCGCGGCGGGGACCTTCGCCAACTCGGCCGCGAGCATCGGTTCGGCCTCGTCGGGCTTGCCCGACAGCACGAGCAGCGACGCGTCGAGCTGCGCGGCGCGCTCGGAGCTGGGCGCGTATTGCCGCCACAGCTGCGCGGCGGCGAGCGCATCGGCCGGGCTTTGTGCCGCAATGGCGATTTCGGCGGCGCGCTGCGCCATGCGCGGATCGTGGGTGTCCCGAGCGAGCGCCAGATACGTCTGGTAAGCCGGCGCCGGTTCATTGCGCTGCAATGCGATTTCCGCCGCCAGTACCTGGAAAACGATCTGGCTCGTGAGCGGCACGTCCGGCAAACCTTTCGTTTCCTCGGGCAGCGAGGACGAGAAAAGATCGGTGCTCGAAGAGGCCGTGGCCGAATCGTCGGACGGCGCCGGATCTTGTGCGAACGCGGGATACGCGGCGAGCGCGAATGCGGCGACAAGGCCCGCGGCGATCCGGCCGACGGGTGCGCCGCGTCGGGCTGAGCGCACGCTGTCCGGGCGCGTCGAAGGCAGCTTCAGGGACAAAATCATGGAGATCCGTTCGAGGGTTTCGGTCGATTGTAACGCGCTCGCTACAATACACGCAGATTCGACCGCGCAAGTAGCGCCCTATCTCCAGTGATTCACAGCCAATTGACATGCCAGAGCTGCCAGAAGTCGAAGTGACCCGCCGCGGTATCGAGCCTTACGTGCGCGGGCGCCGCGTCGAGCGCGTCGACGTGCGCACGCCGGCTTTGCGCTGGCCCATTCCGGCGCAACTGGCGGTCACGCTGGCCCGGCAGCAGATCAGGGCAGTGGGGCGGCGCGGCAAGTATCTGCTGTTCGAGATCGACGCCGGCTGGTTCATCGTCCATCTCGGCATGACGGGCACGTTGCGCGTTTTGCCGAACGCCGGCATCCCGGCGCCAGCCAGACATGACCATATCGACTGGGTCTTCGACGAATTCGTGCTGCGCTACCGCGATCCGCGCCGCTTCGGGGCCGTCCTTTGGCATCCGCGTACCGCGGGCAGCATCGATACTCATCCGCTGTTGGCTGGCCTCGGGGTCGAACCGTTCTCGCCCGAATTCACGGGCGCGCTGATTCACCAGCGCACGCGCGGGCGCAAGGTATCGATCAAGCAGGCGCTCCTGGCGGGGGACATCGTCGTCGGCGTCGGCAACATTTACGCTTCCGAGAGCCTGTTTCGAGCAGGCATCCGGCCGACGACCGCGGCCGGTCGCCTGTCGAGCGCGCGCTGCGAGCGGCTTGCCCAAGCGGTGTGCGCCACGCTTGCCGCGGCGATCGAGCGCGGCGGCAGCACGCTGCGCGATTTCGTCGGCAGCGACGGCGAAAGCGGCTACTTCCAGCTCGATTGCCATGTCTACGACCGGGCCGGCTTGCCGTGCCGCGTTTGCCGCACGCCTATCCGGCATCTCGTGCAGGGGCAGCGCTCGACCTATTTCTGTGCGCATTGCCAGCGCTGAACCCAACATTTTCTCTCATGTCCGACCCTGCTCTCATCGCGCCCGATTGCACGGCGCCTGCCCCAGTCGGGATGCATGCCGTCTTTGCCGAGCGCCTCATCGCCTGGCAGCGCCGGCACGGCCGCCACGACCTGCCGTGGCAAAACACGCGCGACCCTTATCGAATCTGGCTCTCCGAGATCATGTTGCAACAGACGCAAGTCGCAACGGTGATTCCCTACTACGCCAGGTTCCTCTCGCGCTTTCCCGATGTCGCCGCGCTGGCCGCGGCGAACGTCGACGACGTCATGGCGCTTTGGGCGGGCCTCGGCTACTACACCCGTGCACGCAATCTGCACCGCTGCGCCCAAGTCGTCGTCGCACAGCATGGCGGCGAATTTCCGGCGTCGCCGGACGCGCTCGCGACATTGCCCGGCATTGGCCGATCGACTGCGGCGGCGATCGCCTCGTTCGCATTCGGCGCGCGTGCGACGATCCTCGATGGCAACGTCAAGCGTGTGCTCGCCCGCATCTTCGGCATCGACGGATTTCCGGGCGACAAACGCGTGGAGACAGCCATGTGGGCGCTGGCCGAGACGCTGATGCCCGGCGCGGACGCCAGCAGCGCCCAAGTGAGTGCCTACACCCAAGGTCTGATGGATCTCGGCGCGACGCTGTGCGTACGCGGCAAACCCGATTGCGCGCACTGTCCGTTTGCCGCCGAATGCGTGGCCAACTTGACGGGGCGGCAGCGCGAGCTGCCCGTCGCGCGCCCGAAAAAGACGATTCCGACTCGCCGCACCTGGATGTTGATATTGCGCGACGGGCCCGCCGTGCTGCTCGAACGGCGTCCGCCCACGGGCATCTGGGGCGGACTATGGAGCTTGCCCGAAGCGGCCGATGAAGCCGCGCTCGCCGTACGCGCGGGCGAACTCGGCGCGGCGAACACGCTGGCTCGCCTCGCGCCGCTCACGCATACGTTCACGCATTTCAAGCTCGATATCGAGCCGCGCGTGGCCGACTACGATATGCGCGCGCCGCAAGGTGCGCGCGAGCTGCGCGACGAAGAGAGCGCATGGGTGCCACTGGACGAACTCGACGCCTACGGCGTGCCGGCGCCGGTGCGCAAGCTGCTCGAGGGGCTCAAGGGCCTCAAGGGCTCGTTACTATGACGCAGGGGCCCCATAGCGAGCCATTCGATAGCACAGCGCGGTTCGAACATCCTCCGGCCGGCTAGAGCAGCTGATGCTGCTGCATATAGTGGTGGACGCAATCGATGCGCGCGTTGACGTCGACGAGCTCCATGAGTCTCTGGCGCGCCCGCAAGGGGATTTGCAACACTTCCGAGAGGCGATTCGAGACCCACGTGGGATCGTCGAAACGCAGCGGCTCGCCGAACGGCTGACACTCCGGGTCGCGCTCGCGAAGCGTTTCGATGATGCGTTCGAGCACCTCCGCGCAGGCACCGAACTTCGCCAGGGCGTCGGCGCCTTCGAGCGGAATGTCCTGGGCGAGCGGCTCGGCCATGCCGACGAGCAGACCGCTCGGTTCCACCCGGTGCGAGAGCAGCCGGAAGCGCCCGGTGCCGCGGGCGCGAACGTGTAGCATGCCGAACTCGTCGACATCGCAATGCTCGATGCGCGCGAGACAGCCGACCGCTTCGGGCACGGCGGGCTCGTCGCCGTGCGCCACTTCGCTTCCGCTTTTCAGCAGGCACACGCCGAAGGGGGCATCCTCGCGCAAGCACGTTCGTGCCATGTCGAGATAGCGAGCCTCGAAAATCTTCAGCGGCAAAACCCCGTCCGGGAACAGTACCGTGTGCAGGGGAAAGAGCGGTAGATCGGCGTAGACGGCAGGATTGGAGGACATGGCGCAACGCTTCGAAAGAGCCGCTGCCTTGGGCGCGGCGGGTTAAGCCACTAGTCTCGACGATTCGCCGATTTGAACCGGCGCGTCCCGGTGCCGCACGATGACCGTCGCTTCGCGGGCAAGACGCGCGGCGAGCGTCTCCGCGATGAACACGGAGCGGTGCTGCCCGCCCGTGCATCCGATCGCGACGGTCAGGTAGCTGCGATTGTCGTCGCGGAACCGCGGCAGCCATTTCATCACGAAGGTATGAATATCGTCGATCATCTCGTGGACGATCGGCAGTGCATCGAGGTAATCGATGACAGGCTTATCGCGTCCGGTGAGCGGACGCAGACGGTCATCGTAGTACGGGTTCGGCAAAGCGCGCACATCGAATACGAAGTCGGCGTCGAGCGGCAAGCCGCGCTTGAACCCGAACGATTCGAACATCAGCATCAAGCCCTCGCGCTGATCTTCGATGAAGCGGGTCACCCACGCCCTCAACACGTTCGCGCGCAAGCTGCTCGTATCGATCTGATGCCCGAACTCCGCGAGCGGCGCAACCAGGTGCCGCTCCCGCTCGATCGCTTCTTCGAGCGAGGCGAGCAATCCGACATCGGCATCGTGCGCCGGCGTGCCCGAAAGCGGATGACGGCGCCGCGTTTCGGAGAAGCGCTGGATCAGCGATTGGGTGCTCGCATTGAGGAACAGCACGCGCACATCGTGTTCGCTGGCCAGATCGCGGATGATGCCGGGCATCTCGTCGAGCGAGGCGCTCGAACGGGCATCGATGGCGACCGCGAGCCGCTCCTGCCCGTCGTCCTCGGTCGCCAGGTATTGCACGAGCGACGGCAAAAAGCGCGGCGGCAGGTTGTCGACGCAGTAATACCCCGCGTCCGCGAGCGCGTTCAGTGCGACAGATTTGCCGGAGCCGGAAATGCCGGTGATCAGGACTATACGCATGGGAGAAGACTCGTTCATCTCATCATATCACCAGCATTGGGCCTCGTTCGAGCGGACAATGGGCCGGGCGCGGCATGCGCCGGTCCGGCCATCGATCACATGAGCTTGCCGGGCAGTTGGCTGTCAGGATCCTGCATGGCGAGGCGTTGGCGGTCCATGAAATCGCGCAGCGTGTCGATACCGCGCAACTGCAGGATGGTATTGCGCACCGCGGCCTCGACGAGCACGGCGAGGTTGCGCCCGGCGGCCACCTGGATCGTGACTTTGCTGATCGGCAGGCCCAGCACGTCGACCGTCTGGCTTTCGAGCGGCAGCCGTTGGAACTCGCCGTCGGGGCGGCGTACGAGCTGGACGATCAGTTTCAGCTTCATCTTCCGGCGCACCGCCGTTTCGCCGAAAATCGTCTTGATGTCGAGCAAGCCGAGGCCGCGCACTTCGAGCAGGTTTTGCAACAGCGGCGGGCAACGGCCTTCGACGAAATCGGGGCCGAGTCGGACGAAATCGACCGCGTCATCGGCCACGAGTCCGTGGCCGCGGCTGATGAGTTCGAGACCGAGTTCGCTTTTGCCGAGACCGGAGTCGCCGGTCAGCAATACGCCCATGCCCAGGATGTCGAGAAATACGCCATGCAGCGTCGCGCGCGGAGCAAGAATGCGCGACATGTAAAGGCGCAGATTGTCGATGACGGCGGCGGCCGACACCGGCGTCATGAAAAGCGGCGTCGATGAGCGCGTACAGCGCAGCACGAGTTCGGGCGGCGCGGCAACTCCTCCCGCCACGACGAGAAACGGCGGCTCGAGCGCGATCAGCTCCGCCATATGGCGCGAGCGGTCCTCGTCCGTTTGCCGCTGATAGTAATTGACCTCGGCATCGCCCAGCACCTGGATCCGGTTCGGATGGATGAGGTTCAGGTGGCCGACGAGATCCGCGCTCGAGGTTGCATTGGCGACGGTCTCCGCCGAAAAGCCGCGTTCCCAGCCTTCATGCCCCGTCAGCCAGCTCAATTTGAGCGAGGCTGCGTTGTCGTCGAAGATGCTCTGGGCGTTGATGCTGGAAGTATCCATGAATCCCTGACTCCGTCCAAATAGACTGCTACAACCCGCCGGCCGTCGACGCGCGCCGCCGATCGACAGGCTGCGCGTCCGGGCCGTGTGCGAATGCCCTCCCGGGCGAGTTCACGATAGTGTCAAGGGTGCCACTGGGTGAGCAGCCGATGCAACTCCTCGTGGCTTGCTTCCGTATGCAGTCGTTCGCGCGTTTCGCGATCGGAGAGCAACTGGGCGATCTCGGACAGGATTTCGAGGTGCTGCTGCGTGGCCTGCTCGGGTACGAGCAGGAAGATCAGGAGCGAAACGGGCTGGCCGTCCGGGGCTTCGAATGGAATCGGCTGCTCCAGGCGCACGAAGGCGGCGAGCGGCTGCTTGAGGCCTTTGATCCGGCCGTGCGGAATGGCGACACCTTCGCCGAGACCTGTCGAGCCGAGGCGTTCGCGCGCGAACAGGTTGTCCGTCACTGCGCTGCGTGCGATTCCGTTCTGGTTTTCGAAAATCAGCCCCGCTTGCTCGAATACGCGCTTCTTGCTCGTGACGGATAGTTCGATGACGACGTTTTCGAGGGGAAGGAATTTGGCTAAACGATTCATGTTGGCAGGCTAACGCGTCGCCTGGGCGCTCCTCGCGGCAACTGACGGGTTGTCGGTTTCGACCGGGCCGGTCGGATTCGTGGCCCGTGCCTCGAACGGCGACTTGGCCGGCTGCCCCGCAAATGACCGGCACATTATAAATCAGCCGGATAGGGTGTTGCACTGCGCAAACGTGCGGACGAACGCGCAATTCGAGCGGTCCGGGCGGTGCGGCGTACGCATGAAAAAACCGCCCGTTTCAGGGCGGCTTCGCGGGGTGAGCGGCGCGCGTCCTGCGTGCCGCCCGCTCGACTCAGGGCTGCGGCTGTTCGCCCAGCGGCGCCTCCTGGTGCTTGATGGCGTCGTGTTGATGTTCCTGGATGCGCTCCTTGTGGCGCATGACCTGCCGATCGAGCCGGTCGATCATGAGATCGATAGCGGCGTACAGATCGCCGTTGGCGCTTTCGATGAAGATGTCTTTGCCCTTTAGGTGGAGATTGATTTCCACTTTTTGCCGCTTGTCCTTTTCCTTCTGATTGTCGACCGAGAGGACCACGTTGCCATCAATCACCTGATCGAAGTGTCGTAGCACCTTGTCCAGCTTGGTAACCACATATTCGCGCAGTGCCGGCGTTACTTCGAGATGGCGTCCACTGATCTTCAGATTCATAGTGCTCTCCAAACAAATGGCCTTCTCACGCGCATGGGCGCGGCGTAACCGGTCGGAAAGCGGCCCGCTCGAACATCACCCCGCGTGACTGACGAGCGGCGGGTCGTCTCGGCCGGCCTTCGCGCCAATGGCATCGCGGCCGGAAAATGCCTTCCGCGTAAACGCGGAAAGCTACAGAGACTTGCGCAGGTTGACTGCCGGGATCTTCAGCGCTTCGCGGTATTTGGCGACGGTTCTACGCGCTACCACGAAGCCCTGTTCGGCCAGCAGTTCGGCTATGCGGCTGTCTGAAAGAGGCGTTTTCGAGTCTTCTGCTCCTATCAGTTGCTTGATGAGCGCGCGAATGGCCGTGGATGAGGCGGCCCCCCCTGTGTCGGTCGAGACGTGCGACCCGAAAAAGTACTTGAATTCCAGCGTCCCGAATGGGGTGAGCATGTACTTGCCGGTAGTGACGCGCGAGACCGTCGATTCGTGTAAGCCCAGCGTATCAGCTATTTCCCGCAAAACCAAGGGGCGCATGGCGATTTCGCCGTGCACGAAAAAGCTCTTCTGACGCTCGACGATGGCCTGCGCGACGCGCAGGATCGTTTCGAAGCGCTGCTGGATGTTCTTGATGAGCCAACGGGCTTCCTGCAGTTGCTGGCGCAACGAGCCGCTGCCCGGGTCGCCCCGGTTGTTGCGCAGGATGTTCGCGTAGAGGTGGTTGATCCGCAGCCGGGGAACCACTTCCGGGTTCAGCTCGGCCTGCCATCCCTGGCCGGTCTTTCTCACGATGATATCCGGCACCACATAATCGGCTTCGGCTTTGCCGTAGGCCGCGCCGGGGAACGGCTCGAGCGAGCGGATCAGCGCGTGCGCTTCGCGCAGCGCGTCATCGGTCGTCTTCAGCTGTTTCTTCAAACGCGTGAAATCGCGCGCGGCCAGCAACTCGAGATGCTGCCCCACGATCTCGAGGGCCAGCTTGCGTGTCGGTGTATCGGGCAGCCGCAGCAACTGCAGCCGCAGGCATTCGGAGGCGGAGCGCGCACCGACGCCGGCCGGATCGAAGCTGTGCAACAGCGCGAGCGCGGCGTTCAGCTCGTCGAGATCGACTTCCAGCTCTTCGGGCAGATCGGCGATCACTTCGTCGAGCGACGCGGTGAGGTAGCCATCGTCATCGAGCGATTCGATCAGGAAGGTGATCAGTGCCCGGTCGCGCAGGCCTGCCTGCGTGACGCGCAACTGGGCCATCAGATGGTCGCGCAGGGTTGTGGTCGGCTCGTGGATCTGCAGCGGCGGCAGATCGTCGTCATCCGACGGTGTCGACGAGCGGCCGTAGTCGTCGAGGTTCCACTGCGACGCATCGCCGCTGTCCGACGAGGACATGCCGTTGTACTCGTCCGAGGGACCCGAGTCGCTCGTTCCCGCGCGCTCCGACGCGCCGTCCGAGGCGTTGCCGCTCATCGGCTCCGGCGCGCTCGGCCCGGGCGTCTGGGCGATCACCGAGCCGTCGCCCGCCACGCGCAACGGACTCGCGATCCATTCTTCCTCGCTCTCGAGCAAGGGGTTTTGCGCGACGGCCATCGCCACTTCCTGCTGCAGTTCGAGCGTGGACAGCTGCAGCAGCCGAATGGACTGTTGCAGTTGAGGGGTCAGCGCAAGATGCTGCGACAGGCGAAGTTGAAGGCTGGCTTTCATGGCAAGTTGGGTTTCATTGTAGAGACTTTGCCACAAGCGCGAAACCTCGCCGCGCGCGGTTTTTCCCGATGGAGGCCGGGCCGCGCGCGCCGGGGCGCGGGAGGGGGTAAAAATTGCAGGCGGACGGACAGGGCCTGGCCGATCGGGCCGACAGGGTGCTGCGCCCCGGCCCGAACGCGTTACATGCGGAAATGCTCGCCGAGATAGACGCGCCGCACGCTCTCGTTTTCGATGATTTCGCGCGGCGCGCCGGCGGCGAGCACGCTGCCATCGCTGATGATGTAGGCGTGATCGCAGATACCGAGCGTTTCACGCACGTTGTGATCGGTGATCAGCACGCCGATGTTGCGTTGCTTGAGGAATTTGACGATTTTCTGGATTTCGAGCACTGCGATCGGGTCGACGCCGGCAAACGGCTCGTCGAGCAGAATGAAGCTCGGATTCGTCGCGAGCGCGCGCGCGATCTCCACGCGCCGGCGTTCGCCGCCGGACAGCGAGAGCGCCGGGTTTTCGCGCAGATGGCCGATCTGCAGCTCGTCGAGCAGCGCCTCGGTGCGGGCCTCGATGGCTTGTTTCCCGAGCCGCTTGCCGTTCTCGTCATGCAGCAGTTCGAGCACGGCGCGGATATTCTGTTCCACGGTCAGCTTGCGAAACACCGACGCTTCCTGCGGCAGATAGGAAAGACCGAGCGCCGCGCGCTTGTGGATCGGCATGAAGCTGATCGGGTTGCCGTCGAGCATGATGTCGCCCGCGTCGAGCGGCACGAGACCGACGATCATGTAAAACGATGTGGTCTTGCCCGCGCCGTTGGGGCCGAGCAGCCCCACCACCTCGCCGCTTTTCACATCGAGCGAGACGTCTTTCACGACGGTGCGCGAACCGTAGCGTTTCCTGAGGTTGCGCACGACGAGCGAGCTCGTTTTTGCGGGCGCGGTGGCGTGCGCGGCGGCATTCGCCCCTGCCTCGGTAGTGGAAAGCGTATTCACTGCTGCGGTGTCCCTTGAATTCCCGTGGCCGGCGCGAGCGTGGCGGGGCTGCCGTTGAGCGGCCCCGGCGCGCCGTTGCGCGGCGAGAGCATCGCGCGCACGCGTCCGGTCGGATTGCCCGGTCCCGCGACGTCCTTGCCCGCGCGCGCGGTATAGAACTCTTTCTGGCCGTCATAGGTGATGACGCTGCCATGCACCTGATCCATCACCGTCGAGAGGCCCTGCAAGCGCCTTACCGTCGCATTCGTCGTCAGTGTCGTCAAGTCCTGCTTGCCGTCATAGTCGATGCGTTCAGCGGTGCCGTCGACGTATTCGTCGACGCCATCCCGTTTTTGGCGGAAATAAGCGAGCCCGTGGCCCGTCATCGTGCCCGTCGCATATTGGTAACCTTGCGGGTCCTGCTTCACTTCGACGCGGTCGGCCTTGATGATGATCGTGCCCTTCGTGGCAACCACGTGACCCGTAAAGATGTTGACCTGCTTGAGGTCGTCGTAGGTCATGTTGTCCGCTTCGATATTGAGCGGCTTGTCGCGATCGGCGCGCTCGGCATGTGCGAGCGGCGCGCCGCCGAGGCCGACGCCGCAGACGGCGGCCAGCAGCACGGCCTTGAGAAAGGCGCGCGCGCGGCGGTACTCGGAAAAAAAGAACGATGGGTTCATGCGGTCACGCTACGTTTGGGATCAACCGGTCATTTCGGCGCGCTGCCGGACTGTTCCGACGGGGCGATGGCGCCGCGTACGTTGCCGAAGAGCTGCATGAACCGGGTGACGTTGTTGTACTTCATCGCGCTGGCCGTCATGACGGACTGGCCGCGCCGCAGTTTAACCGGCTTTTCCGTCTCGATCACATCGTCGTTCACGAGCACGCGAAAGTGCGACGAATCGGCCTGCATTTCCGGGTCGCCCATGCCGGCCGCGCGCAGAATCCGCGCGTTGTCGTAAAGATCGACGACCGAGGCATCGGCGTTCACGGTGCCGCGCTCGCCCGTCGCCGTCACGACGGGCTTGCCGGGCTGGAAGGCGCGGATCGCGGGGTGCGTGAGGTCGCTGTTTTCGTCGTCCTCGTAGTGCACCATGCGCGTGGCGGTGAGCCGGTACTGTGTCAAGCCCGAGTTATCGAGCTCGGATACCGAGAAGTTATCGGCGAAATAGTCGGGCGAATGGGTCTTCGGAGCCGCGGTCCCGGCCGCGTCGGGCGGGCGGGTTGCCTGCAGCAGCCAGTAAGTGCCGCCGGCCAGTGCCGCCATCGCGACGAGTGAAACCATCGACGTGAAGCGTGAAGCATTCATGCGCCGCGCGCTCCGCATGCCGCTGCGAGCAGCGCGTCGTAGCGGTGCTGTGCGCGCAGGATCGTCTCGCAGAGTTCGCGGGCGGCACCGTAGCCGCCGCGCGCCTTCGAGATCCAATGTGCGCGGGCGATCACCTCGGGATGCGCGTTGGCCGGAGCGGCCGCGAAGCCGCATTGGAGCATGGCCGCGAGGTCGGGCCAATCGTCGCCCATATAGCCGCAAGCGTCGGCCGAAACCCCCGTTGTCCGCAGCAGTTCGGCGAGCACCGCGGCCTTTTCGCCGACCCCTTGGTAAAGATGCGAAATGCGCAGTTCTTCAGCGCGCCGTGCCACGATTTCCGAGCGCCGTCCCGTAATGATGGCCGTTTCGACGCCGGCTTCGCGCAGCAGCTTCAGCCCATGGCCATCCATCGAATTGAACGACTTCATGTAGTCGCCTTCGGCCGTGAAGTGCAAGGCGCCGTCGGTCAGTACGCCGTCCACGTCGAACACCATCAGCTTCACGCGGCTCGCGCGTTCGGTAGCGCTCAGCGGTGTTGCGGTCATCAGATCACCTTCTTCGAAAAGAGGTCGTGCATGTTGAGCGCGCCGATCAGCTTGCCGGCGTCGTCGATCACGAGCATCTGATTGATGCGGTGGCGCTCCATCAGTTCCACGGCTTCCACGGCCAGGCGGTCCGCACCGATCGCGCGCGGCGAGCGGGTCATGACATCGGCGATCGGCAGCTCGCGGAAGTCGCCCGTGCGTTCGAGCACACGGCGCAAATCGCCGTCGGTGAAGATGCCCGCGACGCGGTCGTCTTCGTCCACGATCGCCGTCATCCCCATGCGCTTGGCCGTGAGCTGGAACAGGGCGTCGCGCACGGTCGCGGCTGTCGGAACCTTCGGCACCTGGTCGCCGGTACGCATGACATCGCGCACGTAGGTGAGCAGCCGCCGGCCCAGGGCACCGCCCGGGTGCGAACGCGCGAAATCGTCGGCGCCGAAGCCGCGCGCATCGAGCACGGCCACCGCGAGCGCGTCGCCGAGCGCGAGCGCGGCCGTCGTGCTCGCCGTCGGCGCGAGATTGAGCGGACAGGCTTCCTTCGCGACACCCGCGTTGAGGTGAACGTCCGCGAGGCGGGCGAGGCTCGATTCGGGACGGCCCGTCATGGCGATGAGCTTGGCACCGATGCGCTTCACGAGCGGCAGGATGGCAACGAGCTCCTCCGATTCCCCCGAGTTCGACAGCGCGATGAAGACATCGTCGGCCGCGATCATGCCGAGGTCACCGTGGCTCGCTTCGGCCGGATGCACGAAAAACGCCGGCGTGCCCGTGCTCGCGAGCGTGGCCGCGAGCTTGCGAGCCACATGCCCCGATTTGCCGATACCCGAGACCACGACACGGCCGCGGCAGCTCAGAAGCAGATCGATCGCAGTGACGAAGCTTTCGTCGATGCGATCGCGCAAGGCGCGTACGGCGTCAGCCTCGATCTCGAGCACCTCCCGGGCGAGCGCCAATGCCCGGTTGCCATTGATTTTCGCTATCATTCGCGGAGTATAACAAAGGCGTTCGCCGCGCCCGGCCAGCCTGCGCGAACCTCGGCACGCGGGTGGGCCGTCCTGAGGCGCAGGTACGCCCTTCTCAACGCGCGGCGCTCATCCGCAGACCCAGAGGACGCATCGCACGTGATATCCCCGCTCGAGATGACGCTTTTGCTGCTCCTGGCATCCGTGGCAGGAGTCGTGCTGTTTCGCTATCTCAATATGCCTCCGATGCTCGGCTATCTGGCCGTCGGCATCGTCGTCGGGCCCCATGCGCTCGGCATCGCACCGAATACGGAGCGGGCCCAGAATCTCGCCGAATTCGGCATCGTGTTCTTGATGTTCTCGATCGGGCTCGAATTCTCGCTGACGAAGCTGCGCGCGATGAAGACGCTCGTTTTCGGGCTGGGGCTGCTGCAGGTGATCGGCACGGTCGCGCTTGCGTTGCTGGGCGGGCTCGCACTCGAGCGCTGGATGCACGTACCCTGGCAAGGGTGTATTGCGCTCGGCGGCGCGCTTGCGATGTCGTCGACGGCCATCGTCAGCAAGATGCTCGCCGAGCGGCTAGAGATCGAGACCGAGCATGGGCGCAACATCTTCGGCGTACTGCTCTTTCAGGATCTCGCCGTGGTGCCGCTGCTCATCATCATCGCGGCGCTCGGCGGCGATTCCCGCGATCTTGCGGTGACGCTCGGCGTGGCCGCGCTCAAGATCGTGGTCGCGCTCGCGGTTTTGCTCATGGTCGGGCAGCGGTTCATGACGCGCTGGTTCGATCTGGTGGCGCGCCGGCGCTCGCAGGAGCTTTTCGTTCTGAACCTGCTGCTCGTGACGCTCGGCGCTGCGTTCATCACCGACAAGTTCGGGCTCTCGCTTGCGCTCGGGGCGTTCATCGCCGGCATGCTGATTGCGGAGACGCCCTATCGGCACCAGGTGGAAGAAGACATCAAGCCGTTTCGCGATGTGCTGCTCGGCTTGTTCTTCGTGACGACGGGTATGCTGCTCAATCCGCGTGTGCTCATTTCGCATCCCTTGCTGGTGCTGGCGTTGCTCGTCGGACCGGTGCTGCTCAAAGCGGTCATGGTGACCGGGCTCACGCGGCTTTTCGGCGCGACACCGGGCGTGGCGATGCGCACCGGGCTCGGCCTCGCGCAGGCCGGCGAATTCGGCTTCGTGCTGCTGAACCTGATCGAGGATAAGCACCTCGTCGATCCGGTGCTGCTGCAGGTGATTCTCGCTTCGATGCTGCTGTCGATGCTTGCGGCGCCGCTCATCATCCAGAACGCCGACCGTATCGTCCTGCGGCTTTCGTCGACGGAATGGATGCAGCAGTCGCTGCAGATGACCCGTATCGCGACGCAAAGCCTGCGGCAGCAAGGCCATGTCATCATCTGCGGATACGGCCGCTCAGGGCAGAACCTGGCACGCATGCTCGAGCACGAAGGGCTGTCGTATGTCGCGCTCGATCTCGATCCCGATCGTGTGAACGCCGCCGCCGCGGCGGGCGAGTCGGTCGTGTTCGGCGATGCCGCGCGCCGCGAATCGCTCGTTGCGGCCGGAATTCACCGCGCGGCGGCCGTTGCGATCACCTACGCCAATACATCGTCCGCGCTGCGTGTACTGCATAACGTGCACGAGCTCGAGCCGGCGCTGTCGATCATCGTGCGTACCGTCGACGACGCCGACCTCGAACGGCTGCTCGCCGCCGGCGCGACGGAGGTCATCCCCGAGATCGTCGAGGGCAGCCTCATGCTCGCCTCGCACACGCTCGTGCTGATGGGCGTGCCGATGCGGCGCGTCGTGCGGCGCGTCGAGGAAATGCGCGATGCGCGGTACAGCCTGTTGCGCGGCTATTTCCGCGGCGCCGACGATCCCGGCGATGACGACGGCCATGAGCAGGTGCGGCTACAATCGGTGCCCGTCGACGGCAACGCCGAGGCGGTCGGCCGCACGCTCGAGGAACTTGGCTTGAGCGAGCTCGGCGTCGAGGTGACGGCCATTCGGCGGCATGGCATTCGCGGTGTCGAGCCGGGTCCCGAGACCAAGCTGCGCGAGGCCGACATCGTCGTGCTGCGAGGGGTGCCCGAGGCGCTCGCGCTGGCCGAGGCGCGGCTCTCGAAGAACCGCCGCGCCGGCGCGGCGACCGCCTGACGCGCGGCGCCGGCGAGCGCGTTTTCGTTTTTAGATCGATCAGGCCTGCCGGGCGAGGCGGGCCGTCCTTCGGAGAGTTTCCATGTCCAACCCGCCCGAGCAAGAGCCGCACGACGCTGCCGCGTTCATCAAAAGCCAGATCCGCACGATCCCCGACTGGCCGATGCCCGGGGTCCAGTTCCGCGATATCACGCCGCTTTTGCAGCGCCCGAAAACGCTGCGCGTGCTGATCGATCTCTTCATCGAGCGCTATGTCGAAGCGAAGCTCGACTACATCGCCGGGCTCGACGCACGCGGCTTCATCATTGCGCCGATCGTCGCCTATGAGCTCAACCTGGGGTTCATTCCGATCCGCAAGATCGGCAAGCTGCCGTTTCGTACGGTGTCCGAATCGTATTCGCTCGAATACGGCACGGCCACCGTGGAAATTCACGAGGATGCCTGCAAGGCCGGCGATCGCGTCGTCATCGTCGACGATCTCATCGCAACAGGCGGCACGATGATGGCTGGCAAGAATCTGCTCGAGCGGCTTGGCGCGCACGTGATCGAAGGCGCCGCGATCATCGATCTGCCCGATCTCGGCGGCTCGAAGCTGTTGCGCGATAACGGGCTGCCGCTCTATACGATTGCCGAATTCTCGGGCCATTGAGCCGGCGCGGCGTGGCTTCGGCGCACGAGCTCGTGTGCTGCCGCAGCTTCGCCCGTCGACTGTTCCACCTAGACAGGAAGCCAACGGATGAACCAGATCGCGCTTTTTGCCGCGGCTTCGGCCGCCATCACCGTCGCGCCCGGCCCCGACAATCTGCAAGTCATTGCGCGCGGCGTCTCGCAGGGGCGGGCGGCCGGGTTGGTTGCCGCGCTCGGTTTTGCGGCCGGCGTCGTTTTCCATACGACGCTTGCCGCGTTCGGCATTGCCGCGCTCCTGCGCGCCTCCCCGTTCGCGTTCCATCTCGTCAAGCTTGCGGGCGGCGCATATCTGATCTGGATCGGCGTCAAAGCGCTGACGAGCCGCGGCCTGAGCGAGGCACATACGAGGCCGCCGCAGCGGCTTTCGACCGTCTTTCGGCAAAGCGTGCTCGGCAACATGCTCAATCCGAAGGTCACGCTCTTTTTCATCGTGTTTTTGCCGCAATTCGTCGATCCTGGCGCGGCGACGAGCGTGGCCGTGCAGATGATCGGGCTCGGTCTCGTTTTCATGCTCGAGACGGTTGTGATCTTTTCGCTTTTCGGGCTATCGGCCGGGGCGATCGGCGCATGGCTCAAGCGCCGGCCTGGCATCGGCGTCTGGCTCGACCGGCTGGCCGGTGCGACTTTCGTCGCGCTCGGCTTGCGCGTCGCGTTGCGCGATTGAGCGGCAACGGAGGAACCATGAGCTTGCCTTGTATTGCCGCCGCGCGGTGTTTCGATGCGCGCGCTCATCGACCGTTCTGGCTCGCCGGGCGGCAGGTCGGATGGATTCGCGAGTCTGACGTCTCGCTGCTCGCGCGCTGGCCGGACGTTTTCGCGCTCGACGCGGCGCGCGTCACGCTTGCCCCGCGCTTCGACGAAAACGCCGATACGCGTTCGGCTGCGCTCGGGGCCGTCATCGGTGCGCTGGCGGCCGCCGGCCGGATCGTAGGCTGGCGCGACGAGATTTACGCAGTGCGCAACATGTTCGACGAGCCGCCGCTCGCCTATATCGAACGCGCCGCCGCGCGCTTTTTCGGCACGATGACGTATGCGGTGCATCTGAACGGCATCGTAAAATACCCGGATCGCGCGCCGCAGCTTTGGATCGCGCGCCGCAGCGACACCAAGGCGACCGATCCCGGGCTGCTCGATAACGTGGTCGCGGGCGGCATTGCGTGGGGGCTCGGCATCGAGGCGACGCTCGCCAAGGAGTGCTGGGAAGAGGCCGGCATTGGCGAGGCGCTCGCCTCGCGCGCCGTCGCGGGGCGCAGCGTACATGTGCTGCAGACGATTCCCGAGGGCACGCAGTCGGAGCAGATTTTCGTCTACGACCTGACGCTGCCGCTGGACTTCTCGCCGCGCAATCAGGACGGGGAAGTCAGCGAGCACCGTCTCGCGCGTGTCGATGAAGTCGCGCGGTGGATCGAGGAAGGTGCAATGACGGTGGATGCGAGCCTTGCCAGCCTCGAATGTTTCTTGCGGCACCGCTGGATCGACGAAGAGAGCTGCGCGGGCATCGACGCGCTCTTCGTCGTGCCGCCGCTCTCATCGGTTTAGCGCTGCGCGCTATCGGATCAACAAAGGAGTTCGCAGGTCATGTCGACCGAACACAGCTTCATCCTCAAACTGTCCTGCCCCGACCGGCCCGGCATCGTTCACGCCGTTTCCGGATTCCTGTTCGAGCGCGGCAGCAATATCCTCGATTCGGCGCAGTTCGGCGATAGCCATACCGGCGAGTTCTTCATGCGCGTGCATTTCCAGCAGGTGGGCGGTGGCCCGGCGCTCGACGCGCTGCGCACCGCTTTCTCGGAACTGGCCGAGCAGTTTTCGATGCGTTGGGAGGTGCACGATGCGACGGTGAAGCCGCGCGTCGTCATCATGGTGTCGAAGATCGGCCATTGCCTGAACGATTTGCTGTTTCGCTATCGCACGGGTCAACTGCCGATCGAAATCCCCGCGATCATTTCGAACCATCGGGACTTTTATCAACTGGCCGCGAGCTACGACATTCCGTTTCATCATTTCCCGTTGACCGAATCGACGGACGCCGCGAAAGCCGCACAGGAAGCGCGCGTCTATGAAGTGATCGAGCGAAGCGACGTCGATCTCGTCGTGCTCGCGCGCTACATGCAGATTCTTTCGCCGGCGCTATGCGAGAAGCTCGCGGGTCGCGCGATCAACATCCATCATTCGTTCCTGCCGAGCTTCAAAGGCGCGAAGCCTTATTACCAGGCGTTCGACCGTGGCGTGAAGCTGATCGGTGCGACGGCGCATTACGTGACGACCGATCTCGACGAAGGCCCGATCATCGAGCAGGAAGTCGAGCGAGTCGATCACAGCATGACGCCCGACCAGTTGACGGCAATCGGACGGGACGTGGAGTGCGTGACGCTCGCGCGTGCGGTGAAGTGGCATGTCGAGCACCGCATCGTGCTCAACGGGACGAAGACCGTGGTGTTCCGGTGAGCGGCTGCCAGCGTCTCAGATCAGCCGCAAATAGATGAGCTCGCGCTTGATGTAGGCATAGAAGATGGGCGCGGCGACAAGCCCCGGTATGCCGAACGCGGCTTCCATGATCAGCATGGCGAGCAGCAACTCCCAGGCGCGGGCTTCGATCTGTCCGCCGACGATGCGCGCGTTCAGGAAGTACTCGAGCTTGTGGATCGCCACGAGAAAGCCGAGCGAGGCGATAGCCGTCGGCAGGCTCACGGAGAGCGAGACAGCCACGATCAGCGTATTGGAGATCAGATTGCCGACGACGGGCAAAAGCCCCGCGATGAACGTAATGAGGACAAGCGTTTTCGACAGCGGCAGCCGTTGATGAAAGATGGGCAGGGCGAGCAGCAGGTAAAGCGCCGTGAACACGGCATTAATGGCCGAGATCTTGATCTGCGCGAAGACGATGCGTCTGAAGGCATCCGCAAAGCGGGCGACGCGTGTCGCGAACGCCCGCGCGAGCGGCAGCCGCTGAACGTGGCGCTCGGTCGTGATCGCGATCATCGCGCCGATGATCATGCCGAAGAGAACATGTCCGAACCCGCGGGCGACGCTTTTCCCGCCCTGCTGGAGCTGGCCCATGTGCGTATGCACGAGCATGCCGGCCTTTTCCTTCATTTGCGCCGCATCGACCGGCAGCATCGCCGAGATCCATTCGGGAGCGCGCCCGCGGGCCTGCTCCACGATCTGCATCACCTGATCGAGCAAAGTCTGGATATTGGGCACCGTATGCTCGAAGTGCTCGATCATGCCGATCGCCAGGCTCGTCAGGCCGCCCACGACGACCACTGCGAGGATGACGACCGCCAGCCAGCGCGCCCGCTGGCTCGACATATGCCGCTCGATCGCCGGTGCGATGGTGTGCACGAGTTGGTACACCAGCATGCCGGCGAGCAGCGCGCCCAGCAGCTTCCATTCGATCACCGCCCACATGCCGAACAGCACGACGGCGTAGCTGCCGATTTCCACCGCCGACAGCCTCGGCAGGCTCATGTCGCTCGTAAGCCGCACATGACGCGGCGGCTGCTCCCGTACGGGCAAGTCTTCGTGTGCTTCGTTGCGCTTGACCATGACGCCTTTCGTCTCCAGCCAGTTCAGGCCGCGATGCCTATTTCTTGTGCGTTGCAGCGCAACACGCCGCGCTAGCGGCGTGCGAGCAGCGGCGCAAGATATTTCCCCGTGAAGCTCGCTTTCGATCTCGCAATCTGTTCGGGCGTACCCTGCGCGATGATCTGCCCGCCTCCCGCTCCGCCTTCGGGACCGAGATCGATGACCCAGTCCGCGGTTTTTATGACATCGAGATTATGCTCGATGATTACGACAGTATTGCCATGATCGCGTAACCGGTGAATGACTTCCAGTAGCAAGGCAATGTCATGAAAATGCAGGCCCGTCGTCGGTTCGTCAAGGATATAAAGCGTTCGTCCGGTATCGCGCTTCGAAAGTTCAAGCGATAGTTTGACGCGTTGCGCTTCGCCGCCCGATAGCGTGGTGGCCGATTGCCCCAGGCGGATATACCCGAGGCCCACATCGAGCAGCGTCTTCAGCTTGCGCGAAATGACAGGAACCGCGTTGAAGAACTCGTGCGCGTGCTCCACCGTCATATCGAGCACTTCGCTGATGTTTTTGCCCTTGTATTGGACTTCGAGCGTTTCGCGGTTGTAGCGCTTGCCGTGGCACACATCGCACGGCACGTAGACATCCGGCAGAAAGTGCATCTCCACCTTCAGCACGCCGTCGCCTTGGCAGGCTTCGCACCGTCCGCCTTTGACGTTGAATGAGAATCGTCCCGGGTCGTAGCCGCGTTCCTTGGCGGCAGGCACGCCGGCAAAAAGCTCGCGGATCGGCGTGAAAACGCCCGTGTAAGTGGCCGGGTTCGAGCGCGGCGTTCGGCCGATCGGCGATTGGTCTACGTTGATGACCTTGTCGAAATGCTCGAGCCCCTCGATCGATTCGTAAGGCGCGGGCTCTGTCGTCGATCCGTACAGATGCTGGGCGACGGCGTTGTAGAGCGTATCGTTGATGAGCGTCGATTTGCCGGAGCCCGACACGCCCGTCACGCAGGTGAGCAGGCCGACCGGCAGGTCGAGCGTCACCTGCTTGAGATTGTTGCCGTGCGCTTCGACGATGCGCAGGTGCCGCTCGTCCGGATCCTTGCGTTCATCGGGGAATTCGATGCGGCGCGCACCCGCGAGATATTGACCCGTCATCGAAGCCGCGTCGTCCTGCACCTCGTCGGGCGTGCCCTGCGAGATGATCATGCCGCCGTGCTCGCCCGCGCCGGGGCCCATGTCCACGACATAGTCGGCCATGCGGATCATATCCTCGTCGTGCTCGACGACGATGACCGAGTTGCCGAGATCGCGCAGATGCTTCAGCGTCGCGATGAGCCGGTCGTTATCGCGCTGGTGCAGGCCGATCGACGGCTCGTCGAGCACGTACATGACGCCCGTGAGGCCCGAGCCGATCTGCGACGCGAGGCGGATGCGCTGTGCCTCGCCGCCCGAGAGCGTATCCGCGCTGCGTTCCAGCGAGAGGTAGTCGAGCCCGACGTTGTTGAGAAACATGAGCCGGGCGACGATTTCCTTGATGACCTTTTCGCCGATCTCGCGTTTCGCGCCTTCGAGCGAGAGGGT
Organism: Trinickia sp.; assembly: GCF_036503415.1. Lineage (GTDB taxonomy): Bacteria > Pseudomonadota > Gammaproteobacteria > Burkholderiales > Burkholderiaceae > Trinickia. The sequence goes on along the minus strand of NZ_DASXWY010000083.1, from coordinate 12,619 downwards.
CTGGAAATAGCCGAGCGCATCGCGCAACGGCGAGCCGCTGATTTCGTAGATGGCGCGTGCCTGGCCATCCGCGCCGAGCCGCACGAATCGCGCCTCTCGTCGCAGCCGCGAACCGTCGCAAGACGGGCACGGCTGATTGTTCTGATACTTGGCAAGCTCTTCGCGCACCGCGGCCGAATCTGTTTCGCGGTAGCGCCGCTCCAGGTTCGGGATGATGCCTTCGAAGACGTGTTCGCGCACGGTCGCGCGGCCGCGCTCGTTGATGTACGAGAACGGGATCGTCTCCTTGCCCGAGCCGAAAAGAATCAGTTTCTTGGTCTTCTCGGGCAAGTCTTCGAACGCCGTATCGATATCGAAGTCGTAATAGGCCGCGAGGCTTTGCAGCATCTGAAAATAAAACTGGTTGCGACGGTCCCAGCCTTTGACGGCACCCGCCGCGAGCGAAATCGACGGGTAGGCCACCACGCGCTTCGGATCGAAGAATGTGATCTGGCCGAGCCCGTCACAATCCGGGCACGCGCCCATCGGATTGTTGAACGAGAAAAGACGCGGTTCCAGTTCGGGCAACGAATACGAGCAGACGGGACACGCGAACTTCGAGCTGAACATATGCTCTTGTCCCGTATCCATTTCGAGGACGACCGCACGGCCGTCGGCGAGCCGCAGCGCCGTTTCGAACGATTCCGCGAGGCGCTGCTTCATATCGGCGCGCACTTTCAGGCGGTCCACGACCACGTCGATCGAATGCTTGTCGTTCTTCTTCAGCTTTGGCAGGGAATCGACATCGCAGATCGTGGCGGTGCCTTCGTTGGCGGTGCCGCCGCCCGAGCGGATCCGAAAGCGGATGAAGCCTTGCGCCTGCATCTGCTCGAAGAGCTCGGCATGTTCGCCCTTGCGGTTCGCCACGACGGGCGCGAGGATCATCAGCTTCGTTTCCTCGGGCAGTGCGAGGGCGGCGTCGACCATCTGCGAGACGCTTTGCGCTTCGAGCGCGATATGGTGATCGGGGCAGTAGGGCGTGCCGACACGTGCATAAAGCAGGCGCAGGTAGTCGTGGATTTCGGTGACCGTGCCGACCGTCGAGCGCGGGTTGTGCGAGGTCGCCTTCTGCTCGATCGAGATCGCGGGCGACAGCCCCTCGATGAGATCGACATCGGGCTTCTCCATCAGCTGCAGGAACTGCCGTGCGTAGGCCGACAGGCTCTCGACGTAGCGGCGCTGGCCTTCGGCGTATAGCGTATCGAAGGCGAGCGATGATTTGCCGGAACCCGACAAACCCGTGATCACGATGAGCTGATGGCGCGGCAGGTCGAGATTGACGTTTTTCAGGTTGTGGGTGCGGGCTCCACGGATGCGAATCTGTTCCATAACCTGGCGAGGGAGAAGGCCAAACCTGCTACTATAACGACTTTTCCAGACCGCCGTTACGGTGTCCTTACAGCGCGCGAGAAGGTGTTACCGGCGGGCGTGAATGCCGTCGCTTTCGGCGAATCCCAGACAAGACCCCCTGCAGATCTCCGGCTCGCCTTCGATGTCGAACGCTTCCGTTACCTCCTCACGCATGAGCGCGCCCGAGTTGCGCGCGACCGCGGCGCTCGCGGGCATTTTCGCGCTGCGCATGCTTGGTCTTTTCATGATCATGCCGGTCTTCTCCGTCTACGCGAAGACGATTCCCGGTGGCGACAACGTGCTGCTCGTCGGCATTGCGCTCGGTGCATACGGCGTGACGCAATCGATGCTCTACATCTTTTATGGATGGGCATCGGACAAGCTCGGGCGTAAGCCTGTCATTGCAGCCGGTTTGCTGATTTTCGCGATCGGCAGTTTCGTCGCGGCGATCGGACATTCGATGGCCTGGATCATCGTGGGCCGCGTGATTCAGGGCATGGGCGCCGTGTCGTCGGCCGTCATCGCATTCATCGCGGATCTCACGGCCGAGGAACATCGGACGAAAGCCATGGCCATGGTGGGTGGCAGCATTGGCATCTCGTTCGCCGTTGCGATCGTCGGCGCGCCTATCGTCTTTCATTTGGTGGGGATGAGCGGGCTGTTTATGCTCGTCGGCGTGCTGTCTGTGCTTGCGGTGGGCGTGGTGCTGTGGATCGTGCCCGATGCGCCGAAACCCGTGCACGTTCGTGCACCGTTTGCGGAGGTGCTGCGCAACGTCGAGCTTTTGCGCCTGAACTTCGGCGTGCTGGTGCTGCATGCGACGCAAACGGCGCTGTTCCTCGTTGTGCCCCGGATTCTCGAGGGCGGTGGCCTGCCGGTCGCATCGCACTGGAAGGTGTATCTGCCGGTGATGGGCCTGTCGTTCGTCATGATGGTGCCTGCCATCATCGCGGCCGAGAAGCGCGGCAAGATGAAGCCGGTACTCGTGGGTGCCATCGGTCTTATCCTGATCGGCCAATTGCTGCTCGGTGCCGCGCCGCATACGATTCTGACTGTGGCGGCGATACTCTTCGTCTACTTCCTCGGCTTCAATATTCTCGAGGCATCTCAGCCGTCGCTCGTGTCGAAGCTGGCACCGGGCACGCGCAAGGGGGCGGCAGCGGGCGTCTATAACACCACGCAATCGATCGGGCTTGCGCTCGGGGGTGTCGTGGGGGGATGGCTCATGAAGTCGGCGGGGCCGAACGCCGTCTTCTTTGCGTGCTCGGGGCTGGTACTTGGGTGGCTTATAATCGCCGCCAATATGAAGACGCCGCCGCGCAAGGTACAAGCCGCAGGCCGCGGCGAAGCGTGAGTTAACTGGAGAAACACATGGCATCCGTGAACAAGGTCATTCTCGTCGGTAACCTGGGCGCCGACCCGGAAGTGCGTTATCTGCCGAGCGGGGACGCCATCGCGAACATCAGGCTGGCAACGACCGATCGCTACAAGGACAAGACGAGCGGCGAAATGAAGGAGGCCACCGAATGGCACCGTGTGGTGTTTTTTGGGCGCTTGGCCGAGATCGTCAATGAATATCTGAAGAAAGGATCGGCCGTGTATGTCGAAGGTCGCTTGCGTACGCGCAAGTGGCAGGGCACCGATGGACAGGATCGGTATTCGACGGAAATCGTCGCTGACCAGATGCAGATGCTGGGTGGCCGCGGTGGCGCGGGCGGCGGCAGCGGTGGGATGGGCGATGACGGTGGATACAGCCGCGAGAGCAATGAGCGAGGCGGTGGGCGTTCGGGTGGTGGTGCCGGTGGTGGCGGTGCGCGCAGCGGCGGGGGCGCAAGTCGTCCTAGTGCGCCGGCCGGCGGTGGGTTGGATGAGATGGACGACGATATTCCGTTCTAGGCGGAACGTCGTCCTGTGGCGTAAAGATGGGTCATGAGGCCGGCTGCGAGCCTGCGAGGTTTGGCCCGCAGGGTTGTTGGCAGGCGGCACGATCAAGGAGCTTGTCAGCCGCGCTCGATACCCCCCTAATGATAGCCAAGTGGACTGGGAGTTCCCGGTCGGCGTCTTAGGCCTCGGTGAGTCTCACCGGGGCTTTTCGCTTTCTAGTGCTGGGAAAATCTTCAGTCCCCAATCCTCATACCCTTGCCCGAGCCGTTCTCGCCCGCCGCTGCAATAAGACTTGCGTTTCAGCACTCGATTTTCTTCACCTTTGGTCCCGTTGCCTAGTGCAAGCCGTCGCAAGCGTTTGCTCCGGCGATCGCATACAAACGCGTTCAATGCCCGTCCTTTGAGCGCGCCAGGCTTCGCGAAGTCCCCTAGGTGTTGGTCGACGCCGCAGCATTCAATAGATTGGTGCGCAGATTCACGATGGCTTTTTGCAGCACACGAAATTCTTCCGGCGACAGGCCCGCCGCCTTGGCCGTCACCTCGCGATAGTCGAACGCCTTTTCCCGCAACTGACGACCGGCCTCCGTCAACGACACCCGCACGCTGCGCTCGTCCTCCGTGTCGCGCTCGCGGTGCACATACCCCATCGCCTCCAAGCGCTTCAGCATGGGCGTCATCGTGCTCGGCTCCAGAAAAAGGTTCTCGCTCAGGTGCTTGACCGTCTGGTTGTCCTCTTCCCACAGGCAAATGATGGTGACGTACTGCGGATAGGTGAGGCCGAGCTCCTCCAGCACGGACTTGTAGACGCGTGAGTACGCGAGGTTGGTCGAGTAGATCGCAAAGCACATGAAGTCGCCGAGCTTGGCCGTGTGCTTGCGAGCGTCGGATCGAGTGCTCATCTGGTCGCCCCAAAAATAGTTATCGAAGTAATGATTATCGTACTTGAAAACGGCTGCGAGGCGGTGTACAGTTATCGCAACAATGATTATCGCGATAAGAAATGGCTCCGATCGTTCCACACCACTCGACCACCACCTCTCATCACAAGGGAAAGCAAATGAGCAAGCACACCACCGTCAGTCGCCTGGCTGCGGCCGTCCTCGCCCTCGCGGGCACGCAATTCGGCCTGCTGGGAACGGCCCAAGCCCAACCGGCAAGCGCCCCGCCGAGCGCGACCGTACCGGCAAACCAGGGGGGGGCGACCTTCAAGTCGATCAAGCAGATCGACGCCGGTGTGCTCAACGTCGGCTACGTCGATGAAGGCCCGGCCGATGGCCCCGTCGTCATCCTGCTGCACGGCTGGCCGTACGACATCCACAGCTTCGTTGACGTCGTGCCCATGCTGACGAAGGCCGGCTATCGCGTGATCGTTCCGTACCTGCGCGGCTACGGCACGACGCGCTTCCTCGATGCCAATGCCGTGCGTAACGGCGAGCCCGCGGCGCTCGCTTCCGATGTGGTCGCGCTGATGGATGCGCTCAAGATCGACAAGGCCATCCTCGCCGGCTATGACTGGGGCGCACGTACGGCGGACATCGTTGCGGCACTGTGGCCGGAGCGGGTCAAGGGTCTCGTCTCCGTGAGCGGCTATCTGATCGGCAGCCAGGATGCGGGCAAGCAACCGTTGCCGCCGAGCGCCGAACTGCAGTGGTGGTACCAGTTCTACTTCGCTACCGAGCGTGGCCGCGCCGGCTACGAAAAGAACCACCACGATTTCGCCAAATTGATCTGGCAAACCGCGTCGCCGCGGTGGCACTTCGACGATGCCACCTACGAGCGCAGCGCCGCCGCGCTCGACAATCCGGACCAGACCGCCATCACCATCCATAACTACCGTTGGAGGCTCGGCCTGGCCAAGGGCGAAGCGAAGTACGACCCGCTTGAAGCGCGCCTGGCCAAGTCACCGTCCATCACGGTGCCAACGATCACGATGGAAGGTGACGCCAACGGTGCGCCGCATCCAGAGCCCGCAGCTTACGCCAAGCGCTTCACGGGCAAGTACAAGCACGAACTCATCACCGGCGGCATCGGCCACAACCTTCCGCAGGAAGCGCCGCGCGCGTTCGCTGATGCCGTGATCGAAGTCGATCACCTCTGATGGGCGCGCGAGCGTTGCCTCGCCTACCGGGCCGCTCGCACAACCGATTCATCCCTTTGCACTCTGTCGTTCCATGACTCACTGAATCAATCACTCAATCGTCTGAAAGGAAGCGTCATGAGCAAAATCGAAAACGTCCTCTACACCGGCAAGACACACACCACCGGCGGCCGTGAAGGCGCGGCGAAAAGCGACGACGGCCGTCTCGACATCAAGCTGTCTCGTCCGGGCAGCCGAGGCGACGGCACCAATCCCGAACAGCTCTTCGCAGCCGGGTGGTCGGCTTGCTTCATCGGCGCGATGGGACGGGCCGCGAAAGAGCGGAACATCAGCGTGCCCCCCGGCGTCGCCGTCGATGCCGAAGTCGACCTGGGCACCGGCGCTGGCGGCTTCCTTCTGCAGGCGCGCTTGAGCGTAAGCCTGCCTGGTCTGCCGCGCGATGTTGCGCAAGAGTTGATGGAGGCGGCGCATCAAATCTGCCCCTATTCGAAGATGTCGCGCGGCAATATCGGCGTGACCCTCAGCCTGGCATAAGCCGCCACCGCAAAGCGAGAAAGGAGTCCATCATGAATGTCAGGAAATACGTCGGGAAATGGCTGATGTCGATCGCGACTTCCACAGCGTTCGCCGCCCTCGCGTCGGCGGCGCATGCGGAAATGCCCATCACCGCCGTCCAGGGCACGGCTGCCAAGCCCACCATCGTGCTGATCCACGGCGCTTTCGCCGATTCGAGCAGTTGGGATGGTGTGGCGAAGCGCCTCACCGCCAAAGGTTATCCGGTGTTGAGCGTCGCCAATCCGCTGCGCGGCGTCGGCAACGATGCGCAGTACACGGCCGGCGTGATCGGTGCCGTCAAGGGGCCGATCGTGCTGGTCGGCCACTCCTATGGCGGCATGGTCATTTCCAAGGCTGCCGAGGGCAATGCCGAAGTGAAGGCTTTGGTCTATGTCGCCGCGTTCGCTCCCGACGCGGGAGAGACCGTCGCCGGCCTGGCGGGCAAGTTCCCCGGCAGTACACTTGGCGATGCGCTTGCCGATCCCGTGCCGCTGGCTGACGGCGGCAAGGACCTCTATATCCGGCAGGACCAGTTCCCGCAGCAGTTTGCCGCTGACATATCGCCGCAACATGCGGCGCTGATGGCCGCGGGGCAGCGTCCGGTGACGGTGGCTGCACTCAATGAAGCGGCTAATGGTTCCGCGTGGAAGCAGTTGCCGTCCTATTTCGTGTACGGCACCGCCGACAAAAACATCCCGCCCGACGCGATGCGCTTCATGGCCAAGCGCGCGCACGCGAAGGACGTCGTCGAAGTGCAGGGCGCGTCTCACGTGGTCATGGTCTCGCACCCCGATGCGGTGGCGAAGGTGATCGAAGAGGCCGCTGACAACAAATAAGAGCATTCAAGCCGTGGCCGGCGGCGCTGCATGACGCGGGCGGGCAGCACTGATCGCCGCCCGCCCGGGTCACTCGTTATCGAGCCGATCGCATCGGTTTGTCTGCTTCGTCCGAGGGAATTCATCATGATGTCTTATCTCCGAAAGCTTTTTCGCGAGCGCCTTGGTTGGGTCGCCGGTGCCACTCTCGTCGCACTGGGTGCGGGTGCTGCAACGTTCCAGAACATGCCGGTAGCCGACGCCGCCGGAGGCGGTCTCAACGCAAGCCAGGCCTATCGCAGCGGCCTGCCTTTTCTGGGCGCGCTTCCCTCGCTGGCAGGCGCGACGACATGGCTGAACTCGCCGCCGCTCGATACGGCACAGTTGCGCGGCAAGGTGGTATTGGTCGATTTCTGGACCTACTCCTGCATCAACTGCATCCGCACTTTGCCGCATGTGCGCGCCTGGGCCGAGAAATACCGCGATCAGGGTCTGGTTGTGATCGGCGTGCACACGCCGGAATTCAGTTTCGAGAAAGACACCGCGAATATCGAAAAGGCGATCGCGCGTTTCAAGATCGACTATCCGATCGCCGTCGACACCGAGCATCGCGTCTGGGACACCTTTCACAACAACGTATGGCCTGCGTTCTACATCGCCGACGCGCAAGGACAGATACGGGCGCATTTCGTCGGCGAAGGAAACTATGACAAGACGGAGAAGATCATCCAATCGTTGTTGGCGGAAGCCGGCAAGCACGACGCGATGGGCGCATTGACAACCCCGCAGGCCAGCGGCGAACAGGCCGCGCCCGACATCGCGCACCTGCGTTCCGGGGAAACCTATGTCGGCTACGAACAAGCATCGAACTTCGTTTCGCGTAGCGGCTTGAAGCGGGACGTTGCCTATGAGTACTCGATCAGCGATCCGGGATTGAACGAATGGAGCCTCGGTGGCAATTGGACTGTCGGCGCGGAACGCACGACGCTGAACCGGGCTGGCGGCAGCATCGCCTATCGGTTCGCTGCACGCGACTTGCACCTGGTTCTCGGGCCCAGTGCCGATCGCACGCCAGTGCGTTTTAAAGTCAGGATTGATGGACATGCGCCCGGCGAAAATCACGGTTCGGACACCGATCCCGCAGGCAATGGCATTGTTACCCAGACGCGTCTTTACCAGCTCGTGCGCCAGTCCGGCGTGGTGAAGGAACACGTGTTCGACATTCGTTTCCTTGATCCCGGCGTCGGCGCATTTGCCTTCACTTTCGGCTGACTGGCCGACTGGCCGACTGCTTGCTCCGCACCCCTTCGGGTGCGGACGGTTTGGAGGCTGCAACGTCAGCCGCGTCGAGCAGCTTCGATTGTCGCTATATCGATCTTTTTCATGCCCATCATGGCGTCGAACGCGCGCTTGGCCGCCGCTCGATCAGGATCGGCGATCGCGGCCATCAGAACGCGTGGAGTAATCTGCCATGACACTCCCCACTTGTCCTTGCACCAGCCGCATTCGCTTTCCTGGCCACCGTTTTGAACGATCGCATTCCATAAGCGATCCGTTTCAGCCTGGTCATCGGTCGCAACCTGGAACGAGAATGCCTCGTTGTGCTTGATTCCCGGGCCTCCGTTCAAGCCGAGGCAGGGGATGCCCATCACCGTGAACTCGACCAACAATACATCCCCCTGCGTGCCAGCCGGGTAGTCGCCGGGAGCGCGACGGACTGCGCCCACCGCGCTATCCGGGAACGTTTCGGCATAGAACTTCGCGGCGTCCAACGCGGTGCCGTCGTACCAAAGACAGATCGTGTTTTTGCTGGCCATTTCGATTCTCCTGATAGGGGATGCAGAGAAAGGTTCATCGAAGGGGAAAGGCTACGACTATTTGAGGAGGCCTGGGCACCCCCGTTGAAACCAACAACGCCTGCGTCCCCGATTTTGCGAGCTCTGTTGTAGATTGCACAACTGCCGTTGTATTTTCCACAACAACGCTCACGCGCGTGGTCAGAATCGCCGCATCCATGATGAAGTCCGTGAAGGCGACATCTCGCGCGCTCAGGCGGCCAAGCTCCACAAGGACGACCGGAAAATTCGCCGCGAAGAGCGGATGATGGCAAGCCAGAACAATGGCCACATCACCAAACAGGAGCGGCGCACGCTGAACCAGCAGGAAAACCAGGTGAGCAAGAAGATCGTCTAGTGAGTCGGCGGTATGTCCGGCGCGCTCGCCGCAAGGCGCGCCGCTACCGCAGCGATGAATCCTACGGACGGAGTGTCCCGCGTTTGCCGATTACTGGCGCGATGCGATCTGCCAGCTTATCGCGCGGGCCGCTGGAAATGACAATGGAATACGCGAAGCGGCGATTCGCTTAGATCAGCCGCGCAAGCACACGAAGCCATCGAGCATGGGCAACTTGTGGCACTGCACGACGTCCCGACAGGCGGTTCAGCAGTCTCGACAGACCGCCAGGTCGACGTTCCATATACCCGCGTACGACTGCTACCACGGTCTCTTGAGACCAGCCTTCCATCTCCGGCACGGCCCATGGCGAGAGGTTGCCCCGCAACGCCGGCGCGACTTCATCTCTGAGTATCCGTTCGAGTTCTTCGCGTCCGTACCCCGACGCACGCAGCGTCTGAGCAATTGCAACGTAATCGTATTCCTGTAACTCCCGGCCGACGAATAGTTCGGCGAGTGCTTCCCACACAGGTGCTCGACGTTGGGTGTCCAGTAGTTCGCGCACTATCGTCACCGCGTGGGCCGAGGGTAAAGCACGCTGAAGCCCGCATCGGCGCCATATGCTACCCGGCGCGGACCGCCTCGCGTAATTCCGTTGAGCTTGCCGCAATGTCATGGGCGTAGCGCATTCGCGCCTGCGCGTCGCGAATGCAGCTGGCGCTGAATTGCGAGGCCGATCCTTGCAGCTCGGCAAGCGCTCGTTCGAGCGCCTGGCGGTCGTTTGAAGCAGGCAGGTTCGTCTGTTCGGGAGCCATGAAGCCGTATTCGAGAACTACGAATCCGAATGCTACGGCAAATACGACGTCGACGGCGCGTGTTGCTCACTCCCAAATCTGGTGGGAGTCCGACGTAGAAGCGGCAATGCTTCGATGCGTCTCGCCGCGCCGCCTCATGACGTTTGCAGAAGCGTCACCGATGCAGTAACGGCATTAGAACGAACAACTCGGCACGCTGCCCGACGTCGTAAAGTTCGACGTAGTCACGCCCGTTCCCGCTGGAACGTCGTTCGAGTTATATAAACCAACCTTGGCATACTGATCCCCGCTTTGCGCAGTGGCATCGAGATTGACGTTGGCCAGATATGCCCCGACCGGGTAACTCGCGTTGAGCCCGGCGATCTTCGTATACGCGCCCGACACCGATTGGATCGAGTAAGCCCCATTGACGAAGATGTTCGACAGCGCAGGACTACCGCCGGTCGTGCAACTGTTGTAGTTCGTATCCATGACGATCATGTGCTTGACATGGATCATGCATGTATTGACGTAGCTCACATTCTTCACTGTCAGCGAACACGGTCCAGTCTTGACGTTGATGCCGTTGTCGTTCGTCGACAGCGTGCCATTCAAGTCGTAGCCGTACACGTAATTGTCCTTGAACAGAATGTTCGAGACCGTGTTCTTGTCGATGCTGCCGACGGATAAACCATGGGTGCCGTACAGCCTCGTGTCGGATACAGTGACGTTCGAAATGTTTCCGGAATTGGTCTTGATGGCGATGCCGTCGTCGCCGGCTTCGATGGTCGAATGGATCACGGTGGCGTTGGTCAGGCTATCGATGTCGATACCATCTGCGTTCTTGCGCGTCGCGGGTGTACGGATAGACACGCCCCACGCTGTAAACCCGTTGCCGCCCTCGACGTACAGGTTCGGGTGCGCGGCCTGTGTCAGCGTGATGTTATAGACGATGAAGTTAGAAATCTTGCTGGCCTGCACGAGCCTCGGCGTTCCGGAGATGATGTCGCCGCGCCCATCGACCGTACCCGGTCCCATCAACGATGCGTTGGTGCCCGAGAATGCCAGCAGGTTAGCCTTGCTCGCATAGTTGTTCCCGATCAGCGTTGCGCCGGAACCGATGACGAGGCCTGCTCCCTTGATCGTCAGGCTTCCCGTGTAGAAGGCGTCGTCGGAGCCGGACGGTGCAAGCACCACGCTTTGTCCCGTACCCGCGCATGCACTTAACGCGTCCTGAATGCGGCTCGTATCATCGGTGCTCGGCGGCGATGAACGCATCGAACTGGAGAAATTCGCGTAAAGCGTCTTGCAGACGACAGGGTAAGTCGGCTCCGTTACCGCCCGGCTATCGCCCGTCGCAAGCGTCTGTGCGTGCGCGGATCCGGCGGCGAAGAGAAATCCAGTAAAGAGGAAGCTTAATTTGCTTTTTATCGTCATTGCCACACCCACCTGTTGTTGTACTTCGTTTTATTGAGCGCAAGACAATGCGCCGAGGTGAACCGTTACAATTCGTTCCGCACGAAATTGTATTCGCGCGAACGTTGCGTTTTAACGTTTGCGCGTGTAAGGGAATCCTGCAAATTGCGTGCGGATGGCTGCAATTGCTTGTCCGCCGGCATGGGGTAAAAAGCGGATCTGAATGTCTGCCGTTTTAACGTTCGCCTTACATGTCTTTCATCCCATCATTTGGGAAAAAGGACGGGGATGTAACCGGGGATTAACGGAGCCCGTGGGACTTCTCTTCTCGCATCGGCTGTAGCCCCTTATGCTCCGACGTAGCGGACATAAGACATGCGCAAAGGCTAAGCACCTGATAAATCTATCCTTACAACTTGGCACAAGTCCTCATAACCATCGCCGCTAGAGTGAATTGCAAGCCATGGCGACGGGCATTCCATCTGCAGATGGGGCCGCGCGCGTCGGTGGGCTGAAACGAACAGGGAGGGCTCTATCATGAAAGCACGTTCCATCATTTATTCAGCTTTGATCTCGGTCGCAGCTACAGGGGCATCGTTCGCTACAGGAACTGCGTTCGCACAACACTCACCATTTCAATCCGCATATGGTCAGGCGCGGTTGATCCCGGTCGGTGCCAGTATCGAAATTGGCGTGCATAACGACCGGTACTGGGATGGTCACCGCTATTGGGCGCATGACGAATGGCGTCGCGACCACCCACGCGATCGCGACCCTTGGCTTCACGAACACGAACGTCGCATTCGCCATCATCGCGACGATGACGAGCCGCATCGATACTGACCGCACAGCCAGAGGCCCGTGGGGGCCGGCTATTCACTCGGGCAAGAGCCGGTTGCTTTGATGAGGCAACCGGCTCTGCTGCATTCGGGATTTGGGAGAAGCGGGTGACCATCCAATTGCTCCCGGACCACACGCGTATCAACGCGAAGCTTGCTCGAATCCATGGCGAATGTTCCTCAACATACGGATTGTCGCTGGCTGTGCGCGTTGAACCTCCTTGCTTGGCGAGGCCGCCAATTTGTCCCATTCCTGTTCGAGCCGGGCGATCCCGAATTCCTGAGCTGCGTCGAGCAGCGTGGTGAACCGAGGATCAAGCAAGGCGCGTTGGAGATAAACGGCATCGTCGGCGCCGCGATTGGACCATACGAGTTCAGGATGTCGATCGCGCTGCCATGGGTGCCCCTCAGGAGATGTCCGAGGCAAATTTACCGCGATTGCGACCGCTTACGAAGCAGGGCACTCCAATTTGCACTCGGGCGTTGCTACGCAGTGCGGGTTTTTGCGGGAAGCGTGTCGGCATCGGAGCATGCTGGCGCATCGTTCCGATATTCAGCGTTCAGCACGTCGCTCGTTGAACGCGATTGCCGCGCCCGCGCTGAGCAGGCAACAGGGCACGACATACCAGGCGACCGACATCGGGTTGGCCGTCCATT
>NZ_DASXWY010000082.1:0-5847 GCF_036503415.1 Trinickia sp. | reverse complement strand
ATACCTTCCCGAAAATCGGCGCTTTGATACGCGCGGCGGCGAATCTCGCTGATGCGCCCGAGCGCGCTCGCGGGCAGCGCACGCATATCGGACAACACGCGCAATTGCTCTTTGACCGCAGCGATCGCAAGCGGCGCCTTCCCGGCGATCTGCATCGCCAACTCGCGCGTCTGCGCTTCGATCCGCTCGGAAGGCACCAGTTGGTCGATGAGACCCAACCGCAATGCGTCCTGGGCCTCCACGGGCTGCGCCGTAAAGAACATCGTCTTGATCGCGCTGATACCGAGCCGATCGGTGAAGTGCAAGAGTCCAGCGGTGTTGTAGGGCAAGCCGATATTGGCCGGCGTCATCGCGAAGCGTGCGCTTTCATCGGCGACAACGATGTCGCAACTGACCACGGTTTCGACCGCACCACCCCAAACAGAACCCTGGACCTGCGCGATCACCGGAAACGGTGCGTGCCGCAGCGCTGCAATGGCCGCTTCCAGCGCGCTGCCGTGCGCCAACGGATCGGTACCGTCGAGCGGCAATTCCCCGATGTCGTGACCTGCCGACCATGTTCCGTGCTGGAGCGTCGTTTTCAAAATCATGACGCGCATCCGCTCGCGCTCGCACAGCTGACACGCGGCCGTGATCGCCTCCAGCACCCAGTGGCTCAAGGCATTACGTTTGGTCGGGTTACTCAGCGTGACCGTGGCGACATACCCTTCCCGTTTGATTTGAACCGAAGCATCGGCGGGTCCGCTAAGGGTTTCGATCTGTTCGGTCATGTTCAACTCACCTTTTGGCTCATTTCATCGGCGCGACGGCATCGTCGACGAATTCCGCAACGATCCGCGCCCGGTCGGCATCGAGCTCCGGCGCGGCCCGATACGCGCGTGGGTCCGCGATGCCCGAGACCTTGATGGGGTTGCCCGCTACCTGGAATACGCCCGCCTTGGCGTCCTTGACTTCGACGACCATGTTCCGTTCGTTCAATTGCTCGTCGTCGACGATGTCGGCGACCGAATTGATGGGACCGCAGGGCACGCCCGCCTCTTGCAACAATGCGATCCACTCACGCGCGCTGCGGCCGGCCAGCGTGAGTTCCAATTGCTCGGTCAGTGCATCGATGTTTTCGCGCCGCAGCGCATTCGTGCGGTACCGGCTGTCATCGCGCAGATCCGGCCGTCCCAATGCATTGCACAGCTTGTCGAACAGACCGTCATTCGCGGCGCCGATCACGAAATACGTATCGGCCGCGTGAAATGCGCTGAACGGCGCAACGGACGGATGACGCGCGCCCTGCGCCCGCGGTACCTCGCCCGTGGCGGCATAACCGGTGAGCGCGTCTTCGAGAATCGCAACCTGGCAGTCCAGCATCGCCACATCGAGATAGCGGCCGACGCCCGTACGCTCGCGCTCATAAAGCGCCGCGTTGATGCCGATCGCCAGATAGAGACCCGCGGTAATGTCGCCGACGGATACCCCGACACGCGTCGGCGCGCCGCCCGGTTGCCCGGTCACGCTCATCAAACCGCTCATCGCTTGAACGACGATGTCGTAGGCCGGCCTGTCCTGATAGGGGCCGGTCTGGCCGAAGCCGGACACGCTGCCGTAGATCAACCAGGGGTAGCGTTCGTGCAGCGTCTCATGGTCCAGGCCAAAGCGACGCATCACGCCCGGACGGAAATTCTCGACCAAGACATCGGCCTGGCCAAGCAGAGCGTGCAGGATATCGCGATCGCCCGAGCGCTTGATGTCGAGCGCGATACTCTCTTTGCCGCAGTTCAACGCCGTGAAATACGTCGATTTCCCGTTCAGAAAAGGACCGAAAGCGCGAGAGTCGTCTCCGGCGCCCGGGCGTTCGATCTTGATCACACGGGCGCCGAGTTGCCGAAGAATCATCGTGGCGTAGGGACCGGACAGCACGCGCGTCATATCGACAACGGTAATACCGGACAACAGGCCTTTTTGTTCGATGGGCGTCGTTTCCGATTGCATGATCAGTTTCCTCGAAAGGGAAATCGATGTCGTTACCCCTTTGAAACGATCCATCGGCTCGGCGCGACATCTGCTGATCCAGTCTACTGCTGGCCGCCTGTGGGCCAGGCTAGCGAAACTGCTAGGCCCTGGGCCGCCCGCTCATACGCGTACGGAACGGCCCCGTCCTCGCCTAAACGGCAGATGCCGCGCGATGTTGAACGCAACGAGATTGCCCACCACCACGAGCAGCAGGCCGACGACGGCGGGAGCCGACCATCGGTACCCCTCGAACACCGTCGATACGGCCAGCGCGACGAACGGGAACAGCACCGTGCAGTAGGCGGCCCGGTCGGGGCCGATGCGGCCGACCAACGTCAGGTAGGTCGTGAACCCGATCACCGATCCGGGCACCGCGAGATAAGCGAGCGAGCCGAAATACCGCGCGGTCATCTCGGGCTGGAAGGAGAACCCCGCGGCAAGACTGCCGAGCGTCAACAGCGTCGCGCCGATCAGCATCGCCCAGCTGTTGGTGACCGTCGGGTGGAGGCCCATCGCCTGCATGCGGCTCGAAAACAGATTGCCGGCCGAGAACGACATCGTGCCGGCGAGCGTAATCGCAAGCCCCAGCCACATCGCCCGATCGCCGGTGTGGCCCACCATCTGCGGCGCAAAGAGACAGAGGATGCCCACGAGTCCCAACACGGCGCCGACGATGGCACTTGGCTGCAACGGCCGCCCCATGAAAATTCGGCCGTTGATCGCATTCAGGAGCGGCGCCGTCGAAAACACGACCGCGACGAGGCCGCTCGGCACGATCTGCTCAGCGTAGTAGAAGCACAGAAAGTTGACACAGAAAAGCGCCACACCCTGACCGGCGAGCAACGGCCAGGCCTCGCGCGGCGCCTTCACGGACCGGCGCAAAAGCCGCATCAGCACGAACATGACCAACGCGGCGAGCCAGAAACGAAAGGCGATCGACACCGGCGGCGCCACGACGCCGACCTGCCACTTGATGGCAATCCAGGTCGTGCCCCAAATCAATACCGTAATGAAATAAAGCGACAGATTCATGGTCTACCATCGATCGAGGAAATAGCGAACAGCCAAAGGCCGGCTCCAGCCCCGGCTCAGCGGGGAGCGCGACACGCGCATACGGCACCCACTATCGCGCGTCGGTTTCGACGCGCGTTGTCCAGGCTTGCGGTTTTTTCGAGACGGCGGGCGACGCGTGCGGCGCGGCCCGTCTATACTCGTTGTTCCGCTCGATACCCCTTTTTTGCGCACTTTTCGACCTTCATCGTGGACGCCAGCCCGTTCCTGACTGCGCCAGCCGCCGACGAAACGCCGTTCGGCATGCATTCGGTCGGCCGCACGCTCGCGGAAGCCGATGCGACGCTGGAGCGCTTCGCGTGGCTCGGCGACCGGCTTGCGGCCGCCGTCTGGCGGCGCGTCACGGTCGAGGAGGAAACGACGTACGACAAGCCCGGCCATCACACGCTGTCGTGCTACCTCGACGGCGGCTACCGCACCGAGCGCCAAAAGTTGCCGGGGCAGTACGGCGCGCCGCAACGACTGTGCGCGCTGCCGGGCGACCACGAATCGCGCTGGTGGGTCCGCGGCCAGATGCATTTCATGCATCTGTACTTCCTGCCGGAGCATTTCACGCGCCGTGCCGTTCAGGAACTCGATCGCGAGCCGCGCGAGCTGACGCTCGCGGACCGGACCTATTTCGAAGATGCCCGCATCGCCGCGCTCTGCCGCGGACTTGCGGCCGCACCGTGGGACGGCCCGGACGACCGGCTGCGCGCGAACGAAACGGCGCACGAGATCCTGAGCCTCCTGCTGCGCGCACAGGCGGTACGCCGCGACGACGCCACGATCAAGGGTGGGCTCGCGCCGGCCATGCGGCGGCGCCTCGTCGATTACATCGACGCGAATCTTTCTCGCACGCCTACGCTCGGCGAACTCGCTGAATTGGCGTGCCTCTCCGAATTTCATTTCTCACGCATGTTCCGGGCCTCGTTCGGGATGCCGCCTTCCGCCTGGATCGCTTTGCAGCGCCTCGATCGCGCGCGCACGCTGCTGCGCACGACGACGCTCCCCGTCGATCGGATCGCCGCCGACTGCGGCTATGCCGATGCGAGCCATTTCGGCCATCGCTTTCGTGCCGCCGTGGGCGCCGCACCGCTCGCCTACCGGCGCGCGTTGAACGCCGATCGTGCGATGGCGAACCTCGACATCGATTGATCGCCATAGGCCTATCGCATCGATAGCGCTCAGGTCTAACAGGCGCCTGCGCGGTTTCAGCCATGCCCAATCGATGCAATCGGAACGTTCAATTGTTCTTTTCTGGCGGTACCCGTCACCATGCTTCGTATGGGCAGGCAGGAGCCTGCATACGTCGGCAGCAAAAGCATGAGGTGAACGATGACAACCGCGCAAATGCAGCTCGGCATGACCCAGCGCACGACTCGAGCGATGAGCGCCGCCCTCGCGGGCCGCATGTCGAGCCCGCGCTCGGCGCTGCTCTTTGCCGGCCCGGCCGTCGTCGCTTCGATCGCCTACATCGATCCGGGCAACTTCGCGGCGAATATCGAAGCGGGCTCGCGATACGGCTACGCGCTGCTGTGGGTCGTCGTGATCGCCAACCTCGTCGCGATGCTGTTCCAGGCGCTCTCGGCGAAGCTCGGGATCGTCACCGGCCGCAACCTCGCCGAAATGAGCCGCGAGCACTTTTCCAAACCGGTGGTCTATGCGATGTGGGCTGTCAGCGAAATCGCTGCGATGGCAACCGATCTCGCCGAATTTCTCGGCGGCGCCATCGGTATTTCGCTGCTGTTTCACTTGCCGCTCATGGCCGGAATGGTCATCACGGGCATCGTCACCTATGCGATTCTCGGCGCCGAAAAAAGAGGCTTCCGCCCGCTCGAGCTCATCATCGGCGGACTCGTCGCCGCCGTGGCGCTCGCTTATGTCGTCGAACTGTCCATTGTCGATGTGGCATGGACCGACGCCGCCCGCGGCGCGCTCGTCCCGACGTTGAGCGGCAACGGCGCAGTAGGCGTGGCTGTCGCAATGCTGGGCGCCACGATCATGCCGCATGCCATTTATCTGCATTCGGGGCTCACGCAACAACGCGCGCCGGCACATAACGATGCGCAACGCAGCAAGCTTTTGCGGTTCTCGAATCGCGAGGTGGTGATCGCGCTCTCGATCGCAGGCCTCGTCAACATGGCGATGATCGTCATGGCCGCGGCCGCATTTCACAACGGGCACACCGATATCGTCGAGATCGGGGCGGCCTATCGCAGCCTCGCGCCGCTGTTCGGCGCGGGCGCCGCGGCCGTCTTTCTGATTGCGTTGATCGCCTCGGGCGTATCGAGCTCCGTGGTCGGCACGATGGCCGGGCAGATGGTCATGCAAGGCTTCGTCGGGTTTCGGATACCCGTCGGCGTGCGGCGGCTCGCGACGATGGCGCCGGCTTTCGTCGTCGTGGCGCTCGGCGTCAATGCGACCGACGCGCTCGTCTATAGTCAGATGGCGCTGAGCTTCGCGCTGCCCGTGCCGATGATTGCGCTCGTCGTTTTCACTAGCCGCCGGGAGATCATGGGACGTTTCGTCAACAGCCGGCTCGTGAGCGCGGGGGCAATCGTCGCAACGGTCGCCATCGTCGCACTGAACGTGGGGCTCGTGCTCCAAACCGGCTTGAAAGCGATTTGAAGAGGTTTAAAGCGATCGACAGTCGAGCGATGTCGATTCCGGCCGCCGTCGTTCGTCGTGTAGGATCGGGGACGCCGTCCCCTTTCTACCGGAGATTGCCATGTCGACCCATACCGTTCGCCTTCACCGTGTTCTGCGCGCCACGCCCGAGCGCGTCTACCG
>NZ_DASXWY010000081.1:0-13006 GCF_036503415.1 Trinickia sp. | reverse complement strand
AGCGCGTAGGCGGGGTCGGTTGAAGGCGAATTGATGCTACCGTCGGCATGCGTCTGGTTGATGAGCCACTGGACCGAGCTTGCACTGTGTGTGTTCGAGCCGAACACCCACGGCAGGTAACCTTGCGGGAAGATGGTGTCGATACCCAAATCCGTATCCAGAGGGCTGTCTGGATCGCGCCCAACTGCATACCGCTGCTCGCTTGTCAGATAGAACTGAGTCGGTGCGTTCGCTCGGAGGAACTGCGCCTTTGCTGCGTACTTCGGGTTGTCAGGGAACAGCAACGCCCCGCCATTCATGCCAAGGTACACGTCGCCTTGATCGGCCGCGTACTCGTAAGGCCAGAATGTCCAGGTCGCACTTCCTGTTGCCCGTTGCCACGAGCTACCCGAAAAACCGCTGGGGTTGATGTTGTGAGCCAGAACAAAATCAAGCGCTGCCCGAGCGTTGGCCCCGTACTGGGTGACGAGAGCTGTGCTGCCGGTCAGTTGACGGTCTCGGTACAGGAGATAGACAAACAGGGCAGAGGTTGCATCCACACCACGAACATCCGCGACGCCCGCGCCCGGGGAGGTGGGCACCGCATCATACGGCGGGGTCATCGAATAGACGTAACGCCAGCTTCCCTTCCATGCGGGGTCCACCATCTCTTCGCGAGCAGCGAGCCATGCGATACCTTTTTCCAGGCCGGTCAGGTATTTCCCGTCCCGCGTCGCCTCGTATGCCGCAGCAAGACCGATCAATGCATACTCCATATTGGAGTCTTCGTTCGCAGTGTCGCTGCCGGCTTCATCCGGAATTGCGCCATTCACGTCTTGCTGCGCCAGGATGAAATCCGCTATGTGCAAAGCCAAGGTGCGTTGCTGATCGGCTGGGGTCGTTGACGTTGTCGAAGTCGAGGTGGAAGTCGTGCCATGTTTGCCACCTTGTGCGTGCTGGGTCGCTCCCAGCGAATCGGTGCCCGAACCACCTCCGCAACCTGCAACCGTTATTGCCCCCGCGGCGAATAAAACCGACGATATGATATTTCGCTTCCTTCTTAAGAATGCCATGGTATTAAGTAGGTTGATCTTTAACAAAAACAAAATAAGCAAATCCCCCATCAGGGCGCGACTTGATGGCGCTCTGTAGTTGCGTTTGGCACGGAGGGGCCGCCCGATGATTCGAGCCCGACCGTTGCCCATGCGGCACAACGAGATGGGAACGCTAGGAAACTAAATGAATACCGCTGAGTGAGCGCCCCTTTTAAGGGCTTGCTCAGACCTTATGAGGAGGCCTTGGTGCATCGGCGCGCCGTTGTTTCGTATGACAATAGCGCACCGGCGAATTGAACAGTTGACCGCAGGAACCCCGTGGGTGGGATCGTCCATTCGCGCCGGTAATATAACCGTTTGAATTTTCTCAGTCCCGTAAGAATTTGTAACGCTCGTTTAGAACATCAGTGCGTCGCATGCTGATTATGTTCACACGAAATAGCGCTGAAAAACTGGGCCAATGAGTTGATCGTCCGCGTTATCTGTTTTACGCGCGCCCACAGATAGCGATTCTCACTTTCGAGAAGCTCGCGCTCTACCTTTCCATCTGCTTCATGCTGCTTGCCGAGGTTCGTCGGTCGTCAACACCACCGCGCCCCTACGTCGAGGTGCAGTTTCAACAAGCATAAGCACGACGAATATCCCCAGTGCGAGGCCTCCCATCGCGAAGTCAAAGACATGAGGCAATCCGAAATTCTGAGCGATATACCCGGCGATGACGGGTGCCACGCCTCCGCCAAAGATCTCGCCGATCCCCGAAATCAAACCGATCGTCGACGCGACGAGTCCTGCGGGAGCCGCTTCCGTTGCAATGGGGCCGCACAACAAACTCAGCAAGCCGATCGAACACATCGAGATACCAAACAGGAGTGCGAAGAGCTTCGCGGGATCCGCGCCTGTCCTCGCGAACATGAACAGCAGAACCGCCGCAACAGCGAACGCACCGATCGCAGCGACCTTGCGCCCCACGTAGTCGGAGATCCCGGACAAGCTGAACGAGCCGATGAAGCCGCCGAAACCCAGCGCCGACGCAACGAAGCCCATGCTTTGCGCGTTCAAGTGCAGCACCGTGATGAGGTACGTCGGCACCATCGCGCCGATGACAAAAATACCGGACATTGCGCAAAGCATCGCTGCGATTGCCACAACGACATTCCGATTGGCAAAAATCGAGCGCCACTGGGCTCTGGGACGATTGATTGAGTTTGCGCGCAACGTTGCCGCCCGCGGGCGATCGCGAAGGATCTTGGCACACAGCCCCGCCACGATCAGGCCCGGTACAGCGGAAACCATGAAAACCCAATGCCACGAGGGCATGACACGCAGCAACTGCGTGGCGAGAATTGGGGCGACGCCAAGCCCGAGCAACGAAAACATGCTCATTTGGAAGCCGAGGTTGAAACCCCGCCTTGAAGCGAGCGACGCTTCGCTGGTAGCCGCCACGCTGGCCGGCGTGAATGCGCCCTCGGCGATACCCATGATCCCCCGGATCAGCATGAGACTGGCGAAACCCGTCGCGAGACCGGAACAACTCGAGAGCAACGAAAAGGCGATCATCGTCCACACCAGGATCTTCTTGCGGCCGATTCGATCCGAGATCGGCCCGCTCGCGATCGCCCACGCCCCCCAGGCAACCGCCAGCACGCCGATCAAATTCCCGAGCTGCTGAAAATTCAATCCCAAGTCACGCATCATGTACGGGAACAATGGCGCGACCATCCATCGATCCAATCCGACCAACCCAAAACCAACCGCCAACAGCAATACCGTTTTCAACTCATAAGCACTATCGTGCTTTCCTGGCGTATCCATGTTCTCGTCTCCTCCAGTGAGGCCTTCGAAAGGGTTTCATTCGGTTCGGCCTGGCAATGCCACCAAAATCTATTTATTTCGTACTACTAACTATTTACGTCGAATTGCAATGGAAAAGCTTGTCCCTGCAGGGGGGCCGCTGCGTCTAAAGTTCGCGAACGGAACGCTATCGCCTCGCGGTCGATAGTTTGCTAGTCAAACGCGCTACACGATCGTGCAGGCTTCGTCGAACTCCAATCGAGGACTACGCGGAAAGAGCCCAGACGGATCGCCATAGCCAAGGCAGCATAGAAAATTGACACGCAACGACGTGCCTTCGAAAAACAGCGAATTGATAGCCGCCGCATCGAATCCCGACAGCGGTCCGCAGTCGAGCCCCAGCATTCGCGCCGCGAGAATGAAGTAACCACCCTGCAACGAACTGTTTCTGAAGCAAGTCTCCTCGGCGAGCGCGGGCCGATCCCGAAAAAGGTCCCCCGCATTCGGACGATGGGGAAACAGCTTCGGTAGTTGCTCGTAGAACGCCGTATCGTGAGCGACGATCGCCACCACAGGCGCGGTGCGGACTTTCTCCGCGTTGCCGGACAAAACCGCCGACAGTAGCCTCGTGCGAGCCGCCATCGAACGTACGAACATTACGCGCATAGGCGAGCAATTCATGCTCGTTGGCCCCCATTTGGCGAGTTCGTAAAGTTCACGCAGCGATTCGTCGGACACCGGGCGAGGAAGCCAAGCGTTCTGACTCCGGGCATGTGTCAACAATTGCGCTCGAGTCCGGCTATCTAGAGGGAGAGGCTCCGTCATCGGTGCGTACTCCAATTCAGCGTCACTCACAACGCCGCCCCGCCCTGCCGGCGGCTAGCGCCCACCATTAGAAACGCGACGACCGCGGGCGCATCGCTCTTGTTGCGCCACGCGTGCCGCGTACCCTGCTGCACGACGACATCCGTCGGACGTAGCAATGTCTCGTTTCCATCATCGACCTCCAACCAAATCTCTCCCGACAGCACGATCCCGTAATCGACCGTATCGGTCCTATGCATGCCAGGGCAATCGGGTTCGAACGTTCGCGCAAGGTCGGGCATTCGAGCAAGGCACTCCTCGCCCGCGGCGACGGGGTCGAAGCCGGGAGCGCTCATCGTGCTGTCGGGCGGAAACGTGACGACCAAAAGGCTCGTGCCGCCCGAAGGAGGCAGTAGATCGGTTTGCCCGTCGGTGGGATCGGCATTGCCAGAAGGCACGACAGGCGTAGGCGGTGTCGTCCAAACCTGCGCGAATGCGTGCCCCGGGATCGATTCGAAGTTAACGGTGCGCGGCGTGGCGCCATCGTAAACCACCACGGAGCGGCCTTTGTCGTCGTGACCGGTTACCACGCGTCGGATAGTCATCAATACACTCTATGCGGGAGGTGAAGAAAGGCCACACGCCCGGCCGGAAAGTCACTCGCCGGCCAGGGGCTCATGCCATGCTCAAGGGCAAATCACGTAATTGCTGAAGCCGCCGTTGCGATTCTCGATGCCGCCGAGTGCAGTGTTGATGTCTTCGAGCTTGAAGGTGCAATGCTCGAACACCGACAAATCGACCACACCCGATTCCACCATATCGGCCATCTCCTGCCCCTGTCCCGCCGTGAACCAAGCCGAACCGCTAAAGCGCTGATCGTTGTCCATCATGTAGTGCAGATTGATCGGGACTTCGCCCGCCACGGCGCCGATATTGATCAGATGGCCACCCCGCCGCAGCGTCTTCAACGTCTCCCGCAGTGTCTCTTGCGGTGCACCGGGCCCCAATGCGTCGATAACCGCATCGACGCCCGCCCCTTGCGTCACGCGCTCGGCCCACTCGCTGACCGAACCGTCATCGAGCGACATGACTTCGATGCGATCGGGCGCCAACGCCTTGACGCGCTGCAGGAGTTCCCGGTTACGCGCCGTGCCGAGAATCTTCTTCGCACCCATCGCTAGGCCGAAGAGCGCAACGCCGATACCCAGAGTGCCGCTGATGCCGCTCACGAGAATCGTGCTGCTGGGGCCGACCTCGGCCTTCTTCAATGCGCGATATGCCGTGCCCAAGTAGCCGAAACGCGCGGCCGTTTCGTGACTGAGATTGTCCGGAATGCTCACGAGGCTGTATTGCGGTGCAGTCATGTACTCGCACAGGCCGCCGTACGGATAATCGTCGAACAATGCCTGCGAACGTTTGCTGAAGCCGAAGTAGCCGTTGAACGTGTAGTAGGGACACGCCGTCGTATCGCCGGCGCGGCAAGCACGACATCCGCCGCAATAGCGCGCGGGATTGACGTAGACGCGATCGCCCGGCTTGAACGCATGGACCTGGCTCCCTACCTCTTCGATCACGCCTGTCGCATCGAGACCGAAGATAGCCGGCAGCTTCGGTAGCGGAAGATGCGGAAACCATTTTTCCCAATTGCTCAGGACGTTGCCGAGATTCGGCACGATGCCGCATGCCTTCACTTTTACGAGCACGTCGGTCGGGCGCGGCGCTGGAACCGGGATGTCCTCCACTACCATCGGCTCGCCTACGTTGTGCATGCGCGCCGCCCGCATCATCTTCGTCGCCATCGTTTGTCTCCTGTTTGTCAGTACGTGCACGATATGTATTTTTGTGCACAAATCAAATCATCGTTTACCTGAACATCACCGCAGCCCGTCGAGCCCTTGGATTTCCGAGGCCTGTAATCCACCGAGCCGCGCGTGCACGCGTCCGCCCGTCGCCATGGCCAGTGCAAACGCGATCTCGTTGCGGCGCGGGCCGTCCCACACCGTGACCTCGCACGTTCCGAAATGGCTGCGGACATAGGAGGCTTGAATGTGACCGAGCGGAACCATCAGACGTGTGCCCACTCCGCCGATGGTCTTGGCCGACGGCACGATCGCCTTCGGGCCGCCCAAGGTTTCGCGCATCGCCCAGCCGCCCGCCTCGTGCCAAACAGCGCCGTGTTCAAGTTCGCCGTCCTCGCCGACGATCGCGCCCTTTCCATATGCCTGCACCTTCGATGTACCGCCCAACTGCGCCGTGAGACGGGACGAAAGATCCGCTCCAAGCTGCCGCAACGCACTCATGAACGGCAAAAGATCAGGCTCGTACCGTCCCGCGTAAGGATTCGCGACGATCGCCGTCGCCACGGCAACCACCAGCGGCTCGCCGAGCCGCTCACCGCCTTCGTGCCAGATCTCTTCGATATCCAGCTTGACCTTTCTTACATTGACTAGCGACATCCGCTGCTCCGAGGAAATAGTTCGCATCCACTGCTTCGTCTAGATCGACTACTCAGCCGGCGTTATCTCACACGCCAGCGCTTGCATTATATCCATCACGGTGTAATATGCACAAAAATATCTTTTATGCCCATCAGGAGCGAACACATGAAACTGGTCTCGTACCGACACCAAGGCCAACCGGGATTCGGCGCAGTCAAGGGTGAGGGCATCGTCGATCTGGCGACACGGCTGCCGGCCGTCGCCGATCTCGCGGCGCTCGTATCGAACACGGCCGCACTCGACGAGGCGCGGCGGCTCGTCGATGCGGCCGAGGCTGACGACTTCGCGCTTACCGCGGTTGCGCTCGAGCCGGTCATTCCTCGGCCGAACAAGATCATCTGCGTCGGGATCAACTATGTTGCCCACGCCGCGGAGGCGGGACGCACGGTGGGACAGTACCCGGTCATCTTTCATCGCTTCGCTCAAACGCTCGTAGCGCACGGCGCGCCGATCATCCGGCCGCGCGTGTCGGAGCATTTCGACTTCGAAGCCGAACTCGCGGTCGTGATCGGCAACGGCGGCTCGCACATCAAAGCGGAAGATGCGATGGGTCACGTCGCCGGCTACACGTGCTTCAACGACTCGAGCGTGCGCGACTGGCAGTTTCATACGCACCAGTACGGAATGGGCAAGAACTTCCGCGGCACGGGTTCGCTCGGTCCCTGGCTCGTTACCGCGGATGAAATCCGGGACTATCGGGAATTGTCGATTCAGGGGGTGCTCAACGGCGAACGCATGCAAACCGGCAAGCTATCCGAACTCGCCTTCGACATTCCCCACCTGATCGCCTACGTCTCGCAGGCCCTAGATTGGCAACCCGGCGATATCTTGGCGACGGGCACGCCGAGCGGAATCGGTTTTAAGCGTCAGCCGCCGATCTTTCTGAAGCCGGGCGATACATTCGACGTCGTCATTCCGGGCATCGGAACGTTGTCGAACCCCGTCGCAGACGAGGCGTGAACGGGCAGATGCATGAGCATCCCTGCATCTAAACGTCCAACCAGTTGAACAAAACGCAAACGAGACATCCGGAGACATCCATGGCAGCGTTGCCGAAAATTCAGTTCACGCACTGCGGGATTTTTTGCAGCGACCTCGAAATGATGGTCGACTACTACCGAAAATTCCTGGGCTTCGTCGTCAGCGACAGGGGTGTCGCCTCGACAGGCCACCGTCTGTATTTCATGACGCAAGATCCCGAGATCCACCATCAACTCGTCTTGTTCGATGGAAAGCCGACCGATCTTCCGTTCAACCCCGTCAATCAATTGTCGCTTCTGCTCGATTCGCTCGCCGATTTGCAGTCGTACTATCGGCGGGCCGTGAAAGCCGGGGTCAAAGGCATTGAGCAAGTCGACCACGGCAACGCCTGGTCGATCTATTTCAAAGATCCCGAAGGCAACCCCATCGAGTTGTACGTCGATAGTCCGTTCTTCACCGCTCAGCCGTGCCGAGAACCGCTCGACCTCGACCTTTCGATAGACGAAATCCTGAAGCAGACCGAAGCGATGTGCCTGCGCCGTCCCGGGTTCTTGTCGCGCGAGGCTTGGATTGCCGAGATGCGCGAGCGGATTGCCGCCCAGCGCGTGGCGTTCGACGCTTGAGTACCAACCGGGCCTCTATATGAAGCGCAATTTTATCGGTGGCCACTGGCACGAAAGCACGGCATCGCGCAGCGACCTCAATCCGTCCGACCTGGACGATGTCGTCGGGGAATACGCCCAAGCCGATGCCGACGGTGCGCGAGCCGCCATCGAAGCGGCTCGCACGGCACAAGGCACGTGGGGGCATAGCGGCATTCAGGCGCGCTCGACGTCACTGGATTTCATCGGCTCCGAGTTGCTGGCGAGACAAACCGAACTCGGCACGCTGCTTTCCCGCGAGGAAGGCAAGACGCTTGCCGAAGGTATCGCGGAAGTGGCGCGCGCCGGCCAAATCTTCAAGTTCTTCGCCGGAGAGGTCCTGCGCACGGGCGGCGAAAAGCTGCCGTCCGTTCGTCCGCTGGTCGACGTGGAAGTCACACGGGAACCCGTCGGCGTTGTTGGCATCATCACGCCCTGGAATTTCCCGATCGCCATTCCGGCTTGGAAGATCGCGCCCGCGCTCGCCTACGGCAACTGCGTCGTGTTCAAGCCCGCGGATCTCGTTCCCGCATCGGCGTGGGCGCTCGCCGAGATCATTTCTCGCAGCGCAATTCCCGCGGGCGTGTTCAACCTTGTCATGGGACGCGGCAGCGTCGTCGGCAACGCAATCGTTTCGTCAGCCGATGTCAACGCCCTGTCGTTCACGGGCTCTGTCGAAACCGGGCGCACGCTGTTGCAACGCGGGGCGCAGCAGTTCACGCGCATGCAGCTCGAAATGGGCGGCAAGAACCCGCTCGTCATTCTCGACGATGCGGATCTCGATGTCGCGATCGATTGCGCGGTTCAAGGTGCCTACTATTCGACGGGGCAACGGTGCACCGCTTCGTCCCGGTTCATTGTGCAAAAGGGAATTTATTCCCGGTTCGTTTCTCGTCTGACGGAAGCGGTCGAGAGCTTACGCGTCGGCCATGCGCTCGATCCGCAAACGCAGATCGGCCCGGTAGTCGACGAGTCGCAGTTGCGGCACGACGAGGGCTATCTGAACATCGGCAAAAACGAGGGTGCCAAGCTTGCCTGCGGAGGCCAGTTCCTGACGCGAGACACCCGTGGCCACTACCTATCGCCTGCGCTATTCGTTGATGCGACACCGAAAATGCGCATTGCACGGGAAGAGATCTTCGGCCCCATCGCGTGCGCCATCGCCGTAGACAGCTACGAGGAAGCACTCGCCGTCGCGAACGACAGCCCGTTTGGGCTCTCGTCCGGCATCTGCACGAGCTCGCTCAAATACGCGGCGCATTTCAAGCGGCATGTGAAAAGCGGCATAACGATGGTGAACGTGCCGACCGCCGGCGTGGATTATCACGTGCCGTTCGGCGGAACGAAGGCGTCCAGCTACGGGCCGCGCGAACAAGGCACGTATGCGGTCGATTTCTTCACGACCGTCAAGACCGCTTACACAAAGGCATACTTCGATTAATACATGCGCCGGCCAAGACGACCAGCGCACCGCAAACGCTGCCGCGCGCGCTTGCGCAATAGCATTCCTTAAGGAGGAGACGTGGACTTCGATTTGATCATCGTCGGGCTCGGACCGGTAGGCGCGGTCGCAGCCAATCTGGCCGGCGAGGCCGGGCTGCGCACGCTCGTGCTCGAAAAGTCCGTGACGGTCTTCGATAAACCTCGTGCAATGGGCTTCGATCACGAAATCATGCGGATCTTCGGCAATCTCGGACTCGCCGACAAGCTTGCGCCTTACGTCATGCCCTATCGCCCTTCGGAATATCGCACGACCGATTCCAGCCTGATTCGCCGCATCGAGGCTGCCGAGCCGCCGTTCCAACTCGGCTGGGCACCCAACTACGTTTTCATGCAGCCCCAGATCGAAGGCATCCTGCGCGAGAACCTAGCCCGCTTCCCGTCGGTGACAGTCAAGCTCGGCGCGCAAGTCGAAGCCGTGACGTCGGGCGACGACGGGGCGTCGGTGACGGTTGTCGAATCGTCGAACGAGAAGAACCTGCCGAACGTACCGAGCACGTACCGATCGCACTATGTGCTCGCATGCGACGGCGGCACGAGCCCGATCCGCACGGGGCTCGGTTTGGAGATGGAAGATCTCGACTTCGACGAACCTTGGCTCGTGGTCGACATCGTCCTCAAGGACGGGTGCGGCGCAAGCCTGCCGGCGACGAACGTCCAATACTGCGAGATCGAACGCCCTTGCACATTCGTAGTCGGGCCGGGTCAAGTCCGGCGCTGGGAATTCATGATCAACGCAGGCGAAACGCCCGCACAAGCCACGGAGCCCGCGTTCGTCCGCCGGCTCATCTCGCGCTGGCTCGACGAAAGGGAATACGACATCTGGCGCGCCTCGGCTTATCGTTTCCATGCCCTCGTCCTGCGCCAATGGCGGTCGCAGCACGTGTTCTTCCTCGGCGACGCCGCGCATATGACGCCCCCGTTTCTGGCGCAGGGGATGTGCCAAGGCATCCGTGACGCAGCCAATCTCGTTTGGAAGCTCACGCTCGTCAACCGCGGCGCGGCCGGTCCCGGCCTGCTGGACACCTATCAGGCCGAGCGGCTCCCGCATGTGAAGCAAACCACGCTCGTCACGAAATCACTCGGCAAGGTGATATGCGAGCGCAATCCCGTAGCTGCACTCGAGCGGGATAAACGCCTGCTCGAAGAAATGGCCGCCAATCCGCGCGGAACCATCAGGCAATCTTTGATTCCCCCGCTCAACGCGGGCCTCCTCGCCGCATCGAGTGACGGCCCGCGCGGTCAATTATTTCCGCAACCGCTCGTCAAAACCGCAGACGGTCGTCAATGCCTGCTGGACGAAGCGACCGGCATGACGTTTCGCATCGTCGTCGAGAACGACACCGATGCAGCCATCATCGAACGCATGGTGGCGCAATGGGATGCACTGAGCGATATTCCGGCGGCGCGGGTCGTGATCGGCACTGAACCGCTCAAGGCCGGTGCACCGTCATATGCCTATCAGGACGCCGATGGCGTACTCGTCAGTTGGATGCAGCGGCATGGTTGCGCCGTAGTGATCGTGCGGCCCGATCACTACGTATACGGCGGCTGCCGCAAAGCAGAAGACGCAGTTGCGATGATCAGTGAGTTGGCCGCTGCGCTGAGGGCGAGCAATGCTCACGAATATTCCGCAACCTCAGCCTGCGCCTGATCGAAAACGCACTCTGTGCAGCGCGAGGGATCCTACCCTCGCGCTTTTTTTGTTTACGCGGTAAAACACTTCAATCTTGCATATCGATCAATTTTGCGCATAAAATGCGTCTCATCGACAAATGCGTAGTCAACTCAAACCCATGGACTCGACATCCGCTTCGAATGGTGTACCGCTGATCGATGTAGCCTTCGCCCGGATGAAGACGTCCATCATCCGCTGCGAACTCGCGCCGGGCACCCGCCTCAAGGTCGAAAGCCTCTCCAAGGCATACGGCCTCAGCAGCTCGCCGATCCGCGAAGCCTTGAACCGGCTCGCACAAGACGGCATCGTCCAAGCGACGGAAAACCGTGGGTTCTGGGTCGCCCCAATCAGCATCGACGATTTCAAAGACATCACACGGCTGCGCGTCCTGCTCGAACTCGAGGCGCTCAGCGATTCGATCGCGCATGGCGACGAAGAATGGGAAGTGACCGTGCTCACGGCCTTTCATCGATTGAGCCTCGCGGAGAAACGTCTCGGCTCCGGCCCGGTAGCACTCGACGACGACTGGTCCGAACGCCACCGCGCCTATCATATGGCGTTGCTGTCGGCCACGCCCAGCGCTCTGCTCTCCAATATGGTGGCTTCGCTCTTCGATCGCGCCGAACGGTACCGCCGCTATTCCGCACTGCATCGAACCGAAGAGCGCCATAAGAACAGCGAACACGAGGCACTGATGAAGGCTGCGATCGATCGAGACGCGGAAAAGGCTGCGCGTCTGCTGCGCAAGCATATCGAAGGCACGCTGACACGTGTCACAGGCGCGCTCGAGCGCCAATTAGCGACGGTCCAATAAGCAAGTGCCGTGCTGATCTGAAACCGCACGGCGCCTCCTTTGTGGCGATATCGGCAAGGCAACGTTTTGTCTCACCTGGCCGACATTCGCGTCCTCAAAACATCGTTTGCATGCCGATCCGGCCGATGAACTGCGAGCGGCCGCTCGACGGGCCGAAGGTCCCGTTGATGGCTGCGGTAGCGCCAGAGTTGGTCAACTGATAGGCGCCTTGAACATAAACCGCCGTACGCTTGGACAGGAAATACTTGGCAACGGCGCCAACTTGATGCGCATGGTTGTGATCCACCCCTGCATTGCCCCACATATAGGTGTAGGCGAGGCTTGTGGAAAAGGCCGCCGTAAAGCGATAGAGCGCGCCGACTTCCACGGCGTTCACCGCCGCACCGTTCTGCGTGTTGCGCGTATTGGTGAAGAGCGCCGTCAACAGCAGTTTCTGTCCGTTGTATTTCGCACCGAAGCCGAAGTTGCGAATGCTGTCGCCGAGCATCGCCGCGTAGCGAACGTCCGTATAGGCTGCACCGAATGCGAACGGCCCGGTGGTGTAGCTCGCACCGAAACTATCCGCGCTATTCTGACGAAAATTCCCGGCAGTGCCGCCAAAGGCGTACATGCCCCCGAACCGCAGCCCTCCGAAAAGCGGACTCGTATATTTCACCGAATTATTCAGCGGGGTATCGCCGTTCATCCGATCGAAATCGAACGCCTCATCCGGTGGTGAATCTGGAATGCCCAGCTTGGCAAACGGGCCATCGCGAAACTGATAAAAGCCGCCGCCATACATCGCTATATCGGCGCCCACGTCTGCAAACAGCGTGTCGACCATGAAGTCGTATTGGCGGCCGAGCGAGAGCTTCCCGTACCGATCGTTATCCAGACCCACCCACGCATTTCGCGCGAATAGACCGACTCCGGAGCCGCTGCCGTTCGATTTCTGGGAAACGAGCGTTCCATTCAAAGAGAACTGTGTCGTCAACTGAAAAACCGCGCGGGTGCCGTTGCCCAGGTCTTCCGAGCCCTTAAACCCCATCAGGTTCGGCAGCGCGATGCCGTCGTCCATCCTCCATGCGGAATGTCCTCCGATATTGCTGATGTACGACACGCCGGCATCGAGCAAGCCCCACAGCGTCACGCTGCTTTGAGCGTGCGCACTCGGCACGGCGCCGACACACGTTCCCACCGCGACTGTCGCCGCGGCCATGATGCGCTTCTTCACTATCGTCTCCTCCGGTTACATTGCTCAGATCACATTTAACGCACAAACAGAC
>NZ_DASXWY010000080.1:0-4778 GCF_036503415.1 Trinickia sp. | reverse complement strand
GGGCAAACCCTCGGGCGGCCAATGCCGCGTGGTCTGCACCGCGAGGTACAGATAAGTGAAGATCAGATAGCCGAACAACGCGCCCTCGGTCGCGATCAGCATCAGACAGCCAAGCCAGCCGCTGGAACGATTGCCGGCACTGCCCACGGGCACGCTGGTGCCGTCTGATCGCAGCGTCGCCGCGGAGGCGGTCTCGGCCTCGCCCTGCTCGGCCCCGTCCCAGGCGGGTCCCGAGCTTCCTGCGAAAGAGCGTGGAGGCTCGTCCATGTCAGTGCCTCGCGACCGGTTCGGGCTCGCGCTGCATCAACCGGCGCTCGGGCCACAGCCAAACGACGATCGTTGCGGCGGCGAGAAGCAGCGCGAGGCCGGCGAAATACCAGGCATGTAATGCCAGCCCCGCGAAGAAGAGCGCTGCCGTGAGGCCGAGCCAAAACGGCGCGTACGAGTCTTCCGGCATCTTCAGAATCACATACGGTGCGGCTTCGAGCGCGGTCGTCCCAAGCGCCTCGCGCCCCTGATCGAGGATATAGCCATCGGCGAGGCGCGAGCGCGGCGCTTCGCCGGCATCGCCGCCTTCCCCTTGCATTCGCCCTTCCCACAGCGGATGGCGGCTGGCGATCGTCGGCACGACGGCGAAGTTGTAAGGCGGTGGCGGCGAAGGAACGGTCCATTCGAGTGTCGGCGCATCCCAGGGATTGTTGCCCGCGATCGGTCCGCGCTTGCGGCTATACAGCACATCGACGACGAACACGGCGATACCGAGCGCAAAGATGAACGAGCCGATCGACGTCAGCAAATTGACGGTCGTCCAGCCCATATCGGCGCCGTAGGTATAGATTCGCCGCGGCATGCCGAGCAACCCGGCGATATGCATGGGGAAGAACCCGAGATTGAAGCCGACGAACATGAGCCAGAACGTGATCCGTCCAAGCCGCTCGCTCATCATCCGTCCCGTGAATTTCGGAAACCAGAAATAAATGCCACCGACTACAGGGAACACATTGATGCCAATCAGGACGTAATGCAGATGCGCGACGACGAAATAGGTATCGGTCAACTGCCAGTCGAGCGGCACGGCAGCCGTCATCACGCCCGAGACGCCGCCGATCACGAACAGCAGTACGAAACCGGCGAAGAACAGAAACGGCACGCGAAAAACGGGGCGTCCCGTCCAGATCGTCGCAATCCATGCGAACGTTGCGACGGCGCTCGGAATCGAGATCACCATGCTGGCAGCGCCGAAAAACGACAGCGCGAGCGGCGGCAGGCCGGTAGCGAACATATGGTGGATCCAGACGACGAAGCCGATCACCATCGTCGCGACAGTCGATATCGCCACGGGCCCGTAGCCCACGAGCGGCCGCCGGCAGAACACGGGCAGCGCATCGGAGACGATGCCCATGGCCGGCAGCACGACAACGTAGACCCACGGATGCGCGAAGATCCAGAACATGTGCTGCCATAAGAGCGCATGCGAGCCGGCGGTGACGTCGAAAAAATGCGTGCCGATACGGCGATCGAGCCACAGCATGAGGAACGCGAGGCTCACGGACGGCACCGCGAAGAGATTGGCGCCCGATGCGGTCAACGTGCCCCATACGAGCACCGGAATGCGATCGATCGACATGCCCGGCGCGCGCATTCTCAGCAGCGTAACGACGAAATTGACCGCCCCCACCGTCGTCGAAATGCCGAGCAGCACCATGCCCAGCGAATAGACATCGATGTTCGGCCCCACATCGTAGGTCAATTCCGATAGGGGTACGTAATTGAACCAACCCGCATTCGGCGCTTCACCGAGCGGGAAGCTCGCATACAAGAAGATGCCGGCGAACAGGAAAACCCAATAGGAAAACGCGTTGAGCCGCGGGAAAGCCATATCGCGCGCACCGAGTACGAGCGGCCACAGGAAATTCGAAAAGCCCGACAGCACCGGCGATGCATAGAGAAAGATCATCGTGATGCCGTGCATCGTGAACAGTTGGTTGTACTGTTCCGGCGTGAGCACGGTCGCGTTCGGCTGGGCGAGCTGCACGCGCATGACGAGCGCTTCGACGCCTCCCAGCAACAGAAAGAGAAACGACGTCACCAGATAGCGCAGGCCGATCGTCTTGTGATCGACAGTGGAAAACCAGCCCCGCCACCCACGCCGCGTTTCCCAGATTTCGGCAAGGCGCTCGGCACGGTCGGCATCGATGGACTCGCGCACGAGCGGCCTCGAAAGCCGCATGGTTTCCGGCGAATCGCCGGACAATGCAGGGGCGGGCGTATCGGACATCGGCTATCTCTCGCTTGTTCCTCGTTGAGTCCCGGTTCATTGAAGCGTCGCCAGATAGGCGGACAGCGCGCTCGCATCCGAGGCGGACAGCGCCATCGAAGGCATCATCGAATCGGGCTTGATGCGCTGGGCATGCTGGATCCAATCGAGCCGATTGGCAGCGGTGTTGGGCAACTGCCCCGCAGCGATCAACCGTCTCGAGCCCAGATGCGTGAGATCGGGCGCTTGCGCGCCCGCCGCATCGGTACCGCGAACCGCGTGGCATCCGGCGCAGCGCTCGCCGAACAGACGCTTGCCTGCATTGATCGCGGCCGACTGAGCGGCAGGCGACGCGCCGCGCGCCTGCGCCCGCCGCCATGCATCGAATTCCGCCTGCGGCTGCGCGACGACCTCGAACGCCATATGCGCATGCTGCGCGCCGCAAAACTGCGAGCATTGCCCGCGATAGACGCCCGGCGCATCGGCCTCTATCCACTGCTCGTTGATCTGGCCGGGGATCATCTCGGTCTTGCCGGCCAATTGCGGAACCCAGAAGGCATGGATGACGTCGGCGCTGCGCAGCTTGATCTGAACCGGTACGCCGACGGGGATATGAATTTCGTTCGCAGTTGCGAAGCTGCGCGAGGCATCGTCGGCATACGGGTACTCGACCTTCCACCACCAGTCATAAGCCGTGACATCGATTTGCAGCGCGGGCGCCACGCGCGGCGCGGCCACCGATTCGAGCGTCGCCATCACATAGATCAATGTGGCGAACAACGCGAGCGACGACACACCCGTGCCGATGTAGATCCACGACATGCCCCCCGCTTCGGCCCCGATCGCATCGGGCCGCCCGCTCCGGCGCCGACGCATGAGCGCGGCTACGAGCAGCGCGGCCACGACGATCATGACCGCGCTCACGAGCCCGATGAGCGCCCACTCGAGCCGTTGCGTCGGCAAGCTCGCCGGCCCGGCGGCATGCGCCAGGTATTCGAGCGGCGCCGTCTTCATCGCTCAGCGTGCGGGGGGACGGCCTGTCGGTGCGGCAGTGCCTTTGTCTTCGCTGCCCCCGGTGCCATCCTCGCTGCCGTTGGGGGTGCTGTCGCTTTTATCGCGATCCTTGCCCCCTTTATCGTCTTTCGAACCGATCTTCGTCGTGCCGCCGACGGCGGGTGGGTCGCTGGCGGGAAAGGTATCCTCGACCGACTTGTCGATGAGGTCCTCCTCGTGCTTCGACTGCTCGCCCTTCTTGCTGGTATCGCTGCTCATGGCAAATCCTCCGTCCTCAAGGACCCTGCGATTCGCGCATGGCACATGCCTGACGACACCCGCAACGCAGCCGTGCATGACCATTGCCATCGTCTGTAAAAGTTGACCACCGGCCGCCTGTAACTCGCGGATCGGCGCCGGGGGCCACGCAGTGCGACGCATCGTTCATGCCCGGGCCGCCTCGCGCGCCCCCGGCCTCGCGGCGGGGCCTCCCGCTGGGCCGGGCGCAGCGCGGCATGCACCTTGCGTGTCGGTGGCGTTGGGTAAGCGTTTACCGATTCCGCTGAAAATGAGCGTTGCCGACCACTCCACACGCCGTGCTGACTCCCCGAAGGCACCAAGCCGCGACACGACCCCGATCGCGGCCGTCCGCGCGCACGCCTTCACGATACCGACCGATGCGCCCGAAGCCGACGGCACGTTCGAATGGCATGCCACGACGCTCATCGTCGTGGAGATCGACGCAGGCGGTTGCACCGGTATCGGATATACGTACACCGATGCCTGCGCCGTCGCATTGATTCGCGAAACGCTCGCCCCCGAGCTGCTTCATGGCGACGCGGGCTGCGCGCGTGCGCTCACGCAGCGGCTTTGGCGCCGCGTGCGCAACATCGGCCGCGCCGGCGTCGCCGCCACGGCCATTTCGGCCGTGGACTGCGCGCTGTGGGACCTGCAAGCGAGACTCGCCGGATTGCCGCTCGTACGATTGCTCGGCGGACCGATACGCGAAGCCGTACCGGTGTATGGCAGCGGCGGCTTTACGAGCTATAGCGACGAGCAGCTGCGAGAGCAATTCGAGCGATGGGTGGGCGAGAACGGCTGCCGCGCCGTCAAGATGAAAGTCGGCAGCGAGCCGGCTCGCGATCCTGAGCGCGTCGTATGCGCGCGCGCGGCGATCGGCGACGCCGCCGCGCTCTTCGTCGATGCGAACGGCGCGCTTTCTGTCAAATCCGCACTCGATTGCGCGCAGCGCTTCGCCGAATGCGACGTCACCTGGTTCGAGGAACCCGTTTCTTCCGACGATCTCGCCGGGCTGCACGCCGTGCGACGTCGTGCACCGCCGGCAATGGACATCGCGGCCGGCGAATATGCCTATAACCCCGACGATTTCCGCCGCATGCTCGAAGCGCAAGCGGTCGATGTGATGCAGGCCGACGCGAGCCGATGCGGCGGCGTGAGCGGCTTTCTCAAAGCGGCCGCGCTCTGCGACGCATGGCATATCCCCTTGTCCGCACACTGCGCTCCGGCG
>NZ_DASXWY010000079.1:0-59524 GCF_036503415.1 Trinickia sp. | reverse complement strand
GTCGCCGGCCATGAACCGTCATTCGACACCTCGACCAGAATCGTCGACAATCGACCGATCTGACCATCCACGATGCACCAATGTCGATCGACGTTCCGGGAACCGAAGGTTATGCCAAGCATGCCGAGGCTTTGGCTAATGAATGGCGCAAGATTTCATTCGAAGACCACCACCGACCAGTTCTGCATCTGATCCCGGACGTACCTTCACGTATCCTCGATCTAGGGGCAGGCATGGGCCGCGATGCTGCCGCATTGGCATCGATGGGGCACGCGGTGTTGGCGGTTGAGCCCGTCGACGAACTGCGGGCTGCTGCGACCAACATCTATCCCGCTTCCAGCGTTGTCTGGCTCGACGATAGCTTGCCGGATCTGTGCCTCGTCCGCGAGAGGGCGAACCGGTTCGACGTTGTTATGGTTACCGCAGCGTGGATGCACCTCGACGAAGTCCAACGTCGCCGAGGCATGGGCACCATCTCTGACCTGTTAGTCGATGGTGGCGTCGTCATTTTGTCGTTGCGCCATGGCCCGTTTCCGGAGGGGCGGCGCATGTTCGACGTCTCCGCGGCGGACACGATCCGGCTTGCCGAAGCCCATCGTCTCCGGCTTCTGCTCAACGTTCGCAGCGGCTCAGCCCAGCAAGCAAACAGGAACAAGGGCGTCACATGGACGCGCCTTGCTTTCGGGAAGTGAGAGCCGGTGTGGCGGTATCCTCTCGGCCAGCTTCTGCCGCTCGCCCGAGCTATAAAGCGCACAGTCGAACGGCTGGTCCCCTCCGAAACCACCATTCCATGTCGGATCCGCAAACGAACGACTGGCACGCCGCGCGGCCGGTCATCGCCGTGATCGTCAGGTGATTGGCAGACAACATGTGTGCCTCCGGCTGGAATGCAGGTTACAGATATCCGCGCAATCGCGGTCGTTCCAGATGTCGAGCGACGAACCGTCCAGGAAAACAAGTCGATCGATGGTTCCCAAGTGCTGTATGGCGAGCAACGCGCTCCGGTTGACGAACGCACCGGGTCGATCGTCAGGAAAGACGACCTGCGTCAGGGGAGCGAAGCGCTGGGTTACCTCGGTGAAGCTCACCTCACTGGACGGCTCCGTCCCGTCAAGCCAGTAGACAAGCGCCGCCGTTGGACTGCCTGGCTTTCGCGCAATGAAGCGTACTGTTTTTTCGCCTGACAATTCATTCATGATTACCTGCCCGGTTAGTGCGTTCCTCTTTCAAAAGCAGTTCGGCGTTGCTTGCCGGGCTTGTTGATATGACGCGCTGTACGGCGACTTTCGCAAGCCGGTGCTCGACCCAAATCCGCCCCCATCGGATCGCGTACTGCAATGCCTGTGCTGGGTCGTAAAAATAATCCAGCGCGTGGAAGCAGCGCTGCGTCGGGCAGCCTGGCCGTTCGATCACAAGATGGGCTGCATGCAACGCACTCTTCACGGGTTCTGCTCGGGCCGTCAATCGGTAGCCCTGGCATTGGGCCTGACAACTGACAGGGCCGATGATTGCGACGGAGCGTTCCCGACTGAGCGTCGGCGTCTCATTCAGATGTCTGGTTTGCTTTCTCATGGCTTCTCTATCCTTCGACGACGATCCCATCCCGCTGCAGTTAGGTCGCGCGGCTAAGGAGCGGCGCGCAGGCAGCGCAATGGATCTCGAGTTCGTTCGGCACGCGAGCGGACACCCATCACGCAAGCCGCGATGGAGCACCGTCGGTGGTCAACAGAAAGATGGTGGGCCCGGCTCTCGTTTAATTGGCTTTTGGTTTATTCGGAGAGCCGGGCAGGAGAAAGTGCTGCCTTATCCGCGCAGCTGGCGCGGTGTTGTGTGCGCCTAGAGGTATCGGTTTTCCAGTGCCCGCCAGTACGCGCCCCCATTAGTGCAGGAGTGCAGAACAAGGCGAGGCGAGAACGCGGGATGAAAAGCACGACTATGACCTCAAGTCAGTGGCCAGCGAGTAATCAAATCAAGAATGCGGCAGTCGTTCCATTAGAGCGCATCTGTAAGCATTTTGCAAGGTTACCGGGTGATATCGCCGTGCGGCATTGGGACGCAAAGGCATTTCATCCTGGGCGCCCCAATCCTGGATGCCGTAAACCGAAATGTGGTCACAGGCGACGCACGCCCTTGAAACGCCGGGTGCAACGGCGGAACCGTGTGTGGCCGGCGCAGACGACGGGACCACTCTGTTAGCTGCCTGTGGATGCGCGACCGCGTCACGGAGCAGCGGACACGTCCTTCGCTGCCAATGAGTGGATTCGCGCCAGCGGCGCCGGGGCGATACTCCCCGTGTTGTCGCGGTCGCCCGGCCCTGGGATCGGGGGACGCACGCGCCGCCTGTCCCCAAGACGGACTTTATTACTCGGGATCATCATTGGTGTAAGCGCAACGGCTATCGCCACCACAATACTTGACATCTAAACTATTCCAACCTAAATTTCCTCCATCGCCAAGGAGGATGGAACATGCGCATCGTCTGTATCGGAGGGGGTCCCGCCGGCCTCTACTTCGGCCTCCTGATGAAATTGCGCAATCCGGCGCACCATGTATCGGTCATCGAGCGCAACCGCCCCTACGACACGTTCGGCTGGGGCGTAGTTTTCTCGGATCAAACGCTCGACAATCTCCGCGCAGCCGATCCGCCAAGCGCGGATATGATCCTGGATGCCTTCAACCACTGGGACGACATCGATATCCATTTCCGTGGCCGCACCCTGCGCTCATCGGGTCATGGGTTCTGCGGTATCGGACGCAAACGTCTGCTCAATATCCTGCAAGCCCGTTGCGAAGCGCTCGGTGTCGAACTCGTGTTCGAAACCAGCGTGACAGACGACGACCGCTACGACGCCGACCTGATCATCGCGTCCGACGGCGCGAACAGCGCGATCCGACAGAAGTACGCCGCGACTTACCAACCGGATATCGACTTGCGCGACTGCCGCTTCGTATGGCTCGGCACGAAAAAGCGCTTCGATGCCTTTACATTTGCATTCGAGCAGACGGAATGGGGTTGGTTTCAAGCGCACGCTTATCGCTTCGACGACGACACATCCACATTCATCGTGGAAGCACCCGAGCGCGTCTGGCGTGCCGCCGGACTCGAAGAGATGAGCAAGGAGCAAGGCATTGCGTTTTGCGAGCGCCTCTTCGCGAAGTACCTCGACGGCAACCCGCTGATCTCGAATGCGGCGCACCTGCGCGGCTCCTCGCAGTGGATTCGTTTTCCACGGGTGGTCAATCGCGAGTGGGTTCATCTCAGGCCGCGTTCGGACGGCGGATCGACGCCGGTTGTTCTGATGGGCGACGCAGCCCATACGGCGCATTTTTCCATCGGCTCCGGCACCAAGCTCGCGCTTGAAGACGCAATCGAACTCGCGAACAGTATCGATGCTCATGCCGACGATCTTCCAGCCGCGCTCGATCGATACAAACGCATACGCAGTGTCGACGTGCTGCGGCTGCAAAACGCCGCTCGCAATTCGACGGAGTGGTTCGAGCATGTCGACCGATACGCCTCGTTCGAACCGGAGCAATTCGCCTATTCGCTACTGACGCGATCGCAGCGTATTTCGCATGAAAATCTGCGGGCACGCGATGCCCATTACGTGGCCAGCTTCGAAAACTGGCTCGCCGCGCGCACGGGTACGCCGCAACCGCGCACGGCACGCTCGATTCCGCCGATGTTCACACCCTACGCTGTACGCGGAGTCCGGCTGAAAAACCGCATCGTCGTTTCGCCGATGGCGCAATACTCGGCCGTCGAAGGCACGGTGGGCGACTATCACCTGACCCACCTCGGCGCCCGTGCCATGGGCGGCGCGGCACTGGTAATGACCGAAATGACGTGCGTCAGCGCCGAAGGCCGCATTACGCCCGGCTGCCCAGGCATGTATACAAGCGAACATCGTCAAGCGTGGCAGCGCATCGTCGATTTCGTACACGGCGCAAGCGATGCCAAAATCGGCATGCAGCTCGGCCACGCCGGCGCAAAAGCATCGACGCGCGTCAGTTGGGAAGGCATCGACCAGCCGCTCGACGAAGGCAACTGGCCGCTCGTTTCTGCTTCGCCGCAACAATATCTGGCGGGCATCAGCCAATGGTCACGCGAAGCCACGCTCGACGATTTGCGCGAAATCGAAAACCAGTTCGTGCGCGCAGCGAAGATGGCGGACGAAGCGGGCTTCGATTGGCTCGAACTGCACTGCGCGCACGGCTACTTTCTATCCAGCTTCATTTCTCCATTGACGAATCGGCGCACGGACGAATACGGCGGGGCGCTCGAACATCGGCTGCGCTATCCGCTCGAAGTATTCGCCGCCATTCGCCGTGTATGGCCTGAGAACAAACCGATTTCCGTACGCATCTCGGCGCACGACTGGGTGGAAGGCGGCACGACGCCGGACGACGCGGTACAGATTGCCCGCGCATTCAAAGCGGCCGGCGCCGACATGATCGACGTTTCCTCGGGGCAAGTCAGCAAGCTCGAAAAACCGGTCTACGGCCGCATGTACCAGACGCCGTTTTCCGATCGCATTCGCAACGAGGCCGGCATCGCGACGATAGCGGTTGGCGCGATCTCAGAGGCCGATCACGCGAACAGCATCATCGCAGCCGGTCGCGCGGATTTGTGCGCCGTCGCGCGGCCGCATTTGGCCAACCCGGCATGGACGCTCACCGAGGCCGCAAAAATCGGCTACCTCGACATCGGCTGGCCCAAGCAATACACGGCCGCAAAGGCCCAACTCGAACGCAACGCAGAACGCGAGCGTGCTCAAACCCCATCTTTGCCGATATCGGACACGCAATGAACAACCACTCGCTCAACGGTAAGCATGCCGTCGTGACAGGCGGAGGCAGCGGCATCGGCGCAGCAATTGCACGCTCGCTCGCGCAAGCCGGCGCGCGCCTGACGCTGACGGGCCGCGATGCAAAGAAACTTGCCGCCCAACGCGAACAGCTGGCCGCCTATGACGATGTGGGCTGCGTCACGATGGACGTGACGGAACCCGACTCGGTCGCGCAAGCCTTCGCCGCTGCGGTGCAGGCGATGGGGCCGGTCGATATCCTGATCAACAACGCCGGCCAGGCGCAGGCCTCCCCCTTCACGGCTACCGATCTGGCGCTGTGGCGCCGCATGCTCGACGTCAATCTGACCGGCGTCTTCCTGTGCACGCAGGCGGTCATGCCCGCGATGCTCAAAAGAAAATACGGCCGCATCGTCAATGTGGCCAGCACCGCGGGGCAAATCGGCTATCCCTACGTAGCCGCCTACTGCGCCGCGAAGCATGGCGTCATCGGTCTGACCCGGTCGCTGGCGCTCGAAGTCGCGGCCAAAGGCATCACCGTCAACGCGGTTTGCCCCGGCTACACCGAAACCGAGCTGCTGCATACCGCACTCGATCAAGTCGTCTCCAAAACGGGCCGAAGCATGAACGAAGCCCGCACCGCGTTGCAGCGCGCCAACCCGCAACAACGCTTCATGTCGCCGGAAGAAGTCGCGCATGCGGTGCTCTGGCTCGTGCAGCCCGAATCGTCGGCCATGACCGGGCAATCGATTTCAATCTCTGGTGGAGAAGTAATGTGAGCCGCACTGCCCGTTCCTCGGCAAAAAAAGACGCCGCGCAATCGATCGAAACGACGAAGCCAGCGCACGGCGACAATGTCGTCGATATGGAAGCCCGTACAGGCGCCGATAGCCACATGAGTCTGCGCCTATGGTTGAGATTGCTCGCAACCACCAATCTCGTGCAAGCCGAGCTGCGTCGCCGCCTGCGCGACGAATTCGAGACCACACTGCCGCGCTTCGACTTGATGGCCCAACTCGAACGCCATCCCGAAGGACTGAAGATGAGCGAAATCTCGCGGCGCCTGATGGTCACCGGCGGCAACGTGACAGGCATCACCGATCAACTCGAGAAAGAGGGTTTCGTTGCACGCGAGGCGGACCCGAACGACCGACGCGCCTTCAGCGTGCGTCTGACGCCTGCGGGCCGCATCGCTTTCGACAAGATGGCGCGCGCCCACGAACAATGGGTCGTGGAGCTGTTGGGCGGCCTGGGCCGCGACGAGAAGTCGAAGATGTATCAGCGTCTCGGCAAATTGAAAACGCATTTGGTCGGAAACGCGCAGCGTTGAATGGTCGCTTACGCGCCATCACGCACTGTGCCTGACGTCCAACGAACGATTCGAACCCGCCCATGACTCATTCACCCTCATCCGCCGCACGCCTTCGCGCAGGCAACGCCGTCGCCCTCGCCGGCTATGCAGCCCACCACTTCGGCTGGTCCGTCAGCGACGGCGTGGGCACGATCGTGCTGAACCGTCCCGAGCGCAAGAATCCACTGACCTTCGATTCCTATGCCGAACTGCGCGATCTGTTCCGCCAGCTTGCCTACGCAACAGATGTCAAAACAATCGTCATCTATGGCGCCGGAGAGAACTTCTGCTCGGGCGGCGACGTGCACGAAATCATCGGTCCGCTGATCGGCTTGCCGATGCCGGAGCTGCTGATGTTCACGCGAATGACGGGGGATGTCGTGAAAGCCATGCGCCATTGTCCGCAGCCGATCGTGGCCGCCGTGGACGGCGTATGCGCCGGAGCGGGAGCGATTCTCGCCATGGCGGCCGATCTACGCTACGCCACCGCGCGCAGCAAGCTGGCGTTTCTGTTCACGCGCGTCGGTCTCGCGGGCTGCGATATGGGCGCCTGCGCCATTCTGCCGCGCATCATCGGCCAGGGACGTGCATCGGAGCTTCTTTTTACGGGGCGGGCGGCGAGCGGTGAAGAAGCCTACGCCTGGGGTTTTTATAACCGCCTCTGCGAGCCCGGCGATTTGGTTGCACAGGCAACCGAATTGGCGCGCACACTCGCGAGTGGCCCGACCTTCGCGCACGGCATGACGAAGCGGATGCTGCATCAGGAATGGAGCATGAGCGTCGACGACGCCCTCGAGGCGGAGGCCCAGGCGCAGGCAGTCTGCATGGCCACCCAGGACTTCGAGCGGGCTTACCGCGCATTTGCGGCGAAGGCACGTCCCGAATTCAAAGGAGATTGACGTGGCGATCGATGCCCCTTCGAGCATGCTGGATTGGCCGTTTTTTGAAGCGCGGCACCGCACCCTCGCGACGGATATCGATGCGTGGTGCAACGAGCACTTGCCTGCAGTGAGCTCGCTGTTGCACGAACGCGATGGCGCGGATGAAGGATGTCGCCAACTCGTGCGTATGCTCGGCGAAGCCGGGTGGCTGCGCTACGGCATCGGCGGACGAACGTACGGCGGCGATGGCGACGAGATCGATACCCGTGCGGTC
The DNA here is from genome assembly GCF_036503415.1 of Trinickia sp. GTDB lineage: Bacteria > Pseudomonadota > Gammaproteobacteria > Burkholderiales > Burkholderiaceae > Trinickia. Next base: position 52,210 of record NZ_DASXWY010000079.1, on the reverse strand, counting down.
TGTCTGTTACGCGAGACCCTGGCGAAACACGCGGGTCTCGCCGACTTCGCGTTGGCCATGCAGGGGCTGGGTTCGGGCGCAATCACGCTCGCCGGTACGCAAGCGCAAAAGCAGCGGTATCTGCCCGCCGTTGCCAACGGCACGGCGATTGCCGCGTTCGCCTTGACGGAGCCCGAGTCCGGCTCGGATGTGGCCGCACTCACGCTGACAGCGCACGACGACGGCGATGCCTATGTTCTCGATGGCGAGAAGACATGGATTTCGAACGGCGGCATTGCCGACTTCTATATCGTCTTCGCACGCACGGGCGAGGCACCCGGTGCACGCGGCATCAGTGCATTCATCGTCGACGCCGATACGCCCGGACTCACGATCGCGGAGCGCCTCGAAGTCATTGCACCGCATCCGCTCGCCCGGCTGGAATTCGCGGGCGCACGTTTGTCCAAGCGCTGCATGCTCGGCGCGCCCGGCGAAGGGTTCAAGCTTGCCATGCGTACGCTCGACATCTTCCGCACTTCGGTCGCGGCAGCAGCGCTCGGTTTTGCCCGCCGCGCGCTGGCCGAGGCGCTGCACCGCGCAAGCACGCGGCATCTTTTCGGGCAAACGCTTTCCGACTTGCCGTTGACGCAGGCAAAGCTCGCGCAAATGGCGTTGACGATCGATAGTGCCGCACTGCTCGTCTATCGGGCCGCCTGGATGCGCGATCAAGGCAAGCGCGTGACGCGCGAAGCGGCCATGGCGAAGTGGCACGCCACGGAAGGCGCGCAGCAAGTCATCGATGCGGCCGTGCAGATCTGGGGGGCTCAGGGCGTGCAAAGCGGAACGACCGTCGAGACGCTTTATCGCGAGATCCGTGCGTTGCGCATTTACGAAGGCGCGACAGAAGTTCAGCAATTGATCGTTGGGCGCGACCTTCTGGCGCAATATGCTGCGCGCGAAGGGGCTGTGCGATGAGCATTCCGGGCGCCATCCTCTTCGAGCGGTCGGTGCGGGTTCGCTTCTCGCATTGCGACCCGGCCGGCATCGTTTTTTTTCCGCAATATCTGACGCTCACGAACGCCCTTGTCGAAGATTGGTTCAACGAGGGGCTCGGGATCGACTATGCAGCGATGATCGGAACGCGCCGCATCGGCCTGCCGATTGTCAAACTCGAATGCGAATTCGTCCGCCCGAGCCGAATGGGCGAATCGCTATCGATGCGATTGTCACTCGATGCGCTCGGACGACGCTCGATCTCCATCGGCATCGAAGCGCTTCGTCATGACGGTGTCTGCTTCCGATCAAAGCAAGTGCTCGTGACGACATCGCTGGCTTCACATCAATCGATCGATATTCCTGACGATATCCGCATCGCGCTCGAACGCGCTGCATCGTCACCTTTGAGCTTCGAGGCCCAGTCTCTATGAAACGCACTTTTCTGCCATCCGGCTGGACGAAGCCGCGCGGGTACGCCAACGCGGTTGCCGCACGCGGTACGTCCGTTTATATCGCCGGGCAAATCGGCTGGGACGCCGACGAACAATTTCATTCGACAGAGTTTGCGGCGCAGGCGCGTCAGGCGCTGCTCAATGTCGCCGCTGCACTGGAGGCCGCAGGCGGCCGGCCCGAGCATCTCGTGCGCATGACATGGTACGTCACCGACAAGCGCGAATACCTGGCTTCATTGCGGGAAGTGGGACAGGCGTTTCGCGAGGTGATCGGCGACTACGACATCGCCATGAGCGCCATGCAGGTGGCCGCACTGATCGAAGATGAAGCCAAAGTCGAAATCGAAGCCACCGCCGTCATTCCCGACTGATCCCGGAGGGATGTCATGGAACCGTCTGCCCACGTCGATACTTTCGCCCGGGACAATTTGCCCCCGCTCGAGCAATGGCCCGTATTGCGGCTCGACGATCCCGGCCTTGCCTACCCTGCCCGCTTCAATTGCGCCGCGGCGTTGCTCGATGAGGCAATCGACGCGGGGCACGGCGAGCGGGTTGCGATCTGGTCGAACGTCGACGGTGAGCCGAACGCGACGACCTACAACGAGCTTCGTGCCATGGTCGATCGCTGGGCGCACGTGCTCGTAGAGGACTTGGCACTCCGACCCGGCAATCGTGTGCTGCTGCGCGGACCCAATACGCTGCAAATGGCTGCAGCGTTGCTGGCCAGTCTCAAAGCCGGGCTTGTCGTCGTGCCGACGATGCCGCTTTTGCGTGCCAAAGAACTGAAGCAAATCATCGATAAGGCGCGCATCGGCGCTGCGCTGTGCGATGCGCGGCTTGCCGATGAATTGAACCGGTGCCGCGAGCCCGGCGATGAATACTTCGCCCCGGATCTCGCACAGGTGGCGTTCTTTCATAGCGATGCGGACGATTCGCTCGACACGCGCGCCGCTGGGAAGCCTGCACATTTCGATGCTTGCGATACGGCGGCCGACGATGTCTGCCTGATCGCTTTTACCAGCGGCACGACGGGCGCACCGAAAGGCTGCATGCATTTTCATCGCGATGTGCTGGCGATGTGCGACCTTTTCCCGCGCCACGTTCTGCGGCCGAACGCCGACGACGTGTTTTGCGGCACACCTCCGCTCGCATTCACATTCGGGTTGGGCGGTCTGCTCTGCTTTCCCTTGCGTGTCGGCGCATCGACGGTGCTCATCGAAAAGCTCACCCCGGAGTCACTGCTGCAAACGATCGAGCGTTTTCGCGCGACGATCGTGTTCACGGCACCGACGTTTTATCGGCAAATGGCCCCGCACGTCGCGCGCTTCGATCTCTCGAGCCTCGCAAAGACCGTATCGGCCGGCGAAGCGCTGCCCGACGCCACGCGCGCGCTCTGGCGCGAGGCCACGGGTATCGAAATGATCGACGGTCTCGGCGGCACCGAGATGATCCATATTTTTATTTCATGCGCAGCCGAAGATATTCGCCCGCACGCTATCGGCAAGGCGGTGCCGGGCTACGAAATCGCCGTCGTCGACGATGCCATGCGGCGGCTGCCACCGGGTACGGTCGGCAAACTCGCCGTGCGCGGGCCGACGGGCTGCCGCTATCTTGCGGACGAAAGGCAGAAAACGTTTGTGCGCGAAGGCTGGAACCTGCCCGGCGATGCGGTCTATATGGACGAGGACGGCTACGTGTTTTACCAGGCGCGTGCCGACGACATCATCGTATCGGCTGGCTATAACATCTCGGGGCCTGAGGTCGAAAGCGTGCTGCTCGAGCACGAAGCTGTCGCGGAGTGCGGTGTGATCGGCGTGCCCGACGACGAACGCGGGCAAATCGTCAAGGCGTTCGTCGTCGTCAATCCGGGTTATGTGGCGGACGATACGCTGGTTGCCCAGTTACAAGCCTTTGTGAAAAGCCATGTGGCGCCGTACAAGTATCCGCGCGTGATTCGATTCATCGAGGCATTGCCGCGCACAGAGACAGGCAAATTGAAGCGTTTCGCGCTGCGGACAATGTAGGTTCTGTCGGCAGCCGAGATCACAGGGAATTCATAAGCAAATATTACCAATTGCACAAGTTGAGATTCGGAAAAATATTCTTATCGAGTAATTGACGGCTCATTCTATTTTGTGGGAACAAATTTGTGTGTAGAATCGCGCGACCGTCGATATCGGCGATCCGTCAAGCATACAAATGAATACCGACCTGTCCGTTCAAGACCTCCGAAAGCTCGCTGCGGGAGGTCAGAATAATCGGTTTTTGACGCTGTCGTTTCCAGACGGCGACGCTCCCGGGGAAATTCTGCTGGCGAATCGTCTCGAAGGGGAAGAATTCCTGTCGCGCGATTTCCGATTCATTGTCGAAATTCTGTCCGACAATGCGAAGCTCGACCCGAAAGATTTCGTTGGAAAGTTGGTGTCCGCGCGATTGCTGCGCAACGATGGCAACTTTCGGTATTTCACCGGCTATATATTTTCGTTTCGCTTGACGAAGGCGGATGGCGGGATTGCGTTTTACGAAGCCGAGATCGGCCCCTGGTTACGCTATCTGACGCTGCGCAAGAATAACCGGTTGTTCAAGGACTTGACGATAGCCGGTCAAACCGACGCCATCTTTCAAAATTACGGCTACCTCCCCGTCTGGGAGTGGAGAGTCCGCGAGGACGACCCGAGGATGAAGATGGCGTGCCAGTTCGACGAGCACGACCACAATTACGTCCATCGTCGCTGGGAGCACCTGGGCCTCACCTACTGGTACGAACATACGGCCAAAGGTCATAAGCTGATCCTGTCCGATCCGCTTCGCGACGACCAGCCGATCGACGGCAGCACACCGGAGATTCGCTATCAGAGCGAGGCCGGGTCGCAGGAAGCGGATGGTATTGCATCGTGGTCCCCCGTTCAGACGGTCACGTCGACGCACATGGCGCTATCGCGGGCCGACTTCAAGGATCCTGGGCGCACGGCAAATACCGGCGGCCTGGCCGATGCGCAGGTCGACGGATGGGACGGCCGCATTCCGAAGCTGGAATGGTACGAGTACGCCGGTGCGTACGGCTATCGCAACGCCGACGATGGCCAGCGGTTGGCGCAGCGACGCGTCAACGCAATCGAGGCGAACGCGCGGCACTATGAAGCGCGCGGCAATTGCCGCTCCGTGATGCCTGGCCGCTGGTTCCGGTTGACCGATCACTTCGGCGGCATGATCGGCCGCACGAGCCGCGACGACGAATACCTGATCGTTTCCGCGCGTCACGTTGCGACGAACAACTACCTTCAGGGCGTTGACGCGCCGGCTGCGTACGAGAACGCCTTTACGTGTGTCCGTCGGGACCTGCGGTGGCGGCCAGCGCCCGGTTACAACAGCGTCGATACACGCATACTGGCGCCGCAGACCGCCACCGTCGTCGCGCCGCAACCCGTCGTCGACTCGAAAGGCGACAGTATCTTCACGGACGAGCACGGGCGGTGTCTCGTGCAGTTCCATTGGGACAGAGAAGGCAAGTACACGACCTGGGTGCGCGTGTCGAGCGGCTGGGCCGGCGGAAGCCAGGGCATGACAGCGCTGCCGCGAATTGGCGCGGAAGTGGTCGTTCAATGGCTCGACGGTAATCCGGACCATCCGATCGTCACGGGGCGGGTCGGCAATACGACGAATCAGCCGGCGTGGCAGTTGCCGCATCAGCGCGCATTGACGGGCATTCGCAGCCGCGAGTTGGTGGGCGATGCCGGCAACCGGGCGGCGGGCAACAGCAATCATTTGATTTTCGACGATACGGCGGGCGCCATTCAGACGCAATTGCGCAGCGACCATAAGGCCAGCCAATTGTCGCTGGGCAGCGTCACACGTATCGAGGACTGGCAGGGACGGCAGGATGCGCGTGGCGAGGGCTTCGAGTTGCGCACCGACGGAGTCGGGGCGGTCCGCACGGCTCAGGGGATGGTTGTCAGCACCGAGGGCCGGCCGAAGGGTCAAGCGCATATCGCGGATGTGAGTGAACCCGTGTCGCGTCTGTCCAAGGCGCAAACACTGCACGATCAACTTGGCAAGCTCGCTCAGAAGCATGATGCGCAGGACAGCGGCGCCGATCAGAGCCTGGTCGCCGATGAACTGAAATCGCAGGCCGACGGCATCAAGGGCTCAGGCGGTGGCGCTAGCGGCGATGGATCGTTCCCGGAGCTGAACGAACCGCACTTGTTGCTGGCGGGCGCGGCCGGCCTCGAGATGACTACACCTGCAACCGTTCATATGGCGGGCGGCCAGCATGTGGCTGTCACTGCAGGCCAGAACGTCTCGATCGCGGCGGGCAAATCGCTTTTTACGAGCGTCTCGGAAAAGTTCTCGTTGTTCGTGCACCGCATGGGTATGAAGCTCGTCGCGGCGAGCGGTAAGGTTCAAGTGCATGCGCAAAACGACGACCTCGAACTGCTCGCGAAAAAGGTCGTTGCGATCATCAGTACAACGGACTGGATAAATATCACTGCGAAGCAGGGTATCCGGTTGACGGCGGGCAACAGTCAGTTCGAGGTCAGCGCGAAAGGCATCGTCGGTTATACGCCCGGCGAGAACAAGGTTCATGCGGGCAGTCACGATACGGTCGGACCGGAGAGCGTGCCTGCGCAGTTCCCCGGCAACGATTTGTGCGAGCAGGTCGCTGGCGCTGCGTCGCAGGCCGGTCAGGCATCGGTCGCGCTGACCTGAGGAAGCCGTCATGACGATCTCCCAGATGCAGGCCGCCCCAGCGTCTTCGGGGCCATTGATGCACGGCTTTTTGCTCGTCGAACCGACTATGCTCGTCCATGTGCCTGAACTGGCCGCACTGGACATGCGCCCGTGTGTACACCGCACACTTGCCCATCGGGAAGAGCTGATGCCGCAATTGATCGACGTTGCCGCGTTGGACGATGAAGCACGTGTGCTGGCGACTGAGTCCTGGATGGCGGAAACGCATGTCGAACGTCCGCCAGTGGTGTGCGCATGGTTAGATTGCGATGCCGGGGTCGATGCCGTTAGCGAACATATCGCACAGTATTTGGTAGGCCCGGGAGCTGGCGGCAAGTCGGTGTTCTGGCGGTATTACGATCCGCGTGTATTGGCATTGACGTTGGCGATCCTCGATCCGGAGCAGCGCGAGGCGTTGCTCGGCCCGGTCAAGGTATGGCAGTTCGCATGGGCAGGACACCGCTGGAGCGTTACTGGTACTGCCGACGGGTCCAAGGACGCCGATCGATCGTCGGGCTGGCCACGCGCGGAGCAATGGACGCGCATCAATCGTAGCGAAACCGCGGATCGTGTGATGCGTCGTCTACCCGTCATGTCCGTCGAGCAAACTGCTCGGTTGCCGGCGGCCCTCGATCAGTTGTTTTCCGATGTGGCGCTGAACAGCGACGCGGAAGACGTGGATGTGCTTGTGGGGTTCATGTCGGAGCGTGTACGCAATGACTTTGCGCTCGATGCCGAAATTCAGGGATCAAAATCATGACAACTAAAGGATGCCCGTTGTGCGATCGGCAGTCGCTGCTGATCTATCCGGTTCGATATGCCCTCGCGTGCCCGCGCGGTGCGGCGAAAGCGCCGGCCCTGTCCGGCAACTTCAAGATCGATGGTCGCGCTCCGCCGTCAGTTGGTACCGCCAAGTACACCTTGCGTGCACTGCGAGAGGGCTATCTGTACACCTACGATGAAAAGCGTAAGCGGCTCAGCGCGTATATGGTTCTCGACGATGGCTCGTTGTGGTATTTCCCGCCGGATACGACGCCGCCGCCGGGCGCGAAGGACGCGCTCACCCAAAGCTGTGTCTACAACGGCGAAACGGACTTCGAATCGCTTGGGCGATGTATCAGTGTCCAGCACACGCCTGGCAGCGATGAAGCGACGAACCTTTGGATTGGTTGGTCGAATGTCCGATGGACCAAGGATCTCGTTCACAACAAGGTCGTTGATGAGGCTTGGCGCAAGCAGCATATGCAGTGCATCAACGTCCCGGCGATGCTCGCGGGTGGCGCCATCGATACAGGGGAATTTCAAGCCAGTCAAAGCAAGGTGGCGCATTTCGCGATGGACGATCACGCGATGAAGGACGCGTTCGGCTTTAGCAATCGCGCGCCCAAGGACGAAATCCGCCTGCGCCAACGCAACGTCGCAAAACGCATCAGCGACGCGATGGCGAAGTCACCGCTCAAGAAGGGCTTCATCGTCGCGGTCAACGATCCCGTCGGTATCGCGAACGATCTCGCGGAATTGACAGTCCCAAATCTGAATAACGGTTTCGACGAGCAGATCTACTGGAAGTACGTCTCAGCTCAACTTTTGGAGCGGGCCGAAGCCGGTATTCGCGCCAACGCCAAGGCATCGACTGGACTGTCGTACCGAATGTCTCAGACGGCCCAACAAGTCAACGACCTCAATTCGCGAATCGGCAATTACAACGCCCCGCCCATGGCCGATTTGACCGGGCTTTATCGTCTGATCAAGGGGGTCTTCAAGACGGGTAGCTTCGAACAGGCCGCGAAGGAAGAAGATGCGCGGATGGCCAACGTTCCAGCGACGGTAGAGGCGTCGGCCAATGAGGCTTGGGAAGAAGCGTCGACCAAGGTCGGGCCGGATGGCAAGCGAACCAGCGTGTTGGACGAGGAAGCACTGAAACGCTTCCCGCAGGAGTATCAGCAAGCGCTCGAAGCGTTCAAGCCGAAATGGCAGCCGCTAGTGCAAGCGCATGCCGATTGGCTCAATTCAAAGCTGCTCGCAGAATGGATGGCGGGTAATCACGACCCGCAGGATCTTCGTAGCGGCTATGCGTACAGTGAGTCATGTGCACAGGCAATTGGGTCGGCCGCCGGTACGGAACCATGCAAGAAGGTGATCGATGAGTGGCTAAACGGTCAGGCCGCGAATGTCCGCAATGTCTACGTGCGCGCCCTGCTGTTCAATCAGGATGCGATGATAAAAGCAGCGGATGCGCAGGTACACGGTTCCGATATCCAGTACGAGAACTTCCTGAACTTATACAAGGAAGCGTTCAAGAAGATCGAGAGTCTAGGTAACGCGGCCAGCTTGCGGGACCGGCTTATCGTGACTACCGCCAATCATATTGTCGGCGTACTCACAAGTACGGCACGCGGCGCGGCGATCGGATTTGTGACCATTCGTCTGGCGATGCAGTCCGGCGTTCGCCTCAAGCCATCGCAGGTCAGCAAGCTTGCAATTCGAGACTGGGTCCTGCGGGAAGCCCGGGCAGCGGGCGTCCAACTGGACGGCGACCGTACCGACCAGCGCGCATCGGCGACTCAAGTCGGTAAGCAGGTCATAAAAGCCGCGCCACCGCGCGATCCGAATATCGTTGCCTATGAGATGGATGTGGATGCCCTGGTCAAGGACGGAAAGTTGGACGCCGATGCGATCAAGGCCATCAGAGTACCTGGTGTGGACGCCGCAAAGAAGTGGCTCAATTCGTCCCGAGAGTTCAATCTCGGTGTCGTGACGGTGATTTTTCAGATGGCAACACTGACGTTCGCAGCTAAGGATTGGGCTGGCAGTGACCAGTTCAATCAAGGGGAAACCGGGCTCAAGGCGGTTGGCGCTGTCGTTTCGATCGTCGGCACCGTCATAGAGACGGCATCGGAGACCGTCGCCAAGGCACCGGCTCATCCGTTGTCGGCATTCATCATGAAGCAGTGGGCTGGGGCTAGCGAGTGGGCGGAGGTAGGTGCAAAAATCGGTCGCGGATTAGGTGCGATTGCTGGCATCGTTTTGGCTGGATATGACCTTTTCAAGAACGTACCGGAAGCATTTCGCAACAAAGAATATGGCTTAACCGCGCTCTATGCTCTAAGCAGCGTTCTCGGTGCATACGTGGCCGTCGCTGCCTTCTTCAGTCTACCTATGTTCTGGCCTGCCTTGATACTTTCCATTCTGGTTGGTGTCGCAATTGCAATTTTCAAAGCGTCGGCGCTTAAAGACTGGGTGTCAAGGTGCAAGTTCAGCAAGGAGGAACACTACGATTCTCTCGAGGCGGAACTCACGGCATTTAGCTCGGCGGCAGGAGGCTAGCGTATGGACGAACGCGTCATGAAAAAATGCATCGGCCAACCAGTCCCGGAGTGGGATCTGGCGCATCGATTGTCAATCAACCGATCGGCCGGTCCTACCATTCAGGATTTTGGCTCGACGTTCAGTGTCACATCGACCTACATGGATGTGATAGAGCCATCCTTTCTTGAAAAGCAATGGTTCGTCACGGGTACGGTGCTGGCTTTCTTGTGTATAGGAATCGGCCCATATATTTATTTTCTTACACACGCCGATCCGGCTCCTGCATTTTGGATGTTCATATTCAATTGTATCGCTATCCTTCCGGTAGTCCTTTTTGGCACGATTGTTTGGAAGCTCGGACGCGGCCTGTTCTTCGGCTTACTCCACCGCCCAATCCGCTTTCATCGTGAAGCCCGCAAACTATATGCGATCCGCGCGCGACGCTTCTTCGCCAAACCCGGCGAGGGTGACGTGGTCTGGGAGGCACCTTGGACGGAAGACTCGATTTTCTGCCTCCACCGTGAGGTGACATCCTTCGGCACGATCTTCCACATTCGGCACTATACGGTCGACGATCACGGCAATGTCACGCGTGTGTTCTCCATCGGCCGAGAATGGACTGGTAGGCTACAAGTCGAAATGGCGCTTGCACAATGGAACTACTGGCGCCTGTACATGAATGACGGCCCGAACGGTTTGCCTAAACCGATGCTGTTTCACACGCAGCACGAGACGCTGCGCGAGTCGTTCCTTTTTTCGATGTACAGCTTCGGAATGCGAGCTCCCGTCGTCGTTCGACTGTTTATGATGCCGCTTATCCTCGTCTTCACCGTCATGCGGACGTTGGCCAACAAGACTTGCCGCGCTCCTGTCTGGCCCGACGCCATCAAACGAATTTCGGCTGTTGCGTCCGACGATCCGTACGCCGAGCCGCGCCCCGGTACTCCAGTTGGCTGGGGCGACACCGTCTTGGCTCAACAGCGCGGTGAGTATCCAAACGATCCCAAAGCACGGGTTAACGGCTGGTCAGGGGAGGCTGATGGCCGCGAGTACGCGCTGGCTTGGCTTGAGAATCCTCATTCCAAGATGGCGCACTCGGCAGTACAAGGCTAATGACACCGAACAGAAAGATGAAAAGGCAAATCGTCACATCCCTGTATGTAGGACTCGCTTTGCTCGGTAGCTACCCACCAAGTGCATCGGCGAAATATGGCGCTGCAGAAACGGCTGTCAAATCCGCTCTAGCCAGCGCTCGAGATATTAGATTTGACGATGAATACGAAATGACTCATGACTTGCATGGAACGGACCCAGTCCGGAACTTGAAGCGAACTTTCATTTGCGGACATGTCGCATACAAAAATGCGGAAGGTAAAGGTGTCCGGGCGCGCTTTATCTACGTGACAGATTCGAATGATCCGCTACTCGCCGAATATGGCCCGCTTGCATTGGAGAAGCCCGAGCTGGATTACGGGATTCTTGATGAAAGCAATGGAGGGAGGTATGCGACCGCATTCGAATTTTCCGGCTGGAATAAGACTTGCGCCAATGCGCAACATCCCAAGACGTTTAGCGGGGTTGCTCCAAAGAGCGACAATTGAGCCGCACGGAGGAGTCCACGCAGCGGTTCTTGGCCCAGCGCGTCGATGCGACACCGAACTACGGTCCAAGGATGAACGTCCGGCAACCCGCCGGGGCTTGAATAGGGTGACTGCCACGATGACAAACACAGTTGACGGGGAAACGGGCAGCGTGCATGAGTTGCCTCTGACAGAGGAGACCGCTCATGACTTGGCTGATCCGTCCGCTACCGCCGCCAGTGCGGAAGGCATTCCCCATAATCTCGTCTGTCTCAATACATTGTGGACGCTTGCTCTCATTGATCAACCACTTTACGAGCAGGCAAAGAACCAACTAGGCGATCGTCCGGATTTCGCGAAAGACGGTCAGCAGCCGGCCATCGGCGGCCCCGCGGCTGCGCTGGAATGGATGATTGAAAGCAATCTGCTGACAAGGGCTCAATTTGAGGCACTCGCGGAGCGCTACATCCGGGAAGGCGTCGAGAGAGAGAAGAATCAAAAGGAAGATTTGCAACGAATATTGATCGTCGAGACTGTCGATTCTGGCTTCTGCGATGGCGTCTTTCGGAAGGAAATGAGCTTAAAAAAAGCAAGAATCTATAGTCCGTACATCTCCGGCGTCATCCTGTTTATCGCGTTCTTTTATCTGCTTCCTATGCTCGTTAGATTCTTGAGGCATGTTTTTGGTTGACTGTAAGGGGGGAACACTATGACTCGTTCGCAGCAGACTCAACTCACCTGTTCCGGAGTAGGAAGCTGACACATGGACGAACGAGTCATGACCAAATGTATTGGCAAGCCGGTGCCGGAGTGGGACATGGCCCATCGCTTATCGATCAATCGGCCAGCAGGCCCAGATATTCAAGATTTTGGTTCGACGTTCTGCATCAATTCTGTCTTTATGGACGCAATCGAGCCGTCCTTTCTAGAAAAGCAATGGTTCATCACAGGTGTGTTCGTTGCGTTTCTGGCGGCCTTAAATGGCCCATATATGTACAGCTACACTCACAAAGGTGATTCCTCATCGTTTTATCTGTTTGTGGCCGATGTGATGGCTCTATGCTTCGTAGTGTTGTTTGGCGGAATGGCTTGGAGACTGGGGCGAGGTCTGTTCTTCGGCTTGTGCTACCGTCCGATTCGCTTTCATCGTGAAGCCCGTAAGCTATATGCGATCCGCGCGCGACGCTTCTTCGTCAAGCCCGGTGAGGGTGACGTGGTGTGGGAGGCACCTTGGGCGCAAGATTCAATCTTCTGTCTCCACCGCGAGATCACATCCTTCGGCACGATCTTCCACATTCGCCACTATACGGTCGACGACCTCGGCAACGTCACCCGTGTGTTCTCAATCGGCCGTGAATGGACCGGCAGACTGCAAGTCGCAATGGCGCTCGCACAGTGGAACTACTGGTGCGTCTATATGAATGACGGCCCAAACGGTCTGCCCAAGCCGATGCTGTTTCACACGCAACGCGAGACGTTGCGCGAGTCGTTCCTGTTTTCGATGTACAGCTTCGGCATGCGCGCACCCGTCGCCGCCCGATTGCTCATGATGCCGCTGATCCTGGTGTTCACGGTCATGCGGACACTGGCCAACGCGACCTGCCGCGATCCGGTCTGGCCCGACGCGATCGAACGAATTTCAGCCATCGCTTCCGGCGATCCCTATGCCGAACCCCGCCCCGGTACGCCAGTTGGTTGGGGCGACACAGTCTTGGCTCAACAACGCGGCGAGTACCCGAACGATCCGAAAGCCAGGGTTAACGGCTGGTCGGGCGAAGCTGATGGCCGCGAGTACGCGCTGGCATGGCTTGAGAATCCGCACTCCAACCCGGCGCACTCCGCAGCGCGTATCTAGCGCTCATTGACGACGATGGCTCTCGGGTTGCACGGGGCCGCCTTTGCGGCTCACTCGAGGCGGAACTGAAGACAGGCTAGCTCGAGGAAATGAGGCGAATACATGGACGAACGAGTCATGAGGAAGAGTATCGGCAAGCCGGTGCCAGACTGGGATTTGGCGCATCGCTTGCCGATCGGCCGGCCAGGCGGTCCAGACGTTCAGGATTTCGGCGCGACGTTCAGCATCAACTCACTCTTCATGGACGCGATAGAGCCATCTTTTCTCGAAAAGCAATGGTTCATCACAGGTGTATTGCTTGCTTTCGTGTTCATCGGAATCGGGCCGTACATCTATTGGCTCACCAATATTCGCTATCCATACGCGGGCAACATATTGGGGGACGTTTTCGCAGTATGCGTATCCCTAGTTTTTGCCTCCATTGTCTGGAAACTCGGACGAGGCCTCTTGTTCGGCTTGCGCCACCGACCTATCCGCTTTCATCGCGAAGCCCGTAAGCTATACGCGATCCGCGCGCGACGCTTCTTCGCCAAACCCGGCGAGGGTGACGTGGTCTGGGAGGCACCTTGGACAGAAGACTCGATCTTCTGCCTCCACCGCGAGACCACATCCTTCGGCACCGTCTTCCACATTCGACACTATACGATCGACGATCATGGCAATGTCACCCGTGTGTTCTCGATCGGCCGTGAATGGACCGGCAGGCTGCAAGTCGAAATGGCGCTCGCGCAGTGGAACTACTGGTGCGCGTATATGAACGATGGCCCCAACGGTCTGCCTAAACCGATGCTGTTTCATACGCAGCGAGAAACATCGCGCGAGTCGTTCCTTTTTTCGATGTACAGCTTCGGAATGCGCGCACCCGTCCTCGTTCGACTGATGATGATGCCGCTGATTTTGGTCTTCACCGTCATGCGAATAATCGCGAACGCAACGTGCCGCGATCCCGTCTGGCCCGACTCGATCGAACGAATTTCCGTCATCGCTTCAGACGATCCATACGCCGAGCCCCGCCCCGGCACACCGGTCGGCTGGGGCGACACCGTCTTGGCTCAGCAGCGCGGCGAGTACCCGAACGACCCGAAAAGCCGTGCCCAAGATTGGAGCGGTGAATCAGATGGCAGCCTGAACGCAGCGGCTTGGCTCGACAATCCAGCTGCCGGCAGGGGCCGGGTGACGCAACGCGCATGATGCCGAACGGAACACAACGATATATACCAACGCGAGGTTGAGAATGAAAGACGAAAACGGACGCGGGGTAATCCGCTTGAACGACAAGACGACGCACGGCGGTCACGTAACAACCGCCAGCGATGATCTGAAGGCGTTAGGCGTGCCCGTCGCGCTGAAGGGCCATCTGACATGGTGCCCCAAGTGTGGCGGCCACTTTGCCATCGTCCCCGAAAACAGCACGCGCCAACACCATGGCGTACCAGTCGCGTTTCACAACGACCCGACCGAATGCGGCGCGCGCTTGATTTCGTCGCTGTAGCGCGAGAGCACGGAGAAAAAAACGTATGAGCGAACTTCCGAAGGCGCTCGCATTCCAACGCGATCACTGCGGTCGCCGACACGAAGCCTCGAAGAATCATATATAGGCTGATTCCTCTCGCCTCATGCGCCGGGTGGCGAACCGCCCTCACCCCCCAGCCACCCCCTGCGTATTGACATACAACGCATACACCGACTGACACGACGCCATAAAAAGGCGATTGCGCTGCAACCCGCCGAAGCACAGATTCGCGCATCGCTCCGGCAATGCAATACGCCCGATCAGCTTGCCGCGCGGCGAAATCACCATGACGCCGTCGAGCTCCTCGCTACCCATGCCCCAACCACACCAGAGATTGCCGTGAATATCGCAGCGCATGCCGTCGATGGTGCCCTCCCCTGCATCCAGGAACACGCGGCCGTTTTCGATCGTCCTGCCATCGTCGGCCACGTCATACACCCAGATCTTGCGGTTCGGCGTGCCCCGCGATTCGATGAGATAAAACAACCGCTCGTCAGGCGAAAAGCACAGCCCGTTCGGCCCGGCCACATCGGCAGCCACGACCGACGCCTCCCCCGTCGCCGCGTCGACACGATAAACATGCTGCGGTAGCTCAGGCTCCGCCTGATAACCCTCGTAATACCCAAGAATCCCGAAAATCGGATCGGTGAACCAAATGGAGCCGTCGGACTTCACGACAACATCGTTCGGCGAATTCAACGGCTTGCCACCGAAGGAATCGAGGATCACCGTCAGCGAGCCATCGTATTCGGTGCGCGTGACACGCCTGCCGCCATGCTCGCAACTGATAAGCCGCCCCTGGCGATCCCGCGTATGTCCGTTAGCAAAATTCGACGGCTTCCTGAAAACACTCACCGCTCCGGTCTCTTCCTCCCACTTCATGATCCGGTTGTTGGGAATGTCGCTCCACAGCAGATAGCGCCCATCGCCGAACCACACGGGGCCTTCGCACCAGCGAAACCCGGTGGCAATGCGCTCGACGGCCGCAAGCGGCAGACAAAACGCTTCGAACTCCGGATCGATGATCTGAACGCGGGGATCGGGGTATCGCTCGCTCTGCTGCCACATGGAAAAACGCTCCTCCGTTCGAATTCGCTTCGCTCAGAAATAGTTGAAATGCTACGACTCAATTCGCACGCAACGCCGTTGCAATCGGCAAGCGCGCCGCACGAATGGCAGGCAGCAGCCCCCCAAGCATGCCCACGGTACAGGCCAGTACAACGCCCGAAACGAGCAACGATGCCGTGACGGTCAGATGAAACACCACCTGGGTAAAACTGGCGCCAAGCGTATTGACCGTATTGCCGTCGAAAAAAATCCATGCGGCAACGGAGCCGATCGCACTGCCGATCAAGGCGAGCAGCAACGACTCTACCAGAACCGAAATGACGATCGGCAACCCGCCGAAACCAATGGCGCGCAGCGTCGCAATCTCGCGTGTCCGCGTGGAGACAGCCGTATACATGGTATTGAGTGCGCCAAAGCACGCGCCCAGCGCCATGATGCCGCCGACGAAATACGCCAGCAGATTCAGCAGCTTCGAGAGACGGCTCGATTGAGCCGCATAGTAGTCCGTCTCGCGCTCCACGCTGACCTTCAGCGTCGGGTCCGTCGTCAACGCGGCTTTGAAGCGATCGAATGCACCGGCCGACTCGAGCATCACCGAAACCGATTGAAAAAGATTGCGCCGATAAGCGGACAACACGGTCTCGACATCGCCCTGCAACTCGGATTCATGCGCATCTCCACCGGTTTCGAACACGCCCACCACGGTCCACTCTGAATCGCGAAACGCAATCCGGCTACCTAGCTCGAGGCCTTTGAACTGAGCCAGGGCCGACTTCCCGACGACGATCTCGCGCACAGCCGGCTTGAACATGCGCCCGGCAATCAGATGCATTTCAGGCCGCAACGTCGACGCATTTGCGCCGATTCCACGCAGCGTCACGTTGGCGTCCACGCCGTCCTTCTTCTGCGGCAACGCAACGATGACGACAGCTTCGGCCGATGCGATGGGCCGCCCCGCCGCATCCTTGCGAACGCCGGGCGCATCCATGATCGTCTGCGTGTTCTCCCGCGAGATCGTACTGGCGAGTTCGCCTTCCGAACCCGAGCGCAATACGATCGCGCGGTCTGTCCGGGCGGTGCCCTTGAGCGTCTTGGTGAATCCCTCGGCCATGGCGAGCACGGACACCATGACCGCAACGGTGACCGCAATCCCAATCACGATGACCCACGCCGTGCCCATACGCTGGGGCAAACTTCGCAGATTCATCGCGGTAACGGCAACGATTTGCTTCATCATCATGAGCGTAGGGCCTCCACGATCACTAGCCGCTTGGCACGCCACGCGGGCACGATACCCGTGGCGGCAGCCAGGATGGCAGCCATCAACACACCTTCGGCAATGACGCTCGCCGGCATCTTCACGACACCGAACGTGTCGCGCAACATCGGAAACAGCAAACTCGCAACGCCAAGCCCAACCAGGGCTGCAACGACGCACAACATCAACGCCTGCACGAGCACCAGCATGAGCATCTGCGTATCGCTGAACCCAAGCGTCTTCAGCACGGCAAGCTCAGGCACCTGCTCGCGCACCGCCTGCATCGCCGTGCTGCCGACGGCAAACAACAACGCAAAGAACACCGCAAAAAGAATGTAGGTGACGATCAGGCTGATATCCGCGATCTGTTTCATGAAGGACTGCTGAAACTCTTTCTCAGTCTGGGTCTTGGTCTCGTTGGGCGAATTGGCGAAACGCTTGTCGATCTCGGCGGCCACCTGAGCCGATTGCCGCGGATCGCTCAATTGAACGACATACCAGCCCACCGTACCCTTGCCGAAACTGCGCGCCTCGTCGAAATACTTGTAATTGAAGAACATGGCGTCTTCACGCGCGCGATTGGAAGGCTCCTCATAGATGCCGACGATATCGAAATCCCAATCCGACGTTCCGTCGGATGCCTTCACCCAGATCGTCGAATGCAGTGGGATGCGCTGGCCGATCTTCCATCCGTACTTCGCGGCAAGCCCTTTTCCGATGATTGCGCCTGTGCGCGTGCGCTTCAACGCTTCGATCTGGTCCTTAGGAACCACGACTTCCGGATGCGCAGCGAACTCGCGATCGGGCTCGACCGGGAACGCGGCGAGAAAGTTCTTCGGGTCCTGATAGTACGGACCGAACCACGACTCGTGCGACACCTTGGCGACGCCGGGGATCGTTTCGAGCTGTGACAGATAGGCGTACGGCAGGCTCTCGGTCAGCGAAATCCGGTTCGTCACGATGAGGCGATCGACATTCGACCGCTCAATGGTTTCCTGAAACGCCGCGTTGATGCCTTGCAGCATGCCGAACAGCAAGAACGCAATGACGATCGATAAGAGCGTCAGCGACGTACGCATTTTCTTGCGCCATAGCATCGCCCATATCAAGGGAATGAATTTCATATTTCAGCCTCCGGGGCTTACGCTTCAGTCCTGACGCGCTCGTCGACGAGCCTGCCCTTGTCGAGGTGCAGCGTATGCGTGGCGAAATCGGCCGCTTTTTGGTCGTGCGTCACCATGACGATGGTCTTGCCGTATTCGCGGTTGAGCACCTGGAGCAAATGCAAAATTTCATCGGCCGTGGCGCGGTCGAGGTCGCCTGTCGGCTCGTCGCATACGAGCAGCTTCGGATCGGACACGAGCGCGCGGGCAATCGCTACGCGCTGCGCCTGCCCGCCGGAGAGTTCGGACGGTTTGTGCTTCGTCCGGTCCTCCAATCCCACCACCGATAGCGCGGTTTGCACGTTGCGCCGCCGCTCTTCCTTGCTCAGCGACGTCAACAAAAGCGGCAACTCGACGTTGCGCTCGGCACTCAGCATCGGCATCAGGTTGTAGAACTGAAACACGAAGCCGACGTTATCTGCACGCCAACGGGCCAGACGGCTGCCCTTGAGCCGGTCGATGTGCTCTCCGGCCACGACGATCTCGCCGCTCGTCGGATGGTCGATACCACCGATCAGATTGAGCACCGTCGTCTTGCCTGAGCCCGACGGGCCCATCAGCGCGACAAAGTCGCCCTCGGCCACCGAAAGATTGAGGCGGTGCAGCACTTCCACGGACTGCTTGCCGCGCGTATAGGTCTTGACGACGTCGCGCAGAGAAACGATTGCACTCATGTGTTGCTCCTCGTTGAAGTGTCGGCTGCGTGTTGAGCGCCGTTCAGCGCTCGGCGATCTTGACGCGTGCCCCATCCTTCAGCTTTGAAAAATCGCCAAGCGCGACGCGCTCGCCCGCCGAAAGGCCCGACAGCACTACCTGTCCATCGGCGGAACGCGCACCGAGCCGCACGACGCGCCGCTCGACCGTATCGCCATGGATCACAAATACTGCGCCCGTGTCCGCGCCCGACTGAGCGCCCGGCACCACCGCTTCGGCCGGAATCACGACGCCGCCCGCGGCCGGCGTCGCCCCCGACTTGTTCTCGCTGCTCATGAACGAGACCCGTGCGCCCATCTCGGGCAGGATGCGCGGATCGCGCGACTTGAAGCCGACGCGCACCTTGACCGTCGCCTTGCTGCGATCGGCCGTGGGAATGACGGCGATGACATAGGCCGGGATCTGCCAGTCCGGATACGCGTTGAGCTTGAGGATCGCGGGTTCGCCGGCATGCACACGGCTGATGAAATTCTCGCTCACGTCGACCTCGACCTCGAGAGAATCCATATCGACAAGTGTGCAAATCCCCGTGCGGGTGAAGCCGCCTCCGGCAGACAGCGGCGAGACGATTTCGCCCGGCTGCGCATTCTTCGTCGTCACGACGCCGGTAAATGGGGCGTGCACGATCGTATCTTCCTCCTCGCGCTGCGCCACCAGCAAGGCCGCCCGGCGCACGGCGAGATTGCCTTGGGCCACCGCCAGATCGGTCTGCTTCGCGTCGAAATTCGCCTTGCTCGTATCGAGCACTTCGGCGCTGATGACGCCGGCGGCCGCGAGCTTGCGATCGCGACGGTAGATCGGCGCGATATCGTCGGCGGCCGCCTTGGCCTGCGCAACCGTAGCCTCGGCCTGTATCACGCCGGCTTTCGCCTGCATGAGCGCTGCGGCAGCGTTCGTATCATCGAGCTTTGCGACGACCTCGTTTTCCTTGATGTGCTGCCCCTCTTCGATGAAGAGCTCGGACAGCTTGCCCGTGATCTTGGCGGAGACGGTTGCTTGCCGGCGCGCCACGACGTAGCCCGAGGCATCCAGAATCGATGCGCCGGATGGCCCGGGCGCGTCGGAGCCCGTCGAAACCGCACGCGCGGCAGCGGCTTTGACTTCCGGCACGGCCGATCGGGACCAGATCAACGCGCCCGCTCCCAATACGATCAGCAGGGCGACGATCGCGACGACAACCCGTCGCCAGCGTGGACCGCCTTCGTCACCGCCTCGTTTGTCGCGATCGATGCGCAATTGGCGCAGGAGCTCGGATTTGTCCGTCTTGTCCGTCATATCGGGTTTTCTAGTGGTGTCGAACGACTGGTCTCATGGGTTCATTGCTGCAGCGCTGGCGCGCGCTGCGCACCGTCTCCGGCTTGCCGGTCGCGCCAATCGCCGCCGAGCGACAAAAACAGGGCCGCAGTGTCCTGATAACGCGAGGCCAGCGCTTGGACGTAAGCAATCCGCGAGCGCTCATACTGCTGCTGAGCGACGAGCAGCTCGACGTGATTGGCGCCACCGAGGCCAAAGCGTTGCTCGATCAGGCTCAGACTGTCCGCAGCCGCCTGCTGCGCGCGGTATTGAGCGTTGAGCGTCTGCGCATCGGTATCGAGCGCACGCAGTGAATCCGACACATTCTTGAATGCAAGCAGAACCGTCTGTCGATATTGCGCAAGCGATTGATCGTAAAGCGCGATCGCCGCGCGCCGCCTGGCATTGAGTGTGCCCCCTTGAAAAAGCGGCTGCGTGACATTGCCGGCCAGGGAAAAGACGCCGCTCGAAAAAAGCGAGCCCAGCTTTTGAGCCGAATCGCCCGTACTCGCACTGAGGCCGAACTGCGGCAGCATGTTGGCCGTAGCGACGCCGATGTTCGCACTCGCCTGATGCAATTGCGCTTCGGCGCGGCGGATATCGGGCCGCTGGCGCACGATATCGGACGGCAGCATGACGGGAATCTCGCGCGGTAAATGCAGCGACGCGAGTTCGAAGCTCGCCTCGGTGTAGTCGGCGGGAGAACGGCCCAGATAGACAGCCAACTGGGAGCGCGCCGCGGCAAGCTGCTGCTCGAGCGGCGGCAGCAGCGCTTGCATGGACGCGAGATTCGATTCGGCCGACAGCACGTCCGATCGCGATGCGCCGCCGAGCTCGAACTGCTGGCGGCTCAAGTCGGCCTGATGCTGGGCCGACGCGATGAGGCTCTGCGTCGCATCGATTTGCGCGCGCAGCGACGCTTCGAGCAGCGCCGCCGTCACGACGTTTGCCGCGAGCGTCTGATAAGTCGCCTGCAGTTCTTCCTGCTGTGCGTCGCGCGCCGCCTCCTGCGCTTCGATGCCGCGCCGCACGCCGCCGAATACGTCGAAGTTGTACGAGAGGCTGACGGACGCGTTATACAGCGTGAACAGGAAACTGCCCGCTTCAGGAAAGCCTTGGGCGGCGCCGTTGATCTTCTGCCGCGAAGCGGTGAAACTGCCGCTCGCCGAAGGAAACAGTCCGCCGCGCTGCGCGGCGACTTGCTGCTGCGCAGCGCGCAGCGCAGCCTGCGCTGACGCCACGGTCGGACTCGCGCGCAGCGCCTCGTCGACGAGCCGCTCCAGCGTTGGCGAGCCGTAGGCACGCCACCAGTGCGAATCGAGTGCCGCGGCAGCGGTGAATGTCTGCGATTCGCCGCCCGCAACGGGCGTGGCCTGCGTTTGCGGCGGCAGCGGCGTTTCCGTCACGGACGACGCGACAGGCGGCGGTGGAGCTTTGAAGTCGGGGCCGACTGCACACGCGCCAAGCAGCGTTGTCGCAATCAATACCAAAACCACCCGGTACGACTTCACCGGATATGGACACGCAATCGGATACCGTCGCGATTCGCGACGCTCTTTGTTATCCATGCTTGAAATCGAGGGGCTGCGCGGCTTGATTCCTCCGTTATTTCCCGGAGGGGCCCAAATCCCGTGACGGGCGTATGAGGTTTGCAAAGCGGCAACGAGTATAGCGCTGCGCTTCATTTATCGATAGTGACGGCGTACGTCAGCCAATGCGAATGGCGATTGCTGAAACCACGGATTTTCGCAGTCCGCGATGCGGAAAATCCTGCCGTCGCATCGTCGGCGCCGATCGTTCGAAAATAGCGACGAAAGGCCGCGCGCACTCGCGCGAGCACCGGCGTTTTCAGCGAATGCCCCATTCAATCGGTTGAAGCGCTTGCCCAAACCGTGCGATGGTGCGAAATGCTCGCGAAGCACCCTTCAGGCTGCGCTCGCTTCAACCGGAATTTCGCCCACGATGAAAACGCTGACCGATCAGCTCGCGCAATATGCGGCCTATCACCGCGACAGACGCAATATCGCCACCCATTTCGTCGGCATTCCAATGATCGTCGTCGCACTCGCCGTGTTGCTCAGCCGGCCCGCCTCGACGTTCGGTGTGCTCCCGCTCGCCGTCTCGCCTGCATGGCTCGTCTTCGGCGCGGCGACGCTCTATTACCTCGCACTCGATGCGCCGCTCGGCGTGGCGATGGCATTCGTCAGCGCCGGGTGTCTGGCGCTTGGGAGATGGATCGCGTCATCGTCGACGACGACATGGGTCGGCACGGGCGTCGCCCTCTTCGTCGTCGGCTGGGTCTTTCAATTCGTGGGGCATGCCGCCTACGAGCACAGAAAGCCCGCTTTTGCCGACGACCTGATCGGCCTCCTCATCGGACCGCTGTTCGTGCTGGCCGAGGCGCTCTTCGAACTGGGATGGCGGCCGCGCTTGCGCGAAGCTATCGAGAACGCAACAACAGCACGGCATGCGCGGCCGTGATTGCCACCGCGAACCAGATCGGCACGTAGGTGGCGAGTTGTCCCGCGCGCAGCGTCTCGCCGAGCAGCAGCACCGATACCAGAACGATCAATACCGGCTCCACATAGCCGAGAATGCCGAACAGTGCCATCGGCATCAGGCGGCTCGCTTTCAGATAGCAGGCAAGCGCGATCGTGCTGAGTGCGCCAAGCCCGGGCAGCAACAGCGCGCCGAGCACCGGAAGATGAAACGCGGCATGCGCTGTGGCGCTCGTGGCAATGAGCCAGATGGCGGCCGGCAGCAAAAGCAGTACCTCGGTCGCAAACGTGACAAGCGAATCCGAGGCAATCGTGCGTCGTACGACGAAGTACGGGGGATAGCCGAGCACGACGACGAGCGTGGGCCAGGAAAACGCATGTGTGGCACGCAGTTCGTGGGCGACGCCAATCGCGGCGCAGGCTACGGCGAGCCATTGCAACCGCGCGAGCTCTTCGCGATAGTAGAATCGGCCGACGAGGACCATGGAAAGCGGCAGCAAAAAATAACCGAGCGACACCTCGAGCATATGGCCATGGAGGGGTGCCCACATGAAGAGCAGGAGCTGGGAGCCCATCAACGCTGCGCACGTCACGAGCTTGAACGCCAATCGCGGCGCGCGGCTGGCTTGCACGAGAAGATCGCGCAATTGCGGCAGGCGCGAGCGCCACGCGACGAGCAGCAACGCGCCGGGCACGGTCCAAACGATGCGCCACGCAAAGATGTCCACACCGCCGAGCGGCGAAAGTAACCGCGTATAGGCCGCAAATAGTGCAAACAACGCTGACGCCGCGACTGACAGCGCAATTCCGCGACCCACTACAGAAGAATTCATTTAAAAGGGGAAATTGTTGGTATTGTGCTGGCCATCGCTTCGGCGGATCAGATCAGGAGCTCTCGTTCGATGACAATGCAACGAACAGGTGATATCGCTTGAACTCAATGCTGCTCGAAACGTGCAAAACGCTTCTCGAGCGCCCGCTCTTCGCTGACGAAATCGGTGACGCGGGCCGAGGGCGGCCCGCGCCGCATCCATTCGAGCATTCTGTCGATCTGTTCTGCCGGCCCCTGCACCAACGCCTCGACGGAGCCGTCCGCGAGATTGGAGACCCAGCCGGTGATGCCGAGTTCGTGCGCGCGCCGCACCGTCGCATGACGGAATCCGACGCCTTGCACGACACCGCGCACATGCACGTAATACGTTTCGATCCTCGTGTTCAAATCGGGCCCAGTCATACCCGCGTCTCCCAATGCTCGGCTGCTCCAAGCCGGCATTGTAGTCGTCTTGCGTGCACCGCATCGGGGCACCGCTTGCTAGTCTAAAGAATGCCGGCAAAACAGCCGTTAAATCGCACTATTGAGTTTGCGCGCTTGCTCATTGGCGTGACAGGAGACTTTACGGTGGGTCAACGACACCACGCGGCACGAGTCGATCGCCACGGAAAAGCCACGATTCGGTACGCCGAACAGGCACGGACCGTCGCGGCCCTCGCGCTGGGCGCGGCGGCTGCGTACGCCGCCTGGCTCGCAACCGGTCGCCTCGCATTGGGCCACCAGTTGGATGCCGCGGCCGTTGCGGCCGCCTGTGTCGTTTTCGCTTACGGCGTGCATGCGCATTGGCGCATCGGAATCGAACGTGCTCGCGCACAAAAAGACGCGATCGAAAAGGAACTGGCGCAAGCGGCCCTGCAGGAATCCAAGCAGATGCTCGAGGCGGTCATCGACAGTGTGCCGCAACGGATTTTCTGGAAGGACGTCAATTCCCGCTATTTGGGCGGAAATCGCGCGTTCGCGCAGGATGCGGCAATCGAGCACCGCGCCGCGATCGCGGGGCTCACCGACGACGATATGCCGTGGCATAGCACGGCGGCCGAGGCGCGTCGTCGCGATCGGGAACTCGTCGAAAGCGGCAAACCCCTGCACTACGAGGAATTGGTGCCGACCGCCCGCGGCGAGCTGCGCTGGCTGCATACCTCGAAGGCACCGATCAGAAGCGCCGACGGCACGGTGATCGGCGTGCTCGGCAGCTACGAGGACGTGACCGAACTCGTGCAATCGCGCGAGCTGCTCAATCGGCAAGCCAACGTCGATTCGCTGACGATGCTGCCGAACCGCAACCGGTTCACCGAAAGGCTCGAACAGGCGATTCGCGACGCGCAGACGTCCGGTACGCGCGTCGCACTCGTCTTCATGGATATCGATCACTTCAAGGATGTCAACGACAGCCTTGGCCACGGCGTCGGCGACCGCCTGTTGCAGGAGATCGGTGCACGGTTGTCCGCGTCCACGCAGCCCACGGATACGGTCGCGCGCTACGGCGGCGACGAGTTCGTGATCATCGTGCTCGAAAGCGGCGTCGACGATCGGCTGAGCGAAGTGCTCGCGCGCGTCTCGCAGACCTTCGCACAGCCCGTGGTCGTCGACGATAGCGAGTTTCATGTGGAGACGAGTATCGGCATCGCGTGTTTTCCGAGCGACGGCGCCGATGCGGAAACCTTGCTGCGGCGCGCCGATCTGGCGATGAACCGCGCGAAATCGAACGGCCGCAACGGTGTACAGCGCTTTACGGCGGAACTCGGCCAGCAGGCCGATCAGCGGCTCGCGCTGTCGCGGCGCATGCGCGTGGCACTTGCGAACGGCGAATTCCGTCTTGCCTACCAGCCGCAAGTCGACGTGCGGACGAATCGCGTGACGGGTGTCGAAGCGCTGTTGCGTTGGGACGATGCCGAGCTGGGCCCCGTGAGCCCAGCGACCTTCATCCCGATCGCCGAAGAAAACGGCCTCATCGTCGCGATCGGCGAATGGGTCATGCAGCAGGCCTGTTTTCAGGCGCAGACGTGGCAAGCGACTCTGCCGGGCCTGCGCATGTCGGTCAACCTTTCGCCCCGTCAATTCGCGCGCGGCGATATCGTGCGCGTCGTTCAGCGGGCGCTTTCGCGCGCCCAGCTCTCGCCGCAACTTCTCGAGGTCGAAATCACCGAAAGTGCGTTGCTCAATCTCGGCTCGCTCGATGTGTTGCGCGCCTTGCGCGCGTTGGATATCGACATCGCCATCGACGACTTCGGCACCGGCTACTCGAGCCTGTCGTATCTGCGGCGTTTTCGCGCCGAGCGCCTCAAGCTCGACATGTCGTTCGTGCGCGGCATCGGCGTGCATCGGGAGGACGAAGTCATCACGCGCGCCATCTTGTCGCTCGGGCGCGCGCTCGGCTTCAGCGTCGTCGCGGAGGGCGTCGAAACCGACATGCAGCTCGCCTTCTTGCGCCGCCACGGTTGCAGCGTCGTGCAAGGATATCGATTCGCCCGTCCGATGCCGGCCGCGCAGGCGCACGCGTTCATTCAGCGCTTCAATCAAGGTGTTCTCGCTTTGGAATGAGCGAATCGGTGCGCTGTCGTTGAATTCACGAAAACCGTTCGATTGCGGCTCTCGCCTTCGTCAGCGATTACAATCGCACGTTTCGGCGCGGCGGACCTGCCCGCGCCGCGGGTCATGAATCGAGGAATCCAGTCAGATGAGGGCCACTTCGGGCGATCTCGTGCTCGTCACCGGGGCATCGGGCTTTGTCGGCTCGGCTGTCGCGCGCGCGGCAATCGAGCGCGGCTTCAAGGTACGCGTGCTCGTACGCGCAACCAGTCCGCGCAAAAACCTTGAAACGCTCGATGCCGAAGTCGTCATAGGCGATATGCGCGACGAGACATCGATGCGCGCGGCACTCGGCGGCGTGCGGTATCTGTTTCACGTGGCGGCCGATTATCGCCTTTGGGCACCGGACCCCGGGGAGATCGAACGCGCGAACCTCGAAGGCACCGAGGCGACGATGCGTGCCGCGCTTGCCTCGGGTGTCGAGCGTATCGTCTATACGAGCAGCGTTGCCACGTTGAAAGTGACGCGCGAAGGACGCATCGCCGACGAAACGGCGCCGCTGCGCGCCGACGAAGCCATTGGCGTCTACAAGCGCAGCAAGGTCCTTGCCGAACGCGCCGTCGAGCGCATGATCGCTGCCGAACGCCTGCCGGCCGTCATCGTCAATCCATCCACGCCGATCGGTCCGCGCGATGTACGGCCGACCCCGACGGGACGGATCATCGTGGAGGCGGCGCTTGGCAAAATTCCCGCATTCGTCGACACGGGGCTGAACCTCGTGCATGTCGACGATGTCGCCACGGGACATTTGCTCGCGCTCGAACACGGGCGCGTTGGAGAGCGTTATATCCTCGGCGGCGAGAACCTGCCGCTTCAGCAAATGCTCGCCGATATCGCCGCACGCACGGGGCGAAAGCCGCCCACGATCAGCCTGCCGCGTTGGCCGCTCTACCCGCTCGCGTTCGGCGCCGAATGTGTCGCGAAGCTCACGCGCCGCGAGCCGTTCGTGACCATCGACGGCCTGAAAATGGCTAA
Source organism: Trinickia sp. (assembly GCF_036503415.1). Classification (GTDB taxonomy): domain Bacteria; phylum Pseudomonadota; class Gammaproteobacteria; order Burkholderiales; family Burkholderiaceae; genus Trinickia. Next base: position 25,408 of record NZ_DASXWY010000079.1, on the reverse strand, counting down.
AAACAAAATGTATTTCACGTCCGCGAAGGCCGAACGGGAGCTTGGCTATCGCGCGCGCCCGTATCGCGAGGGTCTCTACGACGCGCTGGATTGGTTCCGCGCGGCGGGCTATCTCGGCACGTAGCGCACCGGTGGCACGCCGCGCGTTGCGTGCATTTTGTTACAACGTCGATATCGGGCGATGCGGAGATACGCGTAGCGAGCCGGTAAAATCGCGAGTTCTTTCCGGACTATGCCGCGCATGAACCTTCAAGAACAGATCGGCGCACTCGAAGTGCGCGTCGATCAGATCAACGAGCTCAACCGGCTCGCACAAGCCGCGCTCGCCGCCGCAGCGCCCGAAGCCGCAGCCGCCCCGGCTTCGGATCCTGATTCAGACGAAAAGCCTGCGCTGCACGTGAGCCGCCCGTCGCAAAACGCGCTGACGCTCGCTATCGGCGCTCAATCGGTGACATTGCAGCCCGAGCAAATCGGGCAGCTCATCGAAGAGCTCGCGAACGCCCGCGCCTCGATGTCGCCGGAGCCCCCGATGGCGATCCCGCCCGGGTGGCGTTTCGCATCGACAAAAAACCCCGTGATGGCCGTGCAAAAACAGCCGAACGGCGACCGCCTGCTCGTGGCGCGCCACACCGGCCATGGGTGGGTGCCGTTCACGTTTGCGCCGGATGTCGTCGTTCAGCTCTATATGTTGTTGTCGCAGTGAGCCGGCTGAGGCGAACGGTCCCTCAGCGGTCCTGGACCGGTGCCTGCACGCGCGCCTTCCACTGACCGCCCTTACCGCGCCAATAGCGCACAGCCGAGGCAAGCGTTGCACCTACATAAAAAAGTGCGACGAGCGGCAACGCCGGCGCCCAATAAGGCGAGCGGCCGTAGTAACGCAGCATCGGCGCATAGGCGCAGCACATCGCGGCCCACGCGAGCCACGCCGGCCAACCGGGCGCACCGCGCACGAGCGCGATCACGGGCGGGGCGAGATAGATCAGCGCCATCCCCACCAGTGTGCCGGCCAGCAGCCACGGCGAATAACGCAGTTGCGTGAATGCCGTGCGCGCGATCATGTTCCAGATTTCGCGCGGACTATCGTAAGGCCGAAGCGACACGCTTCGCGCCGCCACATCGAGCCGAATCGGATGCCTGCCGCCGCCACGATGCTTGATCCGGGCGGCCAGACTGCAATCGTCGATGAGCTCTGCGCGAATCGACTCGATGCCCCCCGCCTCTTCGAGCGCGTCGCGCCTGACGAGCATGCAGCCTCCGGCCGCCGCCGCGGTCTTGTTGCGCGGATCGTTGACCCATGCGAACGGGTAGAGCTTTGCGAAGAAAAAGACGAATGCCGGAATCAGCGCCTTCTCCCAAAACGAATCGCACCGCAGGCGAACCATCAACGAGACGAGATCGCGCCCTTCGGCCGTTGCACGCGCAACGAGCTGGGCCACGGCATCGGGAGGGTGGCCGATATCCGCATCGGTCAGCAGTAAATACTGCGCGGCAAGCCCCAGCGATTTGACGGCCGCAATGCCTTGCGACTGTGCCCACACTTTGCCCGACCATCCGGCCGGCAGGGCGGCCGCCTCGATGACCGTGAGCCGCTCGGGCCGCCCGAGCGCGAGCGCGGCGGCGCGTGCGGCATCGGCCGTACCATCGGTACTATGATCGTCGACGACGATGACGTGAAAGTCCCCTGCGTACTCCTGCACCAGCAGGGTGCCAATAGCCTGACCGATCACGTCGGCCTCGTTGCGGGCCGGCACGATGGCCACCACGGCCGGCCATTCGGTGAGGGCTTCGAGCTGGCCGGCCGGCAGGAATGCCGGTGGGCGAGTGCGCCAGAAACCGCCGCGCGCGAAAAGCAGGACAACCCAGATGACGAGAGAAACGACGGATACGGCGAAAAGCACGGCGTTCATACTCGGCGCTCCAGCTTGCGAGCAACTATATTGATGGTGCGGGCCGGCGAATAGGTCATAGCGATCGAGTCAGCGAATTGTAAGGGTCTCGGCGAGGCTGCCTAGTTTACTGTGGTCGGCGCCGCGCTGCCGTGCGGCGGACGGGGCAGGCTCCGATGGCGCGTCCGTACAACGCGGCCAAGCCAGCTTGGGAGCGTGCATTGGCCGAAACGCGTTAGAATGCGCGTTTTGATTCCTTTGCCGGCTATCACGCCCGCTTTCTAATAATTGGTTGGGTCCGGGCGATTGCGAGCCATGTCGTTGGCTTGGTTCGATACCCCGATTCAGTCGGAGTTCGCCAGAATATGCGAGTCATCCTTGCTCAACCGCGCGGCTTTTGCGCGGGAGTCGTCCGCGCAATCGAGATCGTCGATCGCGCGCTCCAGCGGCACGGTGCGCCCGTTTATGTGCGCCACGAGATCGTCCATAACCGGCACGTGGTGGAAAACCTGCGCAGCAAAGGTGCGCGTTTCGTCGAAGAGCTCGACGAGGTGCCCCATGGCGCGGTGACCGTTTTCAGCGCGCATGGGGTGGCGCAGAAAGTGGAACACGATGCCGAAAGCCGCGGGCTCGACGTGCTCGACGCCACCTGCCCGCTCGTCACGAAGGTTCATGTCCAGGGGCGTCAGTATGTCGCCGCCGGGCGCACGCTGATCCTGATCGGCCATGCCGGACATCCCGAAGTCGAAGGCACGATCGGCCAGATTCCCGGCAAGGTGCTGCTCGTGCAAAGCGAAGCGGAAGTCGCCAAGCTCGAGCTGGCCAACGATACGCCGCTCGCATATGTGACGCAGACGACGCTTTCGGTCGACGATACGCGTGGCATCATCGATGCCTTGATGCGCCGGTTCACCGATATCGTCGGGCCCGACACGCGCGATATTTGCTATGCGACCCAAAACCGCCAGGCCGCGGTGCGGGAGCTCAGCGAGCATGTCGATGTTCTGTTGGTCGTGGGTGCGACCAACAGTTCGAACTCGAACCGCCTGCGCGAAATCGGCGCGGAGAGCGGCGTACCGAGCTATCTCGTGGCGGACGGCTCGGAAGTGAAGCCGGAATGGTTTGCCAACGCGCAAGCCGTCGGTATCACGGCGGGCGCTTCGGCGCCCGAGGAAATGGTCGAACATGTGATCGGCGCCTTGCGCGCGCTTGGCCCAGTCGAAGTATCGACGATGGCCGGCCGCGAGGAAAAAGTCGAATTCAAGCTGCCGTCGAAGCTCGCCGAGCCCGTCGCCGCACGTTAAGTTTAAGGAGGACGCCTTGTCGATCCCGCTTCTTCAGAAGGTCCGCGTGGGCGCTTATATCGCGCGCCAGCATTTCACGGGCAACAAACGCTACCCGCTCGCGCTGATGCTCGAGCCGCTTTTTCGCTGCAATCTCGCATGCAATGGCTGCGGCAAGATCGATTACCCCGATCCGATCCTGAATCAACGGCTGTCGGTCGAGGAATGCCTCGGCGCCGTCGACGAATGCGGCGCGCCGGTGGTCTCGATCGCAGGCGGAGAACCGCTCCTGCATAAGGACATGCCCGAGATCGTCCGCGGCATCATCAAGCGCAAGAAGTTCGTCTATCTCTGCACGAACGCGCTGCTGATGGAAAAGAAGATGGACGATTACCAGCCGAGTCCGTACTTCGTCTGGTCCGTGCACCTCGACGGCGACAAGGCGATGCACGATCACTCGGTATCGCAAGAAGGCGTGTACGACAAGGCCGTGGCTGCCATTCGCGAGGCCAAGCGCCGCGGCTTTCGGGTCAACATCAACTGCACGCTGTTCAACGACGCTCAACCGGACCGCGTGGCCGCGTTCTTCGATACGGTTGGCCCGATCGGTGTGGACGGCATCACGGTCTCGCCCGGTTACGCTTATGAGCGTGCGCCCGACCAGCAGCACTTTTTGAACCGCGACAAGACGAAGCAACTTTTCCGCGAGATCTTCAAGCGCGGCAGTCGCGGCAAGAACTGGGCGTTCAGCCAATCGGCGCTGTTCCTCGATTTCCTGGCCGGCAACCAGACCTATCACTGCACGCCCTGGGGCAACCCCGCGCGTACGGTATTCGGTTGGCAACGTCCGTGCTACCTCGTTGGCGAGGGATATGCCAAGACGTTCAAGGAACTGATGGAAGAAACGGACTGGGACGCCTACGGCACCGGCAACTACGAGAAGTGCGCCGACTGCATGGTGCATAGCGGCTTCGAAGCGACGGCCGTCATGGACACAGTGGCACATCCGTTGAAGGCGTTGGGCGTCAGCTTGCGCGGGCCGAAGATCGAAGGTGCCTACGCGAAGGACATCCCGCTCGACAAGCAGCGTCCCGCCGAGTACGTGTTCTCGCGGCACGTCGAGATCAAGCTCGAGGAAATCGGTCGCGCGGCGAGCACGAAGAAGACACAGCGGACAGCCCCCGCGCATTGACGGTTTTCATGGCGCGGCGGTATGCGCGCCTTGAAAACGGTGTTGCGGTTCTATCGTCGATAAAAACATAAGCCCCGCGCTCTTATTGCTGAGCGCGGGGCTTATTGCATTTCAAGGCCGATACTTCGGCGCACGGTGAGCTCGCGGCGGTGCCTGATCTAACAGGAAACCTGCCGCCCGCCCCGCCGATCAACGACCGCGATACAGGTCGTCGACGCTCGATTGGGCCCGAGCGATCGAGCTGTGAACCCCACCCGATTGCACGGCTACCGCGGTACCGCCAACATCGCTCGAGCCTGCGGCTTGTTGTTCGACCGCCGCCGCTTGGACAGGCACGTCGGCGTGTGACGAGGAATCGGCGATTACAGGCCGATAAAACGGTGCCGGGCCGAGGCCGCTTGCGAATGCGGGCGCTGCGAGTGCAGCCGACGTTGCGATCAAAAGACCTGCGATGAGTTTCGATTTCATGATGACCTCCGGTGCTTATCTGGTAACTGGAACGCGTCTCGGTTGGTTCGTTCGACGCGCTGGTTTCGATGTCGACAGGAGGCAGTGTAGGTTTGTGAGCGGCCCGGAAAAAGAGCCGAAAGTTGACAAGACTTTTTTCAAATTTCGAACAATCGTTGCCTATGCAGGTATCGACGACGACGCGCTGACCGGCTCACGGAGCCGGATAGGCTCCGAATCGCCTTCTCAGCAACACGTCCCGGCCCCGGCCCCATATCGCGCGTTCTGCCGCTCCCGAAAGAACGCTTCGTAGCTCATGACAGGCGCATCGGGATGCGTCGCGCGCATGTGATTCACATACGCGTCGTAATCGGGCAAGCCGACCATCAGGCGCAGCGTCTGACCGAGATAACGGCCGGCGCTGCGCAGTTCGCTGAGATTGGAGAACATCGTTTTGTGCCCCGATCACTGAGCGGCGGCGACGGTCTGCCCGATCTGAGGCGCCTGTTCGAACGGCGTTTCCAACGTGCTCGGCCGATCGCTGCGACGAGCGCGCATGATCGCGAGCACGCCGTACACCACCATGCTCAATACGACGACAACGAAAAGCGCACACAACGTCGCGTCGATGTAGTCGTTGAAGATGACACGGCGCATCTGCTCGATCGACTTTGCGGGTGCAAGCACCTTCCCTGCATCCACCGAAGCGCCAAGCTTTGCCGCATGAGCGAGGAAACCCACCCTCGGATCGGCCGAGAAGATCTTCTGCCAGCCCGCCGTCAGCGTACAGACGAGCAACCATGCCGTCGGCACGATCGTGACCCACGCATAACGCTCGCGCTTCATCTTGAACAGCACCACCGTTCCGAGCACCAGCGCAATCGCCGCCAGCATCTGGTTCGATACACCGAAAAGCGGCCAAAGCGTATTGATTCCGCCGAGCGGATCGACCACGCCCTGATGGAGGAAGTAGCCCCACGCGGCCACGCATAGCGCCGTCGCAATCAAGTTGGCCGGCAGCGATTCCGTGCGCTTGAGCGCCGGATGGAACGAGCCCAGCAGATCCTGCAACATGAAGCGGCCCGCGCGCGTGCCCGCATCGACGGCCGTCAGAATGAAGAGCGCCTCGAAGAGAATCGCGAAGTGATACCAGAAGGCCATCATCGCCGGACCGCCGATCACGCGATGAAGAATCTGCGCCATGCCGACTGCGAGCGTCGGAGCGCCGCCCGCACGACCGACGATCGTCGTTTCGCCTACCGCGCGTGCCGTCTCCGTCAGCATATCGGGCGTCAGCAAGAAGCCCCAGTGCGTCACTGTCTGTGCGACCGCCTCGGGCGTCGTGCCCAGCAACGCTGCCGGCGCATTCATCGCAAAGTAGACGCCCGGCTCGATCACGCAGGCCGCTACGAGCGCCATGATCGCGACGAGCGATTCCATCAACATCGCGCCGTAACCGATGAAGCGTGCATCGATTTCGTTTTCGAGCAGCTTCGGCGTAGTCCCCGACGCGATCAGCGCATGGAAGCCCGAAACGGCACCGCATGCAATGGTGATGAAGAGGAACGGGAACAGGTTGCCGGACCAGACGGGACCGGTGCCATCGACGAACTTGGTGAACGCCGGCATCTTCATTTCAGGCGCGACGATGAGAATGCCAATGGCGAGACCGAGAATGGTGCCGATCTTCAGGAACGTCGACAAATAATCGCGCGGTGCAAGCAGCAGCCACACGGGCAGGACCGACGATACGCACCCATAGCCAATCAAGATCCACGTGAGCTGCGCGCCGCTGAACGTGAACCACGCGGCGAGCGCCGGCACGTCATGCACATGCTGACCGAACGCGATCGACGCCATCAACGACACGAAGCCGATGATCGAGACTTCGCCGATGCGGCCGGGCCGAATGAAGCGTGTGTAGACGCCCATGAACAACGCGATCGGAATGGTTGCGGCCACCGTGAACGTCCCCCAGGGCGAGTTCGTGAGCGCCTTGACGACGATCAGTGCGAGCACGGCAAGAATGATGATCATGATCAGAAACGCGCCGAACAGCGCGATCACGCCTGGCACCGTTCCCAGCTCCATCTTCACGAGATCGCCGAGCGAGCGACCGTCTCGGCGCGTCGAAATGAAAAGCACCACGAAGTCCTGCACCGCACCCGCAAAGACGACGCCCGCAAGCAGCCAGAGCATCCCCGGCGTGTAGCCCATCTGTGCGGCGAGTACCGGTCCCACGAGCGGGCCGGCGCCGGCAATGGCGGCGAAGTGATGGCCGAACAGCACGAAGCGATGCGTCGGGACGTAATCGAGGCCGTCGTTGTGCTTGACGGCCGGCGTCATCCGGCGCCCGTCTAGCTGCAATACGCGGCTCGCAATGAAACGGCTGTAGAAGCGGTAGGCGATCAGATAAACGCAGACGGCCGCGATGACGACCCACAGCGCACTCACCCGCTCGCCGTGCGCGAGTGCAATGGTGCCGAATGCGTATGCGCCCGCCAGGGCGAGCAGTGACCAGAGCGCAAAGCGCCCGAGCCGATTCGTAGGATTCACGATTGTCTCCTCCTCCGTCGATCCTTATGAAGTTCCGATCCTGCGACCGGCCCGCAGCGGTCAAGCGAGCAAGAGGCATGACGCCCCGATGCGCGTGTAGTATTCAGATTCGCTCTGCCCCTCACAAGCGCATAACTACGTAACAGGGCTAAGTAGTAGTACGTATCAACTGCATGAGCGCCGCACGCGCGCATGCCATCAACGTTTCAGCGATGAAGGTCAAAACCAAAATCTTTCTGCTGGCGATCGTGCCGTTTCTCGTTGCGATAGCGGGTATCGGCATCGGGGTTCGACTGCAAGCGACAGCGCTCGCGAAAGCGCAACATGCAACCGTCGAAGCGGCCTATATGTCGAGCAAGCAGACGGAGTTGCGGCACTACGTGGAACTCGCGACGAGCGCGATCGCGCCGCTTGACGAGGCCGTCGCTCAGGATCCACGCGATGACGAGGCGCTGCGGCATCGCGCCCTGGCCGTACTGCAAAACATGGACTTCGGACCCGACGGCTATTTCTTCGTCTACGACATGGAGGGCAATTCGCTGATGCATCCGCGCGAGCCCGACCTCGTCGGCCGCAATCTTTGGGGAATGCGCGATCCGCAAGGCGCGTTGACCATCCAGGAGCTCATCGCGGCCGCGAAGCACGGCGGCGGCTATGTGCGATACGTCTGGCATCGGCCATCGACGAATCAGCTCGAACCGAAACTGGGCTATGTCGTCTTGCTGCCGCGGTGGGGCTGGATGATCGGCACGGGCATCTATCTCGACGGCGTGACTGCCGCCCTCGCACGGATCGACGAAAGTGCATCGGCCAACATCCGGCGCACGATGATGTGGATCGGGGCCATCGCGTTGGCGGGTTTCATCGTCATTGCCGCATGCGCCGTGTTCGTCAACGTCACCGAATATCGCAGCGCCGATGCGAAGCTCAAGCGCCTCGCGCAGCAAGTCGTCGAATCGCAGGAACAAGAGCGCGCCCGGCTCTCGCGAGAATTGCACGACGGCATCAGTCAGAAGCTCGTCTCGGTGAAGCTGCTCGTCGAATCGGCGCTCGCACGCCTCGAATCTGCCGGCCCGCAGCGCGTCGGCGCGTCCGATCCCCAGGCCCCGCTGGCCACCGGCCTCACGCGTCTCGCCGATGCGCTGCGCGAGGTACGCCACATCTCGCATGCACTTCGGCCCGCCATGCTCGACGATCTCGGACTCGCGGCGGCGCTCGAGCAACTGACTCGCGAGCTCGGTGAAGAAGCAGGCATCGATATCGCATTCGTTCGGACTACTGACGACGATGCGGCCCACGCTCGCCTGCTAGGGCTGTCCGAAGGCGTCAATACGGCATTGTTCAGAATCGCTCAGGAAGCGCTCGCCAATATCGTGCGGCACGCACACGCCGCGCATGCGACACTCGCGCTCGATGTGTCCGAGCACGCCGTCGCCCTCTCGATCTCGGACGACGGTCGCGGCTTCGACATCGACCGCGTGCAGGCCGATGCACGCGGCGGCATCGGCCTGCGCAACATGCGCGAGCGGCTCGAGCCGCTCGGCGGCACGTTGACGCTCGCGTCGGAGCCGGGCCGCACAGTCGTCACGGCACGCGTGCCGCTGCCGTCGAAAAAACGTGAATCCCCTTCCCTCGCCTCCCAGAGCCGCACTTCATGACCGCACAGCATCAGTCCATCGCCAATATCATTCTCGTCGACGATCATCCGCTCGTTCGCGACGGCCTGCGCCTGCGGCTCGAAGCGGTACCCGGCCTGCATGTCGTGGGCGAAGCCGGCAACGCGCAAGAAGCGCTCGCGCTGGCGGAAACGTCGAACCCGGATCTCGCATTGATGGATGTCGGCATGAATGGCATGAACGGCATCGTGCTCGCCGGCATCTTTCACGAGCGGTTTCCGGCGGTGCGCGTGCTGATGCTGTCGATGCACGACAACGTCGAGTATGTGACGCAGGCGGTGCGCGCCGGCGCAAGCGGCTATGTCCTCAAGGATTCGCCCGCCACCGAGATCGTGCATGCCATCGAGGCGGTGCTGGGCAATCGCACGTTCTTCAGCGCGGGGGTCGCTGCTCGCATGATTCAAGCGAGCGCGCTGCAAACGCCGGTGGAGCGGCTCACGCCGCGCGAGCTGGAGATTCTCGACGCACTGGCGGAAGGTCTCGCGAGCAAGCAGATCGCGGAACGCTACGGTTTATCGGTCCGTACCGTGGAAACGCACCGCCTCAATCTCAAGCGCAAGCTCGAGATCGAGGGGCAAGCGGAATTGATCAAATTCGCGGTCGAGCGGCGTCGCCGCTGAGGCTGCTCACTCGGTCCGCGCGTTATGCTTTTTGAGGAAGTCGATGAGCGCGGGCACGCCGCCTTTTTGCAGTTGCGTCTTGAACTGCCCTTGATAGACCTGGATCAACCAAGCCCCGGACATGTCGATGTCGTAGATTTTCCAGGCGCCGCCGACCTTGCCGAGCCGATAGGCGACCGTCTGGGAGTCGCCCGGCGTGGTCACCGTCGACGTGACGAGCGCATCGTTGCCCGTCGTGGTGCTTTCCTTGAAGCTGAACTTGGCGTCTTGCGTGCCCAGTTGCGCGAGCGAGGCGGCATAGGTGGCTGTCATCAACTTACTGAACTGGTCGACCAGCTCCTTTTGCTGCTCGGGCGTGGCCTGCTTGTACGCCTCACCGACGGCAATGCGCGTCGTGCGGCCAAAATCGGTCGCCGGAATGAAGTCGTCATTGACGATTTGCTTTATCTTCGTCATGTCTCCGCCGCTGGCGGCGGGGTCCTTCTTCATCGCGTCGACCGTGCCGCGCACCGCATGCTGGACCACGTCGACGGGCGCAGTCTGCGCCTGAGCGGCCAGGCTGACGAACGCAGCCGTGAAAAAAGCGAACAGATGACGTTTCATGGGGAATCGGGTTCGAGTGGAGAAGAAGCCGGAGCGCCAGCGCAGGCGCGTTGCCTGCTCGGGTGTCCGGTGTAGCGGCAGTATACCGAGCGGCGCGGGTCGAGCATCCGTTTGATACAGCTGCTTGCAAACGTATAACCGGCGATACAAGCATCGCGCGTACCCGGGCAGCTTTGGCCGTGCGTCGCGCGCTCGACGCGGCGCGATACCCGTTGGCCGGTATACTTGCTTATTTTGTCGTTTACCCTTTCCGAGCTGGCCGATTCATGCTGATGTCCCTCATCGTTCGCCTCGTTGCCTCGTCGGTGCGCCGCCCGGTCTGGGTCGTCGTGCTTTCGTTGGTGTTGGCGGCCGCAAGCAGCGTCTACATCGCCCGCCATTTTCGGATCAATACCGATATCAGCACGCTGATCGAGAACGATCCGCAATGGTCGGCGCTCGGCGACGCCATCGATCGGGCCTTTCCCCAGCGCGGCCAAACGATCCTAGCTGTAGTCGAGGCCCCGGCGCCCGAACTCGCCGACGCCGCGGCCGACGCGCTCGCGACCGGGCTCAAAGCGCCGGCGTATGCAAGCAAGGTGGGCGATGTCTCGCAACCGGGCGGCGGCCCGTTCTTCGAACACAACGGGCTGCTGTTCGTCTCCCCCCGCACGCTGAGCGGCACGACATCGCAGCTGGCCAGCGCCCGCCCGCTCGTCAACACGCTCGCGCACGACCCGAGTCTGACGGGGCTCGCCACGACGCTGTCGACCATGCTGGGTCTGCCGCTCGAATCGGGTCAAGTTACGCTGCCTGGACTGACGACCCTTTTTTCGCGCAGCGCGGACACCGTCGATGCGGTCCTCGCCGGCAAACCCGCCGCCTTCTCGTGGCGCGCGCTCGTCGATGCGGACTCCGCTCGCCAGCCGGCTCGCGCCTTCGTCACCGTGGCGCCGGTCGTGAACTATGCGGTGCTGCGGCCCGGCGCCGAGGCCACGGCGGCCATTCGCGCCGCGGCCCGGCAGCTCGAGCTGGAAAAGCGCTTCGGCGCCGTGGTTCGGCTGACCGGGGAACAGCCGCTCGCCGACGAGGAATTCGCTTCGGTCGAAGACGGAGCGCTCGTGAACGGCATCGCGACGCTCGCGGTGGTGCTCGGCATCCTGTGGCTCGCGCTGCGCTCGAAGCGGATGATCCTCGCCGTGTTCGTGACGCTGGCCGTCGGGCTGCCCATTACTGCCGCGCTGGGGCTGTTGATGGTCGGCTCGTTCAACATGATTTCGGTCGCGTTCATGGTGCTGTTCGTCGGTCTCGGTGCCGACTTCGCGATCCAGTACGGCGTCAAATATCGAGAGGAACGCTACCGCGACGAGCGCCTCGATCATGCGCTCGTCGGCACGGCGCATTCGATGGGCGCGCCGTTGACGCTGGCTGCGACGGCCGTCGCCACGAGCTTCTTCGCGTTTCTGCCGACGGCTTATCGCGGCGTGTCCGAACTCGGGCTCATCGCCGGCGTCGGCATGATCGTCGCCTATCTGAGCACCATGACGCTGCTGCCCGCCCTGATCAAGCTGATGGCACCGCCCGGGGAGCCCGCGCGGCCGGGCTTCACGGCGCTCGCACCCATCGACGAATACCTGCAGGACCATCGCAAGCCGATACTGATCGGCACGCTCGTCGTGGTAATCGGTGCATTGCCGCTGCTCCTGCATCTTCGCTTCGATTTCAATCCGCTGCATCTGAAGGATCCCCACACCGAATCGATGGCGACGCTGCTTTCGCTCAAGGACTCGCCCGAAGCAGCGGTCAACGACGTATCGGTGCTTGCGCCATCGTTGAGCGCCGCGGATGCCGTCGCGGCGCGGCTGACGAATCTGTCCGAGGTCGGGCGCGTAACGACGCTCTCGTCGCTGATTCCCCCCGATCAACCGCAAAAGCTCGCATCGATCGCACAAGCCGCCCAGTCGCTGCTGCCCGCGCTGACGCAGCAGCCGGCTGCGCCGGCGACCGACGCTCAGCGCGTCGCCGCACTCAAGCGCGCCTCCAATCAGCTCTCCTATGCGGCCGAGGATCACCCCGGGCCCGGCGCGGCCGAAGCGAAGCACCTGTCGGCATCGCTCGCACAGCTCGCTGCCGCCGATCCCGCCACGCGCGATCGCGCCGAAGCGGCATTCTCCGTTCCGCTTCGCCTTGCGCTGCGCCAATTGACGATGCTATTGCAGCCTTCGGCAATCACACGACAGACGCTGCCGCCCGAGATGGTTCGCCAGTGGGTTGCCCCGGACGGTCGTGCGCTGGTGCAGATCTCCCCGCGCGTGCCGCCGGGCGTGGACCCCGGCGACGATACGATGCTGCGCCGCTTCGCCAATGCCGTGAAGAAAGCGGAGCCGGGTGCCACGGGCGGCCCAATTTCGATCCTGCATTCGGCCAACACGATCATCAAGGCGTTTCTGCAGGCGGCCGCACTGGCCGTTATCGCGATCACGGTGCTGCTCTGGATCGCCCTGGGCCGCTTCGCCGATGTGTTGCGAACGATGATCCCGCTGCTCGTTTCGGCCATCGTCACGCTGGAGCTCTGCGTGGCTTTCGACATGCCGCTCAATTTCGCCAACATCATTGCGTTGCCGCTGATGCTGGGCGTCGGCGTGGCGTTCAAGGTCTACTTCGTGATGGCGTGGCGCAACGGCCAGACGAGCCTGCTCGCATCGAGCCTCACGCACGCTGTGCTGTTCAGCGCCGCTACGACGGCTGCAGCGTTCGGCAGCCTCTGGCTCTCGCACCATCCCGGCACTGCTAGCATGGGCAGACTGCTCGCGCTCGCGCTTTCGTGTACGCTCATCGGCGCGGTCGTCTTTCAGCCCATATTGATGGGCAGACCGCGCGACGCTCACCCGCCCACAAAAGAACTAGAAGGAATCGATGGATAAGTTGCGGACCCTCCCTGTGGCGCTGGGCGCCGCGATCGTCCTGGCCGGCTGTGCGAGCGCACCGAACCGAACGGCGGGCGACCCGCTCGAGCCGATGAACCGGGCGATCTTTCGCTTCAACGACGCCGTCGACAAAAGCGTGGCCGTGCCGATCGCGAAGGGCTATCAGAAGATCACGCCGCACCCGTTGCGCACGGCCATCAGCAATTTCTTCTCGAATCTGGGCGATTTGACCAACGTGGCCAATGAGTTGCTGCAACTCAGAATTACGGATGCCACTTCGGACCTGATGCGCTTCACGATGAACACCACGTTCGGGGTAGGCGGCCTGATCGACTTCGCGACGCTCGCCCGGCTGCCCAAGCACCATCAGGACTTCGGGCTGACCCTCGGGCGTTGGGGCATCCCCTCCGGACCCTATCTGGTCCTGCCGATCTTCGGTCCCAGCACGTTTCGCGACAGCGTCGGACTCGCCGTCGATGTTCGCTTCAATCCGCTGAACTACGTCGAGCCGGCGGCACGCACTCCGCTTTACATCCTGCAGTTCGTGAGCGTGCGCTCCGACATGCTCGGCGCGACGAACATCCTCGAACAGGCAGCCCTCGACAAATACTCGTTCGTCCGCGACGCCTATCTGCAACAACGGCGCTCACGGACGAACACGGGCGGCGCCGCGACCGCACCCGCGCTGCCGAACTATGGCGACGAGGGTGAAAGCGATTCGAGCGGCACGACCGCAGCACCCGCTGCCGCGAGCGACGCCCTGCCTTCGGCGCCCACACCCGCGCCGGCAAGCGGCGTCACCCCCGCTCCGGCCGCGGTCACGCCCGAGCCTGCGGCGCCAGCCAGCGCGCCGCAATCCAAATAGCGGAAAAAGGCGACGTCAGGGCCGCGCGAATGCGGGCCCAAGCGTGCGGCGCGCTTCGGTGAGCGCGGCACGCGCCGCGTGCGCATCGGCGGCCAGCCGGATCATCGCGCCGAGCTGCGAAGGCGCACGTATGAGCGACGCGAGAATCGGGACGAGAGCCGTCGTGCCGTCGTCGCGCAGGCCCGCTGTGGCCGCCTCGGGCAGCGCTCGCCACGCCGGGTCGACGATCGCCCGGCAGGCCATGAACGGCAGGCCGTGCGCGCGCGCCATCCCGGCCGCGATGTGAGACTCCATATCGACAGCCAACGCACCGCGGGCCCGGTTGAGCGCGGCCTTTTGTTCGGTGCTCGTCAGCGGTGCCGTGACGGCCGCGAGCACGCCGCACTGCCAGGGCGCGTCGAGCGTCGCGGCAGCAAGCCTCGCGACGATGCGCTCGCGCCAGGCGGGGTCCGTCGGCATGCTACCGTCCGGGCCATCGATGGCATCGGCGACGATCAGCGTACCGGCCCGGAGATCGGCGGCGAGCCCGCCCGCCGTACCGAAGCTGATGACACCCGATGCGCCGCGTGCCAGCGCCGCGGCCAATGCGCGTTCGAGCAAGTCGCTGCGGGCCGCATAGACCGCATGCACACCCTCGCCGCGCGCGATGCGGGCTTCGAATGCCATGCCCGTCACGGCAATCACGGGCAGTGGCGCGTGCGGTTCCATCGTCACATGCCGACAGATACGCGCACCTGCCGGCCGCGCACGAGGTTCCGATAGCGGGCAAGCGCCCATAGCGGAAAGAACTTGCGGTAGCCGTGATAGCGAAGGTAAAAGACGCGCGGAAAGCCGGTCGCGGTAAAACGCGTCTCGTCCCACAAACCGTGCTCGCGCTGCGTGCGCAGCAGGTAGGCCACTCCGCGTTCGACCGCGGGATGCGCGACCGCACCGGCCGCCATGAGCCCAAGGACCGCCCAAGCCGTTTGCGAGGCCGTGCTGAGCGCGCGCTCGTAACCGCGATAGTCGAGCTTGTAGCTCGTACCGTCCTCGCCCCAGCCGCCATCGTCGTTCTGGATCGCCGCGAGCCATTGCACGGCGCGGCGGATCCGCGGGTCCTCGTGAGACATGCCGGCCGCGTTGAGCGCACAGAGCGCCGTCCAGGTGCCGTAGATGTAATTCATGCCCCAGCGGCCGTACCAGCTGCCGTCGTCCTCCTGCTCGTCGAGCAAGTAGTCGTAGGCGCGCCGGGCAGGCTCGCTCGCGGCCGGCAGCTCGCCCAACTGCGCGAGCATCGACAGACAACGCCCTGACACGTCGGCGGTCGGCGGATCGAGCAACGCACCATGGTCGGAGAACGGAATGTTGTTGAGGTGGTAATGCGTGTTCTCGGGCTCGAAGGCGCCCCATCCGCCGTCGCTGCTCTGCATGCCGACCACCCACTCGCGTGCGCGTGCGATCGCCTCGCGGTCCACGTTGGAGCCCGTGAGCTTCGCTGCGCGCTCCATCGCCATGGCAACGACAGCCGTATCGTCGACATCGGGGTAGTGCGGATTCGCATACTGGAATGCCCACCCCCCCGGCCGCACGTTCGGGCGACGCGAGATCCAATCGCCCCGCACATCGAGAATCTGCAGCGGACGCAGCCACTGGATGCCCAGCAACGCCGCCTGCTCGGCGCGCGGCAGCTCCGTCTCCAAGAGCGCATGCGCCGCGAGCGAGGTGTCCCAGACCGGTGACAGACACGGCTGACAGTAAGCCTCGTCGTCGCCGATCACGAGCAGCTTCTCGATCGATGCCCGCGCGATCGCACGGTTCGGATGATCGGGTGGATAACCGAGCGTGTCGTACATCATGACGGCGTTCGCCATCGCCGGGAAAATCGCGCCGAGCCCGTCTTCGCCATTCAGGCGCTCGTCGACGAACGCGACGGCCGCCTCGATCGCACGCTGCCGTGTCGCCTTCGGAAACAATCGGTCGGTCACGCGCAGCACGCTGTCCACGGCACGAAAGAACGCGAACCAGCCCTTGCTTTGATGCGGTGCGCGCGGCAGCAGCCGGGCATCGTCCGGCGCACCGCGAAACAGCTCGTCGATGCGAACGCCACGTGGATTGCGCGCCACCGGACGCCGGGCGTTGAGTACGAGCAACGGCACGATCACCGTGCGAGCCCAATACGAGACCTTGGACAGATGAAACGGAAACCACTGCGGCAACAGCGCGATTTCCACGGGCATCATCGGGACGGCACGCCAGGGCATCACGCCATACAGCGCAAGCAGGATGCGCGTGAAGACATTGACGGCTTCGGCCCCGCCCGCGGCCAGAATCGCGCGACGCGCGCGCTGCATGTGATCCGCGCTCTCGGGTTCACCCGCCATTTTCAGCGCGAAATAAGCTTTCACGCTGGCGCTGATATCGAGCGCGCCATCCGTGAAAAGTGGCCAGCCGCCGTCGTCGAGCTGAATCCGGCGCAAGTAGCGCACGATCTTGCGTTCGAGCTCTGCGTTCGGCGTCTCGCCGAGGTAATGGACGAGCAGGATGTATTCGGCGGGAATCGTCGCATCGGCTTCGAGCTCGTAGACCCAATGGCCGTCAGGGCGCTGATCGGCCAGGATCGCATCGGTCGCGCGCGAAATCGCGCTCTCCAGCGCATCGTCCCCGGGTGCCGCGCGCGTGGCATCGAGCGCGGCAACGGCGGCATGTGCTGAGGAAAAATCGTTCATCGGCATGTATACGTTTGATTGAGAAGCGCTCATGTCGCCCCGTTGCGCTTTGTGCGGTGTGCTTCCGCTCGCCCGGATCTAAAAGAGCGCGTACCGGGCGACGATCCACATGAGCCGCAGGCGTGGCTTGGACACCGGCGTGCGCGGCACGTCGAACCCGCGTTCGAGCGTGCGCTCGAGCAGGAACCGATAGACGCCCGACATGATCCGTGGCGCCCGCACGACTTTCTTCGGGGCGGCGTTCATGATCGCATCGGCTCGACGGAAGTGGTCAAGGGCACGCTCGGCCAACGTCGCGCAGATGCGCGGCAGCGATGGATCGTCCGCGATCGCGAGCGGATTCGCAGCCGCGATCCCTTCCCGCGCCAACAGCTCGCGCGGCAGATAACAGCGATTGATCGCGGCGTCTTCGTCGATATCGCGCAGGATGTTCGTCAACTGCAATGCCCGGCCGAGATGGTACGACAGGGCCCTTCCCGGCTCCTCCTGCATGCCGAAAATCCGCACCGAGAGCCGCCCCGCGGCACTCGCGACGCGGTCACAGTAAAGATCGAGCGTGGCTTCGTCGGGCGCACAGATATCGGCGGCCGCATCCATCGCCATGCCGTCGATCATCGCGTGAAAATCCTCGCGTTGCAGATCGAACGTGCGGATATGACGCGTCAGCGCGGCGAGCGACGGCCGCGGCGTGCCCGCGTAACAGGCGTCGATATCGTTGCGCCATCGCCCAAGAGCGGCGCTGCGTTCCGCGCGCGGCGCGTCGCTGTCCGCGATGTCGTCGACCGCCCGGCAAAATGCGTAGACCTGATACATCGCATCGCGTTGCGGCGCAGGCAGAATGCGCATCGCGAGATAAAACGAGCTGCTCGAGGTGACGGCGGCGGCGTCGGTTTCGGATTCGTCCACGACGAGATTTGAAACAGCCAAGGCGAACTCCGCTGTGGCGCCCTCCCGGGCGATTGAAAGTCGATACCCCACGCGGCGTGCCGTTAAGGCACCACGCGGCGTCATCGGCCCGCGCGATCAGCCGCAATGCGCCGGCGGGAGTGCCGGAAACGCGCCAAAGTATATCAACCTTTTTTGGGGCCCGTCAGGCCAGCGCGACCGAGCGGTTGCGCCCTTGCCGTTTGGCGCTGTAAAGCGCCGCATCGGCCTCGTTGATGAGGACTTCGTAGCCCGGCAGGCCGGGGCGCGCAGCGGCACCGCCGACACTGGCGGTCACGGGCACGCGCATGCCTTCGGCTTCCACGGGCGTATCGCAGATCGTGGTCCGGATTTTTTCGGCGACGATCATGGCATCGGCAAGCGGCGTGCAGGGCAACAGCAGCGCGAATTCTTCGCCGCCGAAACGCCCGAAGATGTCCTGCGCGCGCAATGCATCGGCCACCCGCTGCGCCATCACGCGCAGCACGGTATCGCCCACGGCGTGCCCGAACCGGTCGTTGATGTCCTTGAAATGATCTAGATCGAAGAGCAGCACCGAAAGCTCGCCGCCGTAGCGCTGCCAGCGCGCAAATTCGTCGCGCAGCCGCGCTTCGAAAAAGCGCCGGTTCGCGATGCCCGTCAGACCGTCGCGATTCGCATACTCGCGCAGCTTGACGACGGCCTCCTCGCGCTCGCGTTGCATCACGCTCACATTCGTGACGTCGGAAATCGTCACGCACACCGCGACGACTTCGCGCCCACGCGTAAGCGGCATGAACGTGCAATCCTGCTGCATGAAATCGACCCCGCCGGTGATGGGCCGGTCGTGGTCGAACTTGAACAGATAGGGGCGCTGCTCCCAGGAGCTGAAGGCGAAGCTGCCGAGCTGAAAGACGCTCTCCACCTTGCGCGTGAGCCAGACGCGCGGCAGTTCGGGAAAACTATCGAAGACCGACTTGCCGACGACTTGTTCGGCCGGCAATCCGCTGTGGTCCTGCATGAAGCGATTCCACATCAGTACCTTCATCGTGCGATCGAGCACGAAGATGCCGAAGTCCACCCGCTCGATGACGAGATCGCTGAGAGACTGCTCCATCACTTGATTCATAGGCTGGACAGGATCGCATTGAGCGCCTCGTTCATGCGGCGAATGGATTCTTCGGCCATCAGCATGACGAGATGGGCGCGGAACGTCTTATCTTCGAGCGAGAAATTGACTTCGAGCAGCAGTGCCGTCCGCCAGGCCAGCACGTCGGCATGGAAGACGTCTTCGAGCGCGAGCTTTTCGCCGAGCAGCCCGGGCGCCGAGAAGATCGGCGTGCGATCGAGCTGATTCATGATGCACGACACGCACGCACCGGTCAGCACGTTCGCCACATCGAACATCAACTCGGTCTGGCTGACCGATTCATATGCCGAATGAACGTAAGGGTCATTGACGAGTGCGCATAGACTGCCGACGCCGCTGCTGCGGCAGATGACGAGCGCCTCGCCTTTGATGTCCGACCGAAAACCCTGACGCACGGCGATGACATGCTCGTCGATGCCGGTCATGTCGCGCAGCGTGCGCGCCGCATCCTCGACTCGCACCACCCTCACCCGCGGCACGGACAGCTCGATGAACGTATCGAGCAGCGTCGCGAGGCGCGTGGCGGCCTGGCCCATCGCCAGATTGGCGATTTCCTGCAATGCGTCGCGCTGGTCTTCGGTCAGAACGGTCTCACGCATACAAGCCGTACTCCTTGAGGATCGGCAGCAAGGCCTCGGGGGTCACGGGCTTGGCGACGAACGCGGCGGCGCCGAGCGCGCGAACGCGCTCCTGCGCAAGAGGTTGCACGTCTGCCGACACCACGATCACGAAGGTATTGAGGTCCTCGTGCTGCAAGGCCTCGAGTACCTGATAGCCGTTCATGTCGGGCATCGTCAGGTCGAGGAACATGACCGACGCTTTGCCCGCCCGATAAAGCGCGAGCGCCTCGCGGCCGTTCGATGCATAGGTGATGTCGACGTCCCAGTCGTCCGGCAAGGCTTTCGTCAGAACCTTGCGGGCAAGCAGGGAGTCATCGGCGATCACAATCGGCAAGGGCATGGCAGGCGTGACGAAAAGGCGGATCAATCTACACCGAGTTAACGGCGGCTCGGAAACCTTCTTTAGCGAGAGGGCGAGCTCAGGTCGGCAGGCTGCGAGCGCGCGGCGAGCAGCGCGCTTTCCGGACGGACCGGAAGAGGCGCCGCGGCGGCTCCGCGCACGCGTATGGCGGCGAAGCAGGCATGCCTCACAGGTGCGTCCCCCCCGCAGGACGCGTGTTTTCTCGTAAAAGTGAGCCAAATTCTCTTGGCAAACAGACGGAAAATCAACTCCCCCAGTTTTGGCAGAACGATGAAACGTCGCAGCATTTATCAATGTGAAGAAATGGAAGGGACATATTTCGCTAATATTGCGTGGATTATTCTTTTGTGTACGTTTGCGCTTCCGATTTCGTCGCTGTTTTCGTCGGCCGAAAGGTCGACGAGCCTCATAAATGTAACGGAGCACACGTTAGGCAGCGATTCAAGTCGCTTATGATTGGAATCAGGCAACCTATCCCTCCTTGGATCTCTCGACCATGACGCGTCACCGGCGCGACGCACCGGCAGCGAACCCGACGCCTTCGAGTTGGCAGGAAGAGTCGTCGTACCCGAGCGTCCCCGAGCCCGACTTCGCGGGCCGGCGCACCACGCTGATCGTCATGCTCGGAGCGGCGATCGTCCTGCCGTGCGTCTATGCGGCGGCCGTGGCCTATTCGGATTTCCGCACCGGTGTCGCTCGGGCGACCGACGCTGCGGTGCGCACCGTGCGCATCGCCGAGGAGCACGCGCTCAAGGTTTTCGATCTGAACGAAACGCTCGATGCCCGCGTGGACGACCTCGTGCACGGGCTCGACGACAGCCAGGTGCGCGCCCGCGAAGCATACATCCACGACAGTCTCGTCAAAATCGGCGGCGGCTACCCGCAGGTGGGCTCAATTTCGATCTTCGGGCCCGACGGGCTGCTCCTCGCGAACAGCCGCTATTACCCCGCGCCGCTCGCGTCGATCGCCGGGCGCGACGATTTCGTGGGCATTCGGGGCGGGCAGATTCTCGAGCATGT
Organism: Trinickia sp.; assembly: GCF_036503415.1. Lineage (GTDB taxonomy): Bacteria > Pseudomonadota > Gammaproteobacteria > Burkholderiales > Burkholderiaceae > Trinickia. The sequence continues at coordinate 4,615 of NZ_DASXWY010000079.1, read as the reverse complement.
CTCGAAGGTCATGGTCTGGCATGCCGGCAGCGGCGAGGCGGTATTCAATACGGGCATTGCCCGGCGCCTGCCCGACGGCAAGTTCGGCGGCCTCGTTTCTGTCGCGCTGCGGCGTTCGTACTTCGAATCGTTTTACCGGGAACTGCTTGGCTCGGAGAGCCGCGCGCTCACGATCTCGCTGATGCGCTCGGACGGCGCGGTGCTGGCGTCGTACCCGCAGTCGAGCGAGGCCGCCCCGCCGCCGGCGTTTGCTTCCGCGCTCCAACGCGGCACCAAGGCGGGTGTGATTCGAGTCGGTCATTCGCCGGAGACCGGTCACGGCGAGATTCTTGCGTTCCGGCGCGTCGGCGCCTACCCGGTATATGTCTCGTGCGCGTATAGCGGTGCGGCGATTTGGGCAGACTGGTCGCACCGCGTTGCCGTGCTTGCTGTATCGATTTTCGTTCCATCCATCGTCCTTTGGTTCGTTCTCGGCCTATCGTTACGACGTCTTTCGGCCGAAGAAGAAGCGTGGACGCGCTGGCAAGCCGAAGCTTCGATGCGGCGCTCCATCGAAACGGCGTACCGGCAGTCGCGCAAGATGGAGGCGTTGGGCAACCTCGTCGGCACGGTCGCGCACGACTTCAACAACCTGCTGATGATTGTTGCCACCAACGTCCAGATCGCGCGGCGCCGCGGGTCCGCCCAGATCGAAAGCGAACTCGGTGCGATCGAGCGCGCGCTCAAAAGCGGCCAATCTCTCACGCGCCAGTTGCTCGGCGTCGCGCGCAAACAACCGCTGCGCAGCGAGACGATCGATCTGGCGCGTTGGATCGCAGCCAGCCGCGAATTCCTGCATGCATCGCTCGGCGCGAAGGTCAGTCTCGTCATCGACATCGCCAACCCGATTTGGCCTATCGAGGTCGACATCGCCGAACTCGAGCTTGCGCTGATCAATATTGCCGTCAATGCGCGAGACGCGATGCCGAACGGCGGGCAGTTCACGATTCGCGCGCATGACATTCGCCTCGAGCGCGAAAGCGGGTTCGCGCTTACTGGCGAATTCGTGGTCGTGACACTCGAAGACACCGGAACGGGAATGTCGCCGGAAGTCCTTGCTCACGCATTCGAGCCGCTTTATACGACGAAACCGCAGGGCATGGGTACGGGGCTCGGATTGCCGCAAGTCTTCGCATTTTGCGAGCGTTCAGGCGGACTCGCGACGATCGATAGCACGTTGGGCGTCGGGACATCCGTACGACTGTATTTGCCGCGCTCCACCGCCACGCCGGCCGAGCCCGCTCTTGACTCGCCGCGCTCCGGAAGCGCAGAGGGCAGCAGCGGTCTGCGCATTTTGCTCGTCGAAGATAACGACGAGGTCGCCGCTGGCACCGAAGCCTTGCTGCGCATGATGGGGCATGACGTCACCTGCCTATTCAATGCGGATGCCGCACTGCAACTCATCGGGCACCCCACGACGCCGGCATTCGATGTCGTCATTTCGGACATCCATATGCCGGGTACCCGCAATGGCCTCGATCTAGCGGAGTCGGCGCAGTCGCTCGTGCCCCCGCTGCCCGTCATTCTTGTGACGGGTTATGCGCAAGAACTCGAACGCGCGCGGAATGTCCGCGTACGCGTGCTGTCAAAACCTTTCGATATCGCCCTGCTCGACGCGATGCTGCAGACCATCCGGCGAGAACGGGAAGAACACGCCCCAGCGGCGGGCAAGGCGAGTTGAGCGGGGCCGGCCCATTATTTGCAACAATTAATGTGCCGTGACTAAAAGTCGATAGGGGGAGCGCATCATGCAGCACACGGTCATTGCATTTTTCGATACGTACGCCGGGGCGGAGGAAGCTCGCGACGCATTGGTCGTCCAGGGAATCGCCCGGACGTCTATTACGCTGCAAGCGCGTTGTGAGCCGACGTACGCCACCGACGCCACAACGGTTGTCGAGCCGCCGCATGTCGACGAAGGGCTGCTCGCGAGCATCGAGCGATTCTTCGAATCGCTTTTCGCGAGCGAGCCGCCACGGCGCGAAACGACTCAATACGCCGAAGCCGTGCGCCGGGGGGCGGTCATGCTGAGCGTGGATGTCGTCGATGACGCGCAATGCGAGGCGGTTCGCGCCGCCCTCGCCGCGCGCAACCCGATGGACATCGAAGAACGGGCTGCCACGTGGTGCGCTCCGGCCGACGAGGTGGCGCGGGAGCGCTCGCCGCTCGAGGAACTCGGTTTTCGGCGAAACCCCACCGTGACTACGCGCGGCAGGGTGCATAGTTTCGCGCGAAAAGAGCAAGCCGCGGAGCCGTCCGGCCCGGCAGCAGCCAAGGACGTGGCCGCGAGCGAGGCAGACGCCATGGCCGTTGCCGCGGGCGCTGCCCCCGGTATGGGCGCGGTGTTCGCTGGACGGCGCGACGAGGCGCGGGCACAAGATGCCGGCACGCCTTCCGGTGCGGCCGTCACGCCAGCAGCGCCAAGCGCTTCACCGTCGTCTGTACCCGACGAGTACCTGCAGGAGGAAGAGCATTTTCACGGCAGCGAGCGCGACGATCGATAGCGGTCGCTAGCACGCGACGCACGATCAATGCTTCGCCGTCTGGCGTTGCACCCAGGCGGCGAAGCGATCGACGAACCCTTGCAGGAACTTGCGCGTGCTCTCGTTGGCGATATTCCCCGACGCGTCGAAAAAGTCTTCGGTGTGCTTGAGGAATATTTCGGGCTGGCCCATCGTGGGCACGTCGAGATACGCGAGCACGTTGCGTAGATGCTGCTGTGCGAGCGCCGTACCCGTCGCACCGACAGAGATACCGCAAACGGCCGCGGGTTTGTCCTTCCACGAGTTGTGTCCCCATGGACGCGAGCCCCAATCGATCGCGTTTTTGAGTACGCCAGGCATCGAACGGTTGTACTCAGGCGTCACGAACAAGAGCCCATCTGCTGCTTCTATCCGCTGCTTGAATTCGCGCGCGACTGGCGGGAAGTCCGCATCGTAGTCCTGCGAATAAAGCGGCAACACGCCGAGATCCAGGTACGAGAACGTCATCTCCGAGCCTGCGAGCCGGGCGAGCGCCTGCGCCAGTTGCTTGTTGAACGAATCCCGGCGCAGACTGCCCACCACCACTTCGATTCGATAAGCCATCAAGTCGCTCCTTGCACATTGAGAGGCGCCGCCCCAGGTACCTCCGGGACGACGAGCTTTCCATGATAGTCGCCCATGTGTCGAACCAGCGGCCAATTTATGCGCAGCCCAGTCAGATGGCAGCGGGCTCTGGGTTTCAGGCCGCCTTTCCACAACCTTTTCCACAGAATCTGTGGATAACTTCGGTTTCCCCCTCCCCGCTTACCGAACGTCACAATCATGACGTTCGGATGACGACGGCGTCCGTCCAGGACTGCCGACTGTAAGGTAGATCAGGCGAACAATGCACGGACCGCCTCGGGCGGTCGCCCGATGACGGCTTTACCGTTGCGCGTCACGATCGGCCGCTGGAGCAAGATGGGATGGCTCGCAAGCGCAGCGAAAAGAGCATCGTCGTCGAGCGAAGCGTCCGCGAGTCCGAGTTCGTCGTACACGGGCTCCGTATCGCGAATCATGTCGCGAACCCGCCCGCCGAGCATGCGATGAAGCGCTTTCAATTCGTCCACACTGAGCGGTTCCTTCAGGTATTCGACGATGCGCACCGGCTCCCCGGAGGTATTCAACGTACTGTCGATCAGTTCGCAGGTGGAACGTGACTTCGAACAGCGCGTGTTGTGATAGATGGTGATCATGGATAAACAGCTCCTGCCTGAACGTTGGAAATATTCGGTCGTGATTCTACGAAACGCGGAACCGCCGCGGTAGCGCAGCTTAGTGGATGTGCTCCGGAAATACTGGCGATGCTTCGAGCGAGGAGCCTGCTAGGGGGCGGCAGGACGGCCGGGAGTTGTTAGGGAATAAGTTGCTCTTCGTCGAATTCAACATATTTTTATTTTTTGTCGAACGCATCTCGATGACGCAGTAATGAGCTGGCTCCGGATTGGGTTCGCGGCTTATGGACTGTAAGACCGTGGCGCTGGAAGGGATTGTGGAAGGTGCCTGCTCGGCGCAGGTTTGCTGACGGCCATCTCTGACGAGATTACGGGCCACTCGGCGAGGCGAGCGCAACGTCTCGTTGTCATTTGGCACCGGCAACCGTCCGCGGGAACCGAGAACTTTATGCGCATAAAGCGTCGGCCCCTTTGCCGCTCCCCGGGAAGGAGTGTGAAAAGCGCGATCACCACGGGGCGCGAGCCACGGCGGCCCGTGCGCGATGGGGCGTTAAGAAGCGGACGTCATTCCGATCCAGCGATAGGTGCCCTGATGCAGGTGTGGTCCGTTGATCCACAAAACATTTTCGGGCGACGCAATTGCGCCCAAGCATTCGACGCTGCCTCGGGGAGCGCGTTCGGCGCGGGGCTCGCGCCAGACAGACCTAGACCCATGAGACGCTAGCCACAGTCCTGAATTGTTCCGATCGGCTCTCGGCTCTCGGCTCTCGGCTCTCGGCTCTCGGCTCTCGGCTCTCGGCTCTCGGCTCTCGGCTCTCGGCTCTCGGCTCTCGGCTCTCGGCTCTCGGCTCTCGGCTCTCGGCTCTCGGCTCTCGGCTC
>NZ_DASXWY010000078.1:0-3044 GCF_036503415.1 Trinickia sp. | reverse complement strand
GTTTACATCAACGATTCTCACTTCCTCGTCCGACCCTTCTTGAAATCGGGGCAACCCGTCCATATAATTAGCACTCGCTGCACGTGAGTGCTAACAAGTTCCGTCCGGGTCGCTGGGCGGCCTACCAAGCTAAGCGTTCTTCAGTCTCAATCAGAGAGGAGTGTTGTATGAACCTTCGTCCTTTGCACGATCGCGTCATCGTGAAGCGTCTGGATCAAGAAACCAAGACCGCCTCGGGCATCGTGATCCCCGACGCCGCGGCCGAAAAGCCGGACCAGGGTGAAGTGCTCGCGATCGGGCCGGGCAAGCGCAATGACAAGGGTGACCAGATTTCGCTCGACGTCAAGGTCGGCGATCGCGTGCTGTTCGGCAAGTACGCAGGCCAGACCGTGAAGGTCGACGGGCAGGAACTGCTCGTCATGCGCGAAGAAGACATCATGGCGGTCGTTCAGAAGTAATCACGCTTCCGATCCATATCCACTGAGATTTCAAGGAGTTAGAAGATGGCAGCTAAAGACGTCGTATTCGGCGACAGCGCACGCGCCAAGATGGTCGAAGGCGTGAACATTCTCGCCAATGCGGTGAAGGTCACGCTGGGCCCCAAGGGCCGTAACGTCGTGCTCGAGCGCAGCTTCGGCGGCCCGACGGTGACCAAGGACGGTGTCTCGGTCGCGAAGGAAATCGAGCTCGAAGACAAGCTCCAGAACATGGGCGCGCAGATGGTCAAGGAAGTCGCTTCCAAGACCAGCGACAACGCCGGTGACGGCACGACGACGGCCACGGTGCTGGCTCAGTCGATCGTCCGCGAAGGTATGAAGTATGTCGCATCGGGCATGAACCCGATGGACTTGAAGCGCGGTATCGACAAGGCCGTGATCGCCGCCGTCGAAGAGCTGAAGAAGATCAGCAAGCCGTGCACGACGAACAAGGAAATCGCCCAGGTCGGTTCGATTTCGGCCAACAGCGACACCTCGATCGGCGAGCGCATCGCCGAGGCAATGGACAAAGTCGGTAAGGAAGGCGTCATCACCGTCGAAGACGGCAAGTCGCTCGCCGACGAACTCGAAGTCGTCGAAGGTATGCAGTTCGACCGCGGCTACCTGTCCCCGTACTTCATCAACAACCCCGACAAGCAAGTCGCCGTGCTCGAGAGCCCGTTCGTGCTGCTGCACGACAAGAAGATCTCGAACATCCGCGATCTGCTGCCGGTGCTCGAGCAAGTCGCGAAGGCTGGCCGTCCGCTGCTGATCATCGCCGAGGACGTCGAAGGCGAAGCACTCGCCACGCTGGTCGTGAACAACATCCGCGGCATCCTGAAGACCGTTGCGGTCAAGGCGCCGGGCTTCGGCGATCGTCGCAAGGCGATGCTCGAAGACATCGCGATCCTCACGGGCGGCCAGGTGATCGCCGAGGAAACGGGTCTTTCGCTCGAAAAAGCCTCGTTGCAAGAGCTCGGTCAAGCGAAGCGCATCGAAGTTGCGAAGGAAAACACGACGATCATCGACGGTGCGGGCGACGGCGCCAACATCGAAGCACGCGTGAAGCAGATCCGCACGCAGATCGAAGAAGCCACTTCGGATTACGATCGCGAAAAGCTGCAAGAGCGTGTGGCGAAGCTCGCCGGCGGCGTCGCAGTGATCAAGGTCGGCGCTGCGACCGAAGTCGAAATGAAGGAAAAGAAGGCACGTGTCGAAGACGCGCTGCACGCTACGCGCGCGGCCGTTGAAGAAGGTATCGTGCCCGGCGGCGGTGTGGCGCTGATCCGCGCTCGCGCGGCGATCGCCAGCGTCAAGGGCGACAACGCCGACCAGGACGCAGGTATCAAGATCGTGCTGCGTGCGATGGAAGAGCCGCTGCGTCAGATCGTCTCGAACGGTGGCGAAGAAGCCAGCGTGGTCGTGGCGGCCGTTGCCAATGGCAAGGGCAACTACGGCTACAACGCAGCCACGGGCGAGTACGGCGATCTGGTCGAAGCAGGCGTGGTCGATCCGACGAAGGTGACGCGCACGGCGCTGCAAAACGCAGCTTCGGTTGCCGGCCTGCTCCTGACGACGGACGCGGCTGTGGCCGAGTTGCCGAAGAAGGACGCGCCGATGCCTGGCGGCATGCCCGGCGGTATGGGCGGCATGGGCATGGACATGTAAGTCTCGCGCGACAGCGAGCAGCATGAAGGACGCGCCTCACGGCGCGTCCGTCCAGACGAAACCCCGCAGCGATGCGGGGTTTTTTTTGTTTCTGCCGAAGCCAGATCCATTGGCCGTTCGGCGGATTTCTACGCACCGCACTTTGCGGGAGCATGAGCCTTTCCACTCACATTGGAGAAGGCCATGTTTCATTGCCGGACAAGCCCTGCGCTTGCGCTCTGCATCCCCTCGCGCTTCGCCAAAACGGCGTCCGAATGTTGCAGTTGTCATTTGACAACCTCGCCGTTTCCCCCTATCCTGGGGCTCGTATGACTCGTCCGGTGCATCCGAAGAAGGAAATCGAGGAGGCGCTGCGGTACGCGCAAGCGAACGGCTGGACCGTAAAGGTCGGTGGAGCGCACGCCTGGGGAAGGCTTTATTGCCCATACAACGATGCGGAGTGCCGCTGCGGAGACTTCTGCATCGTCGGTATTTGGAGCACCCCGAAAAACGCGGGCAACCACGCGCGAGCGTTACGGCGAGTCGTCGATCACTGCACGACGCACCAGATGAACGTGCGGCAATAAAAGGGCTGTGCCAAGGAATAAGCCAATGGAATACGTATTCACTTTGAGATATCAACTGCCGGTCGAACTGTGCGATCCGGCGGAACTGATGGAGCGGCTCGGGGCGGCGGGGTGCGACGATGCGCTGGTCGGGATGGGCTTGCCGGGGCGAGTTGCGCTCGAGTTCACGCGCGAAGCCGCATCCGCACAAGTGGCGTTGGTGTCTGCCTTGTCCGATGTGCGTCGCGCCCTTCCTGGCGCAACGTTGATCGAGGCGGTGCCGGACTTCGTCGGCCTGAGCGATGTCGCGGACGTTGTCGGCGTGAGCCGGCAGAACATGCGCAAGCTCATGCTC
>NZ_DASXWY010000077.1:0-24429 GCF_036503415.1 Trinickia sp. | reverse complement strand
GGCGAAGACGGACGGGGTCAACGTACCGGAGGCGAACGCCGTGAGGTTCGTGCTCATGAAATCGTATTGGCGCCCGAACGTGAGCGTACCGAAGCGCTCGCTCGCGAGGCCGACCCACGCCTGGCGGCCGAACTCCAGCCCGCCTTGGGACAGCCGTCCATCGTTGAGCGTGAAACCGTTCTCAAGCCGAAAGACCGCGCGGTAACCGCCGCCGAGATCTTCCTGCCCCCGTAACCCCCACCGGTCCGATTGGCCGATGCCGCTCGTCTGGGCCCAAGCGTGATGGCCTGCTTCGTTCGTCACGAACGCCACGCCACCGTCGACGATTCCATACAACTGGACGGTACTCTGGGCATGCGCGCACGCGCTCGCCAAACCGCAGACCGCGGCACTCATAGCCCAGCGCTTCATGAGGAGCCCCCATCCGGAATTTTTCGTTTTATCGATCGATGGCGTACCGCGTAGAGTCATCGACACATTCGGACTCAGCATAGGCGATTCTCGATGACGGCGATAGCTGTACGACGAAACTGCTTGCGCCGCCTCCGATGAAACACGGACGGCCTCGCGGCGAGCGCGCTTACCGCACGCGCGCATCTGCCGAGATGAAGTCGAGGAACGTCCTCACTTTCGGCGAGAGATACTTGCGGTTCTGATAAACGCCGTAGAGCTGCGAATCGAAGACGCGATACCCGGGCAGCACGGCCTCGAGCCATCCCGCCTGGATATCCCGCGAGACGAGCGCGTTCGGCAGTAATGCGAGGCCCATGCCTTCGAGTGCCGCGAGGCGCATCAGCGATTCATCGTTGCTCTGAAGTACCGGTTCGACCTTGACTGTTTCGCGGCCATCGGGTCCTTCGATGTCGAGGCGGTTGACGTCCGGCATCAACGAATAGGAAAGCATGGCGTGCGTGCCGAGATCGGCCGCACGAGTCGGCCGCCCCGCACGGTCCAGATACGCGGGAGCGCCTACGATGTAAAACGTCACGGGAGCGATCGGCCGCGCGATCAGCGACTGCCCGAGCGCCATCGGGTTCGTGACACGTAACGCAAGGTCGATCCGCTCTTCGACCAGATTGACGAATCGTCCCGACAGGTCGACGTCGAGCCTCACTTCCGGATAACGGGCGCGGTAATCGTTCAGCACACCGATGAAATCCGGGTTGGCCATCCAAACCGGTGCACTGAGCCGAAGCGTGCCGCGCGGCGCCGCTCTCGATTGAGCGACGCTCGCCTCGACATCTTCCAGATCGTCGAGCATTTGCCGCGCGTGATCGAAATAGACCGTGCCTGCTTCGGTCAGGCTCAGGCGGCGGCTCGTCCGGTTGAGCAGCAATGCACCGAGGCGCCGCTCCAGATGCATCACGTGTTTGCTCGCCATCGCGGGCGACATGTCGAGCCGCCGCGCCGCCGCGGCAAAGCTCTTCAACTCGACAGCCAGACGGAACACCTGCATGCTCGTCAATGTATCCATCCGATCGTCAACCAGGAGTAAATGATGGATCAATCATAGCCGAGTTGATCCGCGCGCCGCCCCACCGTATCGTTCGCCACAGGTCGCAACCGGAATGCCCGCGAATGCCGTTGGACGAGCGTGCCTCCGGTGCACTTCCTCCTTATCGCTTCATTTCCGGCCACCATCATGATCAATCCGAGAACCGCCCCTTACGCCGCGCTGCTTTTACGAATCAGCCTCGGCATTCTCTTCCTCGCCCACGTCGGCCTGAAGTTTTTCGTATTTACGATACCCGGCTTCGTCGGCTTTTTCGGCTCGCTCGGATTGCCCGCTATTGCCGCCTATCTGACGATCGCCCTCGAGCTCGTCGGCGGCATCGCTCTGATCTTCGGTATCTATGCTTCGTGGGTGGCGATACCGCTCGCCATCGAAATGCTCGGCACCATCGTCATGGTGCACGGCGCGAACGGGTGGCTCTTCACGAACAAGGGCGGTGGATGGGAATACCCCGCCTTCTGGGCCGTCGCGCTCATCGCGCTGTTCTTGCTCGGCGACGGCGCGCATGCGCTGCGGCCCGCGCCGCAACGAGGCTGAAACCGCGCGGCTCAGCGCATGTTTCCCGTATGCCCGAGCGAATAACGCCCGGGCTGCGGCCATACCGTGAGCCCGTGAGGCTCCATCCCGACGGCGATCGAGCGCACCGCGCCCGTCGCCGTATCGATCGCATAGGCCACATCGTCGAAGCGGCCGGACAGCCATAGCGTCTTGCCATCCACGCTGACGTTACCCATATCGGGGCTGCCGCCGCCTGGAATCGGCCATGTCGCCACCACCTTGCGCGTAGCGAAATCGATGACCGACACGCTGCCCTTGCCGTGCTTCATGCCATGGACATGGCTCGAGCCGCGATTGGCGACGTAAAGCTTCGTGCCGTCCCGGCTTGGGTACAGGCCGTGCGTACCGACCCCGGTGGGGATGAACTCGAGCTCCTTGAAGCTATCGCCATCGACGACATGCACGCCATCCGCCGTCATGTCGGCCACATAAAACACCTTTCCGTCGGGCGCGATGCGCACGTCCTGCGGCATGCTCTTCTTGCCGAACGTGATGTAGCCGAGCACCTTGCGGCTCGTCATATCGATTTTGGCCAGCCCATGGCCGAACTCGCAGGTGAAGACCGCGTATTTGCCGTCGATCGAAAAATCCGCATGATTGATGCCCTTGCATTGCGGGACATCGAGGCTCGAATGCAGCGCCATCGTATGAGGGTCGCGAAAGTCGAGCCGCGCATGGGCCTCCGCGACGACGATCGCTTCCTTGCCATCGGGGGTGAAGTACATGTTGTAAGGATCGTCCACCGCGATGGCCACGCCGGGCTTGCCGGTCTTCGGATCGATCGGCGTCAACGTTCCATCGGTCCGCTCCTCGGCGTTGTTCGTCACCCACAGCGTTTGCAGATCCCATGACGGCACGATGTGCTGAGGACTGCGGCCGACCTTGAATTTATCGACGACTTTGAAGGTGGCCGGATCGATCACATAGACGTCGTCCGAACGCAGGTTCGGCACATACACGCGCGTCAATGCGCCGGCAACCGCTTTGCTGAGGTGAGCGCTGCCCGCTTCGCTGTAAAGGTTGCGCGGATCGACGACCGGCGGCATGCCAGGCACGGTCGTCACCGCCGGCTGGGCGCTTGCGGCGAACGCCGAGGCGCCGCTCGACAAGCTCGCCAAAACGACGCAAGCGGCGCCGATCGAAGCGCGGACTGACAGCAAGGTAACGCGGGCATCACGGTTCTGGCGCATAGGAAAGTCCGTTGTCGAATGTCGAATGTCGAAAAGCGAAGCGATCGCAAAACCCCAAAAAAAACGAATCGAAAAACCCGGGAATCGAGACCCAAGCAAAACCCGAAGCCGGCGAAAGCGCAAGCCGGCGTAATGTCGCTACTGCTTGCCCGTCGCTTTTTTGATGGCTTCGACGGTGCGTGCCACGATTGCATCGGTGCCGAGCCGCCCGAGCTCTGCGCTCGCGCGTCGCGGGTCGCCGCCATAGACGCCGTCCGCCGGTCCCGGTTTGGCCGCACGGCGCAATTCGTCGGTGCGGACCATCTGCGGTGCGACGGCCAGCAGCAGCGCCGTGTCGGCAAGCCCGGCATGCGTGCCGATCTCATCGTCGCGATAGCCATGTTGACGAAGAATCTGCGCGTAGCCCTCCGAACTCGTGCCGTAGTACTCCGGTGGCACCAACGCGTGCGCGCTGCCGCCCCAACGGCGGTTGAGGCTCACCACCGCCTGTTTGATGTCGTTCTGATATCCGCCATGATCGCCGAGGAATACGACGTTCTTGAAGCCATGAATCCGTAAGCTGTTCGCCGCGGATTCGAGTGTCTTCTCGAACACCTCGTCCGGCACCGTGATCGTGCCCGCGAAGCGCATATGGGAGGTGGGGGGTGCGTAGCTTCCCTCGGGCACATAGGCAATGACCGGCGCCACGAGCGCGTTGCCAAGCGCCTGCGCGATTCGCGCGGCGAGCACCTTCACGCGCGCATTGTGCTTGCCGAGCGCGACGTACGGCCCGCTTTGCTCCGTGCCGCCGATCGGAATGATCGCGGTCGTCTTGCCGGCTTTCACAGCGTCGCGCAACTCTGTCCAGGTGAGATCTTCCATCTGCACGGTATCCGGCGTTTGCGCGTGTACCGCATGCATTGCAAGGAGGATTGCGGCGAAAACGAAAGCGTTTTGTAAAAAACGATGCATGACGCAAGCCTCGAGTGAAAGTCCGCATTAAAGAGCCATCGGCAAACGTAGCGGCGATTATCGCCAAATACGTAACGGTGATTTCTCCAAATAGGAGTTAACCCTTAGCGTTTGGCTCGCTAGACTGCAGTCATCGGTTCAAGCAGTTGCATCGGCAATAACCGATAGGACAATCAAATCGGAGGTTAGTTATCATGAAATCGCTCATTCAAGCCGCAGTCATCGCCACGCTCATCGCCGCGCCGGCTCTTTCTTTCGCTCAATCGGACGCTCCGGTGTCCCGCGCTCAAGTAAAGGCGGAACTCGCGCAGTTCGTGCAGGCCAACCCGCACACGGCATTCGGCAAGGATCCGTACTACCCCGATAACGTGCAAGCCACCCAAGCCCGCATTGCCCAACAAGACGGCAACGTTGCGACTTCGTATGGCGGCACCGTAGCCGGTTCGTCGGCATCGGGCAGCCGCGCAGTCGGCCCGGCATTCAACGCTGTCTATTTCGGTCGCTAATACCATCGATCGGGCGCCCGGCCGCAACGGCAAAGGCAGCGCCCTGAAATCGTTCGGCCCTGCTGATCCGCGCCGGCCCGATCGTCGATGAAACGGCGATCGGGCCGGTGTTTGCCATCGGTACCTCCGCCGCCGGACATCCGGCGGTTTCGCCTGGCCCCCTTTGGCCGGGCGCTTTTTCGTTGCATACGCGCAATAGTGTTTTGAAAGCGAGGATGCGGCACTCGCGGCATAATTCGCGGGTGCGGCCGCCGGCCGACGCCCTCGCTCCGGACAACTCCCGATGCTCCACGATCTCGTCGCGCGCTACGGTCCCATGCTCGTATTCATCAACGCGCTGGCCGCGGCACTCGGACTGCCGGTGCCGGCCATGCCGACGCTCGTCCTGTTCGGCGCATTGGCCGCCATGCATCCCGGCTCGCTCGGCATCGCACTCGGCCCCGTGCTCGTGCTCGCCGTGTGCGCGACGCTGATCGGCGACAGTCTGTGGTTCTATGCCGGCCGCATCTACGGCGGCACGACGCTGAAGACGATATGCAGGCTGTCGCTTTCGCGTGACACCTGCGTACGCAAAACGGAACGCTTCTTCGGGCGATGGGGCGTACGTGTGCTGACCGTTGCGAAACTGATACCGGGCCTCTCGCTCGTGTCCGTGCCGATGGCAGGCGCGATGGGCACGTCGTATCGGACGTTCGTCGCGCACGATGGCGTCGGTGCCGCGCTTTGGGCCGGCATAGGGCTCGCACTCGGTGTGGCGCTCTCGCCGCAGATCGACTATCTGCTCGTGGCAGCGGGCCGGTTCGGGCGTGCCAGTGCGCTCTTCGCCGTCGCTTTCCTTTCGCTCTACGCGCTGTGGCGATGGGCACGCCGCCGGGCATTGCTTCGGGCGCTCGAATCGGCGCGCATCGATGTCGATACGCTGCATGCCCTGATGGAGTCCGGCGCGGCGCCGACGATCTTCGATGTCCGTTCGGATGAGACGCGCAGGCTCGATCCATTCGTCATTCCGGGTGCCCGCTTTGCCGACGAACGCGAGCTCGATGCCATCATTGCCGGGTACCGCCCCAGTCAAAAGCTCGTGATCTATTGCTCATGTCCGAACGAGGTGACAGCGGCATGGATGGCGAAACGGTTGGTCGATGCGGGCTTCGTCGACGTATTGCCGCTGAAGGGCGGTCTCGATGCGTGGCGCAATGCGGGGCTTGCCGTGTCGCCGCTGCCGCTCGAGGCGGCCGCCTCGCCGTTCAACGATGCGCCGCTCGGCGGGGGCGACCCGAAGATCGTCTGATGCCGCCCGCTCACGAACGTTGCGCGGCGCGCGGCACAGACGATGCGATGGCAGACGCTTGGCTCAGCGCGACTCGCTCAATTGCTTGCGTCGCACCTCGCCCTGACGCGCCAGCATCCAGCCCGGATACTCGGCGGGCATCGCGCTGACCCTGTCGAGGACGGCCAGCTCTTCGGCACTGAGTTCGACCGAGGTGGCGGCGATATTGTCATCGAGCTGATCGACACGCTTCGCGCCGACGATGACGCTGGTCACCACTTTTTGATGGAGCAGCCACGCGAGCGCGATCTGCGCGACGGATACGCCCTTTGTTTCGGCGATGCCGCGCATTGCCTCGATGCAGTCATAGCCGCGCTCGAGTTGCACCGGGGGGAAGTCGAAGGTCGTGCGTCGGCTGCCTTCCTCGGCCTTCTCGTGACGACCGTATTTGCCGCTGAGGAACCCGCCCGCGAGCGGGCTCCATACCATGAGGCCGAGGCCTTCGCTCGCCAGCATCGGCACGATCTCGCGCTCCAGATCTCGCCCCGCGATCGTGTAGTACGCCTGCAGCGATTCGAAACGGGCAAGACCGAGGCGCTCCGCTACCCCTAATGCTTTGACGATCTGCCAGGCCGCCCAATTCGAAACGCCGACGTAGCGCACGTGCCCCTGCTGCACGAGGTTATCGAGCGCGCGCACCGTTTCCTCGATCGGGGTCGCGGGATCGAACCCGTGCACCTGGTAAAGATCGATGTAATCGGTCTGCAAGCGGCGCAGGCTTGCTTTGACGCCATCCATGATGTGATGGCGTGATAATCCGCGCGAATTGATGCTTTTCGTGCCGGTCTCGCCGAACACCTTCGTTGCGACGATGACATTCTCGCGCGGCGTATCGAGATTCTTCAGCGCCGTGCCCGTCATCGACTCCGATACGCCATCCGAATAGACATTGGCGGTGTCGATGAAATTGATGCCCGCATCGATCGCGCGGCCGATCAGCTTCTCCGCGTCGGCTTGCTGCAACTGCCCGATCTGCCCCCAGATGCCGCTCGTACCGCCGAACGTCATCGTGCCCAGGCACAGCTCGGATACGAATAGACCTGTGGAGCCAAACTTTACGTAACGCATGACCCGATTCCCTCCATACACGCTTCGTTCATGACATCGCCGCGCCGCACGGCTGGCCCGCCTGGCCGGAGGCGGGACGCGTACGCACGAGCCGCGGCGCGCAAAGTATGATCCCGATGCCGCACGGCCTCGATACCCGATCGTCTCGGATTCTTGCCTGATTCTCTCGATGCGGTGCGCGAAAGCAGCGCTGCCGTGCGGCCATCAAAGCGACTGGCGCTGAACGGGCGCGCCGGGCTTGCCGGACACGCTCGGCGCGATGACGAGGTAGCGGCGCACATCGCCGGGCGCGCTTGCACCGGGGGCAACGATCTCGCGAATCTGGCCGACAGCGTTGACGACCGCGGAGCCCGCCGGGTTCGTCATGAATGCCGCGAGCGGCTCGATGCGACCGGTACCGTCGGCATGCTCCGTCAGCCCGAGCACATAGGCCTGCTTGGGCTCGAGTCCTGTCACGGCAGCCTGGAGCACCTGCAACAGGCCTTGATCGAAGAGCGCGACCGTCGTTCGCGCCGGGCCGCCTTGCACCGGTACGAGTTCGAGATGCGCCGCGCTCGCGGCAAGGCCGAGCGGCTCGGTGTTTTGCGTGCCGTCGCCGCGCGGCACCGCTTCAGGCACGTAGGCCACCGCTTGGGGCGCCTGGCCGACCGGGACCGTCGCCACGACCTTGTTGGTCGCCGTATCGATGACAGCCAGTGCATCCGCATTTTCGAGGCCGACATAAAGACGGCTACCGTCGCCCGACGGCCAGAGGCCATGCGGCAGATTACCGACGGGAATCGTCGCCACCTGCGAAAAATCGTCGGTGCGGAATACCTTCACCTGATTCAAGCCCCCGACCGTGACATAGGCGAACATTTCGCCGCCGCGACGAACGATGTTGACATGGTTGGTGATCGGTCCCGTGTCGAGCGTGGCAAGGACCTTGAACGGCGGCCGCGCGTCGAATACCTGGGTCTTGCCGATATCTTTCAGTGTGAACCACACTTGCGTGCCATCCGGCGTCGCCGCGATGTTCGGGCAAAACGGGCTTGCCTGGCGCACCTTGCCGACGATCTCGTGATCGGCGACGGAGATCACGTCGGTCTCCGGATTGAACGACGAGCAGACGTATCCGTACTTTCCGTCGGGCGAAAAGATCTGCATGCCGGGGCCGGCCGGCACCCTGATTCTCGTCTTCTCCTCGAAGGTCTTTCCATCGAGCACGGCGATATAGTTTTCGCCCCGGACCGTCACCCACACCTCGCTGCCGTCGGGCGTGAAAAAAGCCTCATGCGGCGAACGGCCGACATAAGTGATGTGCTTGACGGCATTCGTCTGCGTATCGATGAACGCGACCGAATTCGAACCGATCGAGACGACCGCGAGCGTGCGATGATCGGGCGAAAATCCCAGGCCGTGTACCAGTACCTGGCCCCGGTAAAGCGGGGACAAGTTCTTCGGCGCCGGATCCCCGAGCCGAATCGCCCCGACGAAACGATTGGTGACCGGATCCACGATCGACACGGTATTGGAGAACTGCTCGGCGGCATACACCCGGTCGCGATGCGTGATCGGCACATCGGGGCTCGACGCGGAGCCCGGCACCTGGCCCGCCCACGCGAGTTGTGCGGCAACAGCAGACATGGCGCAAGCGAGCGCGCGAAAACAAAGACCGTTCATTTGGACTCCTCAATGGCTGTGCCCGTGGGCTGGGAATGTTCGTGGGGGCCAGGCGCCGCCGATCGAGCCGGCTCAGATGCGAACCCGCCCTGGTCGGGTGCCGGTGCAGGCGCGGGCAGCGCCTCGCCGAGCGCGAGCCGCATGGCGACGATTTCCTGCTGCTGCTCGACGACGATCTCTTGCGCGATCCGCCTCAATTGCTCGTTGCGCCCGTGGCGCAACTCCGCCTGTGCCATGTCGATCGCGCCTTGATGGTGAGGAATCATCGTCTGCACGAAGTCGCGATCGACGTCGCCGGCCGGCTTGACGGACATGCCCTCCATCATTCGGGTCATCGCCCGATCGTTTTCCGCGAGGAAAGCGGATTCCTCTGAGCTGGCGGTAAATTTGCCGGCAGCGAACGCGGCACTGCCGAGCGCCAGCGCCGCTGCGAGAAGTGCAGTTTTTTTCATGAAAGTCCCGATGAATGCAAAGCAAAAACAAAGCGAACCATCACTGGGCGAACTGCACGAGACGCGGGGATATTCCATCGTCCGGGCGAATTTCCTCGAGGGCGTACCCTCACACGTCCCGGCTTCATCCGCGTGGAGTGCCACACGCCGCGCGCCGCGGCCCTGAATCGAATTTGAATCGGGCGGAATAATTGGGCCGCCGGCGGCGTTTGCCTCGAACAGAACAGGAATCCGAGCCAACATGCCTGAAGCCGCTGACCGGCAAGTCCCATGAACCAACGTGACGAGTTGATGGAGCACATTCCCCGACTGCGGCGGTATGCGCGCGCGCTCATTCACAACCGGGAACTCGCCGACGACCTCGTACAAGACACGCTCGAGCGCGCGCTCGGCCGCCTTCATCAGTTCGAGGCGGGCACCGATTTGCGCGCGTGGCTCTTCACGGTCATGCATAACGTTTTCGCCAGTCAAACCCGGCGGGCCGCATCGCGCGCGCATTACGTCGAGGCCGACGAGCAGCAACTGGGACAAGCCGAATTCGCGGTGCCGGGCGGCCAGTTGCGATCGCTCGAGATGCGCGATCTCGACTATGCGCTTCAGCGGCTGCCGGCAGAGCAACGCGAAGTGGTATTGCTGGTCGGCCTGGAAGAGATGAGCTACGCGGACGTCGCGCTGACGCTCGGCGTGCCGATCGGTACGGTCATGTCCCGACTGTCGCGCGGCCGTGAGCGGTTGCGAAACCTCATGGCAGGCGCTCAGCCCGTCGAAAAGCTGAAGGTGGTGCGATGACCGGTAAAACGAACCCTATCGGTGACGAAGTACTTCACGCGTATGTCGACGGCATGCTGTCGGACGAGGAGCGTGCGCACGTCGACCAGGCGATTGCGCGCGACCCGGCGCTCGCCGCTCGCGTGAACGACTATTTCGCGCTCAATGCGCTGCTTCGCGAGCGCTACGACCGCGTCCTCGGCGAACCGGTACCGAAGCGCCTACGGCCGGCCGCGCTGCAGCGCAGGCGTACAACCGCCAATTGGCCCTGGTTTGCGGGTCTTGCCGCCGCACTGCTGATCGGCATCGGCATCGGGGCGGAAGGCGGCATGCGGTTGGGCTACGAGCGCACCCCATCGGTTGCAGGTTCGAACGAGACAGGCGCCGTTCGAGCCGATGCAAGCCAGACGTTCGCGCGCCGCGCTGCCATCGCGCACGTCGTATACATGCCGACCGTGGAGCGGCCCTCGCAACTCGGTGCGAGCCACGAGCAGGACTTCGTACGATGGCTCTCTGCCAAGCTCGGCACCGACATTCATCCGCCGATATTGTTACGCAGCGGATATGAGCTGATAGGCGGCCGTCTGCTGCATGATGCCGACGGCGAGATGGCAATGTTCATGTATCGAGACGCACAGGGCCGGCGGGTGACGCTATCGATCTCGCACCGAAAGGCGAGCGCCGATACGACGGCTTTCGCGCTGTACCGCGACGGTCCCGTCAATGTCTTTTACTGGGTGGACGGCGATTTCGGTTATGCGATCTCGAGCGGGATCGATCGGCCGGCATTGCTCGCCTTGTCGCACGACGTTCACGAACAGTTGCGCTCACGGCCGTCCGCCGCGAAGCAGCCGAGCCCGGGTTGAAAAGCGCTCCGCGCTGAATCGGCGCGTGCAGCGCCGACTATCGCGACGACGCAACCTTGCCGTTTCGGCGCGGCTCCTTCGCCGCCGCACCGCCGGGGGTCTCGAGGACCGGCGCGGCGCCCGCTCCCGTCGGCACCGGAAAATGGACGCCGGCACGCTGGGCCGCGGCCACGATATGCGCCTCGATCGCACGCCCCGTGCGGCTGGCATCGCGCCGCCTCAGCGCCTCGACGATCGCGGTGTGTTCGCGATGCGTCGAGAGCGCGAGCTCCCGTTGATAGAACGGCAGCCGCTGGCTTTCCTGCATGATCTCCGCACTGTTGCGCAATATCGATTCGATGGCCGAATTGCCGGCCAGCGCAACGATCCGCATGTGGAATTCGAAATCGAGCGCGGCCGCCGCCTCGAAATCGCCCTCGACGAGCGCGACGCGCAACGCCTCCACGTTCTGATCCAGCACGGCCAGATCCTCGTCGCCGACGGCGAGAGCCGCCAGCCGCGCAACGAAGCCTTCGAGCGCATAGCGCATCTGATAGGTGTCCGGCAGCGAGACCTGATCGGCGAACCGCCAACGCTGAGTCCGGGCGGCCCGAGCGCGGCTGACATAAACGCCTTTGCCCGCGCGGATCGTCACGAGCCCGAGCGCCTCCAGCGTCGAAAGCGCTTCGCGCAACGAGGCGCGGCTGATTTCGAGTTCCTCCGAGAGCTGTCGCTGGGCAGGCAGCAGACTGCCGACGGGATAAATCCCTTGCTGAATGCGCTCGCGAATCGTGGAGATCGCGGCCTCGGTGACGGTTTGCGGAATGCTGTTCATGCGCGGCGGGTCGGATTTCAGGCGGTCAGACCGGTAGTGTATTACGAGCGGGCAATCGCCGCCGCAACCGCGCGGAGCAACGTTCCGCCGACGGGACCGATCCGAGGCGCGGGTTAACCCCCTTCGATCGGACCTTGACGCTCGCATATTGGGTTTCTAATATCCGCAATAACGAGTCCGGTCTGACCAGTTCGACCAGTCTGGCCACCGCGCCGTTACCGACTCATTATCGAATGGAGGCAGACTGTGTCGCGATTTCTGAATTCCCTTTTCGGGCGCGTGGTCATAGCGCTCATCGCCGGCGTGGCCATCGGTGCGCTGTTCCCGCATGCCGGCGAAGCGCTGCGTCCGCTCGGCGACGGCTTTCTCAAGCTCATCAAGATGGTGGTCGGGCCCATCGTCTTTTGCGTGGTGGTGAGCGGCATGGCCAGCGCGGGTGACCTGCGCAAGGTCGGGCGCGTAGGCGGCAAGGCCATCCTCTACTTCGAGGCGATGACGACGATCGCGCTCGTGATCGGCGCATTGCTGGCATGGTTCATCCATCCCGGTGCGGGAATGAATATCGATCTGCGTACGGTCGACGCGAGCGCACTCAACACTTACACGGAGCATGCTAAAAGCCTGAAGGACGTCGGCGGCTTTCTGCTGAAGATCATCCCCGACACGATCGCCGATTCGTTCGCCAAGGGCGACATTCTTCAGGTTCTAGTGTTCTCGGTACTGTTCGGCTCTGCCCTTTCGCTGCTTGGAGACAAGGCGGCACGCGTGTCGGGCTTCATCGACGATCTCGCCAAGGCGCTCTTTTGCGTGATGGGTTTCGTCATCAAGCTCGCACCGCTTGGCGTGCTCGGCGCCATCGCGTTCACGACCGGCAAATACGGCATCACGTCGCTCAAGCAACTGGGTTTGCTCGTCGCCGTCTTCTATCTGAGCTGCATCGTGTTCGTCTGCGTCGTGCTCGGCGTTGCAATGCGTATCGCGGGTTTCAACATCTTCAAGCTGATACGCTACCTCAAGGACGAGCTGTCGATCGTGTTCGGCACCGCATCGTCCGACGCCGTGCTGCCGCAAGTCATGCGTAAGCTCGAATGGCTCGGCATCAAGGATTCGACCGTCGGTCTCGTGATCCCCACGGGCTATTCGTTCAACCTCGACGGGTTTTCGATCTACCTCACGCTGGCCGTTCTCTTCATCGCGCAGGCCACCAACACCCCGCTCTCGATGCACGACCTGATCGTCATCGTGCTCGTGTCGCTGGTGACGTCGAAAGGCGCACACGGCATCCCCGGCTCGGCCATCGTTATCCTCGCCGCGACGCTCTCCGCGATTCCCGCCATACCCGTGCTCGGGCTCGTGTTGATCCTGCCCGTCGACTGGTTCGTCGGCATTGCGCGTGCGGTCACGAATCTGATCGGCAATTGCGTTGCCGCAATCGTGGTGGCGGCCTGGGAAAACGACATCGACCGCGCACGCGCCAAGCGCGTGCTGGATGGCGAGTCCGGCCTCGAATTCATACCGCAAGCGCCGTCTGCCGGTGCCGTGCCCCACGCCCCCGCAGCAGCGCGCGCTGGCTGATCGCAGCGATCACCCCCGCCGCTCGGGACCGCTCAACTCTCAGGACATCGACATCCCATCATGGCTATCGTTTCGTTAGACCCGAACGCTCCGGCGTTCACCCGGCGCTATGTCAATCTGGCCGACCCCCGGCTCGGCGCGCAAGCGCTCGAAGCAAGCGACGAGTTCTTTGCGCCCAAGGACCGCATGCTCAACCCCGAGGCCGCCGTATTCATTCCAGGCAAATACGACGACCACGGCAAATGGATGGACGGCTGGGAGACGCGCCGCAAACGTACGACCGGACATGACTGGTGCATCGTCAAACTGGCGCGGCCGGGCATCGTGAAAGGCGTCGATCTCGATACGAGCCATTTCACCGGCAATTTCCCGCCCGCGGCGTCGATCGAGGCGACCTGCACTGAAGGCGAACCGGGATCGTCGAGCGAGTGGGTCGAGATCCTGCCGTCGGTCGCGCTCTCAGGCAATGCGCATCACTATCATGCGATCGAGGCGAACCGCCCGTTCACGCACCTGCGCATCAATCTCTATCCCGATGGCGGCCTCGCACGCCTGCGCGTCTACGGTCAGCCGCAGGTGGACTGGAGCCGGCTTGCGAACACCGATACCGTCAACCTCGCGGCGATGGAGAACGGCGCCCATGTCGTGACGGCGAACAACCAGCACTTCGGGTTCGCCTCGAACATGCTGATGCCGGGACGCGGCGTCAATATGGGCGATGGATGGGAAACGCGCCGCCGTCGCGAACCCGGCAACGACTGGTGCATCGTCGCGCTCGCGCATCCGGGCGAGATTCACCGCATCGAAGTCGATACGGCACACTTCAAGGGCAACTACCCGGACCGCTGCTCGATTCAGGCTGCGTTCGTCACCGGCGGGACCGACGAGTCGCTCGTGACGCAATCGATGTTCTGGCCCGTCCTGCTGCCGGAGCAACGGCTGCAAATGGACGCGAACCATACGTTTGCCGGTGAGATCGTCAACAACGGGCCCGTGACCCATGTGCGATTCAATATCGTGCCCGACGGCGGTGTCTCGCGTCTCAGACTGTTCGGGAGTCCGAAACGATGAACGTCCTCGAAATCGAGCCGCTCACGCGTGAAGCATTCGCGCCGTTCGGCGACGTCATCGAGCTCGACGGCGCGCGTCGCTTTCCGATCAACGCGGGCACGACCGAGCGTTATCACGATCTCGCCAACATCGATGTCGGCGATGCGGGTGGGCGCGTGCTCGTCAACGTCTTCCGCGCTCAGCCGTTTCGCTTTCCGATCGAGATTCGGATGATGGAGCGCCATCCGCTCGGCTCGCAGGCGTTCATACCGATTGGCGATGCGCCTTACCTCGTCGTTGTCGCCCCGCGCGGCACGCTCGACGCCGGACAGCTGCGCGCCTTCGTGACGCGCGGCTGGCAAGGCGTCAACTATGCCAAGGGAGTCTGGCACCACCCGTTGCTCGCGCTCGGGGACCGCAGCGACTTCATCGTCATCGATCGCGGCGGGGCAGGTGCCAATTGCGAAGAGGTTCAGTTGAGCGAGCCTTGGACGATTCCGGATGCAGTTGATGCAGTTACTGCGCTTGACGCGCCGCACTTGGAGCAGGCGTCGAGCCTGCCCGAACACGCTCAGGTCTCGAGCGCCGCCCCGCGTGTTTCCGGCAAGGTGATCGCAGCGAGTACGACGACGCCGTAGGCGATCGCCGCGAATACGCCGATGGCCGAGCCAAGCGACATCGTCTGCGCGACGAGCCCGATCAGGAACGGGAACGTCGCGCCGACGGCGCGGCCGAAGTTGTAGCAAAACCCCTGGCCGGAGCCGCGAATACGCGTTGGAAAGAGCTCGGTCATGAATGCGCCCATGCCGGCGAACAACCCCGACGCGAAAAAGCCGAGCGGGAACCCTAGCACCAGCAGCACTTCGTTGTTCATCGGAACGCGCGTATAGACGAGCGCGATCAGCATCGACGCCACCGAGAACAGAATGAACGTCAGGCGCCGGCCGAAGCGGTCGCTCGAAAGCGCACCGCACAGATAGCCAGCGTAGGACCCGGCAATGACGACGGCGAGATATCCGCCGGTGCCGACCACGCTCAGATGCTGCTCGGTTTTGAGCCAGGTGGGCAGCCACGTCGTGATGGCGTAGTAGCCGCCTTGCGCGCCCGTTGCCAGTACCGCCACGCGCAGCGTCGTGAACCAGACTCCGCCGCCGAAGATTTCGAGGAACGAGGTGCGCTGGCCTTCGGCCGCTTCACGTTGCTGTTGCTGGCGATGAATTTCCGGTTCGTCGACGAGCCGGCGGATCAGGATGACGAATGGCGCCGGCAGCACGCCGAGGGCGAACAGCACGCGCCACGCCGTATCGGCCGGCATCAGCGAAAAAACCAGCGTATAAAGCCCGGCCGACACCGCCCAGCCGATGGCCCATCCCGCCTGCACCATGCCGACCGCCTTGCCGCGATCGCGCGGGCGAATGATTTCGCCGATGAGCACCGCGCCCGCCGTCCATTCACCGCCGAAACCGAAACCCATCAAGCCGCGCGCGACGAGCAATTGCGTGTAGTTTTGCGTCAACGAACACATCAGCGTGAAAAAGGCGAACCACACGATCGTGATCTGCAACGTCCTCACTCGGCCGATGCGATCCGACAGAATGCCCGCGATCCACCCGCCGAGGGCCGACGTGAGCAACGTCACGGTGCCGATGAGCCCTGCTTCGCCTTTGGTCAGCCCCCAGCTTGCGATCAGCGCCGGGATCACGAAGCTGAGAAACTGCGTGTCCATCGCGTCGAGCGCGTAACCGATCTTGCAGCTCCAAAAGGCGCGACGTTCGCCTCGGCTCGTGTGTGCATACCAGCCGAAGAGGCCTGGTGAGGCGGGCAAAGGCGCCTCGGGCTCCGGGACCGGTGCGCTACCGGCGTAGTGGGCTTCCGTAGTCATGACAGCTTCTCCGAACAATCAGCTTGATGGTGGCGTATCGGCTCACAGGATCGCGAGCGATGCATTGGGGATATCGGTCACGAGCATGTGCCCGGGCCTGTGTGCGATCGCGAACGGCAGCCGTGCGCTTTCGATCGCGCTTTGCGGGGTGACGCCGCATGCCCAGAAGAGCGGCAATTCGTGTTCGCGAACGGTGACGGCATCGCCGAAGTCCGGACGGCTCAAGTCGTCGATGCCGATGGCCGCCGGGCTGCCGATATGCACGGGCGCGCCGTGCACGCCCGGAAAACGGCTCGTGATCTGCACCGCCCTCACCGCATGCGCTCCGCTCATCGGCCGCATCGAAACGACCAACTGCCCGCCGAACGGGCCCGCGGGCTGGTTGGCAATCGACGTGCGATACATCGGCACGTTGACGTTTTCCTCGATATGCCGCAATGGAATACGGTCCGACGCCAGTATCTGCTCGAACGAAAACGAACAGCCGATGGCAAAGACGACGAGATCGCTCCGCCAATGCTCGACGATGTCGCGCGGCTGCTCGGTCAGGACGCCATCGCGATAGACGTTGTAACCCGGTACGTCGGTACGGACATCGACGTCGCGCCCGAGGGCCGGCAGATGCCCTTGTCCGGGCTCGCCGACTGCAAGCAGCGGACAAGCCTTGGGATTGCGCTGACAAAAACGGAGAAAGTCTTCGGCATAGGCCTTCGGCAGAATAGCGAGGTTCGCCTGGGCGTACTCGCCGCAATGGCCTGCCGTCGGTCCGTGGAACCGCCGGGTGCGGACCTGCTGGCGGAATTCGTATGGCATGGAGATCTCGTGGTCGCGAAGCATGAAACGCAGCGTATGCGCGTCAAAATCGACGCGCCAGCGAATATTTGTGATCGTTTCCGTTTAGGAAAACTTAACGGAAGTATCAGGGTCTTCCCGGATGGATTGCCGATGAGTCAAACCCAGTCGCAGCGTTGATCCTGCTCTGGTCTCCAATGCTGACAAGGCAAGGCACCCTTCTTTGCAACGTTCGACGCATGCGGTCGGCGGGAATATCGGCTTCAGACCAGCCCGCCTTCGATGCACGGTCTTTGTCGATTTTTGGCGCATTCATAATGCAACAATGAACACCCGCTTTCTTGAAACCTTCGTTACGCTCGCTCAGCTCGAGAGCTTCAGAGCGACCGCGCGGGCGTTGCACGCCACGCCCGCCGCGATTTCGCTACGGATTCGCTCGCTGGAAGACGAACTCAAATGCGAACTCGTCGATCGCAGCACGCCGAAGTTCCGCCTGACGCCAGCCGGGGTCGGCCTGCTCGGCTTGGCAGCGAATGTGGTCGACGCGGTGCGCGCGTTGCGGGAGGCGGCGGGACAGAAAGTGGTGGTGGGCGGCAAGTTGCGGCTTGGCGTGATCGAAACGGTCGTGCATAGCTGGCTCGCGCACTACATCGCGCATTTGAACGCCCATTTCCCGAAGCTCGAAATCGACCTGACCGTCGATACGAGTGCCGTGTTGCAACGGCGCCTGCTCAGCGGCGAGCTGGATCTTGCGATTCGCGTGGAGGGTATCGATAGCACGAAGGTCGTGTCGAGCGCCGTTGCAAGCTATCCGGTTCGTTGGATCGCACGCCGCGGGCTGCTTTCACCGCGCAAATCGGGGCTTGCGCTGCGTGTGCTCAAACGTCCGTTGCTGACGTTCGGTCGCGGCACGGCCCCGCAGGTCGCACTCGAAAGCATCGTTCATGCGCTCGCGCGGGAACACGGGATAGCTCAGGAAACGACGCGCATCACGTGCTCGCCATCGGTTGCCGCGATCGTCCAGCTGATTCGCGACGGCTATGGGGTGGCCGCCATCCCACGACTTTTCGTTGCCGACGCGCTGCGCAGCGGCGAATTCGTCGAATTGCCGCTGACGCCGATGCCCCCACCGATCGTCGTCTCGCTGTGCCGGCCGGTGGATGCCAGCGTGACAGTCAACGCCGCTGTCAACGCCGCCCAGGATGCATGCTCCACCTATTGCCGATCGTTTGCGAAGGATCTGATCGAGCCGCTTTGATCGGCAGGCCCGGCCTCACAGAATGAGTTGCCAGTACCCCACGTCGACCCAGCGCCCGAACTTGAACCCTACCTGCTCGAAGTGCGCGACTTTCCGGAAGCCGAAGCGTTCGTGGAGCGCTTGACTTCCCTCGTTCGGCAACGCTATGCCACCGATGACGACATGCGTGGTGCCCTCGCGCAAACGAGCGATCAGCGCCTCGTAGAGTTCGACACCGATGCCCTGCCCCGTATGCCCCGCGGCGACGTAGACGGAACTTTCGACGGAAAACCGGTACGCGCAGCGGCCCTTCCACTTGCTTGCGTAGGCGTAACCGACAACCTGACCGGCTCGCTCGGCGATCACCCAGGGCAGACCGGCCTCGGTCACTTCGAGGATGCGGGAACGCATCGCCTCCGCGGAAACGAACTCGGTCTCGAACGAGATGGTCGTGTTCTCCACGTAGTGGTTGTAGAGACTGGCGATCGACGCCGCATCTTCCGGTGTTGCCGAGCGAATCAAGTCAGTTCTCCTTGGCGGTTGCTGTTATTGCCGATAACGCTGAATTATCTACTCGGCAGTTGATGTGCGGGGAAAGGTTTCAGGCATCAAGTTTCCCGCATATCGGCCGTTATCGGCGTTATGGGTGCTTGCCGATGCGACGAACCCAGTCCGGCATAATATGACATCCAAATTTTCATCGCAGCTCGCACGCCACGGTTCGGTTCCCGACAGCCTGCGTTTCACTGCTCCGTGCTAGCCCGGACCGGACTATGGAAGTCACGCTCATTCATTTGACCGCTGCGAAGCGGCACCGTTTTGCGGCCGCCATCGCGGCGACCGTCCTGATTTGCGCCGCGCTGTTCGTCTGGCCGCACGCGAAGGCTCAAGCCATCGTCGTGCAGCCGTTCATGCCCATCTTCGCGACGTCGGTGACGCTCACGGCAGCGCTGACCGCTTTTTTACTCTGGACGCAATACCGAGCATCGCGACGGTTCGTATTCGCAGTGCTCGCGAGCGCCTACGCATTCGCGAGCATCAGCGCGGCAATTCATTTGATTGTCTTCCCGGGGGTGTTTTCGGGCACGGGCCTGCTTGGCGCCGGACGACAAACCTCCATCTGGATCTGGCTGCTCTGGCATGGAGGATTTCCACTGTTGGTCACACTCGCGCTGGCGGCGCGATGGCGGCCGCCGATCGACGCTCGCTCGGAACACCGGCGTGGCGCCCTCGCACTCGTCGCATCGGTCTCGCTATCGATCGCATTGTCGGCGCTAGCCATCGTGGAGCATGGCCGGCTGCCGGATCTGGTTTCAAGCACGCAGTACTACCGGCATCTGACGCCCGGCCCCGCGCTGCTCATCGTCGAAGCGGTCTGCGCGGGCGCACTCGTCACGCACGCCATGGTCACGCGGCTAAAAACGTCGATGGATTTGTGGCTTGCCATCGCACTGCTTGCGGAGCTCATCGACGTAACGTTGACGCTCGCGGCGGGAGCGCGGTACAGCGTCGGCTGGTATGCGGCGCGCCTCGCATCGATGGCATCGGCCAGCGCGCTCCTGGGCATGCTGATGTACGAGACCAGCGGACTTTATAGGAAATTGGCCGAGGCACATCGTGCACTCAAAGAATCGTCGGTGCGTGATGGGCTCACAGGCCTGCTCAACCGGGCGTATTTCGACGAGCGCTATCGCCGTGAATTCGCGCTTGCGGCCGAGTCTGATCGTCCGCTCGGCGTCCTGCTGGTCGATGTCGATCATTTCAAGGCGTATAACGACGCGTTCGGACATCTGGCCGGCGACGAATGCCTGCGGCGAGTCGCGCAGACGCTTGACGCGCAATTGCGGTATCCGGCCGGCTTCATCGCGCGATACGGTGGAGAGGAATTCATGGCCGTGCTGCCGGACTGCGATCGGCAAACCGGCCTGGCCATCGCGGAGCGCTTGCGCCGCGCGATCGCGGATCTGCAGCTGCCCGCGCCTCCGAAAAGCTCGCCGCATGTCACGGTGTCGATCGGGCATGCGTCGAGTCAGTTTCCATGCGGTGCCAGACCGCAAGCGTTGCTCGCCCATGCCGACGCCGCGCTCTATCGAGCGAAGGCCGGCGGACGGAACCGGGTGGAAGACCAAAACGGCGCGCGATTGCCCATGCCATCCGGCTCTCAGACGACGACCGACTCCAGCGAGGCGATGCACTCCCGCGTGGAGTCATGAGCGGTGGAGGCCGCCGCGGACGCTTGGCGCTGCGGCGCTGACTCCGGCGGCTGGATAACCGCCGGACTCAGCGCGCAGCAGCGCAAAAACTGCCTGGCTCAGCTTGCTCCCGTCACCGTCGCACGAGTCCCATGATCAGCGTCACGAGGAAGATGACGACGAAGACGAAGAACAGGATCTTGGCGATACTCGCCGCGCCTGCCGCGATGCCGCCGAAGCCGAATGCAGCGGCAATGACCGCGATGATGAAGAAAACGAGAGCGTAATACAGCATGATCTGACCTCCGTTGGCTGTTGCGGGTCGTGCGCCCAAGCTGCACGCATCGCTTTCCCTCAAGCAAGCGACGTACCGCATATGCTCCGCCCCCGCTCCGCCCCGGCTGATACAGGACAGTCCAAGGTCGCTCCGGCCCCCGCTCATTGCTCGAATCCCGGGAATAACGGCAAATTTGGCCTTTCCTTGCCTTTTGGTTATATGCAAACCACAGGCATAATGCGACTGGTGCACTGCACTGAATAGGGGTCGCATAATAGTTACGTTTTTCCTCCTACTTAATTGCGCCGCCTTATAGACCACGACCCCGTTTTAGGAAACTTGCATGAAACCGGCAAAGAATTCGCCGCGCGCCCGAATCGTCCGATATATGGTCTTTGGCGCAATCTCCATAGCTATCGCGGTAATCACAGCATTCGGCTATCTGCGCTATGAGCAGCGCGGCGGCGCGACGCATCCGGCGCTGACCGGCATCGCCCTCCAGATGCGACACGATCCCGCAGCCTGGACGCGGCAAGAGCGGGACGCATCGGAAATGCTGCGCGACATTCGCGAGGAGAAGGTTGCCGCAATAGGTGTGAGCCGTGACGCGATTCTGGTGTCGACGCAAACGGGGGCTAAATACTTCGTGACCGATCACAATGGCGCGTTTTCAAATGCGCTGTTGCTCGGCGAAATGAAAGCGGGCGCCGATGCGCCTTATCAACTGGTCTGGCTGCCCGACGCGAACGTCCAAACCGGAATGGCTCGCTGGGCTGCCGTATTCGACAAGATTCGCGACCTCATTACCCTTTTGATGCCCCTGATGTTGATCGGCGGCCTCTTCTGGTTCATGCGCCGCGAAATGACGGGCGGCGCGCAATTGCTCGAAGAGTCGCCGACATTGCGCTTCGAGGACGTCATCGGCGCCGGTGAAGCCAAAGCCGCACTGGCGGACGTTCAGTCGTATCTGACCGACCCGGCGCGATTCACCGATATGGGCGTGCGCGCCCCCTGCGGCATTCTGATGACGGGCGGCCCTGGCGTCGGCAAAACACGCTTGGCGCAAGCGCTCGCGGGCGAATGCGGCGCAAGCTTCATCTCGATCACCGGCAGCTATTTCAGCGCGAAGTATTACGGTGTCGGTATTCAGAAGGTCAAGCATCTGTTCGAGCTGGCGCGTAAAAACGCGCCCACCGTCATCTTCATCGACGAAGCCGACGGCCTCGGCAAGCGCACCGATACCGGCGGCGGCCCGGCCGAAGCGGAAAGCAACCGCATCGTCAATCAGTTGCTGGCGGAAATGGATGGCTTCGCATCCAACCAGGGGGTGATCGTCGTCGCCGCGAGCAATCATCCCGAGAACCTCGACGAAGCGTTGCGCCGGCCCGGCCGGTTCGATCGCACAGTACAAGTGCGCCTGCCGGATCTCGAAGACCGCGCGGAGATTCTCCGCTTTTATGCGGCGAAGCTGACGTCCAAGGCGAACGATATCGACTTCGGGCAATTGGCCCGGCTGACGACGGGGCTTTCGCCCGCCACGCTGGCGATGATCGTCAACCAAGCGGGCCTGGTCGCTCGCAAAGCTGGCGCGAGCACCATTACGGCCGCGCATTTCATCGAAGCCATCAAGATCGCGCGCATCGGCGACGTCAGCGGCGCGGAACGCGCACTGTCGGAAGAAGAACGTACGCGTATTGCCGTTCACGAAGCGGGGCACGGTCTGGTGGCGGCTCTGCTCCATACCGGCGTGCTCGAGGAAATCACGATTTTGCCGCGGGGCGGCGCACTCGGCGTGGCACTGGTCACGAAAGCGCAAGACAAGCACCTCTATCGCGAGACGGAGATGCGCAACGAAATCCAGGTGCTGCTCGGCGGACGTAACGCGGAGTTGCTGGTGTTCTCCGAAGCGTCGAGCGGCGCCGCGCAGGATTTGCAGGAAGCTTCGCGGATCGGGCTCGACATGGTGTCGAAGTTCGGCTTCAACGCCGACGGAAACCTGTTCAGCCTCGCGGCGCTGCCGGCTCAATACGCGGGCTTGCAGCTCAAGAATGCGATCGAACACGCGAACGTTCTGCTGCGGGAGCTCGACGATGCATGCCAGGCGTTGTTGCGCGCCAACGAACCGGTATTGCGGGCCATCGCCGAGCGCCTGCTCGAATCCGAAACGGTATCGGGCGACACGGTCGAACAACTGATTCGCGAGCATGCCGCGGCCTCGAGCCCCAGCATGCATCTCGCTCAGGAGCCGGCCGCGGCGTAAGGTCTTGCCCGCCCACCGAACTCACTGCAGCCATACGGTCAGCAGATGAATCGCGAGCCCAACGCAGCCTCCGACGAGCGTTCCATTCAGGCGAATGAACTGCAGGTCGCGGCCGATGTTGAGCTCGAGCTTCTCGACGACCTCATGTTCTTTCCATTCCTTCATCTTGCTCGCGATGAACACGCCCAGCTTCGGCCGGAAACGATCGAGCAGACGCGGCACCTGCAGCAGAATCTGCTCGTTGACGACCTGCTGCATTCCCGCATCGTCCGCGAACGCGGCACCGAACGCGCTCACGGCACCCGACAGCCTTGCCCGAATGGCCGACTGACCGCTCGCAATATCCGCACGCAGCCAGGCGTTGAAATCTCGCCATAGCCCATCGATATAGTCGGTCAGCACTTCATTAGCGGCCAGTTGACGCTGATAGGCGCGAATTTGATCGCGAAACGCGGGATCGTCTTTCAGTCTCGCGATCAATCGCCATACCGCCCGGTCGAATTCGGCGCGCAGCGGATGATCCGCATTCCGATCGACTTCGTCCAGCAGTTTGCCGAGAAAATCGAGCAGCTTCTCGATCGCATAGTTCGCTGTCGAATCCTTCCATGACTTGAAATAGAGCGGAATTTTGTCCGCCAGGAATTCGGCCACCCGATGCTTGATGCTTTCGTCGTTCAGATACTTGCTCGTTGCCGTGAGCATCTGATCGAGCACGGCCTGGTGCCGGCCGTCGTGCGTGAGCGCTTGAAGGATTTGCCCCGCCAATGTCGACAAGTCGATATCCGCGAACTTGTCCGCCACCGTCTTTCTCAGGAACGCGCGCACCTTGGCGTTGTCGAGCAGCGTCAAGCCGTAGCTCAACAGTTTGACGGCACCCGAACCGATGAGATCCGCGTTCTTTTCGTCGGCCAGCCATTGTGCCGCTCTCGCCGCCGGATCGACGGCCCGGATCACGTTCGTCACACGCTCCGTCGAAAAGAACTCGCCCTGAACGAAATCGCCGAGGTTATCGGCGATGCGATTCTTGTTCTTCGGAATGATTGCCGTATGGGGGATGAACGACAGGCCGAGCGGATGACGAAAAAGCGCCGTCACGGCAAACCAGTCGGCCAAGGCGCCGACCATCGCTGCCTCGGCGAATGCGCCGATGAAGGGCCATGCCGGGCTCGATCGAGCAAAGACGACCGAAACGCCATAGAGCACCGTGACGCCTATCAGCAGTCCCGTGGCAAGCCAACGCATCTGCCTCAGACGCAGGCGCTTGAGCTCGTCCTCGGCGCTCGACAGGCGCGCATAGACCGAATCCGTAGAGATCGACATCGTATTAGCCACTTGGTACGCAAAGGACTTGTTCGAGTTGATGACAGGCGGGCGCAGGCCATCTCGGCCGCAGCGGATGATCGGCTGGCACGAAGTCTTCCAGCTTTACCGTCGCGAACAGCGGTTCTTGCATCTCATCCATTCCGCGCATCGCACTCATCGCCTAGAT
>NZ_DASXWY010000076.1:0-7546 GCF_036503415.1 Trinickia sp. | reverse complement strand
CGCTCCGAAGCCCACTTGTCCCGACGAGGCGGGTGATAACGCTGCAGTTTCGAGATGAGCGCATCGGGTTGCGCATCGATCTGCAAAATATCGAGATACTCGCGCTGCATGAACCCTTCGTTCACCGTGTGCTCGAGCATGGCGACGAGCGGCCGATAGTATCCGTCGATATCGAGCAGGCCGATTCCTTTCGCGTGATAGCCGAGCTGGGCCCACGTGAAGACCTCGAACAGCTCTTCGAGCGTACCGGCCCCGCCGGGGAGCGCAACGAACGCGTCCGACAAGTCCGCCATCATCTTCTTGCGCTCATGCATGTCGGCGACGACATGCAGCTCGCTCAAGCCCGTATGCCCGACTTCCTTTTCGAGCAGCAGCTGCGGAATGACACCCACGGCCCGCCCGCCCGCCGCGAGCACTGCATCGGCAATCGTGCCCATGAGCCCGACGCGTCCGCCGCCGAAGACGAGCGAGCAGCCCGCGTCCACGAGTGCGCGGCCGAACGCCTGCGCGGCTTCGACATAGACGGGCCGTGTCCCCATCGACGAGCCGCAATAAACGCAAATCGACTTCAAACTCATACTCCGGCGTCCTTGACGGCGGCTTTGGGCAGCGCATCGCGCGGCGGCAGGTAATCATGGAATTCGCGCATCGGCAGTTTGCCCGAGACGAGGTCGTCGAACAGCTGGCGCGAGCGGCCGCGCAGATAGGGCGCCATGATCGAAATCACGTGCACGCTCACCTGATAGAGCTCGACGCGAATCGCTTCCTGGTCGTTGTACTTGCGCGGATGCATGACGAACTGATAGGAAAGCCAATAGGTGGCGATGACGCCCATGTTCGTCGCGATGACCTGGATTTCCTCGGGTGTGGCGACCATTTCGTCGTCGGCCACGAGCAACTCGCACAGCTCGCGCGCGAAGCGGACTTTGTGACTGATGATTTGCTTGAAATGCGTCTCGAGCGTGCGATTGCGCGCGAGCAGATCGTTGAGATCCCGATAGAGGAAACGGTACTGCCACATGAAATCGGCCATGTACTGCAGATACGACCAGGTTTCGTCGATGGTCGGACGATGATCGTCGGGCAGCCGCAGACGCTTTTCGATCGCCTGCTCGAACTGCGCGAAGATGCTGTTGATGATGTCGTCCTTGTTGCGGAAGTGATAGTAGAGATTGCCGGGGCTGATCTCCATCTCTTCCGCGATCGTGGTCGTCGTGACGTTCGGCTCGCCGATCTCGTTGAAGAGCTTCAGCGATAACTCGAGGATCCGTTCGCGGGTGCGGCGGGGAGTTTTGGCTTCCATGTCGTCCGGCCCAGTGGCGCCCGGCAATACGCGGCCCCACGCGGGACCCGTACATCGTCTTGCCCGGCTTTGGTTGTATGTCTCGAATGTAGTGGGCCGATTATAAACCGCTCGTTCTCTTCCTCGACCGCCCTCCGGGTTTTCATGGAGCACGGTCGTTCGTTTTTTTGAGACAAGAAGTTCAACGGTGAACGGTGCGCTCACCAGTGATTCGATGGGGCGGGCGGTCAGCCGTCGAGCAGCAGCCGCACCCAGTGGGCGACGAGCGGCCCGACGAGCAGAACCCAGGTCAGCCCGCAGACGAGCAGCGCGACGCTCACCGCGGCACTGCCGAGGTCCTTGGCACGCCGCGACAGCTCGTGACGTTCGAGCGAGATGCGATCGATGGCCGCTTCGACGCTCGAATTGAGCAGCTCGACGATGAGCACGAGCAGCACCGAGCCGATCAGCAAAACGTGGGAGACGGCATCCACCGGCACGGCGATACCGATCGGCACGAGCAGCACCGCGAGCGTGAGCTCCTGCCTGAACGCGCTTTCCTCGCGAATGGCGACGCGAAAGCCGTTCAGCGAGTTCTTGAGCGCATGCCACGCCCGCGTGAACCCCCGATTGCCCTTGTAGGGGTTGAACGGCAGAGGCGCAAGCGGATCGTCGGGCCCGAGCGGCTCGTGCGCGTCGGGCGGCTCGCGGCCGATCGGCGGTTCGTCGTGCTTCATGCGGCGGCGCTTTGCTCGTGCCACGGCGCATGCGAGAGCGGTTTCAGGTGCGCTGCGAATTGCTCGGAGGCGGCGCGCCAGGAAAAGCGCTCGGCCCACGCACGCGCGGCGGCGCGATCGATCTTCAACGCGTCGAGACACGCTTCGCGCAGGTCCTCGTTCATTGCGCCGGCGTCGCCGTCGCCGAGCACGTCGATCGGCCCCGTCACCGGATACGCGGCCACGGGCGTACCGCAGGCCAGCGATTCGAGCAGCACGAGCCCGAAGGTATCGGTGCGGCTCGGGAACACGAAGACGTCGGCCGCGGCATAGACCTTCGCCAGTTCCGCCTGCGTCAGCACGCCGAGGTAATTGACCTCCGGGTAGCGCGACTTGAGTTCCGCGAGCGCAGGCCCTTCACCGGCCACCCATTTGGAGCCGGGCAGGTCGAGCTTCAAAAACGCCTCGACGTTTTTTTCGATGGCGACACGGCCGACATAAAGAAAGATCGGCCGGGCGGTATTGAGCACCTTGGATTCCATCGGATGGAAGATATCGAGATCGACGCCGCGCGTCCAGAGGACGACATTCGTAAAGCCGTAGCGCTCGAGGTCGGCCTTCACGACGGGCGTCGGCGCCATCACGGCGAGCGAGGGCCGGTGGAACCAGTGCAGAAAGCGGTAGGTGAATGCGGCGGGCAACGCGAAGCGGGCTTCCACGTATTCGGGAAAACGCGTGTGATAGGCCGTGGTGAACGGCAGCCCGTGCTTGATGGCATAGCGGCGCGCGGCGAGGCCGAGCGGCCCCTCGGTCGCGATATGCAGCGCGTCGGGCGCGAATTCATCGATACGCGCGTGCAGGCGCCGGCGAGGAAAGAGCGACAGCCGGATCTCAGGATAGGTCGGGCATGGAATGGTGCGGAATTCGAGCGGCGTGACGAGCTCGACGCGATGGCCAAGTTCGGTCAGCTCGCGCGTCGTGTTCTTCAATGTGCGAACGACGCCGTTGACCTGCGGCTCCCAAGCGTCGGTCACGATCATGATTTTCATGCGAAGAGTCTCCGGTCCGGATGGCGGACAGTGCGGGGAGGCGGACACGTCAGGCCGTTGCCTTGGCCTTGCGCGAATGAGCGTGCGGCGAGCGCATGACGGTCCAATAGACCACGCGCAGCTCGCCTTCGAAGGTTTCGACGAGCGCGGAAAGGCTTTCGACCCAGTCGCCGTCGTTGCAGTAGACGAGGCCGTCGACATCGCGGATCTCGGCCTTGTGGATGTGACCGCAGACGACTCCGTCGCAGCCGCGTCGCCGTGCCTCGTCGACCATGACGTGTTCGAACGACGAGATGAAATTGACCGCGTTCTTGACCTGATGCTTCAGATACTGGGAGAGCGACCAGTACTGGAAGCCGAAGCGGCTGCGAATGCGGTTGAACCAGCGATTGAGCACGAGGATCGTCGTGTAGGCGCTGTCGCCCAGATAGGCGAGCCACTTCGCATGCTGGATGACACCGTCGAAGAGGTCGCCGTGTACGATCCACAGGCGTTTACCGGAAATCGTCGTATGAAACGCTTCGCCACGCACCTGGATGTCGCCGAAGGCGAGATCGCAAAACTGCCGCGCGCCTTCGTCGTGATTGCCCGGGATATAAACGACCTGTGTGCCCTTGCGCGCCTTGCGCAAGATCTTCTGGACGACATCGTTGTGCGCCTGCGGCCAGTACCAGCCTTTTTTCAGCTGCCAGCCGTCGATGATGTCGCCGACGAGGTAGAGATATTCGGAATCGTTGTGGCGCAGGAAGTCCAGCAGGTAGTTCGCTTGGCAGCCGCTCGAGCCGAGATGGATGTCCGATAGCCAGATCGTCCGGTAACGGTGCGGCTTGTCGACGTCGTCGTCGTGACCGCTCGCGTCCGTTTCGTGCGCTGCCTCGTGAGTGCCCGCCGAGACGCCGCCGGGCGCTGCGGGATGAAAGGGAACGGCAGCGACAGTCGCGCCGAGCCGCCGAAGGAGGGAAGTCGCGGCCGTCGTGCGGTCCATGGCTTCTCGCGTCGAGTTGGACATTCGCCCATTGCGCCACGCGAGCGTGACTGCAACATGACAGTCACGGGAAGTTCTTATTACGGGGTCGGCGGGCCCGACGTTTCGGCCGCGCCCGACGCCGGGGGGCTCGTCTTGTCGGGCGCGAGTTCGACGATACGTGTGCCCGCCATGCGGTCATGAGGGAACTGGCGGTCCGGATCGAGCCGTGCCGAGGCAGCCCAGAGCAGGAACCACGCGGCCGTCGCAGCGAGCGTCGCGGGCAGCGGCAAGCCGAATGCCGGATGCAGCGCAAGCGGGGGCACGAACCACAGCCAGCCCAACCCATAGCGCGCCAGGGCTCGCACTGGACCGACCGTCTGGCCGGAAGGCCCGACGAGGCGCAGGCGCCACGTTTTCATCGGCAGGGTCTGACCGCCGTGCGTCCAGCACCAGACGAAATAGACGCCGACGACGAAGGCCAGCCAGACGGCGAGCAGGTGGCGGTGCGTGAGGCCGTTGCGTTGTTGCGTGAGCGTGCCGAACAGATAGCCGGCGAAGAATACGATGCCGAAAAGCAGCAACGTCTCGTAGACGAGCGATGCGAGGCGGCGGCGAATGCTGGGCGGCAACGACGGTGAATTCATGCGTGTGCGGCTCGGGCGGGGCCGGACATCAGGCGCCGCGGAAGATCGAGGGCGCCTCCGACGGCGAAAGCGGCGTGGGTGCGCCCGGTACTCCGCTCGCCGGTGCCGGCGGTGCCACGCTTGTGCCCGATGCGGCCGCGGCAGCACTGGCCGCCGCAGCGCCGCTCGTCGGCAACGAAGCATCCGCGAGCCGATTGATGCCGTGGATTTCGCTCTTGAGCCCCGATGGCGGGGCGCTCACGACGGTCGGCCGCCGCTTGCGCTCCAGCGCGGCAAGCCGTGCCTTCTGCTCGGGCGAGAGTTCTTGATAGGCTTTCCAGGCCTTCTGGCGCGCTTGCGGGGGCAGCGCTTTCGAGACCTGGTAGTTTTCGCGCGCGACACGGCGCTGCTCGGGCGTCATGCCAACCCACTGACCCATCCGTTCATGGAGTCTTTTTTGCGCTTCGGGCGACATCTTCGCGAAACGCGACGCGATCTTGATCCATTTGCGCTTTCGCTCGTCGCTGAACCTGTCCCATTCGGTGGCGAACGGCGCCAAAGCGGCGTGCTGTTCGTCGCTGAGGTGCGACCACGAGAGCGGGTTGTTGTCGACGAGGGGAGCGAGCTCGATGGCGAGCGTCGGTGCGGGAGGCGCGCTAGGTGGCGCGCCCGCCGGCCGGGCAGCGGGTGTCTCGCCGAAAAAGCGGGGGTAGGTTGCTCCGAACACCACGGCGGACGCGATCGCACAGGCGAACACGACGGCCAGGCCGCGCTTGTAGCTCACGCCGGTCTCCTCCTGCACATGCCCGTCAGCGTGCTCGCGAGAGATAGGCGTTGAAGCCGTGGTCGAGGTACGCATTGAGCGGAAGCTCGTCGTTCAACATGGCTGCGTCGATATCGGCGAGCTCGGCGGCACGCTGCAGATTTTCCCAATAAGCGATGACGGCGACGCCGCCAACCAGTGCGAGGATCGGCAAAAGCCGCATGAAACGGCGCAGCGGCGGCACGCGTCGCTCCACAGGGCTCGTACGTTGCGGGCCGAACGCCGGACCGCCCGCGGGGGCGAGCACGAACGCGCGGGCGACGGCGGCCTCGGGCTTTTTGCGCCCGAGCGCGACACGCCGTGCGGCCGCGAGTTTGTTGACCGTCGTGGCGGGCAAGCTGGCCGCATTTTCGTCGAGCGCGCGACAGATTTTGTGCGCAAACTCGAATTCGTTGGTTTCGGGAGCGGAGCTCATAGCGTGATTCCTTTGGCCTTGAGCGCGGCCGCCAGTGTATGCGTCGCCCTCGAACAGTGCGTCTTCACACTGCCTTCGGAGCAACCCATGGCGGCGGCGGTCTCGGCGACATCCATATCTTCCCAGTAACGCATGAGAAACGCTTCCCGTTGACGCGCCGGTAATTTTTGGATTTCCGCGTCGATGAGTGTGAGCACCTGATCGCGCTCGAGCTTTTCCTGGCTGCT
This sequence comes from Trinickia sp., assembly GCF_036503415.1. Lineage (GTDB taxonomy): Bacteria > Pseudomonadota > Gammaproteobacteria > Burkholderiales > Burkholderiaceae > Trinickia. The sequence continues at coordinate 1,444 of NZ_DASXWY010000076.1, read as the reverse complement.
CTCCGAACCGCTCGTGTGTTCCTGCCCTTCGATCGTCTCGAGCGGGTCGAAATCGTCGTCGTCGGCATTGCCGAACGACGAAAAAAGGCTCACCCAGGTGTTCCGGACTTTCTGCCGCCGAAAATGGTCGTGCGTTACGTTTTGGAGAATACGCTGAAACAGGAGCGTCAGCTCGGCAAGCGGTCTGTCGCCATATTTTTCGGCGAGCTTGATCATCGCGTCCTGCACGATGTCGAGGGCGGCATCGTCGTCGCGCACGGCGTAGACGGTCTGCTTGAACGCGCGTCTTTCGATGCTCGTCAGGAAGTCGGCGAGTTCCTTTTCTGATGCCATCCCGGGGGGCAGCGGCGCGAAGCGCGCGCACGCCGTGTAATCGATTGAAAAAAATATCGCGAAACCCGCGGATGCTAGCAAACTTTTCGGGGCCATGGGGCACTTATGGCCGTGCCGCCTGGCCCCAAACGCACCTCCTGGGCCGCCTGGGCACTGCATGCCCCGTGCCTGGGATGCGATTTTTTGCTTGACCGCGTGCTCGGCAGCCGCTAAGGTTGCCGGTTCGCAACATAAGTGACTTGTCTTTTTGGGGCGGGCCCATGAAGTCCGCCAGTCAAACTGGACGCGCCGCTTGAACCCGAGCCACAAGCCCGGCAGAGAGCACCCGATCAATTTTTTGCCGAAAATTCGAAAGGTGAATGATGAACATGCCCAGCGCGGAATTCTCCACGTCGGATACCACTCCTTCCCATGAAGCCTCGTCGATAGGCGCCACCGTGCTCATGCGCGCGCTGGCAGACGAAGGCGTCGAAGTGCTCTGGGGTTATCCCGGCGGCGCAGTGCTCTACATCTACGACGAACTGTACAAGCAGGACAAGGTTCAACACGTGCTCGTGCGTCACGAGCAGGCCGCGGTCCACGCGGCGGACGGCTATGCGCGTTCGACCGGCAAGGTCGGCGTATGCCTCGTCACCTCGGGCCCCGGCGTGACCAATGCCGTCACCGGCATCGCCACGGCCTACATGGATTCGATCCCGCTCGTCATCATCAGCGGCCAGGTGCCTACGGCCGCGATCGGCCAGGACGCGTTCCAGGAATGCGACACGGTCGGTATCACGCGGCCGTGCGTCAAGCACAACTTCCTCGTGAAGAACGTCGCCGACGTCGCGATCACGATGAAAAAGGCGTTCTATCTGGCGGCGACCGGGCGCCCGGGGCCCGTCGTCGTCGACGTTCCGAAGGACGTCACGCAGGCGACGACGGAGTTCGTCTACCCGAAGACCGTCTCGCTGCGCTCGTACAACCCGGTGACCAAGGGCCATGCGGGACAGATCCGCAAGGCGGTGCAGCTCCTGCTCGAGGCGAAGCGGCCGATGGTCTACACCGGCGGCGGCGTGATCCTCAACGACGCATCCGACGCGCTGACGCGGCTCGTGCGTCTGCTCGGCTT
>NZ_DASXWY010000075.1:0-30440 GCF_036503415.1 Trinickia sp. | reverse complement strand
ACGATTTGCGATCGAAACGGGCGAAGACACGGGCTTTCATCGGTGTGGGCTGCTGTACCTCAGCAATGACGACGCCGAATTGTCCCGTTGGGCCAGTTGGGGCGACTTTGCGAAGACCGCGGGCGTGACAACTTACATGCTGGACAGCCGGCAGGCTACCGAGCGTGGGCGACTGACCGGGCGGACCTGGAAAGGCGGCGTCTTTTCGCCCACCGACGGCACGGCCGACCCCGGCAAGGCCGCGCCGGCCGTGGCAGCTGCGCTCATTAAGTTAGGCGGCAGTGTCATCCAGGCGTGCGCGGCCCGTGGCGTCGAACTGGAGGGTGGGCGCGTCAGCGGCGTCGTCACCGAAGCCGGCGTCATCAAGACCCGGACTGTGGTGCTTGCGGGTGGCGCCTGGGCGTCGTCGTTCTGCAGACAGCTCGGCATCCGTTTTCCGCAAGCATCGATTCGCCAATCGATCCTCAGCGTCTCCCCTGTGGAACATCGTTTGCCCGATGCGCTGTTCACCTCCGGCGTTTCGATTACTCGCCGAAACGACGGACGCTACGCGCTGGCCATCAGCGGGCGAGCGCGCGTCGATGTGACGGGCCAATTTCTGCGTTTCGCGCCGCAATTCCTGCCGATGTTCGCCGCGCGCTGGCGCAGCCTTCTGCCCGGGGGACTCGAGGGCGTTCGAGGCGGCCACGAAACGCTGAAACGCTGGCGGCTCGATGCGCCGACGCCTATGGAACGAATGCGCATCCTCGATCCGAAGCCCGATCGCGCGACGGTCGCCGAAACGCATCGCCGCGCCATCGAACTGTTGCCCGAACTACGCGACGCGAAGATTACCCATGCATGGGCCGGCTTCGTCGACAGCACGCCGGACGGTGTTCCGGGAATTGGCGAAGTACCGGGCGTACCGGGATTGATCCTGGCAGCGGGGTTTTCCGGGCACGGCTTCGGGATAAGCCCTGGCGCAGGTCACCTGATCGCCGATCTCGCCACCGGTGCGGAGCCCATCGTGGACCCCACACCGTATCGACCGAGCCGATTCGCCTCGTCTGCATGGGGCAAGGTCGCCGACTTTTAGATGGCACAGGGACGCGGAGCAATGCATCCGTGGCGCCAGGCGGCGCCTGATTGATTCAACCGCGCCAGGGCACGGGGTTGAAGGCTCGCTTCGCGGCTTCCAGGAACACACGCTGACGAATGGTCAGGCCTTGGCGCGTGGGCGTCAGGGCCATGACCGGTGCAGGTTCGAGGTGCCATGCCGGCAAAATGCGCTTCAGTTTCCCCTCCGCGATCAGCCGCGCGCAATCCCATTCGGATCGCGCGACAACGCCGAGGCCGTCGACGGCCCAGTCCCTGACGACGGTGCCATCGTTCGAAGACAACGCGCTGCTCAAGCGGACCGTCACGCCCTTGCCGATGCGTTTGCCTGCAGCATCGTGCTGAGCAAAACGCAGACGCGTCACGTCTTCATCGTTTTCTCGCAAGGTCAGGTAAGGGTGCCGGGTAAGTTCGGAGGGATGCTTGAGCTTTGACAGCGAACGCGCAAGGGCGGGGCCTGCGCAAAGAATGCGGTCGTTTGGCGCCAGGAAATGTCCCACCCAGGAAGAGCCTTTGATGTGGCCGATCGAAACGACCGCGTCGGCGCCCGACGCAGACGCGAGCGGACTTTCGACCAAAATTAGCGAAATCGCCAGATTGGGGTGTGAGCGATGCAGGCCGCGGACGAGCGGCGCGACATATTCCCTGCCGAATCCGAATGGAGCCACGACGCGCAAATGACCACTTACACCAGCGGACGCTCCGGAGACGCGTGACGGAATAGACTCGATCCGCTCCAGGATCTCGATGGCTTCCTGAACAAGGCGCTGTCCTTCGTCAGTGAGCGAGAAACCTCTGGCTGCGCGCGTGGCAAGACTCACCCCCATCCGCTCCTCGATGCGCTGAAGACGTACCGTGACCGCGGGCGGCGTCAGGTCTAACAACCTCGCTGCTGCGGCAAGTGAGTGGGATACGCCGAGCGCGCGCAGCAGCTGCATGTCTTCAAGTTGAAGCATTAAGGGCCCGTTAACGATGGATTCATTGGAGATTAAACACGATAAAAATAATTTTTTCTATAGTACGTGGCACCGGCTTGCCAACAGCGTCACTCGATGGTTGCTGCAGTGTCGCCGCGAGTAGTTGCGCTTCCGGCGAAACGGAAACATTCAGTAGGGGAGATTAGTGAAACACGATTCCTTCGCGAACAGCTCGGCCTCGGCCGCGGATCTTCGGTATCGCAAGTTCGCTCCGGGCGACGTACCCGCGGCTCACGCGCTCTCGATGGCACTGGGCTGGCCATATAGGCCGGAAGACTGGCAGTTTTCCGCCAACACGGCGATAGCGTTCGTGGCCGAAGAGCGAGGTGTCGTCATTGGTACTGCGATGTGCTGGAAGTTCGGCGCCGACCGTGCCTCGCTCGGTCACGTCATCGTGTCGTCGGCGCACCAGGGCCGCGGTATCGGCCGCAAGCTGATGGAGATCGTCCTCGAAGAGTTAGGGCCACGTATCACATTCCTGCACGCGACGCTGGCCGGTCGGCCGCTCTACGAAAAGCTCGGCTTCAGCGTATGTGGATCGTTGGAGCAACATCAAGGGAATGTCGGTAAACCTCTCCCCGTTGCGTTGCTCGACGGTGAGCGACTGCGCACTGGGATCCCTGCCGACTTTCCCTGCCTCGTTGAACTGGCTTCGCGCGCCTCGGGCCTCGAGCGCCATGCGCTGTTGTCCGCAGTGCTCGAGCGCGGGGAAAGCGTCGTACTCGAACGCGATGGCGAGATCGTCGGATTCTCGGTGTTGCGGCGCTTTGGCCGGGGGCACGTGATCGGCCCTGTGGTAGCGATTCGTTCGCATGACGACGCGCGCGCAAAAGCCTTGATCGGCTACTGGCTGACCGGACGAGAGGGCGAATTCGTCCGTATCGACGTGCCCTCGGAAACAGGTTTGAGCGATTGGCTGAGCGAACAGGGACTGCAGCGCGTGGACATCTGCTCGAAGATGGTTCTCAATGCGCCTGCCCGCGAACATGTTGGCGCACCCGATCGCGCTTGCCGCTTGTACGCATTGGTCAGTCAAGCCATGCTTTAGACGTTCAGTACGGACCGGCTTATCTGCCGCTTGCACGCATAGTGTCGGGTATGAGCACGCGCCCGGCCGCTTTGGAGTTTGTCATGCATTTCGGTTCTTACTGGCTCGATACGTCCGAGCCATTCGTCAGCAACTCGCCTGACATGGACGGCGGAAGTTGCGACGTGGTCGTGGTGGGCGGCGGCATCACCGGCTCGGCGGCGGCCGTGGCGCTCGCCAAAAAAGGCGCGCGCGTCATCGTCTGCGAAGCAGGTACCGTGGGACAGGCCGCGTCGGGCCGCAACGGCGGCATGTGCAACAACGGCTTCGCGCAGGATTACGCTTCACTCTCGCAGCGGATCGGTACGGAATTGGCCAACCGGCTCTATCTCGCGTTCGACTCGGGTGTCGACATGGTCGAGAGGCTGGTCAGCGAAGAGTCGATCGATTGCGATTTTGTTCGCAGAGGAAAGCTGAAGCTCGCGGCGAAGCCGGAGCACTTCGATAAGCTTGCGAGAAGTCAGGCGTTGCTTGCCGCGAGCGTGGACCCTGATACGCGCCTTGTGACAAAGGCGCAGCTTCGTGACGAGATTGGCTCCGACCGTTATCACGGCGGGTTGATCTTCGAGAAGAGCGCCGGGATGCACGTCGGTCGTTATGTTCGTGGTCTCGCGAGAGCTGCGCAAGCGCGTGGCGCCCATGTTCTTGAGCGGGCGCCAGTACTGGGGTTGCAGCGGGAACCTCGGGGCTACATCGTGCGGACGCCGCGCGCATCGATCCGCGCACCGCAGGTGCTCCTGGCGAGCGGCATCTCGCAGGTGGGACCGTTCGCGTGGATTCGGCGAAGAATCGTGCCGGTCGGGGCGTTCATCATCGTCACCGAGCCTTTGCCGGTGGACCTGATCGACCGGTTGCTGCCCACGCGCCGGATGGCGACCGACACCAAGAACTTCGTCAATTTCTTTCGTGTAACGCCCGATAACCGGATGCTCTTTGGCGGACGCGCACGTTTCGCGACATCGAACCCGCGCTCCGACGAAAAGAGCGGGCTGATCTTGCGACAGCAGATGGCCACGGTGTTCCCCGAATTGGCGAACGCGCGCATCGACTATTGCTGGGGCGGCATGGTCGACATGACCGCCAACCGCCTGCCGCGCGCGGGCCAGCGTGACGGTATCTATTACTCGATGGGCTATAGTGGCCATGGCACGCACATGGCCACGTTGATGGGCACGCTGATGGCGGAGATCATGGACGGACGCGTCGATCTGAATCCGTGGAAAGACTTCGACTGGCCTGCCATCCCCGGCCACTTTGGCAAGCCGTGGTTTTTGCCGTTCGTTGGGGCATGGTATCGAATCAAGGACACGCTGCAATGACTTCACCTGTTCGTCATCTGATGCAAGCAGGACGGCTCGACCGGTTGTACATCGACGGCGAGTGGACTGCCTCCGATCGTAGCGATCGAATCGCCGTTATCTCGCCGTCCACCGAGGACGCAGTGTGCGAGATCGCACTTGGCAACGCGCGCGACGCCGAGCGGGCAGTGCTCGCCGCGCGTAAGGCTTTCGCGGCTTGGTCGGCAAGTTCGCCGCAAGAACGTGCTGCGCTGCTCGACCGGGTTCATGCGCTGATGCTGGAGCGCGCCGAACTGTTCGCCGCTGCGTTGTCGACGGAAATGGGCGCGCCCATCAGCTATGCGCGCGCCGCACATGTGCCGCTTGCAGCCGAACATATTCGCGTCGCGCGCGACAATCTGGCCAGCTATCCGTTCAGGAAGCAAAGGGGGACGACCGCGGTCGTACGCGAGCCGATCGGCGTCTGCGCGCTGATCACGCCCTGGAACTGGCCGATCTATCAGATTACGGCGAAGGTCGGGCCGGCACTCGCAGCCGGCTGCACAGTGGTACTTAAACCTAGTGAATTCTCGCCGCTGAGCGCTTTGCTATTTGCTGAAGTCATCGCGGACGCTGGTGTTCCCGCGGGCGTTTTTAACCTCGTGAGTGGCACCGGCCCGGAGGTCGGTACGTTACTGGCGTCACACCCGCAAGTCGATATGGTGTCGATCACCGGCTCGACGCGTGCGGGCATCCTGGTTGCGCAGGCAGCTGCGCCGACGGTCAAACGTGTGGCGCAGGAGCTCGGCGGCAAGTCGCCGAACGTCGTGCTGCCCGATGCGGATCTGCCGCGTGCTGTCTCGCTGGGCGTTGCTGCCGCGTTTCGGAACATGGGTCAGTCGTGCAGCGCGCCGACGCGGATGATCGTGCCGCGTGGCATGTTGCGACAGGTCGAAGCGTTGGCTGTCGCGGCAACGGAACAGATGATCGTTGGCGATCCGTTCGCCGACGCGACGACACACGGTCCGTTGGCCAATCGTGCGCAGTTCGGCAGGGTGCAGGAGATGATCGAAGCCGGCATCGACGAACGCGCTCTGTTGCTCGTCGGTGGACCAGGGAGGCCGGCCGGCCTGAGCAGGGGGTTCTACGCACAGCCAACGATCTTTTCCGAAGTGGGTACAAAGATGAGGATTGCGCAGGAGGAGATCTTCGGCCCGGTCCTTGCCATCCTTCCCTACGACTCGGTCGAAGAAGCGATCTCGGTCGCGAACGACACGGTTTACGGGCTCGGCGCACATGTTCAAGGCGCAGACAAGGCACTGTTGCAAGCGGTCGCAGCGCGCATTCGTTCGGGCCAGGTGCATCTGAACTATCCGGCGTGGGACCCGCAAGCGCCATTCGGCGGGTACAAGCAGTCCGGCAATGGTCGAGAGTACGGGATGGAAGGCATGGAAGAGTACATGGAAGTGAAGTCGATCCTCGGGTTCTACGATTGAAACGGCTGCGATACCCGACGCGATAACACGCCGGCGTCGACTCTATTTCGCTTTCCAAAGGTGCCGAAATTGAATACCTCCGCAACGGTCGAGACTTCGTTGGACGCGCATCATGCGCATTGGGCGAAGTTGCGCCGCGACCTGCATGCCCATCCCGAACTGCGATTCGAGGAACGCAGGACGGCAGACGTCGTCGCGCGTGAGCTCGAATCGCTCGGCTATGCCGTGTTGCGCGGGCTGGGCGGGACCGGCGTGGTCGGGAGCCTGCCCGGCGCCGACCCGCATCGTGGCATCGTGCTGCGCGCGGACCTCGATGCGTTGCCGATCCAGGAGGCCAATGACTTCGCGCACGCCTCGTGTGCGAACGGAGTCATGCATGCCTGCGGACACGACGGGCATACCGTCATGCTGCTGGGCGCCGCCCGTGTCCTGAAGCAATTGCCGCAGTTGCCCGGCACGGTTCATTTCGTGTTTCAGCCTGGAGAGGAAGGGGGCGCGGGCGCACGGAAGATGATCGATGACGGCTTGTTCGAGCGATGTCCGACGGAAGCGGTATTCGGCATGCACAACTGGCCGGGTTTGCCGGCCGGGCGTTTCGGGTTGCGCACCGGCCCGATCATGGCCGCTGGGTCCCGCTTCAGAATCACGGTAACAGGCAAAGGGGCGCATGCGGCTCAACCGCACCTGGGTCTCGATCCGATACCGCTCGCCTGTTCGATGGTGCTCCAATGTCAGACCATCGCGGCGCGGCACAAGGATCCTGTCGATCCCGCTGTGATTTCGGTCTGCATGTTCCACGCAGGCGATACAGACAACGTCATTCCGGACAGCGCCGAGTTGCGCGGCACGATTCGCACGCTGTCGTCGACTCTGCAACAAAGGCTACAGCGCGACATCGAGCTGATGTGCCAAGGACTGGCCTCGGCCTATGGCGCCCAAGTCGAGGTGACGTTTTTCCAATACTACCCGGCAACGATCAACACGCCGGCCGAAACTGCGCTCTGTGAAACGGTTATTCGCGAGACGTTCGGCAGCGAGCGCCTCGACAATCACATTCCTTCGAACATGACATCGGAAGACTTCGGCTTCATGCTCGAAGAACGGCCGGGCGCTTATGTGCTGATCGGTAACGCTACGCCGGGCGCGGCCGCCCGATCGCTACATCACCCGAAGTACGACTTCAACGACGACATCATTCCTGCCGGCGTCCGATATTGGGTTGCTTTGGCGCAGCATTATTTCGGTGCGGTATAGCGCCTGGCACTCTTTCGCAAATGACCGCGACGTCCGATTTGCTTGATACAGATCTCGAGCAGATTCAGCGATGCTGTCAGCGCTTCCCAGTCCATATGCCCATATCCGAGCAGAAAACCGCGCGCATTGGGTTCGAGCTTCGTGAAATCGCGAACGTCGTCGAACACGACGCCCTTCGATCGCAGGGCGGCTCGCAAATCACGGTCGAACGCGTCGTTCTCTCCTGACACGATCACATGCAGGCCTCCCTCGTCGCCCCCTAGGGTGACCACGTCGGCGTATGGGGTCAACCGTTCGCGTATGGCATCGCGCATCGCCCCATAATGCCGCCGCACCCTGCGCAAATGCCGATCCAGCTCGCCCGATAGGAGCAACGTTTCGACGATCTTCTGCACGGGCCACGATACATGCGTGCGCTCGCGCTCGACGCGCGCAACCAGCGCGGCGGCTGCGCACGGCGGCGCGACGATGAACCCGAGCCGAAGGGAAGGGCTGACCGCCTTCGCGAAAGTATTGACCAGCAGCGTGCTTTCCGGCGCATGGCTGAAAATCGGCGGATGATTCGTTCCCGCGTAGTGGAACTCGCAGTCGTATTCGTTCTCGATCATCAGCATCCCGCGCTTGCGCGCGAGTTCGACCAGCGCCCGGCGCCTTGGCCCCGACAGACGTCCCCCCATCGGGTACTGATGGGCCGGGGTGAGATGAACAAGGGCAGGGACTGCGTCATCTTCGACAATCCGGTCGACGACTATGCCTTCCGCGTCCACGGGCACGAAGCGCAACGATGCGCCCGATCGCAGGAACGCCGATGTTGCGCCGGCGTAGCCCGGGTCTTCTGTTGCACACAAGTCCCCGCGACGCAGCAGCGCCTGTGCGACCAGCTGAAGCGCGTGGCCGGTGCCGTGCGTAATGACGATCTGCTCGGGGTCGACGTTGACCGATCGGTGTTCGAATAGCCATTTACCGATCGCGCGCCTGAGCCCCGGCTCCCCGCCGGGATCGCCATAGCCTTCGGGCGGCAACTTCCGTCCCGCTTCACGGCAGGCATTGCGCCATACATCAAGCGGCAGGGTGCGGGCGCTCGACTGTCCGGGACGCCAGTCGAGGCGCGTACTCGCCGCTCGTTCAGGCGCAGCTTGTGCATCGGCGGCGATACGACGCAGCAGCGATGGCGTCCAACTCGCCCCCATCGCGGCCCTGCGGACTGCGGGTACATTTGCGACGACAAATGTGCCATGACGCCCGCGCCCATCAAGAATGCCTTCGGCGATCAACTCATCATAGGCATCGACGACACAGTTGCGCGCCACCCCCAGTTGGGCAGAAAGTTCGCGGCTGGGCGGCAACCGCGCGCGGGCCGGCAGCGCGTGGCTGACGATCTTTTCGCGCAGTTGCCGTGCAATCTGCCTGAAAATCGGCACGCCCGAGTCCCGCTTCAGTTCGAGGGCGATCAGGGCCGGCAGCGCCTGCCTGGATGAACGGTCCGCAACCATAAATGATCCAAACTGATTCGACTTTGGTTCTTGAGAATCCCGCGTAAATCGACAAAATTGGCGAACCAACAATATCACGGAATCGCCATGCGCATCCGCATCATCACCGACGACTTCACAAGTGCGCTAGACGGCACGGCCTGCTTCGCGGAGCGTGGCTGGGAGACAGCCGTGCTCGTCCGTCCCGACAGCACCGCGACGGCGGCGGTCGTCAGCTTCGACACGGATTCCCGCGAATACCCCCCGGCGCTCGACCACGACGCTGTCGCAACGGCCGCGCGCGCGTGGCACGACGCGGACGTACTTGTCCTCCAGTTCGATTCGACATTGCGTGGCCGAGTCGCGCGCGATTGCTTGACGGCACTTGCCGCCTCTGGCCGGCGCAAGCTGCTCGTCGCGCCGGCGTTTCCGTCCGCCGGGCGTACGGTCGAGGAGGGCGCCGTACGAGTAGACGGCGTGCCCGTGCACGAAACGGCATTCCGACACGATCCCGTACTGCCGGTACGGGAATCCAGGATCCCGGCATTGTTTCGCGCGCATCAAATCGAGATGAAGGTCGCGCGCGACGCGGCGCACGCCCGCGCGCTGCTGGAGGTGGACGACGCCGTGGTGGTCGATGCGCGCACCGAAGCGGACCTCGATGCAATCGTGACGACATTTGCGAGGCAGCCCGATCTGCTGCTGGCGGGATCGACAGGGCTGCTGCGCGGTCTCGCACGCGTGCTCTCGCGCGCTGGTGGTGCGCCGGACGTACGCGCGGGCTGCCCCGATTACGCAGTCGCGCCTGCGCTGTCTGCCGGTCGGCCGTGGCTTGTCGTGGGCAGCCTCAATCCGCGATCGCGGCGGCAACTCGCGGTCGCTCGAGCGCAATGCGCAATAGACGTACTGGCCACCGAGGAAGCGCGTTCGCCGATCAGCAGCGTGCCGCAAGCGGTGTTGCGCGATGTCGTGACGCACGCCGTGAATGCCATTAGCAGCGGCGCCTGCGACGGGCTCGTTGTGACCGGCGGGGAAACCGCGCGGCGGATCATCGACGCGCTGCCGGTAGTGTCGTTGCGCGTGTGCCGCGAAATCATGCCGGGCGTGCCATTAGCCGAAGTTCGAACCGCGAGGGGTCGATTTCCCTTGATCACGAAAGCCGGTGGTTTCGGAGACGACGACGCCTTGGTGACTTGCATCCACACACTGACCGGAGCAAAACCATGAAGCAGAAACCAATAGCCGTCACGATGGGGGACGCCGCAGGCATCGGGCCGGAGATCATCGTCAAGACATTTGCCAACGCCGCGTTCATCGCCGAGCACCCGTCGTTCGTGATCGGCGATACGGGTGTGTTACGGCGCCAAGCCACGGCACTCCGCCTGGATCTGGCGATAAGAGAGGTCACCTCGGTCGCCGAAATCGAACCGCAGCCTGGCGCGCTTGATGTCCTGCAGGTGCCTGGCGCGAACGCACTACCGCCCGATTTGCCCGTTGGCGCAGTGAATGCCGCTGCCGGTCAGGCCGCATTCGGCGCGATCCGTACAGCTATCGATCTCGCAGTTCGGGGCGAAATCGCCGGCATCTGCACGGCGCCGATCCACAAGGAAGCGCTCGCCGCCGCAAACGTGCCTTATCCAGGTCACACTGAAATGCTCGCGGACCTCTCGGGCACGCGTGACTACGCGATGATGCTCGTCAACCCGACGCTGCGTACGATCCTCGTGACGGTTCACTGCTCCATGCTCGATGCTGTCGCGAAGCTGTCCGTGGAAACCGAACTGCGCATCATCCGGCTCGCCGATCGCGCAATGCGTGAGCTTGGCATCGAGCGTCCCCGCGTGGCGGTCGCCGGCCTCAACCCGCACGCGGGTGAAGGAGGCCTTTTCGGGCGTGAGGATATCGACATCATCGCGCCCGCGATCGAACTTGCGCGGAACGAAGGCATCGACGCCAGCGGCCCGTGGCCCGGCGACACTGTATTCATGAACGCCCGCCGCGGCCGGTTCGACATCGTGGTAGCGCAGTATCACGACCAGGGCCTCATACCGGTCAAGCTCGCCGGCGTGGAGGACGGCGTGAACATCACCGTTGGCCTGCCTTTCGTGCGTACGAGCCCCGACCACGGCACGGCCTTCGACATTGCAGGGCAGGGCATTGCCGATCCAGCCAGCCTACAGATTGCCCTCCAGACCGCTCACCAGTTCGTCCAATCGCGGGCGAAGCACCCATTGTCTACCGGAGCTTGATGTGTCCCACTTCATCCTGATGTTGACCGAAAACGACGCGACCGTCAGCGACGCGATTGCAACCTACGACAGCCTGCGTGACAGCCCCGTCCGCTATGTCGGCTTCAAGGATGTCGGCTTGCCCATAAGAGACTTGAAGGAGCTCGCCCGGCGCATCCGCGCCGATGGCCGCAAAGTCATGCTGGAAGTCGTCGCAACGAGCCGCGAAGCAGAGCTGGAATCGATCGACGCGTCGCTCGAGATCGGAGTCGACTACCTGCTTGGCGGCCGCCACGTTGAAGACGCGCTGCCGCTACTGCGTGGCTCGGCAATCCGGTATTTTCCGTTCGCCGGCCGCACTGTTGGTCATCCGACCGTGCTCGAAGGGACGATGAACGAAATTGTCGAGGACGCGCGCCGCATCGCATCGATGCCCGGTGTGCATGGTCTTGACTTGCTTGCGTACCGGTTTGCCGGCAATGACGATCCGGCCGAGCTGACAAGACGTGTTGTCGACGCGGTCGCCGTGCCCGTGATTGCCGCAGGCAGCATCGACCGCGAAACGCGTGTGAAAGCGATGATTCACGCGAACACCTGGGGCTTCACTGTCGGCAGCGCGCTTTTTCAGCAAGCCTTCGTCGACCGACGCCTGTCGGCGCAGATCGACACGATCTTCCAGATCGAAGGCGTGACCGCGTAGCGGTCGAGCGGGGCTAGGTAGTGTTACTCCACTATCTTGAATACCCGATTCTTCTCAATCACACTGGCTTTCGGCAATTTGCCGTCGTCCTCCGCGTCGGGCCGCAGATGCCGCTCGTCGAGCGCCGGCCCCGTATAGCGGCTGCGCGGTCGGATCACCTTGCCCACGCGCAGTTGCTCGATGCAGTGTGCGAGAAGCCCGACGCTTCGCGCGATCGCGAACAATCCGAACGCCGCATCGCGCGGCAACTGAAGTTGCACCGACAGCATCGCCAGGGCGACATCGATGGTCGGCCGCTGGCCAGTGAGCGTCGTGACCTTGTCGATGAAGTGCGCCAGTTCCGCCGGTGGACCGAGCCGCGCGAGCAACGCGGCCGCGCGCGGATCGCCGTCGGGGTAAAGATGATGGCCGAAACCGGGAATCGGGATCGCGGACTTCAGGTGATGATCGACCACACACGCGGCGCCTAATCGTTGCACGTCGTCGAATACCGCGCGCACGCGTCCCGACGCGTCGCCGTGCAGCGGGCCCGACAACGTTGTGAGCCCCGTCAGCAGACAGCCCGCGAGTGACGCGCCGGTCGATGCGGTGATGCGCGCGGCGAATGCTGAACTCGTGATCTCGTGATCGGTGACCAGCACCATCGCGCGGCGCAGCAGGTCCGCACTACGGCTGTCGAGGCCCCAGCCGGCCGCGAGCCGCTGATGGATCCGGAGCGGGCTTGCACTGGCATCGTCATGCGCGCCGAACGCGCGCGACACGATCGCGACGAGCTGTCCGGCCTCGGTGTGCAACGCGCGGTCGAGTCGGCCGAGCGTCGAGTGGCCGTGCGCGGCCAGCATCGCGAGCATCGTGAACGCGCATTGCCGATCGCGCTCGCCGGGCGGCAGCGCGACCGCGGGCGCGTCGAACGACACGGGCGTTGTGGCCTGCCAGAGCAGGGCAGCCGTTTCCTCGAGCGTCGCCGTATCGGCAAGCTGAATGCTGTCGCGGCCGCGATACCACGCGCGGCCTTTGGAAAACGTGGTGATGCCGCTGTAAATACACGGCTCGGCGCCGAAGATCGTGCTGGCTGCCAGCGCCGCGCGCTTGCGGCCGACCTGTTTCTTGCGGCACAGCGCGATCACGTCCTCCGCGCGATACAGGCTCTTGCGCGGATCGTCGGGATCCTGCATCACGGCGATGCTGCCGCGGCTCGCGTACGCATAGATGGTCTGCGCCCGCACGCCGAGCCGCCGCGCCGCCTCCGTCAGGGTGATCCAGTTCTGCATGGTGAGTTGCGATGGCGATGCGGTCGGCGCCCGGCCGCTTGCGCCGACTATAGACCGGGTTCGGTTGAATGTCACGGCGAGCGGCTCAGAGCTCGATACGCGATAGCTTGCCGAGCAGCACCGAGTACGACAGTGTGCCGAGGAGGCAGATCGCACCCATCAGGTTCAGCGCCCAGAAAAAGTTGCCGGTACGCTGCGTGACATAGCCAATCATCAGCGGCGTAGTGATCGCTGCGATATTCGCGGCGAGGCTCGTGATGCTGCTGGTGAGCCCGACATAGCGTTTCGGCGCGATCTCTGACACGGCCGCCCAAGACATCGAACCGATGCCCTGTGCAAAGAACGCGACGGTCAGGATAGCAATCACCAGCGCATTCGAATGCACGCAGTTGACGAGCACGATGGATGCGCCGAGGAAGGTGCCGATCACGAGCGGCGCCTTGCGCGACGACGACATGGACACCCCGCGCCGGATGCAAAGATCGGACAGATAGCCGGCGATCAGGATTCCCAACGTCGCGCCGATGAAAGGCATCGCTTGGAAGAAACCGACCTTGATCATCGACATGTGCCGCTCCTCCACCAGATAGGTCATGAACCAGGTCGTGAAGAACACCAGTAGCGTGTTGTTGCAGAACTTGCCGAGACAGATCGCGAGGATCTGCCGGTAGCCGAGCAGGCGCAGCGCCATGCGCCAGTCGAATCGATCGCGCGCGGTCACCACGGGACGCCCTTCGGTGATGTACTGCAGCTCAGCCGCATTGACGTTGCGATGCCGCGACGGATCGCGATAAAGCCGATACCAGACGACGCTGAGCACGATGCCGAACGTGCCCGTCGCGAAGAAGACGGCACGCCAGCCGAACGCCGACGAAATCCATAGCAGCAGTCCGGTGAAGAGCGGCGTGCCCACGTATTGGCCCATCACGTACACGCTCGTCGCGAAGCCGCGTTCCTGGACCGGGAACCACATCGTCACCGCGCGCGCATTCGACGGAAACGCGGGCGCCTCGAGCGCCCCCATCGCCAGGCGTGATCCAAGCAGCATGTGGTAGCCGTGCGCGAGCCCTTGCGTCAGCGTCGCCAGCGACCAGCCGACGAGCGACAGCGCATACGCGATGCGGGATCCGAGCATGTCGGCGAGCACGCCTGCGGGCAGCAGCGCAAGCGAGTAGGCGAGGCCGAACACGGCGAACAGCTCGCCCATCTGCACGCGGGTGAGCGCGAGATCCTTCGACAGCGCGGGCGCGACGATGCCGAGCGCCGAGCGGTCGACGTAGTTGAGGATAGTGGCCACCAGCAGCATCGAGAGCACGCCGTAGCGCACCCTCGATCTTCTTGCGATACTTGCGTGCGCGTCGAGCTCGCACATGACCGAAACCTGCTCTTCTGCGGTTTTCAATGTCGTCTCCTATCTCCTGATTGATGGGCCCGCGCGGTTGCCGTGTGCGCGGACGTTCGTCGGGTCAGCCGCGTCTGCCGGCGCCCGTCACCGCCGCGACTTTTTTCTCTGCCTGCATTTTCCCGACCTCGTCTTCAGTTCGTTGAACATGCAAAGAGCATTGCGCGGCGGCGATTCGCAAGCAATCTTGATTCTTTCAATCAATATCAAAGTCCCCGTCCGGACTGGGACGCGTGAGGGTTTTCCTGAGTTCGCGGATGCGTCGGTCGCGCGCTCGTACGGCGTCACAGATGACAGACGACAGACTCGGAACCGTTCGGCAAATCCGGCGACGCAATGCCGCGCGAATATGTTGATCGAACCGATCAATATTGACCCGTGCCGACTGCGCTTCGTAGGCTGTGTTCCGTTTTCCGATCCAAGGACGAGACCATGCCTAACAAGAATCGCCCCCGCCTGCTGGTTGCGCGACGCGTTCCCGCCGCGGTGGGAACGCGCGCGCAATCAGAGTTCAACGCCTATGTAACGCACGCCGACATGGATGCGGCGTCCGTCGTCGAGTTCTGCAACCGCTACCAGACGCCGGCATTGCTGATCGGCAAGAGATCGGGGCTGCAGGCCGAGCACATCGAGGCGTTGCCGTCGTGTGTAAAGATCATCGCGAACGCGAGTGCGGGTACCGACCACATGGACGTCGCCGCCGCGCACGCTCGGGGAATCGTGGTCAGCAACGCACCGGACGCGCTGACCGACTGCACGGCCGATTTCACGCTGCTGCTGATTTTGGCCGCATGCCGGCGTGCGTCGGAGTACGAGCGCATCGTGCGCGCCGGGTGGGGCAAGTCGTTCGGCATGACCGACCTGCTCGGTACGCGCGTGAACGGCAAGACGCTCGGGATCGTCGGTTTCGGCCGGATCGGTCGGGCGGTCGCGCAGCGTGCGCGAGGCTTCGGAATGAAGATCGTCTACACCGACCGGCGGCCCGCACCGCCCGAGATCGAGGCGGGTGCCCGCTATTGTGCGGATCTGGACACGCTGCTGCCGCAGTGCGACATCCTCTCGCTGCACGTGCCGGGCGGCGGCACGCCGTTGATGACGCGCCGTGAGTTCCGATTGCTGCGCGACGGTGCAGTGTTCGTGAATGCCGCGCGCGGCAGTCTCGTCGACGAGGATGCGCTGTACGATGCGTTGGCGTCGCGTCGGTTGTTCGGTGCGGGGCTCGACGTCTATCGGAACGAGCCCAATATCGATCCGCGCTTTACCGCGCTCGACAATGTGTTTCTGTCGCCGCACATGGCGAGCGCGACGATCGAGACGCGCGACCAGATGGGGTTCACCGCGCTCGACAACGTCGCTGCGGTGCTTGATGGGAGGGCGGCGCCGAACGCGCTGTGAAGGCAGCGTAACAGCGCGCTCTGCAACGACTTCGGCCTCGACAAACGGAGCGCTGCCGCATGCGATTACTGATGCGGCAGTGGCTCCGGAGCGAACCTCGCGAACATCGGCAGATTTCCAGTGCGTCGTCTGCGCGGTGCGGGCAGAGGTCGCCTGTGTTATGTCCTATTCGCTCGTCGCTTGCGAAGCGTATCGCGGACTACCGTTCGATATCGGTGGGTGTTCCCTCGCATTGCCCGCCAAAACACAGGTTCCAGCTGGCGGAAGTTCGTTCGGCCTTCGCCCGGCGTCTATGCTTGATTGGCGCATTCGCACAATATGACCAAGGAGGCGTGTCATGAAACTTGCGCTATGTGTCGCCATCGTCAGCACGCTGTTCGGGGTCCAACTGGCGCAGGCTGCCTGCCCCAACGACGCCGTCTTCCTCGCTCTCCAAGATCAGATTCGCGGCTACTCCTTGCGCGCCAATGGAGCGACCGAGCCCTGCCAGGTGCTGCAAGGGCCGCTCACCACCCTCGAAACCGCCGGGCCGATGGTGATCAGCAAGAACCACTTCTTTCACGTCGCGCAGTTTCTCACCAACAGCACCGTCGACATCTTTCCGCGGAAGGCCGAGGGCAATGAGGCGCCCAGTCGCTCGTTCATGTTGACGATGACGAACGATCTGCTCAGCATCGCGGTGGACTCCTACCTCAACGACTTCGTCCTGAGCGTTCGCCCCTCCGAGGCAGGTGTGTACGTCGTTCCCAACAACAGTTCCGGGCCTCTGGCCAATCCGATTCACCTTACTGATCCGAATGTCATCCAGTACGCGAGCGTCGCCGTTGACAACGAGGACAATCTGCTGATTGCGGGTTATGACATACGGGGGGCGGCGATCATCGACACGTTTGGCACGAGCCGGAACATTACCTCGCCGCCGCTTCTGCGCAGCCTCACGGGTAGCAAAACTGGCCTGCTGCCGGGTGCCGGAGTTTTTGCGAGGAGCAACATGACGCTCGCTGTCGATCCCGGTACGGACGAATTATTCGTCTACAACGCGACCAACGACCTGACGCAGATCCAGGTGAGCGTTTTCGCCGCCAAGGCGAACGGCGACGTGCCGCCGGTACGGACAATCAGCGGTCCAGCCACGGGAATCAGTGGCCCTAGCGCACCGGGAGGAAACAAGATTGCCATCTCCTCCGACGGGCGGCTCTTTGTTTCCGAGCCGAACCTGCGCATTCTCGCGTTCGCGCCGGGGGCAAGGGGCAATGTGGCGCCGTCTCAAGTCATCGAGGACTCCACCCCCGGTCCGGTCACCCAGGGCGGGATCGCGGTCCGGTCGAGAGGAGGCCGGCAAGATGATGGAAATGACGATGCAGCGCGTTGAGGCTGGAGATCCGGGCGTGAGCATCGGCATCTATGCAGGCGTGCTGCAGGCGCTTGGCCTCCTAGGCGGATTACAGGAGGTTGCCGACGCTGCCCACGATACAGTGGGGCAGTCGTTGGCTAGCGCGGCGTTGCCTCAGCGCGTCCGGCTGCCGCGTGGCAAAGGGAAGGGCGATCATGGCTGATGTCACAGCAAAGCGAGCATTGATCCTCTAGTGCAGTCCAACAACGGTCGTCAACTGCGGAGCATGACATTCGGTATCGCTGGCGGTATCGAGGTACCGTGATCCGCGAGAAGCCGTCCCCGTAAGGGGGGCCACGCACTGGATTGCCAATCGAGAGGGAACGGGGCCTCAAAATTCCTGAGGGTTGAGATCACAAATAAATCACGCGCGCGCAATTCTAAATTGCCCGGTGCGCCTTATTTAGAATGATTCTCGTGGCCGCCGCGCTGCTGAAGATAAAACTCCATGTGTGCCAAGACTACGTCGAGCCCTACAGACAAAGCCGCCTGTGGAATATTCACAACGTATCCACTAAGGCGTACGTTTGCCCGCAAGATTGCCCTAGTTAACGGACCGCACTTTGCCAAATAGTCGTCCGGATTGCGCAGCGAGACACCCAGATACTTTTGTCGCGAACTGCGGGAGGTCAAAGCAATAATCCTCGCGTCTGTAATATCTGCCCATCGAATTAATCCTACTGATGCAGCCGACGCCTGGTCCGCGAGCCCTTCATTGTTGATGATAATTGCGGGCTTTCTCCACAGTAGCCGGGATAGGTAGAACAAACCGCATGCACTAAAAAACGGGATGCCGGTAGCTACTGCTATCGTCGAACTGACACTCATCGAGGCTGGATTTCGCGCCAGCAATAGTACACACAAGACAGCGAGGAGAAATGAGCCGAATAGCAAGGCGGTGAGCTTTCCGCGGCTTTGGTAAACGATGATGGGTCCCATCAATTTCTAATGTGCGCTCGTGAATGTGATCCGGAAGCCCGGGTAAGTTCGTTTAAGGGCAGAACGCATCGCCCACACGCTTGCGGGGATCGCGCATGCCATACCGACTAGTACGACGTGCGCTGGGTGACGTCCAACACCCAGCGCGCCTTCCACGACGCCGACGAGAAAGCCGACAAAGAGTGCGAGAAAAAAACCAACGAGCACCGCTCGCCAAGTAAACGCCCACCAAACACGCGTTGCCGCACCCCACGTCCAGTCGCCTTGCCTCACGTACCGCTCCTCGTCGGCTTTTATGTATTGAATATCGGCAGATTTGCCTATGGCTTTAGACTTCGTCGATGGCCGTCGCGGACTCGCTCTGCGCTCACATCGCATCCGGCATTGGCCGAAGATCGCCCAGAACGTAGATGCGGCGAGCCTGTCACGAGCTATACCGGGATAACGACTTGCCTTCCCCACTAGGCAGCGTACGCAGATACTATAAATATTCGGTCAGCGTGGAGACCATCATCGTCACGGCAACGCGACTGGGCAAGCCCGCAGCGGTTCGTCCGGCCTCAATTGTCACAACTTGATCCGGGGCCTTTGCCATGGACGAACAGACCGTCGAAGTCTACTCCGCAGGCGCGAGCCGATTTGCGGGTGAGTGGCGCGATCAGCCCCCGCCGACTGACATGTACGCGCTGTTGCATCGCTACTTCACCTTGGGCGGCACAACTGCCGACATCGGTTGTGGCGCTGGCCGTGACGTTGCGTGGCTAAACGATCACGGCTTCCCCGCCGTTGGCTTTGAGGCCGCCGAGGGGCTACTTGCGCAAGCCACGGCCGATTATCCGTCGCTGGTTTTCAAGCGTGCCGCGCTTCCCACGCTGGACACCATCGGCAGAGAAACATACGACAACGTATTGTGCGAAACCGTCATCATGCATTTGCCACCAGATGAAGTTACCCAAGCCTGCGCACGCCTATTCAGTGTTCTCAGGCCCGCGGGGACGCTGTATCTAAGCTGGCGAGTGGCAGGAACGGCTTCAACGCGCGATGCCGCTGGCCGACTCTACGCTGGATTCGACGCGGCACTGGTCAGGAATGGGCTTGGCGATGCGGAATTCTTGCTTGATGCCGAGACAGTGAACCAGTCTTCGGGCAGGCGGGTGCATCGACTTATTGTGCGGCGGCGGTGATTGACGCTGCCGCGATCAGACGCGCCATCGAGGCCGTCACAGAAACCCGCTGCTGAGTAGCTAAAGGCCGCTTTCGCATAACATGGCCAGTCTACGTTCCGCTGTCGTGCCCCAACGTTTCCTGGAGGAAGGCGATAAAACTGGCCAGCTTCGGTGGCATGCGCGCATCGGGCAAATGCACGACATGGATGGGCCAGGTCTGCGCCGGCCAGTCGGGAAAAAGACGAACGAGCCGACCCGCATCCAGATCTTCCTGCAGCATTACCTGAGGTTGAAAAACCACCCCCAGTCCCGCGAGCGCGGCTTCGCGAAGCGCGAGTCCGCCATTGACATCGAGACGGCCACGCACTGCGACGCGCTCCACGCCATTGCCACCCGGACGTAGGAAACGCCATTCGCGTTCGGGTCCACTCGCGACCATGAAAGCCAGGCAGTTGTGCTGCGCCAGGTCGGCGGGCACCTGCGGCCGCCCATGGCGCGCCAGATAGGCCGGTGATGCGCAGGCGATACGCGGCGAATGGCTCAACGGCCGCGCAATCAAGCCCGAGTCCGGTAGTACCCCGGCGCGGATGGCGGCGTCGAAACCTTCTTCCGCCAGATCGACGAAACGATCGCTAAGGGACAGCTCGACCTGAACCTCGGGGTAGCGGTCGAGGTAGGTGGAGAGCGCCGGTACGAGCACACGCGTGCCATAGATAACCGGGCAACTCACCCGCAACCGGCCACGCGGGTTGCTCTGCATTTCTCGCGCGTCCATCTCGGCGGAGTCCACCAGCGCCAGAATTTCAAGGCATCGCGAGTGATAGCGCTTGCCGAGTTCGGTCAGGCTTTGACGCCGCGTCGTGCGATTCAGCAGCCGGCCTGCGAGTCGTCGCTCCAACTCGCGGATATGGTTGCCGACCATCGTGGGCGTCATACCGCTGCCTTCGGCCGCGGCGGTAAAGCTGCCGCGCTCGACCACGCGTGCAAATATCGCCATGCTGGAGAATCGATCCATTCGCAAGCTCTATTAAGGAGTGTTCGAAGAAATACGGCGTTTATCAAGAAAGGCTAAAGAATAATACTCGGGTGATGGCTTCACTCACAATCCACATCGAGGACTCACCATGACTATTGCAAGCACGAACCTTCAGCATCAACACGTCGTCCTGCTGGGCGGCACCTCGGGAATCGGCCTTGCCACGGCCGAGGCCGCGCTTGCAGCCGGCTCCTCGGTGAGCGTTGTTTCATCGCGCAGTGAGCGAGTCGCCGAAGCCGTCGCGAGACTCGGCGACCGGGTCAAGGGATACACGGTCGATCTGAGTAACGAGTCCGCCGTGCGCGCGTTGTTCGGGCAAGTCGGCGCTTTCGACCATCTGGTCTACAGCGCGGGGGATTCGTTGAAAATCGGGGCGCTCGCCGACATGGACCTCGCTACGGTCCGACAGATTTTCGAAGTGCGAGTATTCGGCGCAATTGCCGCCGTCAAACATGCGGCGCCGTATCTCCGTCCCGGCGGCTCAGTGGTGTTGACCAGCGGTATTGCGAGCTTGCGGCCACAAAACGGTTGGGTGGCGCTGGCCAGCGTCTGCAGCGCGATGGAAGGTCTCACACGGGCACTCGCGGTGGAATTGGCGCCTATTCGCGTCAACCTTGTGAGTCCCGGTTTGGTGCGCACGCCGCTGTGGGATAACTTGCCGGAATTCGAGCGGGAAGCGCTCTACGCCGCGAGCGGCGCGGCCTTGCCAGTCGGTCGTGTCGGCGAGGCGGAGGACCTCGCGCAAACGTACGTCTATTTGATGTCCAATCGCTATGCTACGGGACAGACGATAATTGTGGACGGCGGTGGCGTGCTGGTCTGATTAGCAACGGGCCTAAGAAAGCGATAGCCGCTTCACCCTGAAAGCTGCCGAAGACGTCACGCTTCATCGAACGACGCCAGCGGGTCGACTTCGGTCCGTCGTCACGGGCCGCGTTCGGCCATGAGACGTCATTCCGGCGACTTGCCGTTCGGACATTCGAACGTCGGCTGCGCCCGGCTATCGGCCATTCGACGCAGCGAAACATCCGGAGACGCTCGTTCATCGGTCGAACGCGATCAAGTCCTTGAAGATCAGGTGCCCCCAGCTTTTCCCGCGCGCATGCACAAGTAGTCCGCCTTCAGAAAGCCCGCCGAGTTGGATGGGCGCGAAACCGAGCCCTTGCGCAAGCGCACCAATCTCCGCTGCAGCGCCGTCATCGTCGCTCGCCAGAAACACGACCCTCCTGCCACCGTGTACGGCCGGATCCTGGTCAAGGACGGCAGCGACCAGATGGTTGAAGCCTTTCACCAGCCTGGCTCCGGTGAACGCCTTCGCGATGAACGAAGAGGACGGGAGACCGCCCAGTTCCTCGAGCGGGGCCTGCGTGTTCATCGCGTCGATGACTGTCTTCCCCTTCCAGTCGGGCAGTGCTTTTACCACCTCCCGGTGCGATTCAAAACGGACTGCCAAAAAGATGATGTCCGCCTTGACGGCTTCCGCCAGGGTTTTGGGAATAATCGTGGGTCCGATCGCGGCCGCATCGGCTGCAAAGCTTTCCGGGTCGCGCGTGGTTGCAACGGCCACTTCGATGCCGTTGCGGGCGAACGCCTTGGCAAGTGCGTGGCCGATCTTCCCGAAGCCAATGATGGCGTAATTCATATGTTTCTCCCTCGTCTCTCGGCGCGGTCAGAGCTTGTAGCCGCCGCTCGCATCAATCGTTTGGCCGGTCACCCAATGGCCTTTCCAGTCAGTCTGTTCATGTCATGCATCCTTCGAAAGAAAAGTGACCAACACGATTCTGGACCTCTTGATTCATGAATCCAATTGACCGAATATCTATAAGTGCCATCTATTTTCTAGATATATATGCTCGACAACGTCACCATCAATCAACTTCGGGCGTTCGTCGCCGTGTGTGACGAAGGAAGCTTTTCCGGGGCTGCTCGGGAGCTGAGGCGTGCACAGTCGGCGATCAGTCACGCGATCAACGCGCTCGAGAGTGCCTTTGATGTGGTGCTGTTCGAGCGCAACACCCGCAAAGCGACGCTTACGGCTGCGGGCCGCAGTCTCCTGCCTGATGCTCGTGGGGTGATCTCGCGCACCGACGAAATGAAGATGCGCGCGGTTTCGATTGCTGAAGCCGGGGTTCCACAGGTCTCGATTGCCGTGGACACCTATTTTCCGCGTGCGCACCTGATTGAATGCCTGCGCACCGTGCAGGCGGACTTTCCAACGGTTGCAATCAATCTGCGCATGACGACCATGCAGGGCGGCGAGCGTTTGGTTCTCGAAGCCACCTGTGCATTGGCTGTGACAATCGCGGACGTGCCGGAGCTGAGCCCCGGTAGCATAGAACGGCAGTATCTATGTGAAGCGCAAATGGTGACCGTCTGTGCGCCATCGCATCCGCTGGCCGCAATCGCGGGGCCGATCCCGCGGGAGGAATTTGGCCGGCACATCCAGCTCGTCGTCACGGACAATCAGCCCGATGCGGAAAAGACACAACAGGGGGTCGTCAGTGAACGCCAGTGGCGGGTGAATGACCTCGGCGCGAAGCACGATCTGCTCAGGGGAAGCTTGTGCTGGGGGCACATGCCGCATCATATGGTGGCGGTTGACCTCGCGAATGGAACACTTGTCGAACTCCAACGTCGCGCATGGCACATGCGTGCCCTCACGTTCATGATCTCGCACCGGCGCGGGTATTCGTTTTCCAAATGCGAGACACGGCTCGTCGAGCTCCTTGGCAATCGTCATCCTTCGCACGGGGTGGGAAGACCAACGCCGGCGTAGTGCGCGGTCGCTGATTCGAAAGGGCGAGTGACCCGCGCTCCTCACGTTGGGGCTGCTTCTACTGCCGCGCTCACTGGCGTCAGGTTCACCTGGTTGAAAAGGGCATTGGTACGGCGTCAGATCGCTCCCACAGGGTCTTCAGATGGTCGACGAACCATTTACCCGCAGGTCCCGGCGGCTGCGACGGCTGGTGATACACCGACATGGTCAGCATCCAGCCGCTGGGCGGCATGTCGTCCACGTCCAGCACCACAAGCGTACCCGCCGCGATGTCCTTCTCGACCATGTGCAAGGGCATCCCTCCCCATCCCACGCAGTCTTTAAGAAACGCATATTTTGTGGACAGGTCCGCGAGACGCCAAGTCGAAGCCGAAGCAACCCCGAAGTCACGGCCAGCGGTGAGATCGGACCGGTCCGTCAGCACCAGTTGGACATGTTTAGCCAACTCGCGCCGCGGGATTCGATGGCCCACGCTCGCGAGCGGATGGCATGCCGCAGCAACGGCGACCAGTGGCAGTTGGCCAATTCGCTCGCTGACCAATGATGGAAAGGGCTGTGGCAGGGGCGGCAGGATGCCCAAACTACATCGCCCATCGAGAACGGGTTGATAAGCCGCTCCCAAGCCTTCGACGAAAAGCCGGAGCGGCGTCAACGGAAACCGCTCTGCGAATGCCTTCGCGACGGCACTGACCACTGCCGTCGGGAAGAAAACATCGACTACCACCGATAGTTCCGCCTCCACGCCCGAAGTCATCAGCCTAGCGCGTGCCTTCAGCGTGTCCACGCCGGCAACGATGTTGCGGGCGTCGGCGAGCAACTGCACGCCCTCCGGCGTGAGCTTCGGGAATCGGCCCGTGCGGTCGAATAGCACGACGTCCAGTTGATCTTCCAGGCCGCCGACCCAGCCGCTCACCGCTGACTGCACACGGTTGAGCTTGCGGGCGGCCGCCGAGAAACTGCCCTCATCCACGGCGGCGATGAAGGTTCTGAGTTGATCCAGCGAGATCCCATCCAGCATTGGTGCGCCATCCATCTCTGAGGTAGATGGATTGTATCTCGATATCCCGGCTTCCCAGATGCGTGGCGTGCTGCGATGATTTTCTCCCAACGCAGCGACGTTCTTGTGAAGCGCATCAGCCCAGGAGTTTTTATGACCTATAAGAAGGAGCAATAAACCATGTACGACCATGTCATCTGGCCGGAGCGCTACGACCCGAAAACGTCGGCCATCTACGCGCTCAACGATATCGACGTGAAAGCGCCGCCCGAAGTGGTGTGGAAACTGCTCATCGACGCGAAAAACTGGGCGAGCTATTTCCCATCCGAAGACCAGGTTGAGATCCTGTCCGGCGAGTCGGAACTGGCTTTTGGAACTCATTACCGCCGCGTGACGGTTGGCTTCCCGATGAGCCTCGAGGTGACCGAATGCGTGCCGAACCGAAGGCTCGCCTGGGCGACCACCGTCGACGGCGACGAGACCGGTTCTAGCGCTTACCACGGCTGGGTAATCACACCGACCGACGATGGCTGCCACGTGCTGACGGAAGAGACGCAGCAAGGGCCGTGGTTTCTCGATGTGCTCGGAAGACAGCATCCCGGTGGGCTCTATCGCTATCACCAGGATTGGGTCGAGCGGCTCGCGCGTCGCGCGGAGGCCGAAGTCGCGAAGAACGCCGGGTGATCGTGCGACTGCCCGTGTCGATAAACCGGATCGGCGGAACGATTGCTCGGCCGTCCTCATCCAGAGAAAAACATCCATGAAGATCGAACTCAAAGGCCGCAGGGCCATCGTGACTGGCTCGACTGCGGGCATCGGCCGCGCGATCGCCGAGGGCCTTGCCCGTGCGGGTGCGTTGGTCGTGATCAACGGACGCACCGAAGCGCGAGTCGCGACCGCACTACAGGAGATCCGGGCCGTCGTGCCCGATGCCGAATTGACCGGCATCGCGGCTGATCTTTCGACCTCGGAAGGATCGGCCGTGCTTGTCGCGCAAGCGGCGGACGCCGACATTCTCGTGAATAACCTCGGCACGGCTCATCCGAATGATTTCTTCAAGCAGCGCGATAGCGAATGGCTCGACCTCTTCCAGCTCAATGTGATGAGCGGAGTGCGCGCTGCACGGCATTATCTGCCGGGCATGGTCCAGCGCGGCTGGGGACGGGTCGTGTTCATCAGCAGCGAATCCGCGATCATGATTCCCAAAGAGATGATCGACTACGGCATGACCAAGACGGCGCAACTCGCGGTATCGAGGGGACTTGCAGAATTGGTGAGCGGCAGTGGGGTGACCGTCAACGCAGTGCTGCCGGGGCCGACCCGCTCGGAAATTCTCGGCAACTGGATGAAAGCTACCGCGCTGGAGCAGGGCATCACGCAGGATGAGGCGGAGCAGAACTTCCTGAAAACGATGCGACCGACCACGCTGCTCAACCGGTTCACATCGACGGAAGAAGTCGCCAACATGGTGGTGTATGTCTGCTCCGAGCAGGCCTCCGGCACCACGGGCGCGGCATTGCGCGTCGATGGCGGTGTCATCCGCGCGATCATCTGAACCGATGCCCGGGAAACTTCAAATCAAACCTGAACCCCAATCATGAAAAACAATCTGTTCGAAGTGATCCGTTGGCCAGCGGACATGACGCCAAGCCGCTCGCCCATCCATTTCACGAATGAGCTCGAGGTTGCCGTTTCGCCCGAAACCATCTGGTCTCTTCTCGTTGATCCCAAGGCGTGGTCTCGTTTCTATCCTGGCGTCAAGGACGTCGAACTGCTGGACGGACACGAACTGTTGCGAGCCGGCACGCGTTTCGAAACGAATCTTGCTGGCCAGGACGTCGCTGCATCGGTACAGGAGTTCGATCCCATCTCCCGCATCGCCTGGGGCGGCGGTCCGAAGACTTCGAGAGACTCCACGGCCTATCACGCGTGGATCATCACGCCGACATCCGACGGTTGTCACCTCTGGACTGAAGAGACGATGCAAGGGCCGCTCTGGATCGAGTTGGCGAAGGAAGCACCGGACATCTTTTGGCGCACCCATGAAAGGCTTCTGGCAGACCTTGCGAAGGTAGCGCTCGAGTTCGAGGCACAGGCAAACGAGAGACGCCCTCGTTTCAAGTCGGCTGCGCAATAGCTGAAAAAGATGACCGATATCCACCTCATCGACGCCGTCACGTCGATGTCGGCAATGGCCGAGCTCTCATCTTTGGATGAGACTAAGCGAAGGTCCGTTGTGCCTTGAAAGCCGCCCTCTACCGTCGCACACCGCCACGTTTTCTCACGCTCGCGCGGGTAAATCCTGAAGCGCATCCAGGAATGCTCGGACCTTGAGGCTCAGCAGCCGGCGAGAATGGTAAAGGGCCCATATCTCCACCGGCGAATCCTCTTCTTTACCCCAGCAGACGAGTCGTCCGGCCATCACATCTTCTTCGACTAGCAGTCTCGGCAACATCGCCGATCCCGCGCCGGCGAGAACGGCCTCGCGCACCATCAGTAGCGACGATAGCCGGAGGACCGGCATCGGCTCAAATGTCTTCGTACCTTTGGATTTCGTCCGTACGCTCCAGATCGCTTCCGATGGCGCAGCCACCGACAAGACCGCCGGGACCGGAAACGGACTCACATCCTGTTTGCGCATCGCAGGAACCGATAAGGCCGGTGTTGCCACAAGCCATCGCTCATCGTCAAGAATGCGCCTTCCCACGAGTAGCTCGTCTCGCGGCGGATTGACACGAATCACCAGGTCATAGCCGTCTTCCACCGGATCCACGACACGATCTTCCGCGACAATCTCGACCTCGACCTGCGGGTAGGCCAACGCGAAGCGCGCAGCGATCCTGCACAGCACGACGTGGGCGAAAACGATGGGAGCACTGATGCGCAGCCGTCCACGTGCGACGGGCGCACGCGAGGCCACCGCGTCGCCCGCCTCCTCGAGCTCTGCCAGAAGGCCTCGAGTGCGCTCATGGAGAGCGATGCCATCTTCCGTCAGGCGCATTCGTCTCGAGCCGCGCTCGATCAACCTCACTCCGAGTTCGTCTTCCAACTCGGCTACATGCCGCGATAGCGTGGCCTTGGGCCGGTCCAGCGCGCGGCCAGCTGGGCCGAAGCCGCCGTGAACGGCGACCGCATTGAAATCAGCAAGCGCCATTAAATTCATGAAAGTTCTATTTTTGAGACGAGGTGTTTCGATTCTATATCTATCGAATCAAATTCGGAACGAATAACCTGTCTTCACCGGGCCGCTTTGGGCCTTTCATTCGAGAGACAGTCATGACAATTCTTGTTACTGGAAGTACGGGCACAGTGGGTAAGGAAGTTCTTGAACACCTGCAAGGCCGCGGGGTTCAAGTGCACGCCCTGACGCGTTCGCCCGAGAAAGCCCAATTTGCTGACGGCATCAGGGCAATCAAAGGCGACTTGTCCGATGTGGATTCGGTACGGCAAGCCATGAAGGGCATCAGCACGTTGTTCTTGCTGGCGCCAAACGCCGCAGAGGAACTGACTCAGGCGCTGCAGGCCTTGAGCATCGCGCGAGAGTCGCATGTGAATGGCGTGGTGTATCTGTCCGTATTCAAGGGCGCAGAGTATGTCGACGTGCCACACTTCACGGGCAAGCACGCAGTCGAGCGCATGATCGAGCAGTGCGACATGCCGGCGACTGTGCTTCGTCCCGCGTACTTCATTCAGAACGATGTGCGGCAGAAAGATGCGCTGCTGGAGCACGGCATCTATGGGATGCCGATTGGCGAGAAGGGCATTTCCATGGTGGACGTTCGCGATATCGGAGAGGCAGCAGCCAAAGAGTTGCTGCGGCGCGAGCTCGCTGCCAATCCGCTACCACGAGAAACGTACGAACTGGTCGGCCCGGACGCGCTGACGGCGGAATCCATTGTCCGTATCTGGGCGGATGCACTCGAACGCCAGGTTCGCTATGGCGGTGACGATCTCGATATTCTCGAGCAGCGTTTGAAGTCAGTCGCGCCGGCGTGGCTGGCGTATGACATGCGCTTGATGATGCAGCGATACCAGCAAAACGGTGCAGTGGCTTCGACGGAAGAGCTCGGGCGCTTGTCGACCCTACTGGGACGCCCGCCTAGGTCTTATCGCGATTTTGCGGTTGCCATGGCCGCTGCGTGGGCGAAGGATTGATTCACGCACTGCAGGGCGGTTCATCAGGATGGCTGCCAAGCAATGCAGCGCAGCGCTCGCGCAGGAAGGCATGCAACTGGTTGATCGCCGGCGATAGTTGCGCACGGTGAGCACAGATCAGGTGCAGCGGCGCAGGCTCGCAATACGCCGAGGGAAATAACTCCACCAGTCGACCTGCCTTCAAATCGTCGATCAAGTCCAGTCGCGACTTATAGACAATGCCTTCCCCCGCAACGGCCCAGCGGCGAACGGCGTCGGCGTCATCGCTGATGCGATTGCCTGTGACCGCCACGGTGCGCTCACCGCCCGGCGGCGTAAAGCGCCAGCGTTCATGAACCTGTTCACTCCAGACGTACCGCAGGCAGTTGTGTCGCCGTAAATCCTCGACCTTTGACGGCGCGCAATGCCGTTCGAGGTACGAGGGCGCGGCGCACACTGCACGTCGGTTGTTGTCGACCAGCTTCATGGCCACGAGAGACGAATCAGGCAGCGCTCCGTAGCGTACGACGGCATCCAGCGGCTGGCGGACGAGGTCGGCCGCACGATCGCTCATTCTCACGTGCAGCGATAAACCGGGGTGCAAGTGCTGAAAGTCATCCAGCCAGGGCAACAGCAGGTTTCGACCAAAGTCAGACGGAGCGGACAGCCGCAGCGGGCCGGACAGCGCCTCCCGGCCGTTTGCCAGGGCCTGCTCGCCTTGCTCCAGCGCACCAATCATGACCCGCGCGTGCGGTAGATAACGCTCTCCAGCTTCCGATAGCTGCATGCTGCGCGTCGAACGGGTGAACAGGCGCGTGTCCAGCGCCTTTTCGAGCCGCTGCACTGACGCACTCGCCTGTGCGGGCGCAATATTCAGCTGGCGCGCCGCCTCCGAGAAGCTGCCGTAGTCGACCGTGTGCACGAAGATCTGAACGTCATCGAGTCGAATCATTTTCATTGAAATGCCGAAAGTGTTTGGGCTCCGCGGGCATTTATCCGTATTTCGACGAAAGATAACATGCTCTCACTCACTCTTGGAGGACACGTCAATGAAAGCCATCGGCTTCTATCAGAACCATCCCATCAGCCACCCTCAGGCGCTGCAGGACATTGAGCTGCCGACGCCGGAGTTGCGCGACCATGATCTGTTGGTGGAAGTGAAAGCGGTGTCGGTGAACCCGGTCGATACCAAGATCCGTCGCGGTGGAGATATTCCGGAGGGCGGTGCGCGCATCGCTGGCTGGGACGCGGCGGGCATCGTCCGTGCAACCGGTCCGCTGGCCACGCACTTCAAGCCGGGCGACCGCGTATGGTACGCCGGTGACCTCACGCGGCCCGGCAGCAACAGCGAACTGCACGCCGTGGACGAACGCATCGTCGGCCCCATGCCGGCATCCCTCGACTTCGCAGAGGCCGCGTCGTTGCCGCTGACGACGATCACTGCGTGGGAGCTGCTGTTCGACCGCCTGCGTGTTCAGACAGCGGACCCGACCGACAACAACGTGTTGCTGGTCATTGGCGCGGCGGGCGGCGTCGGCTCGATTCTGACCCAACTGGCGCGCGAGTTGACTGGCATGACCGTCATCGGCACGGCCTCGCGGCCGCAAACCCGCGAGTGGGTGCTGGCCCATGGCGCGCATCACGTCCTCGATCACAATCAGGCTTGGGAGCCCCAGTTGGCCGCGCTCGGCATCGAGCACGTCACCCACGTTGCAGGGTTGAACAACAGCGCCGCTTATGTGCCTCAAATTGCCGCGGTGCTGCGCCCGGAGGGCCAGTTCGCGCTCGTCGACGACCCGGTGGATCTGGACATCGGTCCGTTCAAGGGGAAATCCATCTCGATTCACTGGGAGCTGATGTTCACCCGCGCAATGTTCACCACGGACACCCTCGCACGGCAGCACGCCTTGCTGCGTCGCGCGGCGCAGCTGGTCGACCAGGGCCGCCTCAAGCACACCCTGACCCGACGCATCGACGGCATCAACGCCGCAAGTCTGATCGAAGCGCATGCGCTGGTCGAGGCAGGCAACATGATCGGCAAGGTCGTCCTTGCCAACCACTGAACCCTTTTGACAACGGCCGGACATCACCATGACATCGCAAATCATCAACACGACTGCAATCAGCCTGGACGCCGCACAAGCATTGATAGCCGAAGCGCGCCGCGCGTGCGCCGCGCGAGGATTCGCCGCGACGATCGCAATTACCGATGCAGGCGGTCACCTGCGCGCTTTCGAGCGCGCGGATACGGCGCCATTCCTGACTGTCGACGTCGCCATCGACAAGGCATGGACCGCCGCGTCATTCGGCATGGCCACGCACCAATGGAATCAGTACATGGCCGA
>NZ_DASXWY010000074.1:0-45048 GCF_036503415.1 Trinickia sp. | reverse complement strand
CTTTCTACCCGATCGAGCCTTGGCGGGCGCGCGCTCCACGCGAGTGCGACCGATGGTTTTCACCCGTTCGCCGCGACGGCGCGACGGCATACGCAAAGGCATGGACACATCATGGAATTGACGGGCGCGGAGATCCTGATCCGCTGTCTTCAGGAAGAAGGCGTCGACTACGTCTTCGGCTACCCCGGCGGGGCGGTCCTCAACATCTACGACGAGCTTTTCAAGCAGACGCGGGTCAAGCACGTGCTCGTGCGCCACGAGCAGGGCGCGGTCCACGCGGCCGACGGCTATTCGCGCTCGTCGCACAAGATCGTCGTGGCGCTGGTCACCTCGGGGCCGGGCGTCACGAATGCGGTGACCGGTATCGCGACCGCGTACATGGATTCGATCCCGATGGTCGTCATCACCGGGCAGGTGCCGACGGCCGCGATCGGGCAGGACGCGTTCCAGGAATGCGACACGGTCGGCATCACGCGTCCGTGCGTGAAGCACAACTTCCTCGTGAAAGACGTGCGCGAGCTCGCGGCCACGGTCAAGAAGGCGTTTTACATCGCGCGTACGGGGCGCCCCGGCCCTGTGTTGATCGATATCCCGAAAGACATCTCGAAAATGCCGTGCGAGTACGAGCCCGTGAAGAGCGTCTCGTTGCGCTCGTACAACCCGGTGACGAAGGGCCATTCGGGGCAGATTCGCAAGGCGGTCTCCCTGCTGCTGTCGGCCAAGCGCCCCTATATCTATACGGGCGGCGGCATCGTGCTGGCCGACGCGTCGCGCGAGCTCAACCAGTTCGTCGATCTGCTCGGCTACCCGGTCACGAACACGCTGATGGGGCTCGGCGCCTATCGCGCGAGCGACAGGAAGTTCCTCGGCATGCTCGGCATGCATGGGACGTACGAAGCCAACATGGCGATGCAGAACTGCGACGTGCTGATCGCAATCGGCGCGCGGTTCGACGATCGCGTGATCGGCGATCCGCAGCATTTCTCGTCGCGTCCACGCAAGATCATCCACGTTGACATCGACCCGTCGTCGATCAGCAAGCGGGTGAAAGTCGATATCCCGATCGTCGGAGACGTGAAAGAAGTGCTCAAGGAGCTCATCGAGCAGCTCCAGCATGCGGAGCACGGGCCCGATACGGAGGCCCTCGCGCAGTGGTGGAAAGAGATCGAGGCCTGGCGCGAGAAGAACTGCCTCAAGTACGACCGCGCGAGCACGATCATCAAGCCGCAGTACGTCGTCGAAAAGCTGTGGGAGTTGACGGACGGCAACGCATTCGTTTGCTCGGACGTCGGCCAGCACCAGATGTGGGCCGCGCAATTCTATCGCTTCGACAAGCCGCGCCGCTGGATCAACTCGGGCGGCCTCGGCACGATGGGCTTCGGTCTGCCGGCCGCGATGGGCGTCAAGATGGCGCACCCCGAGTCCGAGGTCGTCTGCATCACGGGCGAAGGGTCCATCCAGATGTGCATCCAGGAACTGTCGACCTGTAAACAGTACGACACGCCCGTCAAGATCATTTCGCTCAACAACCGCTATCTGGGCATGGTCCGCCAGTGGCAGCAGATCGAATACAGCAAGCGCTATTCGCATTCCTATATGGATGCGCTGCCGGACTTCGTGAAACTGGCCGAAGCGTATGGCCATGTCGGCATTCGCGTCGAAAAAACGGCGGATGTCGAACCCGCATTGAAGGAGGCGCTGCGTCTCAAGGATCGCACCGTGTTTCTAGATTTCCAGACCGATCCGACAGAAAACGTCTGGCCGATGGTTCAAGCCGGCAAGGGCATCACCGAGATGCTGCTCGGCGCCGAGGACCTCTAACGACGGCCGGTGCCGCGCGCGGCCCGCGTTCGTCCGCCCGCCTTCACGAAAGGCGCGAAGCGGCGAGCGGGAGCGGCGGCATCGCTTCGCATCGACATCTGGATAAAACGGGAAACTCGAAATGAGACACATCATCTCCGTCCTGCTGGAAAACGAACCGGGTGCGCTCTCGCGCATCGTCGGTCTTTTTTCGGCACGCGGCTACAACATTGAAACCTTGACGGTGGCGCCGACCGAGGATCGCTCGCTCTCGCGCCTGACCATCGTCTCCATTGGCTCGGACGACGTGATCGAACAGATCACGAAGCACTTGAACCGCCTGATCGAGGTGGTGAAGGTGGTCGACTTGACCGAAGGCGCCCACATCGAGCGCGAGCTGATGCTGATCAAGGTCCGCGCGGTCGGCAAGGAGCGCGAAGAAATGAAGCGGATGGCGGATATCTTCCGCGGCCGCATCATCGATGTGACCGAGAAGACCTATACGATCGAGCTGACAGGCGCGAGCGACAAGCTCGATGCCTTCATCGAGGCGCTCGACACGACGGTGATCCTCGAGACGGTCCGCACGGGCAGCTCGGGTATCGGCCGCGGCGAGCGGATACTGAAGGTCTGAGGCCGGTACGACCGGTGCCTTGCCTGCGAAACGCGAAGCCAGGGCACCGCCCAGCAGTTCATTGAATCGAATCGATTAAGCGAAGGAACGAACATGAAAGTTTTCTACGATAAAGACGCCGACCTCTCCCTCATCAAGGGTAAGGACATCACGATCATCGGCTACGGCTCGCAAGGCCATGCCCACGCGTTGAACCTCAAGGACAGCGGCGTGCGCGTGACGGTCGGCCTGCGCCGCGGCGGTGCATCGTGGAAGAAGGCCGAAGGCGCGGGCCTCGCGGTCAAGGAAGTGGCCGAAGCCGTGAAGGGCGCTGACGTCGTCATGATGCTGCTGCCCGACGAGCAGATCGCCGAGGTCTACAAGACCGAAGTGCATGCGAACATCAAGGAAGGCGCGGCGCTCGCCTTCGCGCACGGCTTCAACGTGCATTACGGCCAGGTAATTCCGCGCGCCGATCTCGACGTGATCATGATCGCGCCGAAGGCCCCGGGCCACACCGTGCGCGGCACGTACTCGCAAGGCGGCGGCGTGCCCCACCTGATCGCGGTGGCGCAGGACAAGTCGGGCGCGGCGCGCGACATCGCGCTCTCGTACGCGGCGGCCAACGGCGGCGGACGCGCGGGCATCATCGAAACGAACTTCCGCGAAGAAACCGAGACGGACCTCTTCGGCGAGCAGGCCGTGCTCTGCGGCGGCACCGTCGAGCTCATCAAGGCCGGTTTCGAAACGCTGGTCGAGGCCGGTTATGCGCCCGAAATGGCCTACTTCGAATGCCTGCATGAGCTGAAGCTCATCGTCGATCTGATCTACGAAGGCGGCATCGCCAACATGAACTACTCGATCTCGAACAACGCCGAATACGGCGAATACGTGACGGGGCCGCGCGTCGTCACCGAAGAGACGAAGAAGGTCATGAAGGACGTGCTCAAGGATATCCAGACGGGCGAGTACGCGAAGAGCTTCATCCTCGAAAACCGCGCTGGCGCACCGACGCTGCAGTCGCGCCGCCGTCTGATGGCCGAGCACCAGATCGAGCAGGTCGGCGAGAAGCTGCGCGCGATGATGCCCTGGATCGCGAAGAACAAGCTCGTCGACCAGTCGAAGAACTGATTTTCGCGCGTCAATGGCGGGCCTCGCTCGGCACAGCGCTGAAAAAGGTCCGCTCGCGAAAGGAATGTGCAATACCTGAGGCCGTCCCGCGCGTCGTGCGCCGGACGGCTTTTGCTATCCTATGGTTTTACAAAAAGACTGAACCGATCCATGAATTACCCTCATCCGATCATCGCGCGCGAAGGCTGGCCATTCATCGCGATTGCCGCTGTCCTCGCGCTCGTGATCCATGCGATCGCGGGGTTCGGCGTGGCGTGGCTCTTCTGGCTGCTGCTCGTCTTCGTCGTGCAATTCTTCCGCGATCCGCCGCGCCCGATTCCGAGCGAGCCGAACGCGGTGCTGTGCCCGGCCGATGGCCGCATCGTCGCAGTCGAGACTACGCTCGATCCCTACGCCGGTCGCGAAGCGCTCAAAATCAGCGTGTTCATGAACGTCTTCAATGTGCATTCGCAACGCTCGCCCGTTGACGGCGCCATCACGAAGGTCGAGTACTTTCCGGGTGCCTACCTGAATGCAGCCGTCGATAAAGCCTCGCTCGAAAACGAACGCAATGCGGTCGTCATCGAGACAGGCAGCGGCCATACGGTGACCGCGGTGCAGATCGCCGGCCTCATCGCGCGGCGCATTCTCTGCTACGTGCGTGCAGGCGAGCCGCTCGCGCGGGGGCAGCGCTATGGCTTCATCCGCTTCGGTTCGCGCGTCGATGTCTATCTGCCGCTCGGCAGCCGCGCCCGTGTCTCGATCGGCGAGAAGGTGTATGCCTCCTCGACGATCCTCGCCGAGCTTTGAGCCTGGCTCGAGGAGAGTTCGATGGCCGCATTCAAACCGCGTCGCCCACGCGCCGGAAAATCGGCGCTGCCGCGGCCGTTTCGCCGTCATAAGATGTTTCCCGGGGAAGGCCAGCGGGACGGCTCCATGGGGGACGCCGGATCGGGCGGTGCCCCCGCGCCGGCCGAAAGGCGCCGCGCGGCACGCCAGCAGTTCCTGCGCAAGCGCGGCATCTATCTGCTGCCGAACGCGTTTACGACGGCCGCGCTTTTCTGCGGGTTCTTCGCCGTGGTACAGGCGATGAACGTGCGCTTCGAAATTGCGGCGATCGCCATTTTCGTCGCAATGGTGCTCGACGGCATGGACGGGCGCGTCGCCCGCATGACACATACCCAAAGCGCCTTCGGCGAGCAGTTCGACAGCCTGTCCGACATGGTCTCGTTCGGCGTCGCGCCGGCGCTCGTCATGTACGAGTGGATTTTGAAAGATCTCGGGCGATGGGGATGGCTTGCCGCCTTCGTCTACTGTTCGGGCGCCGCGCTGCGGCTCGCGCGCTTCAATACGAATATCGGCGTGGTCGACAAGCGTTTCTTCCAGGGCTTGCCGAGCCCGGCCGCTGCCGCGCTGATCGCGGGCTTCGTCTGGCTCGCGACCGATAACCGGGTGCCGCTCAAGCTCGTGTGGCTGCCGTGGGTGGCATTCGGCCTCACGGTTTATGCCGGGGTGACGATGGTGTCCAATGCACCGTTTTACAGCGGCAAGGCGCTCGACGTGCGGCATCGCGTGCCGTTCGCGGCCATCTTGCTGGTCGTCATGGCGTTCGTGCTCGTTTCGTCCGATCCGCCCCTCATGCTGTTCGGCCTTTTCGTGCTTTACGGCCTTTCCGGCTACGCGTTCTGGGCCTATCTGTCACTGCGCCGTCGTGCCAATCCTGCCCGCTCGGCTCCGCACGACTGATCCGCTGCGGCGCCGCTCGGGGTTTTCCGCGCGGCGCCGGGCGATTGCACGTTTTTGCGAATGCCGTTATATTCGGCGACATGCCGAAATTCGCATTTCCCCTCCTGTCGTTTCTAGCCGGTGCGCCGCTATGCGGTCTCGCGCCTGCGCTCGCGCACCTATCGCGCTGACCGTTTTCGCCCCCGTCTGCCTCGTTCGTTGTTCGGCGTCGCCAGCGGTGGCCACGCCGCAATTCCCCTTATCGAACGCACCTATCATCGTCCCTGGAGACCCGAGATGGCAGACAAGCTGATTATTTTCGACACGACGTTGCGCGATGGTGAGCAATCGCCGGGCGCGTCGATGACGAAAGACGAAAAAATTCGCATCGCGAGGCAGCTCGAGCGGATGAAGGTCGATGTGATCGAGGCCGGTTTCGCGGCGAGTTCCAATGGCGATTTCGACGCCATCAATGCGATCGCCTCGATCATCAAGGAAAGCACGGTCTGCTCGCTCGCGCGTGCGAACGACAAGGACATCCAGCGGGCCGCCGATGCATTGCGTCCGGCCGAGCGTTTCCGTATTCATACGTTTATCGCGACTTCTCCGCTGCACATGGAGAAGAAGCTGCGCATGACGCCCGAACAGGTCTACGAGCAGGCTCGGCTTGCCGTGCGCTTCGCGCGCAAATTCACGAACGATGTCGAGTTTTCGCCCGAAGACGGCAGCCGTTCCGATATGGACTTCCTGTGTCGCGTGCTCGAAGCGGTCATCGACGAGGGCGCGACCACGATCAATATCGCCGACACGGTCGGCTACGGCGTCCCCGAGCTCTACGGCAACCTCGTCAAGACGTTGCGCGAGCGCATTCCGAATTCGGACAAGGCCGTGTTCTCGGTGCATTGCCATAACGACCTCGGCATGGCCGTCGCGAACTCGCTCGCGGGCGTGAAGATCGGGGGCGCGCGTCAGGTCGAATGCACGATCAACGGCCTGGGCGAGCGTGCCGGCAATACGGCGCTGGAAGAAATCGTGATGGCCGTCAGGACGCGCAAAGACCACTTCGGTCTCGAACTCGGCATCGACGCGACGCAGATCGTGCCCGCATCGAAGCTCGTCTCGCAGATCACCGGCTTCGTCGTGCAACCGAACAAGGCGGTGGTGGGCGCCAATGCGTTCGCTCACGCATCCGGGATTCATCAGGACGGTGTGCTCAAGGCTCGCGATACGTACGAGATCATGCGCGCCGAGGATGTGGGCTGGTCGGCCAACAAGATCGTGCTGGGCAAGCTCTCGGGCCGCAACGCGTTCAAGCAGCGCCTGCAGGAACTGCACGTCACGCTCGACAGCGAAACCGAGGTCAACGCCGCATTTTCGCGTTTCAAGGAACTCGCGGACCGCAAGGCCGAGATCTTCGACGAAGACATCATCGCGATCGTTTCCGAGGAATCGGCCGAAGCGCAGGAGCGGGAGCACTACAAGTTCGTCTCGCTTTCGCAGCGCTCGGAGACCGGCGAGCGGCCGCATGCGCGCATCGTGATATCGGTGGGCGGCAAGGAAGTGGTCGGCGAGGCTGACGGCAACGGTCCCGTCGACGCGACGCTCAATGCCATCGAAGCACAGGCCGCGAGCGGCTCGGAACTGTTGCTGTACTCGGTGAACGCCATTACGACGGGTACGCAGGCCCAAGGCGAGGTGACGGTGCGGCTCTCGAAGAGCGGGCGCATCGTGAACGGTGTCGGTACCGATCCCGATATCGTCGCGGCCTCGGCAAAGGCCTATATCTCGGCGCTCAACAAGCTCTATTCGGGAGCCGACAAGGTCAACCCGCAACGCCCCGAGCTTTGACGACGACGCGCCGTGCAGCGGCGCGACTTCACGCAGCGATCGAAAGGCCTTCCCCGGAAGGCCTTTTTGCTGTTCAGCGTCCCGCGCGGCTCAGCCGTGCGCAGCCACAGTCGCGAGAATCAACAAAATGAAGGCCACCACCGCAATGACGGCGTGCACGATGACGATGGCCTTCGGCAGCGCCAGATGCTTCCAGTGGTAGCTCAGATTCATGAAGGCTCCGCCCGCGGCAGCCAGCACGAACAGGACAATGGCAGCGATCGCGAGGCCTGGCACGCCTACCGTCGCGGCGCCGTAGATGAGCAGAGTGAGGGCGGCGGCTGCCAGTGTGCCGTGCAGCATCGCCAGGGAAGTCGGAGGGTAGTCCTTGCCGGCGAAACGCATGCCGGCCATGACCACCCCGCCTACGGCCGCAATGGCAAAAAGCACCGTTGCAGTCAGGAGAATTCGGAACGGCTCCATCGACACCTCCCTGCGAGCTGGGGATGCTTTTTTAGGGAGCAATCCGCGTGCCTAGCGCAAACCCATCAGGCGCGCATGCCTCATGCCACCGCGTTGCGCCACATCACAACCCGAAGCGGTGACGATCGGGGTCGTGCAGCGGGTCCGGGGTCTTTTGGGTGAGCCGCAATATGCCGGCATCGTCGAAATAAAAGCTGTACATCATGTACCAGACATTGGCTTCCAGATAGCGATAGGTCCAGACCTCGCGCTTCATCAGCGGAAAGTAGGAGGTCTCGACGGGCCGGCCGAAGTTGACGAGCACATCGCGCCGCGTCCATTGGCCGATCTGGGCCTTATAGAACTCGCTCGGTTGCAGCACCTGCCGCAGGCTCTGTACCTTGCCCGTCGGGTCGACATCGGCCGCCATCGTGATTTCGCCCATCGGCTGGGTCGGCCACATCAGACGTTTGCCGCCGCTGGGCAGATCGTAGATTTCGCGCGGCGGCCCGAAACGGGCGACGAGTGCCGACTGGTCCTCGCCGGGCTGAAAGTGCTCCCACGGCGGCACGCATCCGGCCAAGAGCGCCGCGGCTGCCAGCGTGGCGTAAAGACGCATTCGCATCGACATGAAAATCCTCCATTTGCCTCGCGTTTCGCCGGCAGTTCGTTGCATTGCGCCTTCGCGCATCCCAGCGGCGTTTTATCACGGGTTCGGCCACCGTGCATGGCGAGCGGTCCACGCTTGCGGCGCGGCGCCGCACGCCCTATGATCCGCGCTTCGAGCGATTCAGAGCAAGAGGAAGACATACCGATGATGCAATGGGCGGCCCGTGTGGCGGTGGCAATCGTGGCTGGGGCGTGGGCGTTGGCCGCGGCGGCGGCAGGTCCGGGCGGCGAGCCCGTCCGGCTGGCATTGATCGAGGGCATGTCCGGGCCATTCGCCGACGCCGGCGCGGCCGTGGAGCGCAATCTGCGCTTCGGCATCGAGCGGGTGAACCAGCGCGGCGGCGTGATGCTCGCCGACGGCGCCCATCCGCTCGAACTCGTCGTGCTGGACAGCCGCGGCAGCGTCGAGCAGGCGCTCGTCGAAGAGCGCGTCGCGGCGGACCGGCGCATTCCGTTCATCCTGCAAGGCAACAGCTCGGCCGTGGCTGCCGCGCTCATCGCGGCTATCGACAAGCACAACGCTCGCGAGCCGGACAACCGTCAATTGTTCCTCAACTACTCGGCCGACGATCCCGCATTGACGGAAGCCGGCTGCAGTTTCTGGCACTTTCGCTTCGATGCGCACGCGGGCATGCGCATGAACGCGCTGGCGACCGTCATCGCCGGGGACCGCGCGATCAGGAAGGTCTACCTGTTCAATCAGGACTACAGCTTCGGGCACGACGTGAGCGCGCTGGCTCGCGCCGCGCTCGGCGAAAAGCGCCCCGACATCGCCATCGTGGGCGACGAGTTCCACCCGATCGGCCGGATCAAGGATTTCACGCCCTATATCGCCAAGATCCGCGCGAGCGGCGCCGACGCCGTCGTCACGGGCAATTGGGGCAACGATCTCACGCTGCTCGTGAAGGCGGCCCGGGAGCAGGGCTTCGCGGGCAAGTTCTATACGTTTTACGGCAACAGCCTGGGAGCACCGGCGGCGCTCGGCGATGCCGGAGTGAAGCGCGTGCTGGCGGTGGCTGATTGGCATCCGAACGCCGGCGCGTCAGCCCTGTTTCCGGATCGGGCGGCCGGGGCGAATCCGGCGGCCTCGGACGCTTACTACGCCGCTTTCCGAACGCGTTTCCCGGCCGCGCGGGACGACTACCCCGTCTTGCGCATGGAAATCATGATCGAAATGCTTGCCGCGGCGATTTCCCGCGCGCATACGACTCGGGCCGAGGACGTCGCCCGGGCGCTCGAGGGCATGGATTACGAAAACGGCTTTCAACACGTCACGATGCGGGCCGACGATCATCAGCTCATCCAGCCCCTTTATGTGATGGAGATGGACAAAGCCGGCACGCCGGGCGTTCGATTCGACAACGAGGGGTCGGGTTACGGCTTTCGCACGGT
The DNA here is from genome assembly GCF_036503415.1 of Trinickia sp. GTDB lineage: Bacteria > Pseudomonadota > Gammaproteobacteria > Burkholderiales > Burkholderiaceae > Trinickia. The sequence goes on along the minus strand of NZ_DASXWY010000074.1, from coordinate 35,450 downwards.
CCTGGCGCTGCCGCGCGCCCAGACGGTGCCGCCTGTCATGTGCAGGATGAAACGCCCTTGAGCCCCCCATTACGGGCGGGTGGCCGCCACGACGGTCTGTGCTAGAATACGCGCTTCGTTTTTGTAGTACCGTTTCGTAGTAGTCCGATTACCCACGGCACGGCCCTTCTTCCGTGACCGCTTGTTCGTAACAAAGGAAATCACATGTCTGTTGCTGATATCAACAAGTCCGAAGTCGTCGCGAAGTTCGCTCGCGGCGCGAATGACACGGGCTCGCCCGAAGTGCAGGTGGCGTTGCTGACCTCGCGCATCAACGAGTTGACGTCCCATTTCAAGTCGCACTCGAAGGATCACCACAGCCGGCGCGGCCTGCTGCGCATGGTGAGCCGCCGTCGCAAGCTGCTCGACTACCTGAAGAATAAAGACGCCGACCGTTACCGTTCGCTGATCGAGCAGCTGGGTCTGCGTAAGTAACCGGCAAACGTCGTTTTGTGCGAGATGCCTGTGTCAGGTTGCTGATGCAGGCATTTTGTTTTTGTGCCGCGACGGCGCGGATCGGCCGCGCGGCAAGTCGTCCCGAAGCGGGCGGAGCATTGTGTCATTCCAGTACGACGCACGCGTGATTCGCGAGCATGGCGCTGGAATGGCATAACACTTCTCTTCCCGCAGGTGTGTCGGCACGCTGGCGCGCCAGCTGCCCCTCGAACGAGCGGATTGCGGCTTGCGCGCTGAAGATGAACACAAAAAGTGAGAAGGAGTGACCATGTCCATATTCAATAAGGTCGTCAAGGAATTCAAGTGGGGGCAGCACAACGTTCGCCTCGAAACCGGTGAAGTTGCTCGTCAGGCCTCCGGCGCAGTCATCGTCGACATCGAAGACACCGTCGTTCTCGCCACCGTCGTCGGTGCGAAGACGGCCAAGCCCGGTCAGGACTTTTTCCCGCTGACGGTCGATTACATCGAAAAGACCTATTCGGCCGGCAAGATTCCGGGCGGATTCTTTCGCCGCGAAGGGCGCCCGTCCGAGCACGAGACGTTGACCTCGCGCCTGATCGACCGGCCGCTGCGTCCGCTCTTTCCCGAGGGCTTCTACAACGAAGTGCAGGTCGTCATCCACGTCCTGTCGGTGAATCCCGAGATCCCGGCGGATATTCCGGCCCTGATCGGCGCATCGGCCGCGCTTGCCGTGTCGGGACTGCCGTTCCACGGCCCCGTCGGCGCCGCGCGTGTCGCCTACATCGATAACCAGTACGTACTGAACCCGACGCGCTCGCAGACGAAGGAATCGCGCCTCGAACTCATCGTGGCCGGCACCGAGCGTGCCGTGCTGATGGTCGAGTCGGAAGCGGATCAACTGCCCGAAGACATCATGCTCGGCGCAGTCGTCTTCGGTCACGAGCAGATGCAAACGGCGATCGATGCCATTCACGAGCTCGTGCGCGAGGGCGGCAAGCCCGAGTGGGACTGGCAGCCGGCAGCCAGGGACGAGGCGCTGATCGCCCGCGTGACGGAACTCGCGCATGGCGAACTCGTCGCCGCCTATCAGCTGCGCAACAAGCAGGCGCGCTCGGCCAAGCTGAAGGAAATCTATGCCCAAACCGGCGTGAAGCTCGACGAGGAAGCGCTGGCGGCCGGCAAGATGCCGACCGACAAGACGGCCGTCGGCAACATCCTGTTCGACATCGAGGCAAAGATCGTCCGCAGTCAGATCCTCGACGGCGAGCCGCGCATCGACGGCCGCGACACGCGTACCGTTCGCCCGATCGAGATCCGCACGGGCGTGCTGCCGCGCACGCACGGCTCGGCGCTCTTCACGCGCGGGGAAACGCAGGCGCTCGTCGTTGCCACGCTCGGCACGCGGGGTGACGAACAGATCATCGACGCGCTCGAAGGCGAATATCGCGAGCGCTTCATGCTTCACTACAACATGCCTCCGTTCGCAACGGGCGAAACGGGGCGCGTGGGCTCGCCGAAGCGTCGCGAAATCGGTCACGGCCGCCTGGCCAAGCGTGCGCTCGTGGCGTGCCTGCCCACGGCCGAAGAGTTCGGCTATTCGATTCGCGTCGTCTCGGAAATCACCGAGTCGAACGGCTCGTCGTCGATGGCGTCCGTCTGCGGCGGCTGCCTGGCGCTGATGGATGCGGGCGTGCCGATGAAGGCGCACGTCGCTGGCATCGCGATGGGTCTGATCCTCGAAGGCAACAAGTTCGCCGTGCTGACGGACATCCTCGGTGACGAGGACCACCTCGGCGATATGGACTTCAAGGTGGCCGGCACGGCCGAAGGCGTGACCGCGCTGCAGATGGACATCAAGATCCAGGGCATCACGAAGGAAATCATGCAGGTCGCGCTCGCGCAGGCGAAAGAAGGGCGCATGCATATCCTCGGCAAGATGAAGGAAGCCGTGGCCGGTGCGAGCGACCAGCTCTCCGAATTCGCGCCGCGCATGATCACCGTCAAGATCAACCCCGAGAAGATTCGCGACGTGATCGGCAAGGGCGGCTCGGTGATCCGTGCCCTGACGGAAGAAACCGGCACCACGATCGACATCTCGGACGACGGCGTCGTCACGATCGCCAGCACGAGCAGCGAAGGCATGGCCGAAGCGAAGCGCCGCATCGAAGCGATCACGGTTGAGGTCGAGGTAGGCCAGGTCTACGAAGGCACGGTGCTCAAGCTCCTCGAGTTCGGCGCCATCGTCAACATCTTGCCGGGCAAGGACGGGTTGCTGCACATTTCCGAGATCGCGAACGAGCGTATCAAGGACATCAAGGACTACCTCTCCGAAGGTCAGCAGGTGAAGGTCAAGGTCATCCAGACGGACGAGAAGGGACGCGTGCGCCTGTCGGCCAAGGCCCTGTTGAACGACGCCGCGTCGGGCGCCGCTCAGCCCGAGTCCGCGCCGCAGCAGTAATGCGGTGACGGGCGCAAACGGCCGGCCGTGCTTCGCGCACGCCGGCCGTTTTTTTGCCGTGCTCCTCCCCGCGCGGGGCCGACCGGGATCGGCGCTTCGGCGCATACTTGGGGCCCAGCGGCGAAGGCGCACGATGCTTCTCGCATGTGCGCGATCGATGAAGATTTGAGCCAAGGGTGATGCGGATGAAAGCAATCGAAATTACCGAATTCGGCGGACCGGAAGTCCTCGCGCTGGCCGAGCGGCCCATGCCGGAACCGAGAGCCGGCGAGGTGCTGCTCAAGGTCGCGGCCTCGGGCGTCAATCGGCCGGACGTCTTTCAGCGCAAGGGTGCTTACGCACCGCCGCCGGGGGCATCGGACTTGCCGGGCCTCGAAGTCGCCGGCGAGATCGTCGGCGGCACGCTCGAGGGGAAACACAATCCGTTCGGGCTCAAGATGGGCGATCGCGTCTGCGCGCTGCTCGCCGGGGGCGGCTACGCGCAGTACGTGGCCGTGCCGCTCGCGCAGTGTCTGCCGGTGCCGGCCGGTCTCACCGATGTGGAAGCGGCCTCGCTGCCGGAGACGTTCTTCACGGTCTGGAGCAATGTCTTCGAGCGCGCGCAACTGGGTGCGGGCGAAGGGGGCGCGAACGAGACGCTGCTCGTGCAAGGCGGCTCGAGTGGCATCGGCGTGGCGGCGATCCAGATCGCCCACGCCGCGGGGTTCCGTGTCTTTGCAACCGCCGGCACCGCCGAAAAGTGCAAGGCGTGCGAGGCGCTCGGCGCGGAGCGCGCGATCAACTACAAGTCCGAGGATTTCGTCGAAGTGGTGAAGTCGCTCACGAACGACCGGGGTGTCGACGTGATCCTCGATATGGTCGCGGGCGGTTACGTGCCGCGCGAGCTGTCGGCGCTGGCCGACGGCGGCCGTCTCGTCATCATCGCGCTGCTGGGCGGCGCCAAGGCCGAGCTCAACCTGGGCGAGGTGCTGCGCCGGCGGCTCACGATCACGGGGTCGACGCTGCGGGCACGGGCGGTGGACTTCAAGGCGCGCGTGGCGGCCGAGCTCAAAACGCACGTCTGGCCGCACCTGGAAGCGGGCCGCATCAAGCCCATCGTCTATCGTGTGCTGCCGGCGCACGAGGCGAAGGAGGCGCATGCGCTGATGGAAAGCGGCGAGCATATCGGCAAAATCGTGCTTGACTGGACGCTCACGGTTTGACCCGGTCCGCCCGCGCACAGTAAAATTGCGCGTTTTGCGTGCGCGGCAGCCGCGGCAGCGGCGGGCGGCACGATAGCCGAGGGGGCAGAACAGGCATGGCGAACGAGCGGGCGAAGCGGACAAAGTGGGTAGTCGGTAACTGGAAGATGCACGGGCGGCTCGCCGAAAACGAGGCGCTCTTGCGCGCGTTGCTGCAGGCGGGCTCCATTACGGAGACGGTCCGCATTGGCGTATGCGTGCCGGCTCCGTATCTCGCGCAAACCGAAGCGCTGCTGCGCAGCGGGCCGCTGGCGTGGGGCGTGCAAGATGTTTCGGCGTACACGCACGGCGCCTATACAGGCGAAACCGCGGCTGAAATGGCGGCCGAATTTGGTGCCACGCTTGCCATCGTCGGCCATTCCGAGCGCCGCGCTTATCACGGCGAAACGTCGGAGGTCGTCGCGCTCAAAGCGCAGCGCGCGCTGGCGGCGGGTCTGACGCCGATCGTCTGCGTGGGCGAAACGCTCCAGCAGCGCGAAACCGGCGCGACGCAAGCGGTTGTCGGGGCGCAGATCGATGCCGTGCTCGACACGCTTTCCGTGCAGGAGCTGGCGCGCATCGTCGTGGCCTACGAGCCCGTGTGGGCCATCGGGACAGGCAAGAGCGCCACGGTCGACGAAGCGCAGCAAGTGCACGCGTTCCTGCGTGCCCGCCTCGCGGCGAAAGACGCGGGCCTGGCGGACGTCACGCTGCTTTATGGCGGCAGCGTGAAGCCGGACAACGCGGAAGCCTTGTTCGGCCAGGCCGATATCGACGGCGGCCTCATCGGCGGCGCGTCGCTCAAGAGCCATGATTTTTTGGCGATCTGCATGGCGGCGAGCACGGCTCGCGCCGTGTGACGTGCAGATCGCTGCAGCACGGGGCGCCCGAGCGCCGCGTGTCAAACCATAACTTAGGTGGGTGTCATGCTGTTTTTCAAAACGTTGATCATCGTCGTGCAGCTGTTGTCGGCGCTCGGCATCATTGGCCTCGTCCTGCTTCAGCACGGCAAGGGCGCGGACATGGGTGCGGCATTCGGTAGCGGCGCATCGGGAAGCTTGTTCGGTGCGACGGGCTCTGCCAACTTCCTGTCACGAACGACGGCCGTTCTCGCGGCAGTGTTTTTCGTGACGACGCTCGCGTTGACGTACATCGGCTCGTACAAGTCGCGGCCCTCGGCAGGTGTCCTCGGTGCGATCCCGACGGTGAGTGCGCCCGCCTCGGCGGCGTCTGCAGCGGCGCCCGTGTCGGCACCAGCACCGGCCGTGCCCGGTCAGACGGTACCGAAGTAATTTTTCGTTGGGCGACGCATTCGTGCGTTGAACAATTTTGATAGACGGGTTAGAATTTAAGTCTTGAAGCGATTCGCGGGTCTTCGAACAAGTTGTGCGAGTTTGTCCGGGATTGCAATTAGTGCCGACGTGGTGAAATTGGTAGACACGCTATCTTGAGGGGGTAGTGGCGAAAGCTGTGCGAGTTCGAGTCTCGCCGTCGGCACCAAAGTTATCCAATGCCAGCCGCATGCTTCGCTTCGGCTGGCATTGTCACTTCTGGGGTTTGCTTGCGGCATGCTTGCAATGCCATGACGAAGTGGTTTTCGATCGCGGATGCACCAGTTTCTCCGTGGCACTCAGAACCAACCGATAGAGGATAGTCTTGAACCTCGCAGCCTACTTCCCCGTTCTGTTATTCCTTCTCGTGGGCCTGGGTTTAGGCATTGCGCTTGTCAGCATTGGCAAGATCCTCGGTCCGAACAGGCCCGACAGTCAAAAGAATTCGCCTTACGAGTGCGGCTTCGAGGCATTCGAAGACGCGCGCATGAAGTTCGACGTGCGTTACTACCTCGTGGCCATCCTCTTCATCATTTTCGATATCGAGACCGCGTTCCTGTTTCCGTGGGGCGTTGCCCTGCGCGACATCGGCTGGCCCGGCTTCATGGCGATGATGATTTTCCTGCTCGAACTCCTGCTGGGCTTTGCCTACATCTGGAGGAAGGGCGGACTCGATTGGGAGTGATGGGTTAATCGCCGGTGTCTCGCGGAGGGCCAAGCGCCGGTCGTTCCGCCTGGAGTGCAAAGCAAATGAGTATCGAAGGGGTCTTGAAGGAAGGGTTTGTCACCACCACGGCTGACAAGCTGATCAACTGGACGCGCACGGGCTCGCTCTGGCCCATGACGTTCGGTCTCGCATGTTGCGCGGTCGAGATGATGCATGCGGGCGCGGCCCGCTACGACCTCGACCGCTTCGGCGTGGTGTTCCGCCCGAGCCCGCGCCAGTCGGACGTCATGATCGTCGCCGGCACGCTGTGCAATAAGATGGCACCGGCGCTGCGCAAGGTGTACGACCAGATGGCCGAGCCGCGCTGGGTCATTTCGATGGGTTCGTGCGCGAACGGCGGCGGTTACTACCACTACTCGTATTCGGTTGTGCGGGGATGCGACCGCATCGTGCCCGTCGACGTCTACGTGCCCGGCTGTCCGCCGACCGCGGAGGCGTTGGTCTACGGCGTGATCCAGCTGCAAGCGAAGATCCGGCGTACCAGCACCATCGCCCGTCAATAAGCCTGAGGCTCCCCACAATATGGCAAGCAAACTCGAGACCCTCAAAGCGAACCTCGAGACGGCCTTCGGCGGCCGTCTTTCGAGCCTAACCGAATCGGTCGGCGAATTGACGATCGTCGTCAAGGCGGACGACTTCCTGGATATCGCGAAGCGTCTGCGCGACGACCGCGCGCTCGGGTTCGAGCAACTGATCGATCTGGCTGGCGTCGACTATCAGACCTATGGCGACGGCGCCTACGACGGCCCGCGCTTCGCGGCCGTGCTCCATCTGCTGTCGGTATCGAACAACTGGCGTCTTCGCGTGCGCGTGTTCGCCCCCGACGATGAAATGCCGATCGTCCCGTCCGTCGTCGACATCTGGAATTCGGCGAATTGGTACGAACGCGAGGCGTTCGACCTTTACGGCATCGTCTTCGAAGGCCATCCGGATCTGCGCCGCATTCTGACCGACTACGGTTTCATCGGACATCCGTTCCGCAAGGATTTCCCTGTCTCCGGTTACGTCGAGATGCGTTATGACCCGCAAGAGCAGCGCGTCGTCTATCAGCCGGTGACGATCGAGCCGCGCGAAATCACGCCGCGCGTGATCCGCGAGGATCGCTACGGCGGTATGAAACACTGAGAGAGCGCCATGGCAGAGATCAAGAACTACACGCTCAACTTCGGCCCGCAGCACCCGGCAGCGCACGGCGTGCTGCGCCTCGTGCTCGAGCTCGATGGCGAAGTCATCCAGCGCGCCGATCCGCATATCGGCCTGCTGCATCGCGCGACCGAAAAGCTCGCCGAGAGCAAGACCTTCATTCAATCCGTGCCCTACATGGACCGCCTCGACTATGTGTCGATGATGGTCAACGAGCACGGCTATGTGCTCGCGATCGAAAAGCTGCTCGGCATCGACGTGCCGATCCGCGCGAAATACATCCGGGTGCTGTTCGACGAAGTCACGCGCGTGCTGAACCACCTCATGTGGATCGGCGCGCACGCGCTCGACGTCGGCGCAATGGCCGTGTTCCTTTATGCGTTCCGTGAGCGTGAAGACCTGATGGACGTCTACGAGGCGGTCTCGGGCGCGCGCATGCATGCAGCGTATTATCGGCCGGGCGGCGTCTATCGCGATCTGCCTGACGCGATGCCGCAATACAAGGCGTCGAAGATTCGCAACGCGAAGGCGCTCGAACGGATGAACGAGGCGCGCCAAGGCTCGGTGCTCGATTTCATCGACGATTTCTTCACGCGCTTTCCGACCTGCGTCGACGAGTACGAAACGCTGCTCACCGACAATCGCATCTGGAAGCAGCGCCTCGTCGGTATCGGCGTCGTGAGTCCGGAGCGCGCGCTGCAGCTCGGCATGACGGGGCCGATGTTGCGCGGCTCGGGCATCGAATGGGATTTGCGCAAGAAGCAGCCGTACGAAGTCTACGACCAGATGGATTTCGATATTCCCGTTGGCGTGAACGGCGATTGCTACGACCGGTATCTGGTACGGGTCGAGGAAATGCGCCAGTCGACGCGCATCGCGAAGCAGTGCATCGAATGGCTGCGCAAGAATCCCGGCCCCGTGATGATCGACAATCACAAGATCGCGCCGCCTTCGCGCGTTGCGATGAAGTCGAACATGGAAGAGCTGATTCACCACTTCAAGCTCTTCACGGAGGGTTTCCATGTGCCCGAAGGCGAGGCGTATGCGGCCGTCGAGCATCCGAAGGGCGAGTTCGGCATCTACTTGATCTCGGACGGCGCGAACAAGCCGTACCGGCTCAAGATTCGCGCGCCGGGCTACGCACATCTCGCAGCGCTCGACGAAATGGCGCGTGGCCATATGATCGCGGACGCTGTCACGATCATCGGTACGCAGGACATCGTGTTCGGCGAAATCGACCGCTGAGCGCCTGGCCGTATGTTGCGCGTCCCAGGCGGGGCGCCGCAGACGGCGAGCGCCGCGGGTCGCAAAGAACGCCGGGTCCGCCGCCACGGCTGGGCAAGCAGGAAACGGGTGGCGGGTTTTCGTTCGGTAGGTATTGAAAGAGTCGTGTCTGAAAATGATCTCAGCTGAAGGCCTGAAAGAAATCGATCGCGCGGTGGCGAAGTATCCCGCCGATCAGAAACAGTCCGCCGTGATGTCGGCGTTGGCCGTCGCTCAGGAAGAGCACGGCTGGCTCTCGCCCGAGCTCATGCAGTTCGTCGCGGACTACCTCCAGATGCCGGCCGTGGCCGTGCAGGAGGTGGCGACGTTCTACACCATGTACGAGACCTCGCCTGTCGGCAAGCACAAGATCACGCTTTGCACGAATCTGCCCTGCCAGCTCGGTCCCGATGGCGGTGCCGAGAGCGCGGCCGAGTACCTGAAGCAAAAGCTTGGCATCGACTTCGGCGAGACCACGCCCGACGGCAAGTTCACGCTCAAGGAAGGCGAGTGCATGGGCTCGTGCGGCGACGCCCCGGTACTGCTCGTGAACAACCACCGTATGTGCAGCTTCATGAGCCGCGAGAAGATCGACCAGCTGCTCGAGGAGCTTTCGAAATGACGTCATTGCACGATCGCCATATCAAACCGCTGATTCTCGCGGGCCTTAACGGCGAGAACTGGCACCTCGAAGACTACGTCGCGCGCGGCGGCTACAAGCAACTGCGCCGTATTCTCGAAGAGAAGATTCCGCCGGAGCAGGTCATTGCCGACGTGAAGGCGTCGGGCTTGCGCGGCCGCGGCGGTGCCGGCTTTCCGACCGGCCTCAAATGGAGCTTCATGCCGCGCCAGTTTCCGGGGCAGAAGTATCTCGTATGCAACTCGGACGAAGGCGAGCCCGGCACGTTCAAGGATCGCGACATCCTGCGCTGGAATCCGCATTCGCTGATCGAGGGGATGGCCATCGGCGCTTACGCGATGGGCATCACGGTCGGCTACAACTACATTCACGGCGAGATCTGGGAAGTCTACAAGCGCTTCGAAGAGGCGCTCGACGAGGCTCGCCGCGCGGGCTTTCTGGGCGAGAACATCCTCGGTTCGGGTTTCTCGTTCGAGCTCTATGCGCACCATGGCTACGGCGCTTACATTTGCGGCGAAGAGACGGCGCTGCTCGAATCGCTCGAAGGCAAGAAGGGCCAGCCTCGCTTCAAGCCGCCGTTCCCGGCGAGCTTCGGCGTGTACGGCAAGCCCACGACGATCAACAACACCGAAACGTTCGCGGCCGTGCCGTTTCTGCTCGAGATCGGGCCGCAGGCCTATCTTGAACTGGGCAAGCCGAACAACGGCGGCACGAAGATTTTCTCCGTGTCGGGCGACGTCGAACGTCCCGGCAACTATGAAGTGCCGCTCGGCACACCGTTCGCCACGCTCATGGAGCTGGCCGGCGGCATGCGCGGCGGCAGGAAGCTGAAGGCGGTCATTCCGGGCGGCTCGTCCGCGCCGGTCGTGCCGGGCGACATCATGATGCAAACCGATCTCGACTACGATTCGATCGCCAAGGCCGGGTCGATGCTGGGTTCGGGCGCCGTCATCGTCATGGACGAGACACGCTGCATGGTGCGCTCGCTGCTGCGCCTGTCGTACTTCTACTATGAAGAGTCGTGCGGCCAGTGCACGCCGTGCCGCGAAGGCACGGGCTGGCTGTGGCGCGTCGTCAACCGCATCGAGCACGGCCAAGGTCGCCAGGAAGACCTCGACCTGTTGAACTCGGTGGCGGAGAACATCATGGGCCGCACCATCTGCGCGCTGGGAGACGCCGCCGCGATGCCGGTGCGCGGCATGCTCAAGCACTACTGGGACGAATTCGCATATCACGTCGAGCACAAGCGCTGCCTGGTCGGGCCGCACGCGGGTGTGCCGGCGGCGGCTGACGCGGCGCTCGCTTGACGCGGCGCGCGAAAGATCGATCGAGCGGTAAATAGGTTAAGGACCATTCACCATCATGGTTGAACTTGAAATAGACGGGAAGAAGGTCGAGGTGCCCGAAGGCAGCATGGTGATCCAGGCTGCGCATAAGGTCGACACGTACATTCCTCACTTCTGCTATCACAAGAAGCTTTCTATCGCGGCCAACTGCCGGATGTGTCTCGTCGAAGTCGAGAAGATGCCGAAGGCTGTTCCCGCCTGCGCCACGCCGGTCTCGGCGGGCATGGTCGTGCGCACGACGTCCGAGAAGGCCGTCAAGGCGCAGCAATCGGTGATGGAATTCCTGCTCATCAATCACCCGCTCGACTGCCCGATCTGCGATCAGGGCGGCGAGTGCCAGTTGCAGGACCTCGCAGTCGGCTACGGCAAGTCCGCGTCGCGTTACAGCGAGGAAAAGCGCGTGGTGTTCCACAAGAACGTCGGCCCGCTGATCTCGATGGAAGAGATGACGCGCTGCATCCACTGCACGCGCTGCGTGCGCTTCGGCCAAGAAGTGGCCGGCGTCATGGAGCTGGGCATGCTCGGCCGCGGCGAGCACTCGGAAATCACGACGTTCGTCGGCAAGACCGTCGATTCCGAACTTTCGGGGAACATGATCGATCTGTGCCCGGTCGGCGCGCTGACGAGCAAGCCGTTCCGCTATAGCGCCCGCACGTGGGAGCTCTCGCGCCGCAAGTCGGTGAGCCCGCACGATTCCGTGGGCGCCAATCTCGTCGTGCAGGTGAAGAACAACCGCGTGATGCGCGCGCTGCCGCTCGAGAACGAAGCGATCAACGAGTGCTGGATTTCGGACAAAGACCGTTTCTCGTACGAAGCGCTCAGTAGCGAGGAGCGTCTGACGCAGCCGATGATCAAGCAAGGCGGCCAGTGGCTCGAGACGGACTGGCCCACGGCGCTCGAATATGCAGCCAAGGCGCTCAAGGGTATCAGCGGGGAACACGGCGCCAATGCGCTCGCGCTGCTCGGTAGTCCGCACAGCACCGTCGAAGAACTGTTCTTGTTGAAGGCGCTCGGCAACGCGCTCGGCACCCCGAACGTCGATTTCCGCCTGCGTCAATCCGATTTCTCGGCAGCGTCGGCCGGAGCGCCGTGGCTCGGTATGCCGATCGCCGATTTGTCGCTCGTCGACGGCGGGTTCGTCATCGGTTCGTTCCTGCGCCGCGATCATCCGCTGTTGGCTGCGCGCCTGCGCCAGGCCGCACGGACCGGAGCGAAACTGCATCTGCTGCAAGCAACGGCCGATAAATCGCTGATCCCGAGCGCGAAGACGATCGTCGCCGCGCCGTCGGCCTGGCTCGATGCGCTGGCCGGTGTCGCCGCGGCGGTCTCGCAGCTGCGCGGTGCCGCCCTGCCGGAAGGCTTGGGTGGGACCGAGGCAAACTCCGCCGCGAAGGATGTCGCCGCTGCATTGACGAGCGGCGAGCGCCGTGTCGTGCTGCTCGGCAACGGCGTGGTCCAGCACCCGGACTTCGCCCGCATCCATGCGTTGGCGCACTGGATCGCGGATCAGACCGGCGCGACGCTCGGTTTCCTGACCGAAGCGGCGAATACCGTTGGCGGCCATATCGTCGGCGCGTTGCCCGGTGCGGGCGGCCTCAATGCTCACGACGCATTCGCTTCGCCGCGCAAGGGCTACGTGCTGCTCAATCTCGAGCCCGAATTCGATACGGCCAACCCCGCGCAGGCACTCGCGGCACTGGGGCAAGCCGAAACGGTCGTGATGCTCTCGTCGTTCAAGACCGGCACCGAATATGCCGACGTGTTGCTGCCGATCGCGCCGTTCACCGAGACGGCCGGCGCGTTCGTCAACGCGGAAGGCACGCTGCAGGCGTTCAACGGCGTGGTGCGCCCGCTTGGCGAAGCGCGGCCGGCATGGAAGGTGTTGCGCGTGCTGGGCAATGTGTTGGGCCTGCCGGGCTTCGATTACGACACGGTCGAGGATGTCCGTGCCGCTGCAGTGCCCGATGGTGCGATCTCGGCGCAATTGTCGAATCGCGCGAACGCAGCGCTGGCCCAAGGTGGCGCGCGCGCGTTGAAAGTGGAGAAGGGCGCGCTCGAGCGCATCTCGGACGTGCCGATCTACCATGCGGACCCGCTCGTGCGCCGCGCACCGTCGCTGCATCTGACAGCAGCCGCGCGTGTCGCGAATACGGTTGGCTTGCCTGCGGCGCTGTTCGATCAGCTCGGATTGAAAGAGGGCGATGCCGTGCGCGTGCGCCAGGGCGATCGCGCCGTGGTGGCTAGCGCAACGCGCGACGCGGACCTGGCTGAGACGGCGGTGCGCGTGTCGGCGGCGACGCCCGTCGGCGCGGCACTCGGCGGCCTCATCGGTGAACTGCTGGTGGAGAAGGCGTAAATGAGCTTGTTCGATACGATCAACGCGGGCGGCAGCGAGGTGCTCGGTGCGGCATGGCCCACGGTCTGGGCGCTCGTGCGCATCGTCGTGGTGGCGGTCGCCGTTTTGCTCTGCGTGGCCTATCTGATCCTCTGGGAGCGCAAGCTCATCGGCTGGATGCACGTGCGTCTCGGTCCGAACCGCGTCGGCCCCGCCGGTCTCCTGCAGCCGATCGCGGACGTGCTGAAGCTGCTTTTGAAGGAAGTGATTCAGCCGAGTGCGGCGAACCGGTGGCTCTACGTCATCGCGCCGATCATGACGGTGGTGCCGGCTTTCGCGGTCTGGGCCGTCATTCCGTTTCAGGCCAAAGCCGTGCTCGGGGACATCAACGCGGGTCTGCTGTATGTGATCGCGATCTCGTCGATCGGCGTGTACGGCGTGATTCTCGCGGGCTGGGCATCGAACTCGAAGTACGCGTTTCTCGGCGCGATGCGCGCCGCGGCGCAGATGGTCTCGTACGAAGTGTCGATGGGCTTCGCGCTGGTGGTCGTGCTGATGACTTCGGGCAGCCTGAACCTCTCGGACATCGTCACCTCGCAAGAGCGCGGCATCTTCGCGAGCCACGGCATCACGTTCCTCTCGTGGAACTGGCTGCCGCTCTTGCCCGTGTTCGTCGTCTATTTCATCTCGGGCATCGCCGAGACGAACCGCCACCCGTTCGATGTGGTGGAAGGGGAGTCGGAGATCGTCGCGGGCCACATGATCGATTACTCGGGTATGGCGTTCGCGCTGTTTTTCCTCGCCGAGTACATCAACATGATCGTGATCTCGGCGCTCGCGGCCACGCTTTTCCTCGGCGGCTGGAGTGCGCCGTTCGGGTTCCTGTCCTTCATCCCGGGTATTTTCTGGCTCGTCCTGAAGGTGTTTCTGCTGCTGTCCGTGTTCATCTGGGCGCGCGCCACATTCCCGCGTTATCGCTATGACCAGATCATGCGTCTGGGCTGGAAAGTGTTCCTGCCCGTGTGCATTCTCTGGGTCGTCGTGGTCGGGTTCTGGATCATGTCGCCGCTGAACATCTGGAAATGAGGGGCGCGAAGCAAATGAACGCAATCCAAAACTTCTTCAAGACGTTTTTTCTGACCGAGCTGCTGAAAGGGCTTGCGCTGACGGGTCGCTACACGTTCAAGCGCAAGTTCACGGTGCAGTTCCCCGAAGAGAAGACGCCGATCTCGCCGCGGTTTCGCGGCCTGCATGCGCTGCGCCGGTATGAAAACGGCGAAGAGCGCTGCATCGCATGCAAGCTTTGCGAGGCCGTGTGCCCCGCGATGGCGATCACGATCGAATCGGAGACGCGCGCCGACAACACTCGGCGCACGACACGCTACGACATCGATCTGACCAAATGTATTTTCTGCGGTTTTTGCGAAGAAAGCTGCCCCGTCGATTCGATCGTGGAAACACACATTCTCGAATATCACGGCGAAAAGCGCGGCGATCTGTATTTCACGAAAGACATGCTGCTCGCAGTCGGCGATCGCTATGAAACGGAGATCGCCGCGTCGAAGGCGGCGGATGCGCCGTATCGGTAACACGCACTGGCCTGACCGTTGTTGACGTGGCGCGGGAGCCGGCATCGACTCCCGCGGCATGTGCGGCGTGCTGCCTACGAAACCCAGCCTGACGATGGGCTAACGATGAACCGGTAATCATGGAATTCACTACCGTACTGTTCTACATCTTCGCGCTGCTCCTGACTGTGTCGGGGCTGAAGGTGATCACGTCGCGCAACCCCGTGGGGTCAGCGCTTTTTCTCGTGCTCGCGTTCTTCAATGCGGCCGCCATCTGGATGCTGCTCGAGGCGGAGTTCCTCGCCATTTTGCTCGTGCTGCTGTACGTCGGCGCGGTGATGGTGCTCTTCCTGTTCGTCGTGATGATGCTCGATATCAACCTCGACGTGCTGCGCAAAGACTTCAGGCGCTTCGTGCCGATGGCGACGATCGTCGGCGCGATCATCGTCGTCGAGACGGCGCTGATCCTCTGGCACGGCTACGGTGCGACGGCCACGCCGGTGCACGACGTGACGGCGGCCGGCGGTGCCGCGGGGGTGGGTGGCGCGGCCGTCATGTCGAACACGTATCTGATCGGCAAGGTCATCTATACGGACTACGTGTTCGCGTTCGAAGTCGCGGGCCTCGTGCTGCTCGTCGCGATCATCGCGGCGATCGCGCTGACCGCGCGCAAGGGTAAGGACAGCAAGCGCCAGCGCGTGTCCGACCAAGTGAAGGTGCGCGCAAAAGACCGCGTGCGTCTCGTGAAGATGCCCGCGGAGAAGGCGCTTGAAACGGCTCAGGGCCCCCAGGCGCCGGGTGAAGCGGGCGCGAACGTGGGTGCCGGTGCCGTCGGCCACAACGGCTGAGCGTCGAGGAGAAAAACATGTTGACCCTGGCTCATTACCTCGTACTTGGCGCGATCCTCTTTTCGATCGGCGTCGTCGGCATTTTCCTGAACCGTCGCAACGTCATCATCATCCTGATGGCGATCGAGCTCATGCTGCTCGCGGTGAATACGAATTTCGTCGCGTTCTCGCATTACCTCGGCGACGTGCACGGGCAGATCTTCGTCTTCTTCGTGCTGACGGTGGCCGCGGCCGAAGCGGCGATCGGCCTCGCGATTCTGGTGACTCTGTTCCGTACCCTCGACACGATCAACGTCGAGGATCTCGATCAGCTCAAAGGTTAAATTCAGGCACTGCGGTTATGTCCACGACACTCAATGAAAACCTGCTGCTGGCGGTCCCGCTCGCACCGCTCGCCGGCTCGCTGATTGCCGGGCTTGCCGGCAAGGCGGTGGGGCGCAAGGGAAGCCACCGCGTCACGATCCTCGGCGTGCTGATCTCGTTCATTCTCTCGTCGATCGTCTTGTTCGACGTCGTGAATGGCGCGAGCTTCAACGCCACCGTCTACGAATGGATGAACGTCGGCTCGCTGAAGTTCGAAGTCGGCTTCCTCGTCGATTCGCTGACGGCCATGATGATGTGCGTGGTGACCTTCGTGTCGCTGATGGTGCACATCTACACGATCGGCTACATGGCGGACGACGATGGCTACGAGCGCTTCTTCTCGTACATCTCGCTCTTCACCTTCTCGATGCTGATGCTCGTGATGAGCAACAACTTCCTGCAGCTGTTCTTCGGCTGGGAGGCGGTGGGCCTGGTCTCGTACCTGCTGATCGGTTTTTACTTCACGCGGGAAAGCGCGATCTACGCCAACATGAAGGCGTTCCTCGTGAACCGTGTCGGTGACTTCGGCTTTCTGCTCGGCATCGGCCTCTTGCTCGCGTTTGCCGGCTCGATGAACTATGGCGAGGTGTTCGCCAAGCGCACGGAGCTTGCCGCGCTGAGCTTTCCCGGCACGCACTGGGGCCTCTTGACCGTCGCCTGCATTTGCCTCTTCATCGGCGCAATGGGTAAATCGGCGCAGTTCCCGTTGCACGTGTGGCTGCCCGATTCGATGGAAGGCCCCACGCCGATTTCCGCGCTGATTCACGCCGCAACGATGGTGACGGCCGGCATCTTCATGGTGACGCGCATGTCGCCGCTGTTCGAGCTTTCCGACACGGCGCTCTCGTTCATCATGGTGATCGGCGCGATTACGGCGCTGTTCATGGGCTTTCTCGGTATCGTTCAAAACGACATCAAGCGCGTGGTCGCTTACTCGACGCTCTCGCAGCTCGGCTATATGACCGCCGCGCTCGGCGCCTCGGCCTATTCGGTCGCCGTCTTCCATCTGATGACGCACGCGTTCTTCAAGGCGTTGCTGTTCCTCGGCGCGGGCTCGGTCATCATCGGGATGCACCACGATCAGGACATGCGCAACATGGGCGGCCTGCGCAAATACATGCCGATCACCTGGATCACGTCGCTGATCGGTTCGCTCGCGCTGATCGGCACGCCGTTCTTCTCCGGCTTCTACTCGAAGGATTCGATCATCGACGCGGTTGGGCTCTCGCATCTGCCGGGCGCGGGCTTCGCCTACTTCGCGGTGGTCGCAAGTGTCTTCGTGACGGCGCTCTATTCGTTCCGGATGTACTTCCTCGTCTTCCACGGCGAGGAGCGTTTCCGCCATCCGCAGGACTTCGGCAACGGTCATGGCGCCGAAGCGTCCGCGCACGCAGGCCATGACGATGGCCATGGTCACGACGCGCATGACGATCACGGCCACGGGCATGAACCGCACGAGACGCCCTGGGTCGTGACGTTGCCGCTCGTGCTGCTCGCGATTCCGTCGGTCGTCATCGGTGCGATCGCGATCGGCCCGATGATCTTCGGCGGATTCTTCGACCATGGCGTCGCGTTCGAGAAGGTCATCTTCATCGGCGAGAATCATCCGGCCATCGAGGAGATGTCGAAGGAATTCCAGGGCTGGTTCGCGATGGGCCTTCACTCGGTATCGGCCTTGCCGCTGTGGCTGGCGCTTGCCGGCATCGTGACGGCATGGTTCCTGTATCTCAAGCGCCCGGACCTGCCGGCTGTGATCCGTCGCGCGTTCGGGCCGATCTACACATTGCTCGACAACAAGTACTACATGGACAAGATCAACGAAGTCGTCTTCGCCAAGGGCGCGGTGCTGATCGGCCGCGGGCTCTGGAAAGAGGGCGATGTCGTGGTCATCGACGGTCTCGTCAACGGAAGCGCGCGCTTCATCGGCTGGTTCGCGCGAGTGATCCGCTTCCTGCAATCCGGTTACATCTACCACTACGCGTTCGCCATGATTATCGGCATGCTGGGGCTCCTTACCCTGTTTGTAACGCTCGGCGGCAAATAAGGCGGGGGACACTTAATGCACTCTTTTCCGATTCTTAGTACCGCAATCTGGCTGCCGATCGTCTTCGGCCTCGCCGTGCTCGCCGTCGGCTCCGACCGGAACCCCGCGCCCGCACGCTGGCTCGCGCTGATCGGCTCGATTCTCGGCTTCATCGCGACGTTGCCGCTCATCAGCGGCTTCGATCCTTCGACGGCCGACCTGCAGTTCGTCGAGCAGGCGAACTGGATCGAGCGGTTTCATATCACCTACCACCTGGGCGTCGACGGCATCTCGATGTGGTTCGTCGTGCTCACGGCGCTGATCACGGTCATCGTCGTGATCGCCGGCTGGGAGGTCATCACCGAGCACGTTTCGCAGTACATGGCCGCGTTCCTGATCTTGTCGGGCATCATGGTCGGTGTGTTCTCGGCGGCCGACGGTCTGCTGTTCTATGTTTTCTTCGAAGCGACGCTGATCCCGATGTATCTGATCATCGGCGTATGGGGCGGACCGAACCGGATTTACGCCGCGTTCAAGTTCTTCCTCTATACGCTCGCCGGGTCGCTTCTGATGCTGGTCGCGCTGATCTATCTCTATGTCGTGACGGGCACCTTCGATCTCGCGACATGGCAAAAGGCGCCGCTCGCGATGACCCCGCAGGTGTTGCTGTTCATCGCGTTCTTCCTCGCCTTCGCGGTGAAAGTGCCGATGTGGCCGGTTCATACCTGGCTGCCCGATGCGCACGTGGAAGCGCCGACAGGTGGCTCCGTCGTGCTGGCCGCGATCATGCTGAAGCTGGGCGCGTACGGTTTCCTGCGCTTTTCGTTGCCGATCACGCCCGATGCGAGCCATACGCTCGCACCCGTCATCATCGCGCTATCTCTGACAGCGGTGATCTATATCGGGCTGGTGGCGATGGTGCAGGCCGACATGAAGAAACTCGTGGCGTATTCGTCGATTGCGCACATGGGCTTCGTCACGCTCGGCTTTTTCATCTTCAACCAGCTCGGTGTGGAAGGCGCGATCGTGCAGATGATTTCGCACGGCTTCGTCTCGGGCGCCATGTTCCTGTGCATCGGCGTGCTCTATGACCGCATGCACTCGCGCCAGATCGCCGATTACGGCGGCGTGGTGAACGTGATGCCGAAGTTCGCCGCGCTCGTGATGCTGTTTTCGATGGCCAATTGCGGTCTGCCCGGTACTTCGGGTTTCGTCGGCGAGTTCATGGTCATCCTTGCATCGGTCCAGTACAACTTCTGGATCGCGTTCGGCGCCGCCTTCACGCTGATTCTCGGTGCGGCCTATACGCTCTGGATGTACAAGCGCGTCTACTTCGGTGCTGTCGCCAACGATCACGTCAAGTCGCTGACGGACATCAATCGCCGCGAGCTGCTGATTCTGGGCGTGCTTGCCGCGCTGACGCTTTTCATGGGTCTTTATCCGAAGCCCTTTACCGATGTGATGCACGTGTCCGTGGAGAACCTCCTCTCCCACGTCGCGCAGTCCAAGCTGCCGCTGTCTCAGTAAGACCGAGCGGAGGAACGAAACGATCATGCAAAACGCCTCTATGTCACTCCTTCTGCCCGACGCGCTGGTCATGGTGGCCGCCGTCGTTGCGTGGCTGAACGAAACGTTCGTCGGCGATCGCGGCCGCCGCGTCACCTATCTGATTGCGGTGCTCGGTTCGCTCGTCGCCGGTGTCTGGTTCACGACGCTCGTCTTCGATCCCAATGCGCAGTCGCAGTATTTCTTCTCGCATATGTACGTCGTCGATGGTTTTGCGAGCGCGATGAAAGCCGTCGTCTCGCTGGGCTACGCGGTGACGATGATCTACTCGCGCCAGTACCTCGAGGACCGCGACCTGTTCCGTGGCGACTACATACTGCTTGGCATGTTCGCGCTGCTGGGACAGCTCGTGATGATTTCGGGCAGCAACTTCCTCACGCTGTATTTGGGCCTGGAGTTGATGTCGCTCTCGCTGTACGCGGCTATCGCGCTGCGCCGCGACGCATCGCAGTCGAACGAAGCGGCCATGAAGTATTACGTTCTCGGTGCGCTGGCTTCCGGCTTCCTGCTCTATGGCATTTCGATGCTTTACGGCGCGACGGGTTCGCTCGATCTCGGCGAAGTGCTGAAGGCCGTGGCGTCGGGCCGGATCAACAACGCCGTGCTGCTTTTCGGCGTGATCTTCATCGTGGCCGGCATCGCGTTCAAGATGGGCGCCGTCCCGTTCCATATGTGGGTGCCCGATGTCTATCACGGCGCGCCTACCGCGATGACGCTGCTCGTCGGCGGTGGACCGAAGGTGGCGGCGTTCGCATGGGGCCTGCGCTTTCTCGTGATGGGGCTGCTGCCGCTTGCGGTCGACTGGCAGGAAATGCTCGTGATTCTCGCGGCGCTTTCGCTCATCGTCGGCAACATCACCGGTATCGCGCAGCGCAACGTCAAGCGGATGCTCGCGTACTCGGCCATCTCGAACATGGGCTTCGTGCTGCTCGGCCTGCTGGCCGGCGTCGTCGACGGCAAGGCGGAAGGCATGGCCAACGCCTATAGCTCGGCGATGTTCTACAGCATCATCTACTTCCTCACGACGCTCGGTTCGTTCGGTATCGTGATGTTGCTCGCCCGCCGCGACTTCGAGGCCGAAACGCTCGACGACTTCAAGGGCTTGAACAAGCGCAGCCCTGTGTTCGCGTTCGTGATGATGGCAATGATGTTCTCGCTCGCCGGCATCCCGCCGACGGTCGGCTTCTACGCGAAGCTCGCCGTGCTGGAGGCCGCGATGAACGCAGGCCTCACGTGGTTGACCGTGCTGGCGGTGATCACCTCGCTGTTCGGCGCGTTCTACTATCTGCGCATCGTCAAGCTCATGTACTTCGACGCGCCGCAAGACGCCAGCCCGATCGCGAGCCCGGCTGCCAACCGTTGGCTGCTCGCCGCCAACGGCGTTGCGGTGCTCGTGCTCGGCATCGTGCCGGGCCCGCTGATGCAGCTTTGCCTGAACGCAGTCGCACACTCGCTGCCCGCAATTTGATGAGGCGCTCACTATCGTTCGCTGCCCAGGAAGGGGGCGTCAGCCTCCCTTGGGCCGGAACCGGCGACCGAAGGAAGTCCCTTTCGGGGACAGGAGGCTGAGATGTCCGCGGCGGGCTGGTTCATCGTGTTGTTGGCGGTCGTGGCCGCCAACTTGCCGTTCGTGAATCAACGGCTTTTTGCGCTCGCGCCGCTCGGCGCCGCAAAAAAAAGCGCCTGGATTCGAATTGGCGAATTGATCGTGCTGTATTTTGTCGTGGGCGCGCTTGGCTTTATGCTGGAAGCGCGTGCGGGCAATCGATTCGACCAGGGCTGGCAGTTCTATGCCATCACGTTCTGTCTGTTCGTGGTGTTCGCGTTTCCCGGGTTCACGTTCCAATATCTCGTCAAGCGCCGTTGACGGCCGGGTGCCGTCACACGGCTCGTTTACCGGAGAGCAGCAGATGGCTCAATTGCCCGATCACGATCACGACGCGTCGTTGACGGAAACGCGCATCGGTAGCGAGACGGTCCATGAGGGCTCGTTTCTTCACGTCAAACGCGATACCGTGCGCCTGCCCGACGGCAAGCTTGCCACGCGTGAGTACGTGCAGCATCCGGGCGCCGTCATGGTGATTCCGATGTTCGACGATGGGCGCGTGCTGCTCGAGCGCCAGTACCGGTATCCGATCGGGCGCGTGATGATCGAATACCCGGCGGGCAAGCTCGA
The DNA here is from genome assembly GCF_036503415.1 of Trinickia sp. Taxonomy (GTDB): domain Bacteria; phylum Pseudomonadota; class Gammaproteobacteria; order Burkholderiales; family Burkholderiaceae; genus Trinickia. The sequence goes on along the minus strand of NZ_DASXWY010000074.1, from coordinate 13,987 downwards.
TGCGGATGAAGGCGCACTGGCTTGCGCCAAGCGCGAATTGCAGGAGGAAACGGGCTATACGGCGCGCGAATTCCTCTTTCTCACTCGCATCCATCCGATCATTTCCTATTCGACCGAGTTTATCGATCTCTTTCTGGCGCGCGGCCTGATCGAAGGCGAACCGGCGCTCGACGACGGCGAATTTCTCGATACATTCATCACGGATGTGCCGCAGATGCTCGAATGGATCCGCACCGGCGCAATCAGCGACGTGAAGACGATCATTGGCACGATGTGGCTCGAGAAGCTGCTGTCCGGCGCTTGGCGGCCGGCCGACGCGCAGCAATCGACGCCCGCCTCGGACGCTTGAAGCGCCGCGCACTCGCGCTCGTGCCCGGTTTTCGGCAAACCCGCTCGCCAAAAACGATTTCGCGCTACACTTGGCTGCACGTTTGCTCCCAATCCACCATGAAGGTCCTCGATTTACAGTGCTCGCAGGGTCATCGGTTCGAAGGCTGGTTCGCTTCCGGCGATGATTTCGAATCCCAGTTGTCGCGCAAATTGGTCGAATGCCCGATGTGCGCCGCGACTGAGGTGAGCCGTTTACCGTCGGCGCCGCGGCTGAATCTGTCCGGCGCGACGAATGCGCAGAACGATGCCGCCCGCCATGCCGCAGGCTCGCGGGACGAGGAGCGCGGCGGTTCTGTGCCGGAGCGCATACGCGAGATCGAGGCGCAAGCGATGCGTGCATTGCGCGAAGTGCTCGGGAAAACCGAGAACGTCGGCGAGCGCTTCGCCGAGGAAGCGCGCCGTATCCATTACAACGAGGCGCCGGCCCGCAATATTCGCGGCGTCGCCACGCCCGAAGATGCGCGCTCGCTCGTGGAAGAGGGCATCGACGTCCTGCCTGTGCCCGGTGCCTGGGTGCCCAAGGAAACACTTCAATAGCTCGGTAAGACCGTTCGGCGTCTTGCGCAGTTTTCGAGCCGTCTCCATACTCTTCGTGTACCTTTTTGAAGACACCGCGGGTTTTTGCGATGCGGGTCGCATTCAACGGGAGACAGCGAGATGGGTGTGAGCTTTGAGGACCTCGAAGTCGGCGCGCGCAAGGAAATCGGCGCGCATACGTTCACGCGTGAAGAGATCGTCGAATTTGCCACCCGGTACGATCCGCAGCCCTTCCATGTCGATGAAATCGCGGCGCATGCTTCACCCTATTGCGGGCTGATTGCAAGCGGCTGGCATACCTGCTCGGTGCTCATGAGCATTTTCGTGCACAAGATGCTCGAAGGCTCGACTTCGATGGGCTCGCCGGGTGTCGACGAGATCCGCTGGGTGAAGCCCGTGCGGCCGGGCGACACGATCCATCTTTTCATCTCCGTACTCGATAAGCGTGTGCTTGCAAGCCGTCCCGACCGCGGCATTGCGTCGATGTTGTGGGAAGGCGTCAATCAGGCCGGTGAAATCGCTGTCAGCGTGCGATCGAAAGTGATCTTCGGGTTGCGCGGTGAGGAGCCCGGCGCCTCGGGAGCGCCCGCATGAGCACCGCCGCGCGAGTGGGCGGGGGCGAGAGCGAGGGCGACGGCGCCAACCGGCCGGTCCTGATTGCCAGCGCGGCCCAATTGCGCGCGCTGATCGGCGCCGAGCCGATCGCGAGCGCCGCGGTGACGATCGAGCAGGCGCAGATCGACGCGTTCGCCGATGTGACCGGCGATCGCCAATGGATTCACGTCGACGCCGAGCGCGCCCGGCGCGAGTCGCCTTTCGGCGGCACGATTGCCCATGGCTTCTTGACCCTGTCGTTGATTCCGGCGTTGTTGATGCAAACGGTTCACATCGCGCATCGCATGGGCGTGAACTATGGGCTCAATCGCGTGCGGTTTCCGTCGGCGGTGCGTGTCGGTGCGCGGCTCAAGGCCCGTTTCGCCGTCGTCGATGCAAGCGATCTGCCCGACGGCGCACTTCAAATCACCTGGGATGTCGCCGTCGAGGCGCTGGGCGAGCCGAAACCCGCGTGCGTCGCTCAACTCCTCACGCGGCATTACTTCTGATCGCGGTTTCGCTCGGGCTCCGGCTCCGGCTCAAGCGCGCCCGCCCTCGCGTCAGTGCTTGGCGTATTGCGTCGCGCCGAACAGGATGTCTCTCGCTTTGTCGTCGGTCAACGCTCGCCGTGCGGATGCCAGTACTTCCACCCCGCGTTGCACGGCCGGGCGCGCGGCGATCGCTTCGTGCCAGCGCTTGACGTTCGGGAACTCCGCCAGTTCGATGCCCTGGTTTTGCCATGAACGCGTCCATGGAAAGCTCGCGATATCGGCAATCGTGTACTCGTCGCTGGCCAAGTACTGCGTCTTGCCGAGTTGCTTATCCATGACGCAGTAGAGACGTTTCGCTTCGTTCGTATAGCGGTTGACCGCGTATTCGATCTTCTCGGGCGCGTAGATGCGGAAGTGGTGGGCCTGCCCCAGCATCGGACCGAGGCCGCCCATCTGGAACATCAGCCACTGAAGCGTCGCATAGCGTGCGGCCGGCGCCTGCGGCAGGAATCGACCCGTTTTCTCAGCCAGATACATGAGGATGGCCCCGGACTCGAACACCGATAGCGGCTTGCCTTCGGGGCCGTCCGAATCGACGATGGCGGGAATCTTGTTGTTCGGACTGATGGCAAGAAACTCGGGCTTGAATTGGTCGCCGGCGCCGATATCGACGGGATGTACGCGATATTCGAGGCCCGTCTCCTCGAGCATGATATGAACTTTGTGGCCGTTCGGCGTTGCCCAGCTGTAAGCGTCGATCATGGCAGCTCCTCGGAAGGCCGGTGCCGGAACGTTGGGCACCGATCGAGTCGCAAATTAGCATAGAAGCTTCGTGCTCGCAGAGGGCCGCGCAAAGGCCATGACGACGATACGGACACCATCGTTCAAGCCGGTCCGGTCGTGTCCGATAGCGGCGCATGGCGCGCAAGCTCGAGCTTGGCGATCGCATTGCGATGCACTTCGTCCGGTCCGTCGGCGAAGCGCAACATGCGCGCACACGCGTACGCGTAAGCGAGCGGAAAATCGTCGCTGACGCCTGCGCCACCATGCGCTTGTATCGCCCAATCGATGACTTGGCATGCCATGTTCGGTGCGACCACCTTGATCATCGCAATTTCGGCGCGCGCGCCCTTGTTGCCGACGGTATCCATCATGTAAGCCGCCTTCAGCGTGAGCAAGCGCGCCTGCTCGATGGCGCAGCGCGCCTCGGCGATGCGTTCCTGCGTGACGGTTTGCGCGGCGATGGGCTTGCCGAACGCGACACGCTCGGACGCACGCCTGCACATCAGCTCGAGCGCCCGCTCGGCCAATCCAACGAGCCGCATGCAGTGATGGATGCGGCCCGGGCCGAGCCTGCCCTGTGCGATCTCGAAACCGCGGCCTTCGCCCAGCAACAGGTTGGCCGCGGGGACGCGCACGTTCTCTAGCGTGATCTCCATATGGCCGTGCGGCGCATCGTCGTAGCCGAACACATTGAGCGGACGATGAACGGTGACGCCTGGCGTCTCGGCCGGCACGAGGATCATCGATTGCTGGGCGTGCTTCGGAGCGTCGGGATTCGTCTTGCCCATGACGATGTAGAGCTTGCAGCGCGGATCGCCCGCACCGGAGGACCACCATTTACGTCCGTTGACGATATAGTCGTCCCCGTCACGTTCGATCCGCGTGCGGATATTGGTCGCATCCGACGATGCCACTTCGGGCTCGGTCATGAGGAACGCCGAGCGGATCTCGCCAGCCAGCAACGGCTCGAGCCACGCTCGCTTGTGAGCGTCGCTGCCGTACCGTTCCAGCGTTTCCATGTTGCCTGTATCGGGCGCATTGCAATTGAATACTTCGGGGGCCCACGGCACCCGTCCCATGATCTCGGCAAGCGGCGCGTATTCAAGATTCGTCAGCCCCGCGCCCCGCGTTGAATCGGGCAGAAAGAGATTCCACAGGCCTTCGTCGCGCGCTTGCGCTTTCAGTGTTTCCACGAGCGTCGTCGGCACCCATGGATTACCGTCGCGGCGATTTCGGGCCACTTCCTCGGCAAATGCACGCTCGTTGGGATAGATGTATTGATCGAAGAACGCGAGAAGCCGCGCGCGCAGCGCTTGAACGTTCGGAGCGTAGTCGAAATTCATGTGAACCTCGCGGGAAGGAGTTATCGGACCTTCTGTGCATACGACCAGGCGAGCTCCGCCATCGGTCGCGCACACCGACCGGCGTCGACGGCCTGTGCGCTCGCTGCCGTACCCACCGTGACGCGCTTCATGATGCCTTGGAGGATGGCGGCAATGCGGAACATGTTGAACGCGAGGTAGAAGTTCCAATCGCCGCCGATTGTGTATCCCGTGCGTTCGCAATACCGTTCGATGTAGCGTCGCTCGTCTGGAATACCGAGCGCCGCGAGATCGAGGCCCGCTATGCCGCGAAACGCTCGGGGTTCGACGTGCCACGCCATGACGTGATATGCGAAATCGACGATAGGGTCGCCGAGCGTGGACAGCTCCCAGTCGAGCACGGCCAATACGCGTGGCTCGCTCGGATGGAAAATGAGGTTGTCGAGTCGATAGTCGCCATGGACGACAGCCACCCGTTGCTCCGTTTCGGCACTTGCCGGCAGGTGTGCCGGCAGCCATTCGATGAGCCGATGCATGGCGTCGATCGGTTCAGTCTCCGATGCTTCGTACTGCCTGCTCCACCGCGCGATCTGGCGCGCGAGGTAATGGCCCGGTTTGCCGAAGTCCGCGAGACCGATCGTGCCGACGTCGATTCGGTGCAGGGCCGCGATGACGCGGTTCATCTCGTCGTAGACCGATGCCCGTTGTGCCGGTGTCATGTCCGGCAACGAAGGATCCCAAAGGACACGTCCCTCGACATGCTCCATCACATAGAAGGCGCGGCCGATCACTGTCTCGTCTTCGCACAGCGCCAGCATGCGCGCAACGGGGACAGCGCTCGCCGCGAGCGCATCCATGACGCGATATTCGCGCTCGATGGCATGCGCGGAGGGCAGCAGCTCGGCCTTCGGGCCGGGCTTCGCGCGCATGACATAGCAGCGTCGCGGTGTAACGAGCTTGAACGTAGGGTTCGACTGGCCGCCGGCGAACTGTTCGACGGTAAGCGGGCCGGCAAATCCGTCGATGTGTTCGCGCAGCCAGACCGACAGCGCGTCCGTGTCGAAGCGTTGACGCTCCGATACAGCGCGCGTTCCGATGAACGTCGAATAGTCCTGGTGCGAGTGGGGGCCGTGCGCTGCGCGCTGCGTCATCTCTTCGCTCCAATCGAGCCGGCGGCGCGGCGGCGTCCCGGACTCGTCTATCGATAGTGGGGGCTGCGCTTGTCCAGAAAGGCGGTGATGCCTTCGAGCGCATCCCGATGATGCAACGATGCCACGAAGTGCTCGCGCTCCGTGCTCAGGTGATCCGCGAGCGGCGCCTCGCGCGCCGTCGCGACGAGCGTCTTGATCCGCGCGAATGCGTTCGGCGAGCCGCGGCCCAACTCATCGGCCCAGCCGATGGCGGCCTCGCGTGCCTGCCCTGGCTTGACCAACCGATTGACGACACCGAGCTGATGGAGCCGCTCGGCCGTAATGGGCTTCGCATCGAGCAGCAACTCGGTTGCGAGCTGCCGCGGCAATGCCTGACTGAGGAACCAGGAGCCGCCGCCGTCCGGGGTCAGCCCGACACGGGCGTACGACATGACGAACTTCGCGTCTTGCGCCGCGACGATCATGTCGCAGGCGAGCGCAAGCGAAAATCCGGCCCCCGCCGCCGCGCCCTCGACGGCAGCGATTACGGGCTTGGTCGAGGTACGCAGCGCCAGAATCCATTGCGCGAGCAAATCGATGCTTTGCGCCTGCACCGAAGCGTCCTTTGCGCGATTTTCGAGCAACCGGTTGAGGTTGCCGCCCGCGCAGAAAAAGTCGTCGGCGCCTGTCAATACGACTGCCCGAATGGACGGATCGCGCTCGGCGGTCTCGAGCGCCACGATCGCGGCGGCATACATGTCGGGGTGCAGCGCATTGCGAGCGCCGGGGTTCGACAGCGTGAGAACCAGTGTCGAGTCGCTATCGGGCGGACGTGCCGCCAGCAGTTCTGCGCTCATGGAGTCTCCAGGTTCATTGTCTCGGTATCAGAGGCGCGCGAGCCGTTCGAGCGCCGTCGCGAGCGTCTCCTCGCGCTTGGCGAAGCAAAAGCGCACGATGCCCGACTCGTGCGGTTCATGGTAGAACGCCGATACCGGAATGGCCGCAACGCCGATCTCGCGCGTCAGCCACGTCGAAAATTCGGCCTCGGGCAGGTCGCTGATCGCTGAGTAATCGACACATTGAAAGTAGGTGCCTTCGCACGGCAACAGCTTGAAACGGGAGCTTTGCAGACCGTCGCGGAAAAAATCGCGCTTGCGCTGATAGAAGGCCGGCAAGTCGAGATACGGCGCGGGGTCTTTCAGATAGTCGGCCAGTCCGACCTGCATCGGTGTGTTGACCGTGAACACGTTGAACTGATGCACCTTCCGGAATTCGGCGGTGAGCGCGGCCGGCGCCGCGACGTAACCGACCTTCCAGCCCGTCACATGAAACGTTTTGCCGAAGCTCGAGACGACGAAGCTGCGCTCGGCAAGCCCCGGATAGCGGGCCACGCTCTCGTGCGGCGCGCCGTCGTAGACCATGTGTTCGTAGACTTCGTCCGACACGATCAACGCGTTCGTGTCGCGCACGATGGCCTCCAGTTTGCGCATATCGTCGGCATGCCAGACTGTGCCTGTCGGATTGTGCGGCGTATTGACGACGATGAGCCGCGTGCGCGGCGTGATGGCCGCCGCGAGCCGGTCGAACGGAATCGCGTACTCGGGTGCCTCGAGCGTCACGAAGACGGGCTTGCCGCCCGCGAGTTCGATCGACGGGAGATAGCTGTCGTAAGTCGGTTCGAGCACCACCACTTCATCGCCGGGATGCACCGTCGCAAGGATGGCGGTGAGCAGCGCCTGCGTGGCGCCGGCCGTCACCGTGATCTCCGTGTCCGGATCGTAGCGGTGCTCGTGCATGCGCGCGATCTTGCCCGCGATCGCCTCGCGCAACGCGGGCACGCCGGCCATCGGCGGATATTGGTTGTGCCCGGCGCGCATGGCATGCGCGACGGCGTCGATCACGCGCGGATCGCAATCGAAATCGGGAAACCCCTGGCCGAGATTGACGGCGCCATGTTGAGCGGCGAGCGCGCTCATGACGGTGAAGATCGTCGTGCCGACATCGGGCAGACGCGAGACGAGTGCAAAAGGCGCGGAATTCGTCAGGTCGGGCGTGGCATTCATGGCGCGGTGCGTCTTGGCGATAAGGGTTGCGTGGGAGTTCCGTTTCCGTTGAGCATGGTGCTTGTGCGGCGGCGAATCGCGGAGCCCCTGCTATGCGGGCGCGGGCGCCGCCAAACCGCAGGCGGCCGCGAACGGCGCCGGCTGGGCGATCCGGAAGCCGAAATCGCGGGACGTGCGCTTGTCGAGCTTGAGCAGGGCGCGATCCTTCGACACGAGCCAGTCGGCTCGGGCGGCGTGCGCCAACTCGAGGAATTTCTGATCGTCGCGATCCTTGCACTTGGGCAGCGGCGGCGCATTCGGCGCCTCGCCAACGCCGTCGTTCATGACGGTGAGCCGCGCCACTGCGGCGAGTGCCGCGGCCTTGTCGAACGCGCGGCGCGCGAGATGCGGGTAATCGAGCACGTGCGCGAGCTCGGCCAGGCATCGGGCATCGATTACGGCATTGAGCGCGCCGTTCGCGAGCGCGGCGTGGATGGGGCGCGTTGCGACATCGTCGAATACGAGGATATCGATCCAGACGTTCGAATCGAGAACCACGCGCGGCGTGCCGGACACGGCATCTGAATCGGTAGGAGCAGGCATTCGCTACAATCGGGCTTTTCGCATTCACGGCTCGGCACGGCGTGCCGGCAAGGCTCCATGATAATTGTTTTGTCTCCGGCGAAGTCGCTCGACTACGAGACGCCGCCTCACGTTGCACGTCATACGATTCCCGAGTTTGCCGCCGATGCGGCACTGCTCGTCGACGACCTGCGCCGCTTGTCTGCCCAGCAGCTCGCCTCGCTGATGAGCATTTCCGATGCGCTCGCGACGCTGAACTTCCAGCGTTATGCGGACTGGTCGCCGCGTTTTTCGAAACGCAACGCGAAGCAGGCGGTTCTCGCCTTCAATGGCGACGTTTATGAAGGATTCGACGCGCGATCGCTCTCGGCCGCCGATCTGGACTACGCGCAGCAGCATGTGCGCGTGCTTTCGGGACTTTACGGCCTGCTGCGGCCGCTCGATTTATTGCAGCCGTACCGGCTCGAGATGGGCACGCGTTTGCCCAACGCACGCGGCAAGGATCTATACGCCTTCTGGGGCGAACGCATCACCGAGGCGCTCAACGTCCAGCTTCGCAAAAAGCCGCATGGCGCGCGCGTACTCGTGAATTGCGCGTCGGAGGAGTACTTCAAGTCGGTGAAAGCGAAACGGCTCGACGCGCCGGTGATCACGCCCGTCTTCGAAGACTGGAAAGGCGGACGCTACAAGGTGATCAGCTTCCACGCGAAACGGGCGCGCGGCATGATGGCCCGCTTCGTGGTCGAAAGCCGCCTCGAAGCGCCCGAGGCGCTCAAGGCGTTCTCGGCCGAAGGCTATCGCTTCGACGCGGGTGCTTCGAACGACAACACGTACGTTTTCCGCCGTCGCGCCGGCGACTGAAGCGCGGCGCGCTCACGCGGCCGCATGCGACGGCACTTTCATTCGCTCTTATGGCTTGGGCCAGGGAACATCATGACGCTTTCGATTACGAGCAATTTTGACGGTGGTGCGATCGAGGTCCTGGCCTGTCGCGATGCCGCGGACATCCGCTTGCGTGTGAGGCCCGACAATCGTGCCGACTTCGCGCAATGGTTTTATTTCCGGTTGAGCGGCGCACGCGGCGAACGCTGCGTGATGACGTTCGAAAATGCGGCGCAATGCGCGTTCCCCCACGGGTGGCCCGGCTATCGCGCCGTGGCGAGCTACGATCGCGTCCATTGGTTTCGCGTACCCACCTCGTACGACGGCCGCGTGCTGACGATCGATCACACCCCCGAATTCGACTCGATCTACTACGCGTACTTCGAGCCATACACGCAAGAGCGGCACGCGGAATTGCTCGGTACGATCCAGCAGATGCCGCATGCGACGTTGGCCGAGCTCGGCAGGACGGTCGAGGGACGGCCGATGTCGCTTTTGGTATTGGGCACGCCCGAGCAAGAGAGCGGAGCGCCGCCCAAGAAGCGTGTCTGGATCATCGCGCGTCAGCATCCCGGCGAAACGATGGCGGAGTGGTTCGTCGAGGGACTCGTCAAGCGGCTCGCGGGATGGGGCGATTGGGCCGGCGACCCGGTTGCGCGCAAGCTTTACGAACATGCCGTGTTCTATATCGTGCCGAACATGAATCCCGACGGCAGCGTGCACGGTAATTTGCGGACCAACGCCGCAGGTGCGAACCTGAACCGCGAATGGATGGAGCCGGATCCCGAGCGCAGCCCCGAAGTGTTCGCCGTGCGCGATGCGCTGCATGCCATCGGGTGCGACATGTTTTTCGATATCCATGGCGATGAGGCGTTGCCTTACGTCTTCGTCGCGGGTTGCGAAATGCTGCCTGGCTTCACGGCCAGTCAAGCGACCGAGCAGGCGGCATTCATCGAAGCGTTCAAGCTGGCGAGCCCCGATTTCCAGGACCAGCACGGTTACGAGGCCGGGAAGTATCAGGAGGATGCGCTCAAGCTTGCGTCGAAGTACGTCGGCAATGCGTTCGGCTGCCTTTCTCTGACGCTCGAGATGCCCTTCAAGGACAACGCGAACTTACCGGACGAGCGCGTGGGCTGGAACGGCGAGCGCAGCGCTGCATTGGGTGCGGCGATGCTCGGCGCTGTGCTGCATCACATCGAGGCGTTCCGGTAGCGTTCCGGTAACGAGCCGGCCGCCCGCATCGCTTCCCGGCCAGATGCCGGGCGCCGCGCCATGCGGGCGCCGGACGATTCCACATCGCACGGCTTACTGCGCGGCGGATTTCCTCGTCGATTTCTTCGCACCGTGCTTGGACTTGCCTTTTCTCGTCGAATGTTCGGACCGCGGCTTGGCGGCCGGCACGGGATCGTTCCAACTGAAGGCCAGCATCTGCGGGCCGACATAGCCGCACCGGAACGACAACGCGTACGGCGCGTGATCCTTGTCCTTGGCGATGCCTTGTCCCGTCACCGTCACGATATTGTCCACCTTCACCCGCTGCTTGCCTTCGTCGAACGAATCGTTCCACGGTTTGATCGACGCATGGCTGTTGTCGAAAGACTCGGGCGGGAAGACGACACGATCGATGACGTTCGAGGTGCTGGCGACGAATGCGCCATGCGCCGCGCAATCTGCGACGAGCGGGTCCGCATGCATGTCGTTGATGAACTTGGCGACCATCTCGTTGCGCTCGTCGATGAGATCGGCGCGCGCGGGCATTGCAGTGACGACGGTGACGCTGGCGGCCGCTGCCGTCAGCCAACGAATGAGCTGGCGCAGGCGGCGCGAGGTGAGGGAGCTATCCATCCAATCGATCGAATTGAGACATCAGGCACGTAAGATGCCGTACTCGCTGACGGAGTTCAATCGGCGAGCGAATATTTCGGCCGATGATCGATCGTGAAATGCTCACACAGGCAGGACGCGTCGCATATCCGCTCGGCAAGTTGCGCGACGGTCCACCGCAACGAGCCGCGATGTGGCTCACGTGCGCGGTCCGCCGAGGCGGTAGCGTCTGACATCGTTGGTCGTGACCCATGCGGGGCGGTAGACGGCGATGAGTGCCGTCGCCATCCCCGTGAACCACGCTTCGCCGAGCGCGAGCAGCAGCACGCCGAACGCGTATCCGGCCGGCACCACCAGGAGCGAGCCACCGGCAAGCGCGACCTGCACGCCCACGGCCGCGCCCGCGGCGAGGGCAACGGCGACGGCCGGCGAGATGAAGCCCTGTACGCCGATGAAGACGAAAAGGTTGCGCGGCAGCCAGGCCGTGGTTGCGCGCTGCATGAGCGCCGAGATGCCTACGGGTACGGCGCCATAGACGAGAAAGGTCAGGGCGACGCCTTGCCAGGTCGCGTCGAAGACAACGGCGGCGATTCCCGAGACCGCTGCCATGGCCACGAGCGCCAGCGCCCAGTCGAAGAGGGTGACGAAAAGGGTCGCCCCGAGCAGATGCATGACCGTACCGTCGTCCAGCCATGCGTTCGTCGCCCATAGCACCGAGATCGCCACGACGACAGCGAGCCACACGTGCTGCAGCGTCGCATCCTGCAGGCGCTTGAACGGCTTGCATGCCAGGGCGAGCGCGACGAGCGCCACCGCGGCGACCCACGCACCGATGACGACCCACGGCTGAAGCGGCGTATAAAGGAAACCCATATCGTCCATATTACTCGTTGGAATGCCGATCGTGCGAGCGCCGCGCGCGGGCGTAGGGCTTTGCCGTCAGCCGGTACGCGATATCGTCTTGCGAAACGGCACTTCGGGCTCAGCCGCCATCGGCAGTCCGTGCGGGTCCTCGTTGGCGAGCAGAGGATATTTGTATCCTCCGCCCGCACGCAGCGGAATCGGCCCGGCTTGTCCCAGCGTGGGTTTGCGCGCGCCCTCGCATTCCGGCCGCAACACTTGCAACTGCGGCGTGAGCCAGCCGTTGTAGATCGCGACGGCCGCGGCGCGGTTAGGCGCCCCCAGTTGCTGGAAAATGCTGGCCAGATGGATCTTGACGGTGCCTTCGCTGATGCCGAGCGTGCGCGCAATCATTTTGTTCGTGCTGCCCATATGAACGCACCGCATGATTTGCTCCTGACGCGGTGAAAGCATGGGCGTGAATCGGGTGCGGCGCGCCGGCGCGGCGAGTTCGCGAATGCGCGCCATCGGAACAGGGAGGTCGGCGGGCGTCTTGTTGTCGGGCAGAAACGCGGAATGAGGTGCGTAATGTCCGCCGGCCAGTACGAGTTCCAGCAGCCGCACGATCAGCTTCGGGTTCGTCGTGCGCGGGACGACACCGTGCACGCCACCTTCGTCCATCAAAGGACGTACACGCGCGGCCGAGGCATCGTCGATGAGTACCGCGACGCGCAGGCCTGGATGCTCGGCAAGCGCGGCGCGCACTTCGAACGCGCGCATGGCATCGTGCCAGTCGACGACGAGCAGCTCCACGGGGGCGCGCCTCAGCGCCCGATAGATTTGCGTCCAATCCCTGGCCTCGCAAAAGCGGGCCTGCCGGTTGATTTGCCGCAACAGCGCCTTCAGACCGTCGCGTCGTTCTGCTTCTGTACTGAGAACTGCGAACCGCATACTTGCCTCCTGGGTAGTCCAATCAGGCGGTGCGGGTCGGAACGAGCCGGGAGCGGGCCGGCCGGGCTTCATGCACCGCCGACGCAATAATGACAAATTCCTTACAGCGAGGCGGCTAGCCGGACGGCATAGGACGGGTACGGACGATGGCGGGACGATGGCCCCCCGGCCACCGTCCCGCGTGCGGATCAGTGAAAGTGCGGTTGAGCGGGCTCGGCGTCCTCGGGCATTTCGGCGTGAACGATTTCACCGAGCGGGTCCGCGTAAAGCGGCACGCCGCAATCGTCGCAGTATTCGGGTTCGAAGCGTCCGGCGTGCCGACGGATGTCGCTGACGCCGGCTTCCTTGAGCAGCGCGATGATTTCCTCGAGCGGGCCGTCCGTATCCTCGGCTTCCTCGTCGCCGGAAAGCTCGCCGTTTTCGCGCCCGTAGAGCGGCCAGACGACGCCGTAGACGACGTCGTTGCTGCCACGCCGCGTGAAGCCGATGCGGTATTCATCGATACGTCTTTCGCCGAAGCCGGCCACGACGGCGCGCAACTCCTGCGGTGCCGCGCCCGTGGTGTCGAACAGATAGCGGATCGCGGTGCGCACCGTGTGCGGACGTACGCGCTCGTCGGCATCGCGGCAGGCCGAGTAGTAGGCGTCGGGCAACAGGCACTCGAATTCGCAGCCGGGCAGCACGAGGGCGAGATTGGCGCCGCCCTGGGTGGCCCACTGTTCCAGACACTGACCGCGCTCGATGCGCACGCCGTTCTCCTCTTCCTGCCAGCGAAAGAGCGGCGCGCCGACCGGGGCCGCGACCACCGCCAGCAAGAAGCGGGGATCGGCGAGGATGGGCGAGGTTTCGGGCAGATCGCCTGAATTGATCTTTGCCGGCGTGCTGTTCAATGCGGCCTGGATGAGTTGCTGGGCGACGCGATAGGTCTCCACATGGTGCCTCGGCAACTGATCGATGCTGTAAAGAAACGGCGCGAGAGCGACGCGTGTCTCGCCGGCAAGGACGTGTGCCTGGAGGTGCGCGCGCAACGCCTCGACCGAATCGGCCTTGAGCGGGCCCGACGGGATGACGTAGCGCGTCCAGGCGAGCACAGGGGCCGCAACGAGCAGCGCTTCGTATGCGACGCCTTCGTGTTCGACGACGAACGATTCGCTGTGCGTTTCGGCCATGTCGGCGAGCGCCCCATAGGCGTCGGGGTGGTTTTGCTGAAGGTGATCGAGCGCCGCGTCGAGCGTCGTCTGATTGCCGTTGCGGACGATCTTCGCGAGCAAGGCATCGAGCTTGGCCTCCCAGAAGCGATCTTCGACACGGCTACCCGACGCAAAGAGTGCCAGAGACAAGCCGACGAGCTTATCGGCATCGGGAGGGAGGCGTTTGGCGATTCGCGAGCGCATAGGAGAGAGTGAGGTTGGATTCGATGAACCCTCCATTCTAGTCGAGTCCCTTGCGCGCGGCTTTTAATCATGCCTGCGCGTAGTGCTTGCAAGGTGCGCGGAAGGGGCCTAGAATTGCGCCCTTTCGCGCATTCGGCAACGAGGCGCGGAGCTTGGGAAGTCGATGTGCAGCGCGGGTCTGGCCGGTTTTGGGATAGCAGCAAGGTGGCGCCAAAAACCAGTTGA
>NZ_DASXWY010000073.1:0-4567 GCF_036503415.1 Trinickia sp. | reverse complement strand
AGTGCCGGCAATCGTTCCAGCGGCTGGCTTGGCTGTCTGATGCTGATCGCGACCGAGGGCGCGTTGTTCGGCTATCTGATCTTCACTTATCTGTACCTCGCGGTGCAGACCACGCGGCATTGGCCGCCCGAGGGTTTGCCCAAGCTTCCGCTCGGTGCAATCAATACGTTGATTCTGCTGTCGAGCAGCGGGTTCGTCTGGTATTGCGAGCGCATGGTGCGCCGCGCGCGTCTGCGAGCTGCCGTTGTATCGATGACGATCGCGATTGTGCTCGGCATCGTATTCGTAGGCATTCAGCTCCACGAGTGGCATGGTCACCCATACGGGCCGCTCGCCAATCTGTACGGGTCGCTTTATTTCACGATCACCGGCTTTCATATGGCGCACGTGCTGATCGGCCTCGTGGTGCTCGCCTTGCTGGATGCATGGACGGCGCTCGGATATTTCGACGAGCGACGGTGCGCGGCGTTGACGATCGGCAGCATGTATTGGCATTTCGTCGACGTGGTATGGCTCTTCATTTTCACTACGATCTATTTGACACCCTATTGGATCGGATAACGGTTTGTCGATGGTGGCTCCGATGGCAGACAGCGCGAATGAACAACGTGTGATCGGCGAGACGCCCGTGGCGCCGTGGCGCGTTTTCGTTGCAATACTTGCCGCACCGGCGGCATGGACGCTGCAGGTCTGTATTGCGGAGGCGCTCGTTGCGCAAAGTTGTTTTCCCTACGATGCGCCGATGCGCGCATCGTATGCGGGCGCGGCGCTTCGCGCTGTCATCGGCATCAGTGCCGCTGCGCTGGTGGTGGGCATTGCGGGAGCATGCTTGTCTTGGCGCAACTGGCGCCGCCTCGCCGATCGAGCGAACGACGCGCCCCCGCGCGCCGACCGGACGTTATTGAACGGTGAGGCGTTCGTTGCCAAGGTCGGGTTCATGTCCAGCCTGTTGTTTCTCTTCGCGCTCGTGGCAACCGACGTTGCCGTCGCCCTCGTTTCCGGGTGTTGAGATCATGAACAAGGGAACGGCGCAATTCGATCGGGGTCTGGGCGACGCGGTTTGCGCGCTGCAACTGGCCCGGGCTGCGCGCGGCGTTGCGGTCATGCTCGCGTTCGCCGCGGGGATCGTTTTGTCGTCGCGCCTTGCGATTGCCGACGCGGCGCCTGCTGCGCCCACGCCCACGCCCGCACACGCCGCGAGTGCCGATTCGGCGTTGGTCGCGCGCGGCGCGTATCTGGCCAAAGCGGCCGATTGCGCGGGATGCCATACGGCGGCGCCTGCCGGGAATCCGCCACAGCCTTCCGCGCCATTCGCGGGCGGGCTGCCGGTGCGCTCGCCGTTCGGCATCATCTGGTCGAGCAACATCACGCCGGATCCGGAGGCTGGAATCGGCCGATACCGTTACGAGGATTTCGTTCGAGCTGTGCGCGACGGCATTGCGCCGGGCGGAAAGCATCTCTATCCCGCGATGCCTTATCCGTCGTTCGCGAAGATCAGCGACGACGATATGCGGGCGCTTTACGCCTATTTCATGCACGGCGTGCAGCCGGTGCCGAAGCGGCCGCCGCAAACGCAGTTGCCGTTCCCGTTCAATCAACGTTGGGCGCTCGTTTTCTGGAACGAGTTCTTCGCGCCGCACGAGCGATTCAAGCCGGACGAGAATCGTGGCGCCGCGTGGAATCGCGGTGCCTACCTCGTACAGGCGCTCGGACACTGCGGGGCGTGTCATACGGGCCGTGGCCCGGCTTACGAAGAGCGCGGCTATAGCGACAAGGACCCCCTGTTCTTGACGGGCGGCACCGTCGATCATTGGTTCGCACCGAACCTGACGGGCGATCCGGCTTCCGGGCTCGGGCGGTGGTCGGAGGCGGACATCGCATCGTTCCTGAAGCGTGGACACGGCGCCGGTGCGGCGGCTTTCGGCAGCATGGTCGAAGTCATCGAGAACAGCGGGCAATACCTCACCGATACCGATCTCGAGGCGATCTCGACCTACCTGAAGACGCTTGTGCCGCGGCGGCGCAATGGGCTTGCCGACACCGATCCCGCCAAACGTCAGCGTACCGTCGATGTGTTGCGCACGGGTGCGATCAATCAGCCGGGCGCGGGACTGTACCGGGGTTTCTGCGCGCGTTGCCATCATGACGACGGAATGGGGGAGCCGGGTAAATACCCGCGGCTTGCCGGTAGTGCGGTGGTGCTGGCACCGGAGACGACCTCGCTCGTGCGACTGTTGATCGAGGGAGGATCGACTGCCAAGACCCAGGATGGACCGAAGCCTCAGGAGATGCCTGCGTTCGGCGGCAAGCTCACCGATACGGAAATGGCGCGCGTGCTGACGTTCGTGCGCAACGCCTGGGGCAATCAGGCAGCGCCCGTCACGACGCGCGAGGTTCGCGAGCTGCGGAGCGCGATTGCAAAGACGGCGGCGAGCAAGTGACCCGAGTCATGCGTCGGGCTTTCGCCGAGGGAGTGTTCGATGAAAGCGTATGCGCGAGCGGCGGGATGGATAGCATTGCTTTGGGCGGGCGTTGCTGCTGCCCAGGGAACGGTGATGAACGGCGATTCGTCCGGTGCGGCCCGTAAGCCCGGCACGCAAGGCGCCGTTGGGACGGCGGGCGCATCGGCTGTGAAACGGGCCGCGCCGGCTGCGGGCGCCTCGGAGGGCGCGTCGCAATCAAGAGCGGGGAAGCACGCGAGCGAGGCCGCGAGCCCCCAATGATCGACTGACGATCACGAGGGGCCGTTAGCTGTCACGAGCGGTCAAAGCTTGACCCCGCCGGACTCCGGCGCATCGGGGTCGAGATCTTCCGCGCCGACACCGCGCCCGCGCTCGTACTCGTCGTCCGCCCCGAGCTGCTGCCAGTACGGCTCACGCCCGTAGTACTGGTGCAGCGAAGTCGCCCACGTCCGATCCGCCATCGTCGGCCAATGATCCTTGTCGAAGCCCGGGGCGTTTTTCACGCGCTCCGACGACAGCGAAAGCAGAAAACACTTCCGGGTCGTGTCCAGCGTCAATGCGCTCCACGGAATGGCCATCAGCTTGTCGCCTATCCCGAGAAAACCGCCCGACGACATCACGACATAAGCGATACGCCCGGTCTGCACATCGAGCATGATCTCCTTGACCTTGCCGACTTCCTCGCCATCGGTGCTGAGAATCTTGTCGCTATCGAGTGTGCTGGCAGCCATCACCTCGGGCCCCGGACCCGCTGAGGTTTCGCTGCCCTTGCCCACGATGTGGGCGCCCATCGACGGTGTGGTCGTGGATGAAGACTTCTGAGTACGCATGGCGTCCTCCTTTTTCAGTGTCGTATCGAATCTGCCGCACGCTGCAAATTTCGCCTGCGCGCGCTCGCGCCGGTCACGGCCGGCGCGATGACCGTTCAAGCAACGATCGTTCCTTCGCGGGGTGTCAACGGCGAGTTTTCCCGCCCCCGTCGATCCCGCTGCCGGTGCGCCAGACTGCCTTTCCGGCTTCCGACAGTTGTCCGCTGCTATGCGTCTCGTCGGGTTGTGTCCCTTCCTCGGCCATCTTCCCTCCAGGCGGTTCGAGAGACGGCAACGATCGGCCTTTTCGCGTCGCAACGCGTTCGTCCTGCGACCGGCCGGCGTGTGCTTTCATGAGATGCCTCCTGAGCTAGTGAGAGTCGCAACTCATTCGTGCCGCATCGATCGTGCCGGCCTCGCCGCGGGGGCAGGCGCGCTCGATGCTGACTTCCTGGATGAACGTTCACCTCGATAGGAGAAAGCTCATGAGCAGCACGCTCGATCCAGACAATCCGCTCCCGGGACGCGATGAAAGCGGGGCGGAAAAGGGCCGCGATACCGGCGCGCTCGGCCCGAGCGATTCTTCCGACAGCGGCAGCGACATTGCCGGGGCAAAACGGCACGACTTCGATCGGGATACGGAACTCGACGAGCACGCGCTGGAGACGGGAGATGCCGAACTCGCAAGCGATACCGATCGGGCCGGAACCGGCGAGCGAGCGTCGGCGGACGGCGACTCGACGCTCGAGGAAGATGCGGATATCTCGCCGGATCGCGTCGACAGTCCCTTCGAACGAGGTACCGACACCGAGCCATGACGCGCAACGGCGCTACAGCGCGGACTGCGTGCGCCGTTGCTCGTCCAGAACAAACTCATGGCGTACAGCCGTCGCCATGCCGGCGACCATGTCCGCGACCAGCAACCGCCCCTTCTCGCTCGTCGAATCCTTCGCGGACGACAGGACGCCGCTCGACGGAACCCACGCGGTGCGGGCCGGATACATATCGTAGACGGGGAATTGCGCGGGGCCGTGCTCCGGGATTCGGTCGAGCGAGACCAACTGCGGATAGTAATGCAGCATCATCGACGTCTCGATCACCGCGGCGTGCTCGAGCGCGATGCCGGGAAAGCCATCCGGAAAAACCGCATCGAGAGTTTCCTTGCGACAGAACTCCCAATGCTCGGCCCGCATGACTTCCATGCCGCTGTGCTCCCCGATCTCACGCATCGCGAGTTCGATCCCTTCGGTGACGAACCACTGGTTCTCGAAATGTCCGACGACGATCGCGAGACGC
>NZ_DASXWY010000072.1:0-8897 GCF_036503415.1 Trinickia sp. | reverse complement strand
GCGATCAACTTCTTGCGAATCGGCTATCAATTGGTCGTGGTCGCATGGTCGGCGGTGCAGAGCACAGGGCGTGCTGATGCTGCCGGAAAGATTCTGTTGATCTCGACGGTGGCCAGCCTGGTTCTCTCGCCGATTCTGGGCGCAACAGTCGACTACTTCGCCAGAAAAAAAGCAATGCTGCTGTGCGGTCATCTAGGCATCGTCGTTTCGGGCGGGATCCCGCTTCTTACACAAGCGACGCTGACCGACGAGACGATGTTCGAGGCCATCGCTGTTGCAGTAGTCCTGGCTACTGCCTCCAGTTCTGTCCTGGGCGGCGCAATGGATTACTTCCTGAAGACTCATCTTCAGCAGTCCGAACGACCTCGGCACTTGGCGACCCTCAATTCCACCGCTCAAATCGCGCTGATTTTTGGGACGGCGTTGGGCGGCCTGGTTGTTTCTCAAGCCAACCTCGTTCACGCTTTCCTCTTCATTTCTGCCTGTGGTGCGCTTCTGGCCGGAATCAACTGGTGGTTGCTGCCTGCCTTGTATGTGGCACGCGATAGCGCTTCACCTACCTGGAAACGGGGAGCATTTTCCGCAGGGCCGATGCTCTACCTTCGGCACCGTCGATTGTTCGCGATAGCAACCTGCGCCGCACTGGCGTTTTCGATCGGGCAGATCACGAATACATTGCTACCGGCGCTTATCGCCTTTTATTTCCGCGGCACGAGCGCGGACTATTCGATGATAGAAGCAGCGTGGTCGATCGGCGCACTCCTTGTCGGCGTGTGGCTAGCAAAGTTTGCGGCGAATTCGCCGGGTAGCATGCGCCTCGATTTCATCATAATTGGAACAATGGCGATCGCTCTCGCGGCGATCCCGCTTCTTTCCGCTTTTCCGGCTTTGCTGACAACGCATTTCTTTCTCGGCGCCGGTTTCTCCCTGGTACGCATACGAAGCGAGACCCGGTTCCTGGCGGAGTGTCCGAGACACTTGCTAGGTCGTTTTCGCGCCAACAGCGTGCTGATGACGAGCGGGATTGGATTGCTGATCTTTTCCGCTCCGACCGTGTATGGCGGGGCTCCGGTTGCCGGCTTGTACGTTGCGATGGCCAGCGTCGTCGCTGTTTCGGCGCTCGGCTTGCTGCTCGTGACAAAGCCGAGCGGTCGCACGCCCGGGTCCCCGGCTTAGCAGCAAACGTCGCCTAAGAACCGCTCCTTCGCACTGCGCGCGTCCGTTCGGGGTGTTCGCTACGAAAGCGCGTACTCAGCACGCGATGCGCAATATCTAATATGGGTATCCCTACGCTACGCGTTTTGCCGCATATACAACGTCGGAGACGCCATGTTACGACGCGATATCGCAACTGTTGCGATGGTTGTGGAAACAACAAAATGCGCAGATCATCGCGATCAGATATCACTGCGAGACATATCGTTCGACCTCGCTCGCGGCGACGTTTGCAACTGGCACTCAGCCGGAAGTGCTGTATCGCGCTTCTACAATGCAATGTCGCTGTTTTTCCCTAAAGGGGAAAAATTCTTCATCAACAGCGTCCGTGAACACCGCAAGCATGTGAAAGAAGAGCGCCTGCTCTCGGATGTCAGCGGCTTTATGCAACAGGAGGCCGCTCATAGCCGGGAACATCGGGCGTATATCGGTGCGATGGTCGCAAGCGGTTATGAAGTCGACACGCTCGACATCAGGATGTTTTCCAAGCCGCTCGAAAAGGTTGCACCGCGGCGCAGGCTTGCGATGACAGTCGCGATGGAACATTTCACGGCGTCGCTGGCGCATCAGATTCTGTCGAGCGGCGCCATCATGCGAGGCGATAGCGAGTTTGGCGCGTTGTGGCGCTGGCACGCCGTCGAGGAAATCGAACATAAATCGGTGGCGTTCGACGTCTTCACCTCGGCATACGGTCGGGGAGTGGGGGCATACTTTCTTCGTTGTTCCGCGGCGATACAGGTGACGATCGGCTTTATGCGAAGGCTGTTCGTCAACGTTGCGCGCCTGGCGGAGCAGGACGGCGCTTCATGGAGAAGCTGGCTCGCGTTGTTGCGCTACCTGTGGGTGGCGCCGGGCTTGTTTCGCCGTATGACGCCGGCTTTTTTTGTCTACTTTCACCCGAAGTTTCACCCTTCCAATACGGACGACCGTCGCCTGATCGCCGCATGGCGTGACGCGGCCGCAAGTTCCGCTTCGCGCGAGTGGGGCGGCTGCTCATGAATGTCTCGTTGACCATCGAGCTACCCGTGTACGCCGTCCGTGTCTACTATGCGGACACGGACGCGGGCGGAGTGGCTCATCACACCGCCTATTTAAGGTGGTTCGAGGCAGCCCGCTCAGAATGGCAGTGTGCCGTCGGGTGCTCGGCTCGCGAGCTTCAGGACATCTATGGCGTTGCACTCGCGGTGGTGGATGCAACGCTCCACTATCTAAAGCCCGCGGCGCTGGACGAGCGGCTGTTGGCGCGCGGAAATGTCTCCGCGGCCAGCCGCTGCAGCCTGCTCGTCAGTCAGACGCTGATGCGAGACGAGACTCCATTGGCAACTGCCGAGTTCAGACTCGCCTGCGTCAATGTCGCGACGCAACGTCCCGCGCCATTGCCCGATGCTTTGAAGGCCGCGCTTTCACACGAGATCGCACCGGTGTGACATTGCCGATATTGGCAGTTCACGCACTCCGCGCCTACTGTGTCTGGCCGTCCAACACCGCTGTCAAAGTTTCCAGCCCTCGGCGCATACTGGTAAGCGCATCGCTCAAGCGCTCAAATGCCCAGTTGTTCGTTCCCGCCTTCCCGACCTCTCTTCTGAATTGCGCAGTGGCGTTTTGAAAAGAAATTTGGCGCTCGCGAACGGTTCGGCTGAAGTCCGATGACGGAGTGGTTCTTGTCTCGTCGATCAACAACGCGAAAGCTTGGTTCGCTTGCTGAGTTCCTTCGTCGATATGCTGCTCCGCTTTTGTCAGGTGCTCAGACAACCCATCGTTTTGATATTGATTGGAAAGAACTCCCTCCAGCGCTGCTTCCGCTTGTCCAAATGCTTCCAGACATGAGCGCAATTGCATCCGCGCTTGAACACGCGGCGAAAGCGCGGTCGATGTGGCATCGGATAGGTGCACCGGTTGTTCGGCTGGCAGCTCAACGGGGGCAGGCGTATGGGGTGATTCGTCGGGTTCCGACCGGACGAGCGTTTCGTCTGCAAACCGCGCAGACTGCTCTGCCATCTCCCGCAGTTTCTCGCGATCGTCCGGATCCGTGATGTCGAGTTCACGGACGGCATCGTCGAGTGTCCAAAGTCCCGCATCGAATTTCGTGCCGGCTTGACTCAGCTCACGCGGGGTGAGCCTTTGGGCGTTGCCGGGACTTGCCGCATCCGTTACGACAGGAAAACCGGCATCGCCGCGGGCCGCGCGTTCACGGCCTGAATCGCCGGGAGGCTCTGGCGCCGACGGGTTAACCGGGACCTGTCGAGTCTCCGGCGTGACTGCGTCTTGCCGCGGCCGACCAGGAGGGTGGGTCGCCTCATCTGTCTGGGCGAATGTGCCCGCCCGCCGGTTATCGAGCGCGTCGCTGATGGACCGTCGGTTCAGTCCGGCGAGCAGCCCGGTCGCGGCAGGGGGCGCGTAGGGGGATTCGGCATCGGCGCGGCCATCCAGGTTCCGCGACGGCACCCCCTCTTCCTGCGCGCCGAGGCCATCGAGCCCGTCGAGCCTCCGAGAGATAGAAGATCCACCGTTCGGAACATTCGTCATATCCGTTGTACGTAAGACGTAGTTGTCTACCATCATCGCCGATGCACCCCGCATCGAGACGAAAGCCATGCGAAAGCGATGCTTACGAACCGAAGTTGCAGCTTTCCCGGCCAGCCCTTCTCCGCGCCGGCAGAACTGTGACCTGCCGCACGTCCTAATTTCCCGCCACGCCAAGCTGCACGGTCCAGCGCAGATATAATGCGTTAATGACCGCCCATCATCAGACGTTTCACGTCGCCGTCGTCGGCGGCGGCCTCGTCGGCAAATGCGCCGCGCTTGCGCTCGCACAACACGGACTGCGTATCGCCCTGATCGCGCAGCCTGCCGCGCCGCGTCCGGCCGACATGCTTTTCGATGCACGCATCTACGCGCTCTCAGCGAGTTCTCAGGCACTGCTGGAACGTCTGCGGGTCTGGCAGGCGCTCGACCA
Organism: Trinickia sp.; assembly: GCF_036503415.1. Lineage (GTDB taxonomy): Bacteria > Pseudomonadota > Gammaproteobacteria > Burkholderiales > Burkholderiaceae > Trinickia. The sequence continues at coordinate 4,726 of NZ_DASXWY010000072.1, read as the reverse complement.
CGATCGTCTGTCACCCGTCTACGACATGCGGGTCTATGGCGACGCCCAGGCGGAACTCCATTTCTCGGCGTTCCAGGCGGCTGTGCCGCAGCTCGCCTGGATCGTCGAATCGTCGCTGGTCGAACATTCGCTCGATGCCGCCTTACGCTTCCAGCCGCACGTGACCTGGTTCGACACGCGGGCGCAAGGGCTCGATGTGAAAACCGATGCCGCCATGCTCGCACTGGCCAACGGCGTCGTGATCGAAGCCGATCTCATCGTCGGTGCGGACGGTGCCCATTCGTGGGTGCGCGCCCAGATGGGGGCCGAGGTGACGCGGCGCGACTACCGGCAAACCGGTGTCGTGGCGAACTTCAAAGCATCGAAGCCGCACGGCGAAACCGCTTACCAGTGGTTCACGGAAGATCGCGAGATCGTCGCGCTGCTGCCACTGCCGGGCGGCCATGTGTCGCTCGTCTGGTCGGCTCGCGCCGATCACGCGCGCGAGCTCGTCGCGCTTGCGCCGGCACAGCTCGCAGCCGCGGTCGAACGGGCAACGCATGGCCGGCTCGGAGAGCTCGAATGCGTCGGCGCCGCGCACGGTTTCCCGCTTTCGCTGCAGCGTGTCGATCGCCTCGTCGCGCCGCGCGTGGCGCTCGTCGGCGATGCCGCCCATCTCATTCACCCGCTCGCCGGGCAGGGGATGAACCTGGGCCTGCGCGACGTCGCATCGCTCGCCGGTGTCCTGAGCAAAAAGGAGCCGTTTCGCGATCTCGGCGATCCGGTGCTGCTACGCCGTTACGAACGCTCGCGCCGCGAGGACATCGGTGCCCTCGCGCTGGCAACCGACGGGCTCCAGCGCCTCTTCTCCTTTCCGGGTTTCTTCGCCCGCACCGCGCGCAACGCCGGCATGTCGCTGGTCGGCGCGCAGCCGCTCGTGAAGCGCTGGCTGGTTTCCGCGGCGCTCGGCTAGGCGGGACGGACGGACCGAATTCATGCGCCGCGCCGGAACCCCGCGTGGCGAACGATCAGAAGGACTTGTAAACCATGGCTACTTTCCTGCGCGGCGCCCTCGGCGCTGCCCTTATCGCCGCGACGGCACTTGGATGCTCCGCGCACGCCGACCAGACGACGGACAAGCTCAAGGCGACGCTGCAGGCCCGCCTGCCCGATCTCCAGATCAAAAGCATCACCAAGGCACCGGTCGCCGGGCTTTACGAAGTGAACGTCGGCGCACAGCTGATTTATAGCGATGCCAATGGCGATTATGTTTTCGTCGGTGATCTGCTCGACACGAAAGCACACGCGAATCTCACGGAGGCGCGCCTCGCCGAAATCAACAAGGTCGATTTCGCAAGCCTGCCGCTCGCCGACGCAGTCAAAGTCGTGAAGGGCAACGGCAGCCGCAAGATCGCCGTGTTCTCGGATCCCAACTGCCCGTACTGCAAGCAGCTCGAGGCATCGCTCAAATCGATCGATAACATCACCGTCTACACCTTCCTTTACCCGGTGCTGTCGGACGATTCGACCGCGAAAGCCAAGGCCATCTGGTGCTCGGCCGATCGAGCCAAGACGTGGGAAGCCTGGATGCTCGAACGTCGTGCTCCGTCGGGTACGGGTAGCTGCGACACGAGCGCGATCGACAAGAATCTCGCGCTCGGCCGCGGCATGAATGTGACCGGCACGCCGACGATCATCCTGGCGGACGGTCGCCGTCTGCCGGGTGCCGTATCGGCCGATGCGCTCGAGCGTGCGCTCGGCAAAGCGCGTTGAACCGGTTGCGCCAGCGTTGAGCAAACCGCCCGCATTCATTCTCTTCCCGCCAATTTCGCTTAGCTGCCGATGAAGCCGATCCGCTACGTCATCGTTCCCAAGCAACCTGCCGCGCATATCTTCGAAGTAACGCTGACGCTGGCCGATCCCGATCCCGCCGGCCAGCGTTTTTCGTTGCCGACCTGGATACCGGGCAGCTACATGGTGCGGGAGTTCGCGCGCAACATCGTTTCACTGCAGGCTTTCAGCGAAAACGGGCGCAAGGTCCGGATCGACAAGCTCGACAAGCAAACGTGGCAGGCCGCGCCGCTAAAAGGCGGCGCGCTCACGCTGCGTTACGAGGTCTACGCATGGGACCTGTCGGTGCGGGCAGCCCATCTCGACGATACAACGGGCTTTTTCAACGGCACGAGTGTATTTCTCGCAGCGTTGGGCCATGAAGCAGCACCTTGCCGCGTCGAAATCCGCAAGCCCGCCGGTGCGGGCTATCGGAACTGGCGCGTGGCGACGGCGCTCACCGAAGCGCGCGGCACCAAGCGGTACGGTTTTGGCGAATATCAGGCGCAGAACTATGATGAGCTCGTCGACCATCCGGTCACGCTGGGTGAATTCGAGTTCGCCACGTTCACGGCGCATGGCGTACCGCACGACATCGTTATTTCCGGTCACACGACGCGTGTCGACATGGAGCGGCTCTCGGCCGATCTGAAGCGTATTTGCGAGGCTCAGATCGCGCTTTTCGAGCCACGCTCGAAAAAGGCACCGGTATCGCGCTATGTCTTCATGACGCTGGCGGTGACCGACGGCTACGGGGGGCTCGAGCACCGCGCCTCGACGGCGCTCATCTGCAATCGCACCGATTTGCCGGTGGCGGGCCGCACCGAAATGACCGATGGCTATCGCACCTACCTGGGCCTGTGCAGCCACGAATACTTCCATACGTGGAACGTCAAGCGCATCAAGCCAGCCGCGTTCGTCCCATACGACCTCTCGCGCGAGAACTACACCTCGCTGCTGTGGCTTTTCGAGGGCGTGACGTCCTACTACGACGATCTGATGCTCGTACGCAGCGGCGCGATGTCGCCCAACGAGTACTTTGCCCAACTCGGCAAGACGATCGGCGGCGTGCTGCGGGGCAGCGGACGGCTCAAGCAAAGCGTGGCGGAAAGCTCGTTCGACGCCTGGATCAAATACTACCGCCAGGACGAAAACGCACCGAACGCAATCGTCAGCTACTACCAGAAGGGTTCGCTCGTCGCGTTGGCCTTCGATCTGGCCATCCGCGAACGCACGAATCACCGCAAGTCGCTCGACGACGTCATGCGGCTGCTCTGGCAACGCTACGGTCGCGACTTTTACCGGAACGGGCACGAGGCGCAAGGCGTCGGCGAGGATGAGGTGAGGGCACTGATCGAGGAGGCGACGGGCGTCGATCTCGGGTCGTTTTTCGACGAAGCCGTTTATGGCACGCGCGATCTGCCGCTCGAGGCGCTCCTCGCGCCGTTCGGCGTCGAGTTGCGCCCCGATTTCGGTAACGGGGATGCAGGGCGGCTCGGCAAACCGTCGCTGGGCGCTCGCGTGCGTGCGGCGGGCACCGATTGCGCCGTTGCGGCCGTTCATGACGGCGGCGCGGCGCAAAAGGCGGGGCTGTCGGCGGGCGATATTCTTGTCGCACTCGATGGCGTGCGTATCACCGGCTCCAATCTCGACACGCTGCTCATGCGCTACCTGCCGGGTGCAACGGTCGACATCCACGCATTTCGCCGCGATGAACTGCGGGTGGTGCGGGCAAAGCTCGACGGTCCCGAGGTCACGCGCTATAAGCTCGTGGCCGACGACAAGGCGCGCGCACCGGTGCGCCGAGCACGCGAGCGCTGGCTGCTCGATTGAGCCGCCCCGGGCGGCACGCCAGGCTCGGCAGGCATCGCGGCGAGCTCCCGCCGCGATGCGTCGATTGTCCCGCTGGTGCAACAATGCGTCGCCGCGGCCCTAGTTTCTGAGGCGCCGCAAAGTAAACACAATGGCTCCACTCGCGCTGCAAACGCGCAACCCAATAGACGGAGCCAAGATGACCACGATCCTGCAACTGAATTCGGCCGCTCGTTCGCAAGGCGCGAACTCGACGCTGCTCGCCACCGAACTGACGGAAAAACTGCGTAGCGCCAACCCCGGAGCGAAGGTCGTCGTGCGCGACTTGCTCGCCAACGCATTGCCGCACCTCGACGATTCGGTTCTCGGCGCCTTTTTCACGCCGGTCGAGCAGCGCACGCCCGAGCAGGCCGCGATCATCGCGCGCAGCGATGCGCTGATCGCCGAGCTGCAGGCCGCCGACATCATCGTCATCGGCGCTCCGATGTACAACTTCGGTGTGTCGTCGCAGCTCAAGGCTTATTTCGACTGGATTGCGCGTGCCGGCGTGACCTTCCGCTATACGGAGAACGGTCCCGAGGGTCTCGTGAAAGGAAAGCGTGCGTTTATCGTCTCGGCTCGCGGCGGCAAGTACGCCGGTACGCCGGCCGACAGCCAGGCGTCGCACATTCAGACATTTCTCGGTTTCATCGGTATCACCGATGTGAGCTTCATCTATGCCGAAGGGATGAACATGGGCCCCGATGCGGCAAGCGCCGGACTGGCCAGCGCCCGGGAAGCGATTGCTGCAGCAGCCTGAGGCCATAAAAACGCGGTGGGTCGCGGCGCAAGTTCGCCGCCCCGCCGTGCGACAGCCCGGCCATCCCCGTCGACCGGGGCAAACAAGCGCGACTGCGGGGCGGTATTACGCCTCGTCGCGAAGCTGCCAGTCGATCGGCTGGCGGCCGTGTGCCGCCAGATATTCGTTCGCAAGCGAAAAGTGGCGGCAGCCGAGAAAGCCGCGATGCGCCGAAAGCGGCGAGGGATGCGGCGCTTCGAGTACGCAATGCGGTCTCGCGTCGAGCAGCGCACGTTTGGCCTGCGCATGGGCGCCCCACAGCATGAA
>NZ_DASXWY010000071.1:0-52562 GCF_036503415.1 Trinickia sp. | reverse complement strand
ACCGCAAGGCGGGGATGGGCAGGATTCGGCCAATATGCGAAACGCTCGATCTTCAGCGCGGGAAGCGCGGTCACGGTCGAGGCCAGCCCCGCCGCAAGCGCAAGCCCGCGCTCGCGCGGGATGGACCCGAGAAAGGCCAGCGTCAAATGAAGCTGATCCGCCGCAACGCGGCGACCGATCATATCTTCGCCGATGCCGAATGCTTCCCACTCACTGCGCGTGGGCGCATCGGGCACGAGCGCAATGAAAGTGCGATGCCAATCCGCATCCGCGTCCTGCGGTGCAACCGGCATCGCTTCCACGCGCGGCGAATGCGCGCCGCCCGTCAGCGGGGCAGCTCGGAGCTGCCCATCAGGTAGGCGTCGACCGAGCGTGCGCATTGCCGGCCCTCGCGAATCGCCCAGACGACGAGCGACTGCCCGCGGCGCATATCGCCTGCGGCAAACACTTTGTCCGCCGACGTGTAGTAGGCTCGCTCGCCTTCCGTCGCCGCGCGCACATTGCCGCGCGCATCCTTCTCGACGCCGAGCGCTTCGAGCACAGGTGCGACGGGCTGCGTGAAACCCATGGCCAGCAGCACGAGATCGGCCTTCAGTTCGAACTCCGAACCCGGCACTTCCTGCATCTTGCCGTCCTTCCATTCGACACGCGCCGCGATAAGCTTCTCGACCTTGCCGTTCTTGCCTTCGAGCCGCTTCGTCGCGACGGACCAGTCGCGCTCGCAGCCCTCTTCGTGCGACGACGAAGACCGCAGCTTGACCGGCCAGTACGGCCAGACGAGCGGCTTGTTTTCGGTTTCGGGCGGCTGCGGCAGCAGCTCGAACTGGGTCACGCTCTTCGCGCCGTGACGGTTCGAGGTGCCGACGCAGTCGGAACCCGTATCGCCGCCGCCGATCACGATGACGTGTTTGCCTTTCGCGCTGATCTGGTCCGCCACCTTGTCGCCGGCGTTGACCTTGTTCTGCTGCGGCAGAAACTCCATCGCGAAATGAACGCCGGCAAGTTCGCGCCCCGGTACCGGCAAATCGCGCGGCGTTTCGGAGCCGCCGGCCACGACGATGGCGTCGAAGCGCTCTTTCAGCTCATCGGGCGTAATCGTCTCCTTGGCCGTATTGCCGATGTGAGACGGCAACGGGTCCTTGCCGATGAAGACATTGGCGCGGAACGTCACGCCCTCGGCTTCCATCTGGCGCATGCGGCGATCGATCAGCCACTTTTCGAGCTTGAAGTCCGGAATGCCATAGCGCAACAACCCGCCGATGCGATCGTTCTTTTCGAACACCGTCACGTCGTGCCCCGCGCGGGCGAGCTGCTGCGCAGCCGCCAGGCCGGCCGGCCCGGAGCCGACCACGGCAACCTTCTTGCCGGTCTTCTTCTTCGGCGGCTGCGGCTCGACCCAACCCTCGGCCCAGGCCTTGTCGATGATCGCGTGCTCGATCGACTTGATCCCGACAGGATCCGCATTGATGCCGAGCGTGCAGGCCGCTTCGCACGGTGCCGGGCAGATGCGTCCCGTGAACTCGGGGAAGTTGTTGGTCGAATGCAGGACTTCGATCGCCTGCCGCCAGTCCTGGCGATAAACGAGATCGTTGAAGTCGGGAATGATGTTGTTCACGGGGCAGCCGTTGTTGCAAAACGGAATGCCGCAGTCCATACACCGTGCGCCCTGAATCTTCGCGTCCTCGTCGCTGAGCGCGAGCACGAACTCCTTGTAATGCTTCAAACGCGCGAGCGGCGCTTCATACGCTTCGTGGAGGCGCTGATACTCGAGAAAACCGGTTGCCTTGCCCATGGGGTCTCTTCTCTAATCTTGGTCGTCGTACTCAATTCATCGTTCGGCGGGCCTCGCAACACGCGAGGCCCAAGCCTCCGAGCCTCATGCCGCAAGCGCTTCCTTGGCGGCCTTCTTCGCACCCAGTTCGCCCAGTGCGCGCTTGTACTCGGTCGGGAAGACCTTCACGAAGTGGCGGCGCGAGGTATCCCATTCCTCGAGCAGCGACTTCGCGCGCGGCGAGCCGGTGAACTGGAAGTGGCGCTCGACGAGCCCCTTGAGCAATGCTTCGTCGGTGACGCCCGTATGCCAGAGCGCGCGATCGACGGTGCGCTCCTGCTCGGCCTGCTGCAGCACCGGCTCCAGCGCGACCATCGACTTGTTGCACTTGGCGGGGAACGTGCCGTCGGGATCGTAGACGAACGCCACGCCGCCCGACATGCCTGCCGCGAAGTTGCGGCCGGTTTCGCCCAGCACGACGACGGTTCCGCCCGTCATGTATTCGCAGCCGTGATCGCCGGTGCCCTCGACGACGGCGCTCGCCCCCGAGTTACGCACGCAAAAACGCTCGCCCGCGACGCCGCGCAGATAGGCCTCGCCCTCGATCGCACCGTACATCACGGTGTTGCCGCAGATGATGTTTTCCTCGGACTTGCCGCGGAAATCGTTCGTCGGGCGAATGATGATGCGACCGCCGGAGAGGCCCTTGCCGACATAGTCGTTGCCGTCGCCGACGAGATCGAGCGTGACGCCGCGCGCGAGGAATGCACCGAAGCTTTGACCGGCCGTGCCTTTGAGCTGGATGTGGATCGTATCGTCGGGCAGTCCGTCGTGACCGTGCTTCTTCGCGATCGTGCCCGAGAGCATCGCACCGACGCTGCGATTGACGTTGCGCACCGGCTGAATGAACGAGACGTGCTCGCCCTTGTCGATCGCGGCACGGGCCTTCTCGATCAGCGTGTGATCGAGCGCCTTCGCAAGGCCATGATCCTGCTCGTCGACATGGCGGCGCGCAATCTCCGCCGCCACGCGCGGCTGATAGAACACGTTCGAGAAATCGAGCCCCTTCGCCTTCCAGTGCTCGATGCCCTTTTTCATGTCGAGCAGGTCGGCACGGCCGATCAGGTCGTCGAACGTGCGAATGCCGAGCTGCGCCATGATTTCGCGCACCTCTTCAGCCACGAAGAAGAAGTAGTTGACGACATGCTCGGGCTGGCCCTGGAACTTCGCGCGCAGCACCGGATCTTGCGTCGCGACGCCGACCGGGCAGGTATTCAGATGGCACTTGCGCATCATGATGCAGCCCTCGACGACGAGCGGCGCCGTCGCGAAGCCGAATTCGTCGGCGCCGAGCAGCGCGCCGATCACGACGTCGCGGCCCGTCTTCATCTGGCCGTCGGCCTGCACGCGAATGCGCCCGCGCAGCCGGTTCAGCACGAGCGTCTGCTGGGTCTCGGCCAGCCCGAGTTCCCACGGCGTGCCGGCGTGCTTGACCGACGAAAGCGGCGATGCGCCCGTGCCGCCGTCATGGCCGGCGATGACGACGTGATCGGCTTTCGCCTTGGCCACACCCGCGGCGACCGTACCGACACCCACTTCCGATACGAGCTTGACCGAGATGCTCGCCGACGGGTTCGCGTTCTTCAGGTCGTGAATGAGCTGAGCCAGATCCTCGATCGAATAGATGTCATGGTGCGGCGGCGGCGAAATGAGACCCACGCCGGGCACCGAGTAACGCAGTTTGCCGATGTACTCGGAGACCTTGTGGCCGGGGAGCTGGCCGCCTTCGCCGGGCTTGGCGCCCTGCGCCATCTTGATCTGGATCTGGTCGGCCGATGCGAGATACTCCGCCGTCACGCCGAAACGGCCCGACGCGACCTGCTTGATCTTCGAGCGCAACGAGTCGCCATCCTTGAGCGGAATGTCGCGCACGACTTCCGGTCCGATCACCGAGGCAAGCGTATCGCCGTTCTTGATCGGAATGCCGCGCAACTCGTTGCGATAGCGGTTCTCGTCCTCGCCGCCCTCGCCCGTGTTCGACTTGCCGCCGATGCGGTTCATCGCGACCGCAAGCGTCGCATGCGCTTCCGTGCTGATCGAGCCGAGCGACATCGCACCCGTGGCGAAGCGCTTGACGATGTCCTTGGCCGATTCGACTTCGTCGATCGGAATGGCCTTCGACGGGTCGACCTTGAACTCGAACAGCCCGCGGAACGTCATGTGACGGCGCGTCTGATCGTTGATCAGATGTGCATATTCCTTGTAGGTCTGATACGAGTTGCTGCGCGTCGAATGCTGCAGCTTCGCGATCGCATCGGGGGTCCACATGTGATCTTCGCCGCGCACGCGATAGGCATACTCGCCGCCCGCGTCGAGCATGCCCGCGAGCACCGGGTTGTCGCCGAATGCGTCGCGATGCAGGCGAATGGCTTCCTCCGCCACGTCGAAAAGCCCGATGCCGCCCACCTTCGAAGCCGTGCCCTTGAAGTATTTCTCGACGATATCGCTCGCCAGGCCGACCGCCTCGAAAATCTGCGCACCCGTGTACGACATGTAGGTCGAGATGCCCATCTTCGACATGACCTTTTGCAGGCCCTTGCCGATCGCTTTCGTGAAGTTGTAGACGGCCTTCTCGGGCGAGAGATCGCCCTTCATGCCTTGCGCCATCTGCGAGAGCGTTTCCATCGCAAGGTACGGATGGACCGCTTCGGCACCGTAGCCGGCGAGCAGCGCGAAGTGATGCACTTCACGAGCCGAACCGGTCTCGACGACGAGACCCGTGCTCGTACGCAGCCCCTGCGTCACCAGATGCGTGTGAATGGCCGCCGTCGCGAGCAGCGCCGGAATCGCGACGTTGTCATGGTCCACGCGCCGATCGGACACGATCAGCATGTTGTAGCCCGACTTGACAGCGTCGACCGCCTCGGCGCAAAGCGAGGCGAGCCGCGCCTCGATGCCTTCCTTGCCCCAGGCCACCGGATAGCAGATGTTGAGCTCGTACGAGCTGAATTTGCCGCCCGTGTACTGATCGATCGCGCGGATTTTCGCGATGTCCTTGAAGTCGAGCACGGGCTGCGACACTTCGAGGCGCATCGGCGGGTTGATGTTGTTCGTGTCGAGCAGGTTCGGCTTCGGTCCGACGAACGATACCAGCGACATGACCATGTTCTCGCGGATCGGATCGATCGGCGGGTTCGTGACCTGCGCGAAAAGCTGCTTGAAATAGTGGTAGAGCGTCTTGTTCTTGTTCGACATCACGGCGAGCGGCGAGTCGTTGCCCATCGAGCCGATCGCCTCCTCGCCCTGCTGCGCCATGGGCGCCATCAGGAACTTGACGTCTTCCTGCGTATAGCCGAACGCCTGCTGGCGATCGAGCAGGGCCGCGGCCTCGCGGCGTTCCGTCGCCACATCCTCGGGCTTCGGCTCGATCTCGTCGAGCTTGATGCGCACCGCGTCGATCCAGCTCTTGTAGGGCTTGGCGTTGGCGAGGTTGTCCTTGAGTTCCTTGTCGCCGATGATGCGGCCATGTTCCATGTCGATGAGGAACATCTTGCCCGGCTGAAGGCGCCACTTCTTGACGATCTTCGATTCGGGAATCGGCAACACGCCCGACTCCGACGCCATGATGACGAGGTCGTCCTCCGTGATGATGTAGCGCGCCGGACGCAATCCGTTACGGTCGAGCGTCGCGCCGATCTGCCGCCCATCGGTGAATGCGATCGCCGCCGGGCCGTCCCACGGCTCCATCATCGCCGCGTGGTACTCGTAGAATGCGCGCCGGTTCTCGTCCATCAGCGTGTGCTGTTCCCACGCTTCCGGAATCATCATCATCATGGCGTGCACGAGCGGATAGCCCGCCATCACGAGCAGTTCGAGACAGTTGTCGAAAGACGCCGTGTCGGACTGGCCCGGATAGATCAGCGGCCAGAGCTTCGGCAGGTCGTCGCCGAGCACGGCGCTCGCAATCGCGCCGGTGCGCGCATTGAGCCAGTTGACGTTGCCCTTGACCGTGTTGATCTCGCCGTTGTGCGCGATCATCCGGTACGGGTGGGCAAGCTCCCACGCCGGGAACGTGTTCGTGGAGAAACGCTGGTGCACGAGCGCAAGCGCCGAGACGACCCGCTCGTCCTGAAGGTCGCGGTAGTAGACGCCGACCTGGCCCGCGAGCAGCAAGCCCTTGTAGACGACCGTGCGCGCCGACATCGACGGCACGAAGTATTCCTTGCCGTGCTTGAGCTTGAGCGCCTGGATACGGTGGCTCGCCGTTTTCCGAATGATGTAGAGCTTACGTTCGAGCGCATCGGTGACCATGATGTCGCGGCCACGCCCGATGAAGATCTGGCGGATGACGGGCTCCGTCGCCTTGACGGTCGGCGAGATCGGCATTGCGTGATCGACCGGCACGTCGCGCCAGCCGAGCACCACCTGCCCTTCGGCCTTGACCGTGCGCTCGAGCTCCTGCTCGCAAGCGAGCCGCGAGGCGTGCTCCTTGGGCAAAAAGATCATGCCAACGCCATACTCGCCCGCCGGCGGCAACGTCACGCCCTGGCGAGCCATTTCCTCGCGATAAAAGGCGTCCGGCACCTGGATCAGAATGCCGGCGCCGTCGCCCATCAGCGCGTCGGCACCGACCGCGCCCCGATGATCGAGATTCTCGAGGATCTTGAGCCCTTGCTGAATGATCTCGTGGCTCTTCCGACCCTTGATATGGGCGACAAAACCGACGCCGCAGGCATCGTGTTCGTTGCGCGGATCGTACAGACCCTGCGCGGCGGGGACCGAAAGAATCGGTTGCTGATCGTTCATGGGGACACCGTCTATTGGGGGCCGGGCTTGGCCGTTCGCATAAGGGCTTCTCTCGGTTCTGGCGGCACGCGCACTGGGCGCCGCCGACGGGCATGCTGCCCTGAACCGCCGGAAATCGGAATATACGCGACGAATCAAAGGAATAGCAACAAAAATCGCTTGATATGGCACTAATTTGTGCAGCGCACTCGGTTGGTGCCTTTTTATTGGTTCCATATCAAATCAGTGCAAAAGAAAACGGCATCTCTCCTGCCGTTCTCGCTTACTTGCGGCTTCGCCCCAGCCCGCCCCCGCTCAACCGCGGGCGGCCGATCCCCCTGGCGCCAAGGATGGGGCGGCAACCAGCGCTACTGCTGCGCCTTATGCGGAGTGACTTCGCGGACCTTCCTGGGCCGGCCGCGCGGCAAAGGCGAAACGCGGCGGTTCGCGGCGCGCGCGGCCCACTCCCGATAGGTGTCTCCGCCGAGCACCCACCCTTTCAAAGTGGCCTGTTGAAGCTCGTTCGCCTCGCGCTCGTCGAGCGGCTGTTCGCACAGATCCTTGTACGCGCGCTGTCGCTCGAACGGCGTATTGCCGAGCGACCAGTAAAGCGGGTGATCGGTGACGAGGCTATCGACGGTGAGTCCGATGTGATGCCGATAGCTGGACCATCGGTAATCTTCGGCCGCCGTGACGAGATGCTCGCGCACGGGGCAAAGCTCGATCACCCGGCTGGCGAGCAGAAAGTACCGCTCGCCCTCGATGACCGTCGCCCGATAGCGCCCTTCCCACAATGTGCCGCGCCGCGAGTAGCGGCGATTGAAGTGTGCGACGTAGCGCCTGCCGACCGCCTGCATCGCCTTGGGCAAGCTCGATTCGTCGCTCGGCGTGACGAGCAGTTGAACCGCGCCCGGCATCAGCACATAAGCGTGAACCGCGAGGCGATGATCGCGCGACGCGGCTTTCAGGCAATCGACGAACAACTCGTAGTCCTGTTCGTCGACGAAGGCGGGCTGCTGATCGAGGCCGCGCAGTATGACGTGCTGCGGCTGTTCAGGGACGTAAAGACGTGCAAGCCGTGCCATGCTGGATTCCGTGAGTTCGTTGGTGAGTACCCGAAGGCGAAGCGCCGCGCAAGCGTTCGCAACGGCCGAATGCGACTGGTGCCGCGAGCACGCAACGCTTAGGGAGAATGCTCTAGCGCGCGCGCTTGGTTTGTGTGAAACCTTCTACTCATAATAGGCGGGCCTTTTATGGAGGAAGACATATGAAATTACAACAGGCCATCACGGGGGCGGTTGCGGCACTCGTATGCGCAACGGCTGCACACGCACAATCGGCCGGGACGTTCTACGCTGCAACGGGTTGGTTCCATTTTTCACCTCAATCTTCGAGCGATCCACTGCAGGTCGTCAGCATCGGCGGCGCCCCCGTGAACACACCGGTGGCGGGGACCGGCGCCTCGATCGACCAATCCGACACGCTTGGCCTGAGCGTAGGCTACTTCATCACGGATCACCTCGCAGCCGAGCTCGAAATCGGCGTCCCTCCCAAGTTCAACATCGAAGGGGCTGGCTCCTTCTCCCAGTTCGGCAAGCTTGGCAGCGCGCGCCAGTGGAGTCCCGCCCTGCTCGTCAAATGGAACTTCAGGAAGCCCGATGACAAGTTCCGCCCGTACCTCGGCATCGGCGTGACGCGCGTCTGGTTCACCGACGCGCAAATCACCAACAGCACGTTCCAATCCGCAGTCTTGCACGGAGGTCCGACCTCCGTCTCGACGGATCGTTCCTGGGCGCCCGTTTTCAACGCCGGTTTCAATTACTCGTTCAACAAGCATTGGTTTGCAGGGGTGTCCGTGTCGTACATTCCGGTCAGCGTCACCGCCGACCTCACTACGACCAACGTCGGGCCATTTGGTTTGACTGCCCATACGCAAGCAAAGATCAAGCTCAACCCGATCGTCACCTTCGCGAAGATCGGCTACGCCTTTTAGCATAGTCCAATTCGACCCTTCGCTCGCAACGCCACCGGACCGGTGGCGTTGTAATTTCCACCGCCGGTATTGCACTGCGCTGACGTTTCTACCCGATTTTCGTCGCACCTTTGCCGCCTGCCCTGACAGCCGCGCGACCGCGTACAAGGGCGTTGCCCGGTCCGAGGCGGCTTGGCATCGAAGTTGCGGAACAAGGGCTTTCCCGCCATTCGAAACAGGAACGCGGGTACGTCCACCCCGTCAATCATGCTCACGGAGCGACCATGAACGCACTACCGAATACGCGAGACGCGCTCGATACATCATGGACGAGCGCCAGCCGTCATGCACGCCGTATCGCCCGACATAGTCGAAACGCAGCCGAAGATATCGGCTCGGAAATGCGAGAACTACTCTCCGAACTCGAAGCGACACTCGCCGACGGCACGCAGGCCGACGTCGCGCAACTGCGCGAACAAATGAAAAAACGTCTGGATGCGGCCCGCTCGCGGCTCGATGGCGCGCGAAATAACATTCGCGCCCGCGCTGCGACCGCCATTTCCGGTGCCAACGATTACGTACGCGAGAACCCGTGGGAGACGGTCGCCGTGGTCGGTGGCCTTGCTCTGATCACGGGCTGGTTGATGGCACGCTCGCGCTGAGGCAGGACACGCGCGAGACACCCGCCGGGGACTCGCGCGCCGGACCGCTTCCTTCAGTTGCGGTCGAAGAAATCCGCCCCGATCGAATCGATCCGGTCGGTGCAGATCGTATCGACTCCCCACTCGCCTAGCACTCGCGCGCGAGCCGGATCGTTCACCGTGTAGGCCAGGATGAAGAGCCCCGCGGACTTGATCTCGGCGACGAGTGCCGCATCGAGCTTGCGGTGATCCGCGTGTAGCGATACGCAACCGAGCGCCGCGGCGAGCGAGCGCCACTCGGCAGGCACGGCACCCACGAGCAACCCGCGCGGCAGCACGGCTACGGCATCGCGGGCGGCCGTCAGTGCTTCCATCGAAAACGACGACAAGAGCGGCGGAGGCGAGGACTCGGCCCACAGCCTCGCCGCCTCGGCCGCGACGCGCCGCCCCGTTTCGATCTCGCGTCCCGGGCAGGGTTTGATCTCTATGTTTGCCATCAGCCCGTGGCGCGCGCAGCGCTCCGCCACCTGCGCCAGCGTCGGCATCGATTCGCCCGCGAAGCGCGCATCGCGCCAGCTGCCCGCATCGAGCGCGGCGATCCGAGCGTAGCTCATGCGCGCGGCGGCGCCATGGCCATTGGAGGTCCGGTCCACCGTGTCGTCGTGCAGCAGAAAGACCACGTCGTCTGCCGAGAGTTTCGCGTCGAACTCGATCATCCTGTGCCCAAGCGCAGCACCCGTGTCGATACCCGCAAGCGTGTTCTCGGGTGCGAGGGTCCCGCCACCGCGATGCGCGACGACGCGCGGGTAAGGCCAACCGTTCAGTACAGTCGTCATCTTCGTATTTCGTCTTCCGAGGCCAACATCATGCCGTCAACCGGCGCGTTTGCCGGTTTCGGGATCGAAAAAATGCAGGTGTTCGGACGGAAGCCCCACCGGCAAGATTTCGCCCGATAGGGGACGGTCTGCATGGGGCAGCCGCACCGTGACATCGTGGCTGCCCCAGCGGCCATGCGCGAGGTTGTCCGCGCCGAGCAACTCGCAGGAGTCCACCGCAAGACTCGCGCACGTTTGAGTGGCACGCGGCGCCATATGCTCCGGACGGATGCCGAGCACCCACTCGCGCCCGCACGCAATGGCGCTGCCGATGGCCGGATGCGCCGCAAGCGCGAGCAGAGGTCCGCCGCCGGCCACCTCGAAGGCCCGCCCGTCGTCCGAGAGCCGGCCCGAGAGCAGATTCATCGCCGGCGAGCCGATAAAGCCGGCCACGAAAATGGTCGCCGGACGCTCATAGACTTCCGTCGGCGCGCCGATCTGTTCGGCATATCCGCGGTTCATGACGATGACACGCTGAGCGAGCGTCATGGCCTCGACCTGATCATGCGTGACGTAAAGGCTCGTCGTGGCGAGGCGGGCGTGCAGCCGCTGGATCTCCAGCCGCATCTGTACCCTGAGCTTCGCATCGAGATTCGAGAGCGGCTCGTCGAAAAGAAACACCGACGGCTCGCGCACGATCGCGCGCCCCATGGCGACACGTTGCCGCTGCCCGCCCGAAAGCTCGCGCGGCTTGCGACCCAGAAGAGGGTCCAACTCGAGTATCTTCGCCGCCGCGGCGACGCGGGCATCGATGTCAGCCCGCGCGAGCCCGCGGATCGTCAGGCCGTACGCCATGTTCTCGCGTACGCTCATATGCGGATAAAGCGCGTAGTTCTGGAACACCATCGCAATATCGCGATCCTTCGGCTCGAGGTCGTTGACGACGCGCTCGCCAATGGCGATCTGCCCTTCGGACACGCGCTCGAGCCCCGCGACCATGCGCAACAGCGTCGACTTCCCGCAGCCGGACGGCCCCACGAGCACGACGAATTCGCCGTCGGACACGTCCACGTCGATGCCGTGCAGCACGAACTGCTTTCCGTCGTAGGTCTTGCGAACGCCTCTCAAATTCAACGCAGCCATGGTCCCTCGCTGATGTGACAATCCGTTATCCCTGCCGTCATCGGCATCGCACTATTTCTCCGCATCGACGAGCCCCCGCACGAACCACCGCTGCATCGCGATCACGACCACGAGCGGCGGCAACATCGCAAGCAGCGTCGCCGCCATGACGAGATGCCATTCGGTCGCCGTGTCGCCCTGCCCTATCATGGTTTTGATGCCGACCACGGCCGTCGTCATCGATGGCTCGCTCGAGACGAGAATCGGCCAAAGATACTGATTCCAGCCGTAGATGAACGTGATGACGAAAAGCGCCGCGATGTTCGTTTTCGACAGCGGCAACACCACGTCGCGAAAAAAGCGCAACGGGCCAGCGCCATCGATGCGCGCCGCATCCATCAGTTCATCCGGCAGTGTCATGAAGAACTGCCGAAACAGAAACGTCGCGGTGGCGGAGGCGATCAACGGCAGGGTCAACCCCGCGTAGCTATTGATGAGGTGAAGCGACGAAGCCACATGCACGGTCGGAAAAATCCGCACCTCGACCGGCAGCATGAGCGTCACGAAGATGAGCCAGAACGCCGTATTGCGAAACGGGAAACGGAAAAAGACGATCGCGTACGCGGAGATGATCGACACGGCGATTTTCCCGAGCGAGATCGCCAGTGCCATGATGAGCGAGTTGAGCAGCATGCGGCCGAACGGGCTCGCGGCATCGCCGGCCCCATGGCTCCAGACATGGACGATGTTCTCGATGAAGTGCGTGCTCGGCAAGAGCGAAAGCGGCACGGAAAAAACTTGCTGCTCGTTCATCGACGCCGCGCAAAACGCGACATAGACCGGGAACGCGATCAGCGCCACGCCCAGGATCAGGACGGCATGGCAAAAAAGATCGAAGCCTCTGCGATTTTCGATCATGAGTATTGAACCTTGCGTTCGATGAAACGGAACTGAACGACGGTCAGCCCTACGACGATCACCATCAGCACCACCGACTGCGCGCCGGAGCTGCCCATATCGAGCCCCTGGAAGCCTTCGATGAAAATCTTGTAGATCAGTGTTTTCGTCGACTGCGCGGGGCCCCCGCCCGTCGCGGCGTCGATTACCGGGAACGTGTCGAAGAATGCGTAGACGAGATTGACGACGAAAAGAAAAAACGTGGTCGGCGACAAAAGCGGCAAGGCGATGCCGAAGAATCGTCGCACCGGACCCGCGCCGTCGATCGCAGCCGCTTCGATCAGTGAACGCGGTATCGCCTGAAGGCCCGCGTAAAAGAACAGGAAGTTATAGCTGACCTGCTTCCAGACCGATGCCAGCACGACGAGAAACATCGCCTGCCCACCGTTGATCGCGTGATTCCAGACGATGCCGGCCTTCGCCAGCGCGAAGGTGACGAGGCCGATGCTGGGGTTGAACAGGAACGCCCATAGCACGGCCGCGATGGCCGGCGCGACGGCATACGGCCAGATCAGCAGCGTGCGGTAGGTCCGTGCACCGCGGGTGACGCGGTCGGCGCACGCCGCGAGCAAGAGCGAGACGACGAGACCGATCACCGTGACGAGGGTGCTGAAGACGATCGTCGTCTTGAATGAACCGAGATAAAGCGGATCGGCAAACAGGTGCTGGAAGTTGCCGAGACCGACGAACTCGCTCGATGTGCCGAACGCATCCTGCATTTGCGTGGACTGCCACAGCGCCTCGCCGGCCGGCCAGAGAAAGAAGATTGCGGTGATGGCCAACTGCGGCGCGATCAGCAGATAGGGCAGTGGGCTCGTGGGAAAGCGGGAACGTTCGTACATGGCGCGTCGCTCGATTAAGGCGCGGCGCCGCCGCCCATGCGGGCCGGCGGCCAAGCGCATCCAGCTGGGAAAGACGTTCGGTCCGCACTGCCCGCGCTGCCACCGACCGCGAGTAACGCGGCTCCCGGCAGCGCGGCGATGCGCGAACCCGTGCGTCAGGTACCGGACTTTTCGAAGCGGCGCAACAACTCGTCGCCGCGCGAAACGGCCGAATCGAGCGCCTCTTTCGGCGTCTTCTTTTGCGCCCAGACCTGCTCGAGTTCCTCGTCGACGATCGTGCGGATTTGCGGCATGTTGCCCAGACGCAAACCCTTCGTGTACGGCAGCGGCGGCTTGTTCAGCATTTGCTTGATCGCCGTGTCCGCACCGGGGTTCTTCGCGTAAAAGCCTTGCTGCTGCGTTTCCTCGTAAGCCGCCTTCGTCACCGGCAGGTAGCCGGTGTCCTGATGCCATTTTGCGGCGACCGCGGGCGACGTCAGATAAGCGAGGAATTTGGCAACGCCCTTATACGTGTTCGCGTCCTTGCCGGACAGCACCCAGAGGCTTGCCCCGCCGATGATCGCGTTTTGCGGCGCACCCTTGACTCCCGCGTCGTACGGCATCATGCCCGTGCCGAATTGAAACTTCGCGTACTTGCGAATCGACGCCAACGAGCCCGAGGAACTCGTCAAAATCCCGCAATCGCCGCTGTAGAACTTCGACATCGCTTCGTCCTTGCGGCCCGCATACGTGAAGGTGCCGTCCTTGGCCATCTTCTGCAGAAATGCGATGTGCGCGATCTGCTGCGGGCCGTTGAACTCGAGCTTGGCGTCCGTACCGTCGAAACCGTTATTGCGGGTCGCGAACGGCAGTCCATGCCACGCGCTGTAGTTTTCGAGCTGGACCCATCCCTGCCATCCCGTCGTGAACCCGCACGACATGCCCGAAGCCTTGAGCTTGGCCGCGTCCGCGGCCACTTCGTCCCACGTCTTCGGCGGTTGGCTCGCATCGAGCCCGGCCTTCTTGAACGCATCCTTGTTGTAGTACAGCACCGGCGTCGAGCTGTTGAAGGGCATCGAAACGAGCTCGCCTGTCTTCGCATCGCTGTAGTAGCTCGCGATCGTCGGCACGAACGCCGATTGATCGAGCGGTACGCCAGCCTGCTTGAAGACCTCGGTCACCGGGACGATCGCCTTTTTCGCCTGCATCATCGTGGCCGTGCCGACTTCATAGACCTGGAGGATCGCCGGCGCATTGCCGCTGCGATAAGCCGCGATGCCGGCCGCCAGCGTCTGATCGTACGAACCCTTGTATGCGGGCACGATCTTGTAGTCGCTCTGGGAAGCATTGAAATCCGCGGCGATCTGATTCACCCGTTCGCCGAGCGCGGCCTCCATCGCGTGCCAGAACTGAATCTCCGTTGCCGCGAAAACGCCCTGACTCACGCCCGCGAAGAGCGCAACCCCGATTGCCGCAGAACGGACCAGCGTTTTGTATCCCTTCATTTCTTCTCCTCTCCGTAGTGGACGCAACACGCGCCGGTCGGAGATGAAATCGATTTCAGCTCCAACCGGGCGAGCAGTTTAGTTATCGTTTATGACAAACAGACGTTGGTACTCCTTGAGCGCATAGCGATCCGTCATGCCGGCGATGTAATGCGCGATCAGCCGCGGCTGGAGGGCTGGATCTTCGGCAACGTAATCGGGCGGCAAGAGGCGCGGATCTT
The DNA here is from genome assembly GCF_036503415.1 of Trinickia sp. GTDB lineage: Bacteria > Pseudomonadota > Gammaproteobacteria > Burkholderiales > Burkholderiaceae > Trinickia. The sequence continues at coordinate 37,952 of NZ_DASXWY010000071.1, read as the reverse complement.
CGGTGAACGCATCGAAAAGGCCGGTGATGACACGACGCGCCTTGTTCGCCATGCGCATGACGCGATAGTGCCGGTACAGGTTCTTGAACAGAAAGCGCTTGAGCTCGACCGCTTGAGCCGCAATGGCGCTGCTGTGCGCCACGAGCGATGGGGCCGCGCGCACGGCGTCGAGCGAATCGGGGCGCTGCTCGGCAAGGTTGGCGCGCGTCGTCTCGATCAAGTCGACGATCAGCGTGTTGATAATGCGGCGCACCGTTTCGTGCACGAGGCGGCGCCCTTCGAGTTCGGGATGCGCGTGCCTGGCCTCTTCGTAATGCCGATGCCAAAGCTCGACTTCCGCGAGTTGGCCGATCGTGAGCAGACCGGAACGCAGCCCGTCGTCGACATCGTGATTGTTGTACGCGATCTCGTCGGCAATATTGGCGATCTGAGCCTCGAGCGACGGCCGCTTGCCCGTCAGAAAACGCTCTCCGAGCTCGCCGAGGTTCAATGCGTTTTCGCGCGAGCAATGCTTGAGAATGCCTTCCCGGGTCTCGAAGCAAAGGTTCAGGCCGTTGAAGCCGCCGTAATGCTCCTCGAGTTCGTCGACGACCGCCAGGCTTTGCAGATTGTGCTCGAAGCCGCCGTGCGCACGCATGCAATCGTTGAGCGTATCCTGCCCGGCATGGCCGAACGGCGTGTGACCGAGATCGTGAGCGAGCGAAATCGCTTCGACGAGATCCTCGTTGACGCGCAGGTTGCGCGCCACGGAGCGCGCGATCTGTGCCACTTCGAGACTGTGCGTCAGCCGTGTGCGGAACAGATCGCCTTCGTGATTGACGAAGACCTGGGTCTTGTATTCGAGACGGCGAAACGCCGTCGAGTGAACGATGCGGTCCCGGTCGCGCTGGAATTCGGTGCGCGCGAGCGGCGCCGATTCCGCGTAGCGGCGGCCCCGCGAGCGGGCCGAATGGGCGGCATAAGGCGCCAGATGCGCTTCGAGCATTTCGACCGTGGGTGCGCCCCAAACGGATGAAACCGCTTGTGAGCCGCGCTCGCCCGGCGCTGCGCCAGGCGATCGGTCATGCGTCGGGTTCTGCTCCACATGTCCCCCTTTCGAATCGGCGCGCTGCGCCGGACGTCCGCGCTCGCTTCAGACGTTGGCCGCGAGCGTCTCGCGCAATACGTTTTCCGGCACGCCAGTCATGAAAGGCCCGCCGATGCGTTCCAGCAATACGAATTTGATTTGTCCCGCCTCAGCCTTCTTGTCGACTTTCATCGATTCGATATAGCGATCGTCACCCAGCTGCGGCCCACGCACCGGCAGCCGTGCCGCCGCCACGACGGCGACGAGGCGCCGGCGTGCGGCTTCATCGAGCCGGCCAATGCGTACCGACAAGTCCGCCGCCATCACCATCCCGCAGCCAACGGCCTCGCCATGTAACCACTGCCCATAGCCGAGACCCGCTTCGATGGCATGACCGAACGTATGGCCGAAGTTCAGGATCGCGCGCAACCCGCCCTCTCGCTCGTCGGCCGCGACGACGGACGCCTTGATCTCGCAGCAGCGTTTGACCGCACGGGCGAGCGCGTCTTCGTCGCAGCGGTTGAGCGCGTCGATATTGGCCTCGATCCAGTCGAAAAAACCGGCATCGGCAATCGCCGCCGTCTTGATGACTTCCGCCATGCCGGCCGCGAGTTCACGCTCCGGCAGCGTGCGCAGCGTGCCGATATCGGCAATGACGGCAAGCGGCTGGTAGAACGCGCCGATCATGTTCTTGCCCAGCGGATGATTGATGCCGGTCTTGCCGCCGACGGAGGAATCGACTTGCGAAAGCAGGGTCGTTGGCACCTGGATGAACGGCACCCCTCGCATATAGCAGGCGGCCGCGAAACCGGTCATATCGCCGACGACGCCGCCGCCGAGCGCGATCAGCGTCGTCTTACGGTCCGCACGGGCTTCGAGCAGCCCATCGAAGATGCGATTGAGCGTTTCCCAATGCTTGTAGGACTCGCCGTCCGGCAGCACGACCGTCGACACTTCTTTGCCGAGCGGGGCGAGCGCGGCGCGCAGCTGCGCGCCGAAGAGCGGCTCCACCGTCGTGTTCGTGACGATCATGACCGATGCGCCGGCAATATGCGGCGCGAACAGTTCAGTGCGGCCGATCAGATCGGCCCCGATGTGAATGGGGTAGCTACGTTCGCCCAAATCGACGTTAACGGTAATCATGTATTTGCCTGCCGGGTGATGCCGGCCATTTCGAGTTGCATGAGGACCATATTGACCAATCCGTTGACCGACGGGCGCCCTGTCTCCACCACGAAATGCGCGCACTCCCGGTAAAGCGGGTCTCGCACCGCATAAAGCGCTTCGAGCTTCGCCTTAGGATCCTCCGTCTGCAACAGCGGCCGGTTTTTGTCTTTGCGAGTCCGCAGCCAGAGATCGTGCGGATTGGCCCGAAGATAGACGACGATACCGCGGCTGTGCAAAAGTGCGCGATTTTCCGGACGCAGGACCGCCCCGCCGCCCGTCGCGAGGACGATCGCCTCGCGCCCGGTCAGCTCCGCTATGACGTGAGCCTCGCGGTCTCGAAAGCCGGCCTCGCCCTCGAGCTCGAAAATCACCGGGATTCGCGCCCCGGTGCGCGCTTCGATTTCGTGATCGGAGTCGAAAAACGGCCGATCGAGCCGGCGCGCGACCGCACGGCCCACAGTGGTCTTACCCGCCCCCATGAGCCCGACGAAGAAAATGCTGGTGTTTGCGCCCTGCTCTTGCAACAGTACCCTCTGATCAATTCGGATGTGGTTCGTGGCGCAGCTTACTGGCAAAGGCGCCGGCTTGTCGAGTCGCCCACCGGGGCGCAGCCGGCCGCCCCGGCGCGTCAATCGATCGAAACGATGCGCGGCGTAATGAAAACGACCAGTTCGCTGGCATGCTCGCGCTGCGTCCGATGGCGAAAAAACGCGCCCAAAACCGGTATTTTGCCCAACAGCGGCACGCGCGTCACATCGTCGCGATCGCGATTCTCGTAGATTCCGCCGATCGATACGGTGCCGCCATCCTCGACTTCGACACGCGTTCGCACATGTTTCGTGTCGATCGCGAGCCCCGCGGCCGTCGCCTCCCCGACGCTGTCCTTCGCGATATCGAGGTCCAGGATCACGCGGCCATTCGGCGTAATCTGCGGCTCGACCTCGAGTTTGAGCGTCGCACGGCGAAACTGGATGCCGGACACGCCGTTGCGCACCTTCGCCTGGTAGGGCAGCTCCTTGCCTTGTTCGACGACCGCCTTCATGCGATCCGCCGTGACGATACGCGGGCTCGACACGATTTCGCCCCGCCCCTCGGCCTCGAGCGCACTCAACTCGGCCGTTACGAGACGCGTGGCGCGCGCCGCGAAAAGCGTGAGCCCAGCCGTGGCGGCATCGAAGCCCGCCAGCGCTTGCGCGGACAAGTCGTGCACGAGCCCGTTGCGATCGCCCGAGAACCCAATGACATCGTCGCTCGCTGCCCTGCCTGGGCCGCGCACGGAAAGGCGCGCGCCGAGATCGCGCGAGAAACCCCGCACGCCCTCCACGATACGCGCTTCGATCAGCACTTGCCGGCTCGGCTTGTCGATCGCCGCGACGAGCTCCGCGACCTGTGCCAGCCGAGCCTCCAGATCCGTGACGAAAAGCAGATTGGTTCGGGCATCGGCCATCGCCGCGCCGCGCTTCGAGAGCACCCGCTGGCTCCCCGAAGCTGTCAGAAGCCGCTGCACGTCCTCGGCCCGAGGATAACGCAGCGCGAACGTGCGGCTCGCCAGCGGCTCCAGATCCGCCGCGCGGGCATGGGCCTCGAAGCGCAATCGCTCGCGAGCGGCCAGCTCGGCTACCGGGGCCACCCATATCACATTGTCGCGCCGGATCATGGCCAGCCCATTGGCGTCCAGTAGCGTATCGAAGGCGCTGCGCCACGGCACGGCGTCGAGAAAAAGCGATACGTTGCCCTGTACACGGCCGCTCGCCACGATGTTCAGGCCCGTGAACCGGGCGAACGCGTCGAATACGTCGGCGAGCCGCGCGTCGCGAAAATGCAGCGTGATGGGTTGACCATCCCCGTCTTCGCGCCCGCCACGGCGCTGCATACCATCACTCATTCGCTGGGGCGGACCGAGCGGCACCGGCGGCCCCTCGAGTCGATTCGACCCATCGCCGGAGGCGCGCTCCGGGGCCCGTCTGTCCGCGGCCTCGTCGGCGTTACGTGACGAAGTACCGTTAGCCTCGGGCGCATCGCCGCTGTCCGCGTCGCGCGCGTCGCCATGGTCCGCAAGCTTCGCTGCGCCGATGTCCTCATCGTGCTCGGCAGCCGTACCGCGGGCGCCGCTGTCCGACAGCGTGCCGTGATCGGCATCCAGCCCGCCTTCGGCAGGCCATGCGCCTTGGGTTGGCATGCCGGGCGGAAGCGGCGGCAGCACCGGTAAGCGCGCAAGGGCCGGAGCACCGGTCAGCAAGATAAAGGCCACCATTGCAAGGCGTGCGCAGCGCGACGTCATGACCCCGCTCCGATCGCCAACACGCGCGTACCCGTTTGGTGAGCCAGCGTGATGCTGGCCGACCCGATCCGCATCAGACGTTCATTGCCGAGCATCTGACCGGGCAGATAGACGGCGCCTTGGCCCTCCACCTCGATGAGTGCGAGCGAACGGGCGCCTTCGATCATGAGGCCAGTCAGTCGCAGCTCGGATGCCGGGCTGGGCACGGCTGCCGGCGGCGCCCGGAACGGATCGCCGGACGGGCCCCCGATCTCGCCTGCGTGCGACGCCGGTACGCTCGGCAGGGAGTCGTGGACCTCGAGCTCAGCCTGGAGGAGAAGCCCCTGTGCGCCGTGTTCCAGTTTGAACTCAGCCGGCACCACCAGTACCGGCAACGTCGAAAGCGCGCTCAGGAACGCGACGAAGGAAGCGAAGCTGGATTTTGCCGCCAACCTGACGACATGCCCTGCTTCCTCGCCGGCTGCCGCGCGGTCGCCCGGTTCCACCGATTGCAGCGTCATGCCGCTGCGCTCAGCCAGCGCGGCAATGGACTGCCAGGCCGTCGGCCGCATTCCGTCCGAGGGCACTGCCGGCGCGGGCAAACCCTGCACGGCCTGCCGCAACTCAGGCAACGCCGAGGCTTTCGAGCGCGCATCGTCGAGGCGATGCGCCAATGCGGCGAGCGCAGCACTGTCGGTCGCGTCGCTCCGATCGTGGCGCAACGCTCTGCAGCCCTGCACCAGCGCAAACGCAACGCTCGCAACAGCGACGGCCATCAGTAGCCGATGCGATCCGCCCCACCGTTCGGGCATCGAAACGAGCGTGCGGCACCACTCGCCCAGTTCCGAAGGGCGCGGCATCCCCACTGGGCGGCCGAATGTGCGCAGCAGCCCCGACGGCGAAATCCTCATGCGTTCGAACAGACTCATCGTCGCCCCCGTTCGAAGGCGCGCGGCTCGGAAGCCTGCGCCTGAACGTCGGCGCCGTTCACCGCCAGCCGCACGAGGAACGCGACCGCCCCTTGACCCGCGCCGCTGCCTGAGCCGAGGCGCAGGTCCGCGAGCTCGGCCGCGCGGATGCCCGGGACACGCCCTAGCCGCTCGAGTAGAAGCGCGGGCATTGCGGTGTCCACCGCACTCGCCACGATCTCGATGCCGCGGCTGCTCAAATGCAGTCGCTCGAGGACGATACCGGCCACAGGCTCGCGACGCAGTACATCGGCGACGCCCCACAGCGCTTCGCGCGGGCGCGCGAGCATGCGCGAGCGCTCGCTGCGCGCACGCATGCTCGCCTGTACGCGCTCGAGCCGCCGATATTCCGCGACCGGCGCCGCCAATTCGGCGAGATCGGCTTCGAGCCGATGACGCGAACGCTCGGCGCGCTCCTGCGCAAACGAGCCTGTCGCACTCCAGATCAGCGCGGCTGCCACACCCGCGAGACCGGCTGCCGCGCATTCGCGCAAAACGCGCCCGCGGAGCCTGCGCGCGTCGCGCTGCCGGTGCGGCAGCAGATTGAAGCCCCCCACATGCAGTCCGACCGCTCGTCCGGAGCGATCGACGAGGACCCGGGCGATCATTGCTCGACCCCGCCCAACGCGAGCCCATAAGCAACGGCGAACCCGGGCTCGTGCGCGCGTGAAAGCGACGAGCCCGGCGTCAGAAACGGAGCGCATGCGAATGGCAACGCGAGACACCCCAGCAGATCGCCAATATCGGCAAGCGCAAGACTGTCGCTCGCAAGCGCATCGAGGTCGCCGCCCGCCACGGCACACGCGAGCGCGTGAGGCCCTGCGAGTTCGCGCAACATGTCAGGCAAGCCCCGGCGTTGCGACGCCGGACAACACCCATGCGCCTCGATGGTGCTGCCGCGAATGCGCCAGCCGTAGACGCCGTCGTCGCCGGCCCAGAGCGCGGCGAAGGACTCCATGCCCCGCAGCGCGGGCGCCGCGGTTCGAACGAGCGCGCGCAAAGCCGCGGCCGGCTCGCTATCGACCGCAACCAGTGCGATACCCGCACCCGCGGCCGCTTCGATGCGCGCTTCGAGGTGAGCGCGGGCCGTCGCAGCGATCGTCAGATGCGAGGCGCTCCCGGCGCCGGCTTCCACCTGTACGCAATCGGAAGCGGCACTGCGCTCCACGCGCCAATCGACAGCCAACGCCTCGCGCTCGATGCCCGCAATGCGCTCCGCGTGCGCGCGCGCCGCGCTTTCGAGGGGATCGGCAACTCCAGTACCTCGCGCGCCGGGGAGCCCCGCGCGCAACTGCGGCAACGGCATCGAGGCAATCCATGTGAGGCTGCCCGGCACGGCCATCGCCGCCGGCAGCGCACGGACCGTGCGCGCGGCGGGCCACCGGCCCAGAAGTGCCGCAAGCGCCGCGGCGATGGCGCGAACATCGGCGATATGTCCGCTCGCCATTGCCGAGCTCGGAAGCGGCTCCGCCCCAAGCCATTCGACGCGCGACGCGGCCAACGGCCGAACACACCGGCTGACCACGACGAGCCTCAATTCGTGTTCGCTCAGATCGATGCCGGCGGCGAACCGGCGCATCGCGGGCATCCATCGCGTTTCGATCAGCATCGTTTCTCCTTGCGGCAGCGAGGCGGTGCGCGCGTGCAGCGCTCGCCTCGGTTGAGATGGAGAAATGGTGCCGGCCCACGTATCGTCTGAACATTCGACCGAACGGCCAGGCCAAGGCCTATCGCTTCCGCCTGTGCCTGCCGCCTATGCCGTTAAGCCAATCGAAAGCCCGTCCCGACCGGTGGCTATAATGATGGGTTCCTCTGGACAGCTCTTTTATGCAGCCCCTCGATCCTCCGCCGCCTGCGCCCGAACCGCCGCGCCCGCCCACCCGGCGTTGGGCCCGTATTGCGATGAAGACGCTCGCCGTACTCGCTGGCCTGGCTGCCGCCGGCGTGCTGTGTGTCGGCCTCGTGCTGGGCTATGGCTGGCTCGTCGCGAGTCAGCGCTTGCCGTCGATCGCGGCGCTCACCGATTACCGTCCGAAAATCCCACTGCGGATCTATACGGCGGACCACGTACTGATCGGCGAATTCGGCGAAGAGCGGCGCGACGTCGTCCATATAGCCGAGGTTCCCCGCTACATGAAGCAGGCGATACTCGCCATCGAAGACTCCCGCTTTTACGATCATGGCGGTGTCGATCTCGCGGGCATCGCACGCGCGAGCCTCGCCGCGCTCAGCAACGGGCATGCGACGCAAGGCGCGAGCACGATCACCATGCAAGTGGCGCGCAACTTCTTCCTGTCGAGCGAGAAGACGTTCACGCGCAAGATCTACGAGATGATGCTGGCTTACAAGATCGAGCAGGAACTGACAAAAGATCAGATCCTCGAGGTCTATATGAATCAGATCTACCTCGGCCAGCGCGCATACGGTTTCGCCTCGGCCGCGCGGATCTACTTCGGCAAGGACCTGCGTCAGGTCACACTCGCTGAGGCCGCCATGCTGGCCGGGCTGCCGAAAGCGCCGTCGGCGTACAACCCGGTCGTCAATCCGGCCCGCGCCAAAGTCCGTCAGCAATACATCTTGCAACGCATGCTCGAGCTCGGCGACATCACGCAAGCTCAATACGATGCAGCCGTCAACGAGCCGCTCGTCGTCGCGAAAACGACCGTGCAGCAATTCAGCGTGCATGCCGAGTACGTCGCGGAGATGGTTCGGCAGGCCATGTATGCGCAATATCGCGACGAAGCGTATACGCGCGGGCTCAATGTCGTGACGACGATCGATTCGGCCGATCAGGCCAACGCATACCGCGCATTGCGCCGCGGCTTGATGAGCTACGACGCCCGGCGCGGCTATCGCGGCCCGGACGGCTTCATCGACCTGCCGGCTGCGGGCAGTGCACGCGAGCAGGCCATCGCCGATGCACTCGCGAGTTACCCCGACAACGGCGATGTGACGGCAGCGGTGGTCGTCTCGGCCACGCCTCGCGAAGTCCACGCCATGCTCGCCAATGCGAGCACCGTCACCATCACGGGCGAAGGACTGCGCTTTGCCGCCCCCGCGCTCGGCACGAAGAGCTCGCAGGCCGCCCGCATTCGCCCCGGCGCGATCGTGCGGGTCATGAAACGCGACGACGGACAGTGGGCGATCGTCCAGCTGCCGCAAGTGGAAGGCGCGTTCATTTCGATCGCGCCCGCGGACGGCGCGATACGCTCGCTCGTCGGCGGCTTCGACTTCAACAAGAATAAGTTCAATCACGTCACACAGGCATGGCGCCAGCCTGGCTCGAGCTTCAAGCCGTTCATCTACTCGGCGTCGCTCGACAAGGGGCTCGGGCCGGCAACGATGATCAACGACGCGCCGCTCTTTTTCAGCGCGGCGCAAACGGGCGGCACGCCTTGGGAGCCCAAGAACTACGGCGGCGGATTCGACGGCCCGATGACGATGCGCACGGCGCTGCAAAAGTCGCGCAATCTCGTGTCGATCCGCATCCTCGCGCACATCGGCACGCATTACGCACAAGACTACATCACCCGTTTCGGGTTCGATGCCGAGCGGCACCCCGCCTACCTGCCGATGGCCCTCGGGGCGGGACTCGTGACGCCGCTGCAGATGGCCGGCGCGTACTCGGTCTTCGCCAACGGCGGCTATCGCGTCAATCCCTATCTGATTGCCGAAGTCACCGATCCGCAAGGCATCGTGCTCGCCCGCGCGCAACCGATCGTCGCCGAGCAGAACGCGCCGCGCGCCATCAACGAAGCCAATGCCTACATCATGAACAGCCTGCTGCAAAGCGTGGCGCAGCGCGGCACAGGGGCCAAGTCGAACCAGCTCGGACGCAAGGATCTGGGCGGCAAGACAGGTACCACCAACGAATCGCGCGACGCCTGGTTCGCCGGCTACCAGCACATGCTCGCGGCCATCGCATGGGTCGGCTATGACAATCCGCGCAGCTTGGGCGACCGCGAGACCGGCGGCGGCGTCGCCCTGCCGATCTGGATGGATTACATGCGCGAAGCGCTCAAGGGTGTGCCGCCGTACGAGATGCCGATGCCCTCGGATGTGGTGACGCTCGGCGGCGAGCTCTACATCGACGGATTCGAACCGGGTCAGGGTTTCGTCGCGTCAGTCGGTGTGCCGCAAGCCGCGCAGGAGGGAGAGGCCGGATCTGAAACCGCCGCGGCATCGGATGCTCCGCCGGGCGCGGCGCCCGCCGCGGGTGCCGCCGACGAAGGGCAGCGTGTCATGAATCTGCTGGACGGCCACTGATACGGGCGACGACAAGACAAGGCCGCCACGACTCACCGCCCTTAGCCGCCTATCCGTTCGCGCGAGCGGCGGGACCGCGATTCGTCGCGCTCAGCGGGCGGCGAATCTGACCGGCTCACCGGCCTGCTGCGTCGCGTAGTCGGAAAGCGCGGCATAGAACTCCGTGCCGTTGCGCGTATCGCGCCACTCGCCGTCGATATACCTGAAGTGAAAACCGCCGGCCTTGGCCGCGATCCAGACTTCCTGCATCGGCGGCTGCAGGTTGACGATGATCTTCGATCCGTTCTCGAATTCGAGCGTGAGGACGTTGCCGTTACGCTCAGCCTCGATGTCGGCATCGATATCGTCGAGTGCCGCTTCGACGGCGGCCAGCACGGCCTCCGCGCGGCTCAGGTAGTCACTGTCGCTCATGCTAAACTCCGGCGCTTAAACCTATTCACAGGCCAATTCAAAGACAGTCATGCGAGTCGTCTTCAGGATGAGCGCGATTGTAGCGGCTTTGGCCGTTGCGACAAGCGTGTCGATAGCGGGATGCGGGCAGCGCGGGCCGCTTTATTTGCCGAGCGTCCCCCCGCTGCCGCCCAAACCCGTCGAGCATACCGAGCCGTCCTCCGAACGCACGCCCGCCGCGTTGCCCGAGCCCGACGCGCAGCAAGCGCCGGACGATTCGGCATCGAAACCGTTGATGCTCGCACCGGCCGACCAACTCGGCGGCGCGGCTTCCGGCGTGCGCGCTCCGTCGCCCGCAAGCGCCGCCTCGGATGCTGCCCCTGGCGCCAACCAGTAACACACCGATCCCACTCGTCGCATGTCAGATTCCGCCTTCCATTACGTCGATGGCGTGTTGCACGCCGAAGGCGTCAGCGCCGTCTCGCTCGCCGAGCAGTTCGGCACGCCGCTTTACGTCTATTCGCGCGCCGCGCTGACCTCGGCTTACGAAGCCTATGCCCGCGCCTGCGTCGGCCGTCGTGCCGCGATTCATGTGGCGGTCAAGGCCAACAGCAATCTGGCCGTACTGAATGTCTTCGCGCGGCTCGGCGCAGGCTTCGACATCGTCTCGGGCGGCGAGTTGGCCCGCGTCCTCGCCGCCGGCGGCGATGCCGCAAACGTCGTTTTTTCGGGTGTCGGCAAAAGTGTCGGAGAAATCCGCGAGGCGCTCGCGGCCGGCGTGAAGTGCTTCAACGTCGAATCGATCCCGGAACTCGATCGTCTGGATGCGGTGGCGGGCGAACTCGGCATGAAGGCACCGGTATCGCTGCGCGTGAATCCCGATGTCGATCCGAAGACGCATCCGTACATCTCGACGGGGCTCAAGGCGAACAAGTTCGGTGTGGCGTTCGACGATGCCGTCGCCACCTACCGACGCGCCGCGGCCATGCCGAACCTCGAAGTGATCGGCATCGATTGCCACATCGGTTCGCAGATCACCGAAATCGCGCCCTACCTGGACGCGCTCGACAAGCTGCTGGAGCTCGTCGACGCGATCGAAGCCGATGGCATTGCGATTCGTCATATCGACGTCGGGGGCGGCCTCGGCATCCGGTACGACGATGAAACACCACCCGATACGACCGTTTTCGTGCGCACGCTGCTCGATCGTATCGATGCGCGCGGACACGGGCATCGGGAGGTGTTCTTCGAGCCCGGCCGCTCGGTGACAGGCAACGCGGGGGTATTGCTCACGCGGGTCGAATTTCTGAAATCAGGCGCCGAAAAGAACTTCGCGATCGTCGATGCCGCGATGAACGATCTGGCGCGCCCCGCGATGTACCAGGCGTTTCACGCGATCGAGCCCGTCGTTCTGCGCAGCGACGCGCCATGCGTCTACGATGTCGTCGGCCCCGTATGCGAAAGCGGCGACTGGCTCGGGCGCGACCGTGCACTGGCTGTTGCGCCGGGCGATTTGCTCGCGATCCGCTCGGCCGGGGCATATGGTTTCGTGATGAGTTCGAACTACAACACGCGGCCACGCGCGGCAGAAGTGATGGTGGATGCCGGCCATGCGTATCTGGTTCGCGCACGCGAGACCGTCCAGGCGCTTTTCAGCTCCGAGACGGTGCTTCCGCGTTAAAGGCTGAACGCGCAAAGACGGGCACGCGCACTGCATGGGCGCGAAACGCGCGCGGCCCGCTCAACGCGCACCGTGTCGCGCCACCCACTGCGCTCGCATCCACGCGAGCAACCGCCAGCCCAGCAGCGCGAGCATGATCGCACCGTAGAGCTTCGGCAGCGCCAGATCGTGCTTGCCTGCCTTCATCCACCAAAAGTGCAGGATCGCGAGTGCGCCGATGACGTACACGGCGCGATGCAGTGTCTGCCAGCGCCGCCCCAGCTTGCGCACGGCGGCGCGCGGCGAGGTCGCTGCCAATACGATCAACAGCACGAACGCGGCGAACCCGACGGTGATGAACGGCCGCTTGCCGATATCCTTCGCCACCTCGGCAAGATCGAACCACTTGTCGAACCAGATATAGGTGATGAAGTGCAGGGTCGCGTAAAAGAACGCATAGAGCCCCAGCATGCGGCGAAATCGCTGCAGCGCATTGATGCCCGATAACTTGCGCAGCGGTGTCACAGCGAGCGTGATGCAAAGAAAGACGAGTGTCCATAACCCGGTCGACCAGGTGATGAACCGGATCGGATCGGCTCCGAGCCCGTCGGTGAATCCCAGGAACACGAGCCGTAAGAGCGGATACCAGGCAGCGATGAACACTGCCACTTTCGCGGGCGCGATCCAAGGCTCGCCCTTGCGCGGCGATACCGCGGCGCGGCGCGGTTCGCGCGTAGCCGTTGCGTCGGCGCGGCGGTTCAAGGTCGGAGTCTCGGTCGTCATGATGGTGGCATTTACGTTCGCTGAATCAACAACCCGATGAGCATCAGAAATATTTGCGCAGGTCCATGCCCTGGTACATCGACGCGACGAGACTGCCGTAGCCGTTGAACATCAGCGTCTTGCGCTTCGGCGTGAAGAAACCGTCCTCGCCGATGCGCCGCTCCGTAGCCTGGCTCCAGCGCGGGTGATCGACGGTCGGATTCACGTTCGAGTAGAAGCCGTATTCTTTCGGCGCGTAGGTGTTCCAACTGGTCGGCGGCTGCTTCTCGACGAAACGAATCTTGACGATCGATTTCGCGCTCTTGAATCCATATTTCCAGGGCACGACAACGCGTATCGGCGCGCCGTTCTGATTCGGCAGCACTTGCCCGTAAACGCCCACCGTCAGGAGCGTGAGCGGGTTCATCGCCTCGTCCATGCGCAGCCCCTCCGAATAGGGCCACTCGAGAATCGGATCAGCCAGGCCCGGCATCTGCGAGGCATCCGAAAGCGTGATGAATTGCACGTACTTCGCATTGCCCGTAGGCTGCGCCCGTTTCACGAGTTCGGCGAGGGGATAGCCGATCCACGGAATCACCATCGACCACCCTTCCACACACCTGAGGCGGTACACGCGCTCTTCGAGCGGTGCGAGCTTGAGCAGCTCGTCGATGTCGTACACCTTGGCGTTCTTGACCTCGCCCTCGACGCTGACACGCCACGGATGGGGTCGCAGCGTACCGGCATTACGCGAGGGATCGCCCTTGTCGGTGCCGAACTCATAGAAATTGTTATAGGTCGTAATGTCCTTGAAGGACGTCGCTTTGTCCGGGACGACGAACTTTGCGTTCGTGACGGCCGCGAGCTTTCGGGCGTGGGCGTCGGGCGAAGTATAGGCGGCAAGCGCCTCGGCACTCATGCCGAGCAGACCGCCCGCCCCTGCCACACCTGCCGCCGCCATGCCGGTCGCGGCCCGCAGGATCCGGCGCCGATTCTCGAACACGGCGCGCGGCGTGATCTCGCTCGGTGAAATATCCTGACCGGCGACGAGAATGCGTTGCTGTCGTTTGATCCACACGATGACTGCTCCATGAAAGCATCGGTCCGTCCGATCGGCCCGTCGCTTCTATATACCGTTCGCGGGCGCATCCGGATGCATCGAAATAAACGGACGATTTGCGCCGCATGAGCGCGAAGCGCCCGCTGGAGCATCGCGCCGGACGTAAAAAAACCGCCGGTGAGCCACTCGGCGGTTTTTTCGAACCCAGCGGCACACGCGCTTAAACACCTACAGTTTGCCGTAACTGTGCAGCCCCGACAGGAACATATTGACGCCAAGAAATGCGAACGTCGTCACGATGAGGCCCGTCAACGCCCACCAGGCGGCAACCGAACCGCGCAGCCCTTTCATCAGACGCATATGGAGCCAGGCGGCGTAATTGAGCCAGACGATGAGTGCCCACGTCTCCTTCGGATCCCAACTCCAGTACCCGCCCCAGGCCTCGGCGGCCCATAGTGCGCCGAGAATCGTCGCGATCGTGAAAAACGCGAAGCCGACCGCGATCGACTTGTACATCACGTCGTCGAGCACCTCGAGCGCAGGGAGCCGATCGGCCAGCACGCCGCGCTCCTTGGCGAGATAAGCCACGCCGACCATGGCGGACAGCGCGAAGCTGCCATAACCGATGAAATTCGCCGGCACGTGGATCTTCATCCACCAGCTTTGCAGCGCGGGCACGAGCGGCTGAATCTGCTGGGCGTCGCGCGCGATCGAATACCACATCAGAAATCCGACCGCGGCGCTGATGACGAGCAGCACGAACGAGCCGAGCGCACGCGTGCCGTAATGCTGTTCGTAATACAGATAAAAGAGGGCGGTGATCAGACAGAACAGCACGAACACTTCATAGAGGTTCGAAATAGGAATGTGCCCGACATCCGCGCCGATCAGATAAGACTCGTACCAGCGCACCATCATTCCGGTAAAGCCCATCAGCACTGCGAACCAGGTGAGCTTCGAGCCGATCGCCGCACCGGACGGCGAGCGCGAAAGCAGGCCGATCCAATAGAACAGCGTGGCGAGCACGAAAAGCGCGCTCATCCAGAGAATGGCGGACTGGCTCGACAGAAAATATTTGAGAAGGAACGCCCCCTCGGCACGTGTGAGATCGCCGTGATAGAGCGCGATCGACGACAGCGCGAACAATGCGATGCCCGCCATCAAGAGCCGAGCGGGCTTCCAGCGCCACCCCAATACGACGAGCGCCGGCACCGCGCCGACAAGGACGAGCTTGTCGTAGTAGTTCATGAACGCGTGGTAGCGCGAGACCCCAAATCCCGCGCCGGCGACGAGCACGGCAGCGAACAACCAGTCGGTGGCGGTGAGCCGTCGCAAAAACGAACGCTCGTCCAAGACGTTGCCGACAGGGCGAGCCCTTGCGGGCCGGGAGCGGGAAGCGTTGGTCAGATCCATGATGTTACCGAGTGAGATCGTCGGCACCGCGAGGCGGTGCGCTTGCAATATCGTGAGCGGCCACGCCGAGCGTGGCGCCCACCGTATCGCGCGTTTGCGCGAATTCCTTGTCGAAGTCGAGCGTCTTGCGCGCCGTCGACATCGCCATGACCACGGACACGCCCGTGGACGTTTCCTTGAGCCAAAGCCAGAGCCGTCGCTCGCGGACAAAGAACATCGAGAAGATGCCCGCCACGAGCAACAGGCTGCCAAGATATACCACTTTCTTGCCGGGCGCGCGCGTCAACTGGAACACCGACGCCTGCACCTGCTTGAACGAATCGAGCTGCAAATAGACCGGGGACCCGTACAGGAAGCTGTCCGACAGGGCGTTGATGGAGCTTTGCACGAAGCGGCTCGTGGCGGCATCCGGGCTCGCGTCGGGTTCGCCCGCACCTTCGCGCGCCAGTTGCCAAAGCTCCCACATCGATCCCTCGAGCATGCGCAGCAACAGCGATGCAGCCTTTTCCTGCTCGCCTTTCGGCACGGACTGATCGATGAAGGTCGCGACCGCCTGGAAGCCCGCGTTGGCTTGACCTGCCGGCGTCTTGCCCCCGCCCGCGCCGGCCCCGGCAAACAGTGACATGACGCGCTGCGCGCTTTCCTGCAAGTGCTGGCGCAGTTCCGGGTTCTGATCCACCACCGCGCGACGCGCGAACCGTTCGGCTGCCTGGGCTCGCAACGCAGGATTGTCGAGCGCGGCGCGCAGCATCATCCATTCCTTGACCGTGCCCGCCTGATCGGCCGGAATGCGCAAATAGCGGAACGGATCGTCGGGGGCGAGGCGCACCCCGGCAAGAAACATCCGCTCGCCGTCGACGTCCACCGGCAGCATGTAGTTGTTGAATTCACGCGCCTGACCATCGCTGCCCCGGACCTTGTACTGCACCGATGGGCCGACGTTGCGCAAGTCGACCGGCTTCGAGCTCTTTGCACCTGAGCCCAGCCGGTTCTCGAGAAACCGCTCGACCGGATGCTGAGCGGCGACACCGCGCACGTCCGTCTTGCCGGAGCCGTTGGTGACGTTTTCGACGTTGATCGCCCGAAAGTCCGAGAATTCGATCGTCTGGCCGGCCGCGTCGGGCATCGACGCAGGAAGCGGGGCCGAGCCCCCGATTGCACCGTGCACGGGGACCGTCGCGATGGTTGCGCCGACCATCGGCCACGCCGTCATCGTCATCTGCGAGCCGCCGTCCTGGAAGCTCGACTGGTAGATCGAGACACCGTCGTACTCGAACGGCTTGTTGACTTCGATACGCGCGGGCACGCGTGCACCGGTCTTGTGGTCGGTGATGACGATGTCGCTCGCGAACAGCTTCGGCATGCCGGTCGAGTAGTAATCGACGATGAACTTGTCGAGCTGGATCGAGAACGGCAGGTCCTGAATCAGCGAACCGTTGGGTTGGTTCAGAATCGCGGTCGATACATGTTGCCCCTCGGGCACCCACGCATAGCCGCGAAACGTGGGATTGCCGGTCGACAGTCGATGCTCCGGCCCGATCTCGCTGATGGTGCTGTTGCTCGTGACCGGCGTCTTGCCGAAGAGCCACATCTGGAATTTGATCGGCAAGTTGCTGTCGAGCAATCCTCCGATACAGATCACCACGATCGCGATGTGCGCAAAGATGTAGCCGATCTTCGCGAGCCCGCCTCGCTTCGCCGCAATCAGTGTGGCTTCGCCGCTCTCGCGTACGACGTACTTGTAGCCGATCCTGTCGAGCAACGCGCCCAGACGCCCGGCCGCTTCGGCACGCGTACCGCCGCACGCGTATTCCGCCTTGTGATGAAACGCGCGCAGGCTACCCTCGCGCACTCTGTCTTTCCAACTCTTCGCATCGGCAATCATCTTCGGTGCGTTGCGCACCACGCAAAGCGAAATGGAGACGATCAGAAAGCCCAGAATGAGCATGAACCACCACGCGCTATAGACCGTGTAGAGGCTCAGCCCGCGGAAGATATCGGCCCAGAACGGGCCGAACTGATTGACGTAGTTCGGGTAAGGATCATCCTGCGTCAGCACCGTGCCGACGATGCTCGCGATCGCGAGCACGACAAGCAGTGCGATCGCGAAACGCATCGAGCTCACGAGCTCCACGGCGCTTCGCAGCGTGCGCCGTTCCGATTTCAATTCATAACCCGACGTGGTGACGCTCATTCCAACTCCAACTGCCAGCAAAAAAGGGTAGGGCCGCCGACGACACGACGCCCCCACCCTTTTTTTGTTCTTGCCGCGTCTCGCCGCGCGTGTCGCACAGCGGAGCGTCAAATGTAATGCGGCGCGTACCTGTCAATGCAGGCCGGCCATGTAGTCCGCCACCGCTTTCATTTCAGTGTCGGTCAGCCGCGAGGCGATCGGCTGCATGACATCGTTCTTGCGCGTTCCCTGCTCGAACGCCGTGAGCTGCGCATGCGTGTAATCGGCCCATTGTCCCGACACGCGCGGGAACTGCACGGGAATGCCCTGCCCGGTGGGTCCATGGCAACTCGCGCAAGCGGGCACGCCCTTGTCCGCAATGCCGCCCCGGTAAATCTTCTGCCCCAACGCGACCGTCGCGGCGTCGCGCGCCGCGCCGCCCTTCGGCGCTTGCGAGGCGAAATACGCGGCGACGTTCGCCATATCCTGGTCCGACAGCGATGCGACGATGCCCGCCATCACCGGGTTTTGCCGCACCGCGGCTTTTTCGCCCGGCTTGACCTTGAAGTCCCTCAACTCCTTCAGGAGGTACTGCTCATGCTGCCCGGCCAGCTTCGGAAACGCCGCGCTGGCACTGTTACCGTCCGCTCCATGGCACGCTACGCACACGCTCGTTGCGATCGCCTGCCCCTTGTTGGCATCGGGCTTGAGCGCTTCCGCCGCGCTTGCTCCTGTCGCCACACCCATCAAACCTGCCGCCACGACTTCAAGGACCACCAAAGACTTGCACAGTCGATTCATTCGCACACCCGGTTTCGTCTTTTGAGAATTGAGTGTCCCGAAGCCCATTCGCGGCGCAAGCAAGCAATCTCCCCTTGGGGCTGCAAGCGGTTGCCCAGCGGCCCGGTCAGTTCCTCGAGAGGTTTCGGAAAAACGACGGCGCCCATCATTTCCGCCGCAAAAAAACGCCTGCGGCGTCATGCCCGTACGGGCTCGAAAGGCCGTGCGAAGCGCGTGTTGGCGGCCTCGTCCGGTCTTCGGCCAAACCGTCGTATTGTACAATACCTCGCTATGCGCCAAGACGCCAGTCGGCTGCACCCTGGGCGCTTGCCCCCACTTTTCGGTCTCGCTCGACCGCCCACCTCTTCCGCCATGGCCTTCTTGCTGCATCAAGCCCGCTTTTTCACGACCGTCAACCATCTGCGCGACCTGCCCGGCACAGTCACGCCGGAGGTTGCGTTCGCCGGCCGCTCCAACGCCGGCAAGTCGACGGCCATCAACGTCCTTTGCAACCAGAAGCGCCTTGCCTTCGCGAGCAAGACGCCCGGCCGGACGCAGCATATCAATTATTTCGGCGTCGGGCCGGCCGACGAACCCGTGGGCTATCTCGTGGATCTGCCCGGCTACGGCTACGCCGAAGTGCCCGGAGCCGCGAAGGCACATTGGGAGGCGCTGCTCGCCAGCTACCTGCAAAGCCGCGCCCAGTTGCGCGGCATGATCCTCATGATGGATTCGCGGCGTCCGCTGACCGAGCTCGATCGCCGCATGATCGAGTGGTTCGCGCCGACGGGCAAGCCGATTCACACGCTGCTCACCAAGTGCGACAAATTGACGCGCCAAGAGGGCACCAATGCACTGCGGGCCACGCAAAAAGGGCTCGCCGAATATCGCGATGCGGGCTATCGCGGTGAACTCACTGCGCAACTTTTTTCGGCGCTCAAACGGACAGGGCTCGAAGACGCTCATGTCGTCATCGAGGGTTGGCTGGCGGCATCCGAAAGAGGTTCGTAAACCCGCCTTGCGGGCACTATCTCAAAACCAGAAAAAAACCCGCCGGACCTCGGCGGGTTAAACAGCCTAATCGAAAAACGACAGGCACCCGCTCAGGGAGGAGAAGCGGGGAGCTCCGCGCCAGGCGCGTTACTCGATCGCTATCATATACCATCGTGCAAAGAGTAGCGTCCGGGCAGGTTCCCGCTCCCTGCAAACTGTCCGAAAAACGATTGGGGCCGGTTTTGCCGGAATTTAGACGAACTTCGAAGCGGTTCTCGACAAACACCATGAGCTTTTATCCGCATCATCGTCCGCGCCGGATGCGACGCGACGACTTCTCGCGCCGCCTCATGCGCGAGACCGTATTGACGACCAACGATCTCATTTACCCGGTATTCATCGTCGAAGGTTCGAAGGTGAGGCAGGCGGTGCCGTCAATGCCGGGCGTCGAACGCCTATCGGTCGATCTGTTGCTCGACGTGGCGCACCGGTGCGTCGAACTCGGCGTGCCCGTGCTGTCGCTTTTTCCCGCCATCGAGCCTTCGCTGAAAACGCCGGACGGCCGCGAAGCGGCGAATCCCGAAGGATTGGTTCCTCGCGCGGTGCGGGAAATCAAGGCCCGCTTCCCCGAACTCGGCGTACTGACCGATGTCGCGCTCGATCCCTATACGAGCCACGGCCAAGACGGTGTGCTCGACGAAGCGGGTTACGTGCTCAATGACGAGACGGTTGAAATCCTCGTCGAACAGGCCCGCACCCAAGCGGAAGCCGGCGTGGACATCCTCGCACCGTCCGACATGATGGACGGCCGCATCGGCGCACTGCGCGAGATGCTCGAAAGCGAGGGTCGCATCCACACTCGGATCATGGCCTACGCGGCGAAGTACGCATCGGCCTTCTACGGGCCGTTCCGCGACGCAGTCGGCTCTGCGACCAACCTCGGCAAGAGCAACAAGATGACGTACCAGATGGACCCGGCGAACTCGGACGAAGCGTTGCGCGAAGTCCGCCTCGATATCGAGGAAGGCGCCGATATGGTGATGGTGAAACCCGGCATGCCCTATCTGGACATCGTGCGGCGGGTGAAAGACGAGTTTCGCTTCCCCACCTATGTCTATCAAGTGAGCGGTGAATACGCGATGCTGAAAGCCGCTGCACAAAACGGCTGGCTCGATCACGACAAGGTGATGATGGAGTCGCTGCTCGCGTTCAAGCGCGCAGGCGCCGACGGTGTGCTGACCTACTTCGCACTGGACGCGGCTCGGTTGCTGCGGGATCAGCGCTAACCGAAATGAGTTGTGCTATCGGATCGTCAGCGCGACTGACGATCCGCTCGACGGCAACGCCCGATCCAGGCTGCGCAGAAATTTGTCGGCCGATTCATAGCCGACGACACGCAAAACTTCCTTGCCGCCCGCGTCGAAGAAAATGATCCCCGGCGGCCCGAATAGCGAAAAGCGCTTCAGAAGCGCCTGATCGTCGGCGCTGTTGGCTGTCACGTCGGCGCGTAGCAGTTGCAACTGAGCGAGGCGCGCGCGGACCCTCGGATCGGCGAAGGTGAAGCGCTCCATTTCCTTGCAGCTGACGCACCAATCCGCGTAGAAATCGAGCATCGCCGGGCGTCCCGCCGCCTTGATCGATCGATCGAGCTCGGCCGAGCTTCGCACGGGTTGAAACGAGCGGTCCAACGGCTGCTCGGTCGCCGCCGCAGATGCACCGACACGCGCGGCGAGCACCGCGAGCGGGCGCAATGGATCGGTGGATCCCGCGGCAAGCCCGACGATGAGCGCGGCCGCCCAGATGGCAAATGCGGCTCCGATGCCGCGTCCAAGACGCCGCCAGATCGAGACTGCGCTCGCATGCGGCGAAAAAAGACCGAGCGTCGCGGCGGCAAACAGCAGCCAGAGCGCGCCAAGCAGCATCTGCGCCGTCGCCGGCAAAACGGGCCAGACGATCCACAGCGCGGCCGCCAGCAACACGACGCCGAAGAAGACCTTGATGCCCTCCATCCATCCGCCCGCGCGCGGCAGGAGTGCGCCGGCCCCCAGGCCGACGATCAAAAGCGGCACACCGAGCCCGATCCCCATCGAAAAAAGTGCCGCCCCGCCGAGCAACGCGTTGCCCGTGTGTGCGATGAATGCGAGCACGGCAAAGAGGGGCGCCGTCATGCACGCACCGACGACCAGGGCCGACAAGGCGCCCATTGCGGCGACGGCTGCGAGCTTGCCGCCCGGTCGCCGGTTCGATGCCTCGGACATCCGGTCATGCCAGCGCTGCGGCAACGCGATATCGAGGCCCGCGATCAACGACAACGCGAACAATGTCAGCAGCAGCGCAAAGGCGCCGAGGACCCACGGATTCTGCAACCATGCTCCGAGGCTCTGCCCGACGAGCGCCGCAGCAATACCGAGCGCCGTGTAAACGAGCGCCATGCCGATCACATATGACAGCGACAGCGCGAATCCGCGCGCATGGGTGACGCGGTGCCCTTCCCCGATGATGATCGCCGAGAGAATCGGGATCATGGGATACGAGCAAGGCAGCAGACTCAGCACGAGACCCGCGAGAAAGTAGAGGCCGACCGTTGCCGCGAAGCCGCCGCCTTGCAGCAGCGAGCCCGCGTAATCCGCGCTCGTGAGCCGGTCATACCAGGAAGACGACCCGCCGTTTCCAGCGGTGCCCTCGGGCGCGACCGTTGTGCCCGCGACCGTTGTGCCCGCGCCCGGTGCGCCCGACTGCAAGGCGGCGCCGCTCACCCGATAGACATGCGTATCGGGCGGATAGCAGATCCCCGCGTCCGCACAACCTTGCGAGGTCACAGCCAATTCGAAGGGCCCGCTCGCCGCTTTCACGGGTACATGAACGACGACGCTTTGCCGATAGGTTTCGACGTTCTTTTGGAAGGTCTCGTCGAATTTGACATGGCCGGCGGGCAGTTGCGGCTCACCGAGCGTCGCGGTTCCAGTCTTCACCGCAAACGCGAAGCGCTCCCGGTACAGGTAGTAGCCATCGGCAATCTGGAAACGAACGTCGACCGCGCCCGGTACCTCCGATGCGCTGAAACGAAACGCAGCCGAGGGATCGAGAAAATCATCGGCGCGCGCCGACGTGCCGAAGCTCGCCATCAAGCAAGCGGCCAGCACGAGCGGGATCAGGAAGAAGAAGCGCGCGAGCGATCCTGCATGCGCGCCGGGCGATCTAAACATGGATTGGACGATGAGTTTCGGCCACCACCCATTGCCCGTAAGCCGTCGAGGCGCTTGCCGGCCACGATACGATCTCGGGCGTCTCATAGGGATGGTGCTCCGCAATGAATTGCTCGAGCTCGAGCGCACGCGCGACGCTGGTCTTGAAGAGCAACTGGATTTCCTGAGCCGATTCCTTCTGCCCCTTCCAGCGATAACGCGAATGCAGCGGAGCCGATTCGGCAACGCACGCAGCCAACCGCGCATCGAGGACGGCATCCGCCAGCGCCTGCGCCGATGCGGCGTCCGGCAGCGTGGTCAGCATCAGAACGATTTCGACAGACACGGTCTCTCCAACAACGGCATACATGCTCGCATTATCGTACCATCGGCCGCTCTTCACCCGCCGATCGGCGCCGCACACTCGTCCGCCGCACCGGGCGCACGATAAAAAAAGGGCCAAGCTGCGCTTGACCCCTTTTATCGCTGCCGCAAGAGCTTCGCGGCGTTGATGGACGCTTTATTCCGCGTCTTGCACTTCTTCGCCTTCCACCGGTTCCGGACGGTCGAGCAGCTCGACGAGCGCCATCGGCGCATTGTCGCCGACGCGGAAGCCGAACTTCAGGATGCGCAGATAGCCGCCGGGGCGGTTCGCGAAGCGCGAACCGAGCACGTCGAACAGCTTCGCGACCGAATCGCGGTCGCGCAGGCGGTTGAACGCGAGGCGGCGGTTGGCGAGCGAAGGCTTCTTGCCGAGCGTGATGAGCGGCTCGACGACCTTGCGCAGTTCTTTCGCTTTCGGCAGCGTCGTCTTGATGACTTCGTGCTCGATCAGCGAGTTGGACATGTTACGGAGCATTGCCAAACGGTGGCTGCTCGTGCGGTTCAGTTTCCGCAGACCATGACGGTGACGCATCTCAGTTTCCTTGATTCAAAGTTTTGATCCAGCTCTTCTATCGTCGCGGCTTTCAGGAAGAAAAAGCCTGGGACACGGGCCGGTATGAAAAAGCAAGACGCGGATTTTAAAGGAAAATCCGCGTCGTTGCCAGTCAGCTTACTTGTCGAGACCGGCCGGCGGCCAGTTTTCGAGCTTCATGCCGAGCGTGAGACCGCGCGACGCGAGCACTTCCTTGATCTCGTTGAGCGACTTGCGACCGAGGTTCGGGGTCTTGAGCAGCTCGTTTTCGGTACGCTGAATCAGATCGCCGATGTAGTAGATGTTCTCGGCCTTCAGGCAGTTCGCGGAACGCACCGTCAGTTCGAGATCGTCCACCGGACGCAGCAGGATCGGATCGATCTGCGGCGCACGCGACGGCGCTTCGGCCGCAGCTTCCGTTCCTTCCAGCGCAGCGAAGACGGCAAGCTGGTCGACCAGAATGCGAGCCGATTGACGAATCGCTTCCTCGGGCGAAATCACGCCGTTGGTTTCGATGTTCATCACGAGCTTGTCGAGGTCCGTACGTTGCTCGACACGCGCGCTCTCGACCGCATAGCTCACACGGCGAACCGGAGAGAACGATGCGTCGAGCACGATGCGGCCGATGATCTTCGCCGTTTCCTCGCCATACCGGCGCACGTTGCCGGGCACATAGCCGCGGCCCTTTTCGACCTTGATCTGCACGTCGAGCTTGCCGCCCTTCGAGAGGTGGGCAACCACATGGTCGGGATTGATCACTTCGCAGTCGTGCGGCAATTCGATATCGCGCGCCGTCACGAGGCCTTCGCCTTCCTTGCGCAGCGTGACCGTCACTTCATCCCGGTTGTGCAGCTTGAATACGACACCCTTCAAGTTCAGCAGCAGATTGACGACGTCCTCTTGCACACCATCGAGCGTCGAATACTCATGTACGACGCCTGCGATCGTCACTTCGGTCGGCGCGTAGCCGATCATCGACGACAGCAGCACGCGCCGAAGCGCGTTGCCCAACGTGTGGCCGTAACCGCGTTCAAACGGTTCCATGACCACTTTCGCGTGGTTCTCGCCAAGCGATTCCACGGCGATGATCTTGGGCTTCAACAAACTGGTTTGCATAGGTTTTCCTTTTCAATACCCTCGGCTCGTTACACCGATAAGGCTGACCGGTAACAACCTGAAAATGAACAGCCGAGGCGCCCCCTTGCCTGACGCAATCGGGGTACCCCGGCCGTAAATCCGATTAGCGCGAATACAATTCGACGATCAGGCTTTCGTTGATATCGCCACCAATGTCGGCGCGCTCGGGCATCTGCTTGAACGTACCTTCGTACTTCTTGGTATCGACCGCGACCCAGCTCGGCAGACCGCCTTGCTCGGCGAGCGAAACGGCTTCGAGAATGCGAGCCTGCTTCTTGGCCTGCTCGCGCACCGCGACGATGTCACCGGCCTTTACTTGCAGCGAAGGGATGTTCGCGACCTGGCCATTGATCGTGATGGCCTTGTGGCTCACGAGCTGGCGCGCTTCCGCGCGCGTGGAGCCGAAGCCCATGCGATAGACGACGTTATCGAGGCGCGACTCGAGCAATTGCAACAGGTTTTCGCCCGTGTTGCCCTTGCGGCGATCCGCTTCCGCGAAGTAGCGGCGGAATTGGCGCTCGAGCACACCGTACATGCGCTTCACTTTTTGCTTTTCGCGCAGCTGGGTGCCATAGTCCGACGTACGTGCGCCGGAAGTGCGACCGTGCTGGCCGGGCTTGCTGTCCAGCTTGCACTTGTCGGCGAGCGAGCGACGCGCGCTCTTCAGGAAGAGATCGGTGCCTTCACGGCGAGACAGCTTGGCTTTGGGGCCGGTATAGCGTGCCACTTTGCGTTCCTTCTGGGTTTGATCACGCGGACATGAAACTTTCCGCGCTAGTCCGGACTCGTCGGTCCGAACGGTGGGCTTAGGATATCGAGATGCAAACAGCCTGCTGGCGCGATGAAGCGCCAACAGGCGTCGTACTTTCGCTCGCCTTAGATACGGCGGCGCTTCGGCGGACGGCAGCCGTTGTGCGGAACCGGCGTCACGTCCGAGATCGCGGTGATCTTGATGCCAAGACCATGCAGTGCACGCACTGCCGACTCGCGACCCGGGCCGGGACCCTTGATCCGCACTTCGAGGTTCTTTACGCCGTATTCCATCGCCACGCGGCCAGCCGACTCCGCCGCAACCTGCGCCGCGAACGGCGTGGACTTGCGCGAGCCCTTGAAACCTTGGCCACCCGAGGTCGCCCAGGCAAGCGCGTTGCCCTGACGATCGGTGATCGTGATGATGGTGTTGTTGAACGACGCGTGAACGTGAACCACGCCCTCGGCGACGTTCTTCTTGACCTTCTTGCGAACGCGTTGCGCCGCGGTGTTGTTCGAAGCCTTAGCCATTACATTTTCCTGTAACTGTCAGTCCCGCTTACTTCTTCAGCGATTGCGCTGCACGGCGCGGACCCTTGCGCGTACGGGCATTCGTGCGCGTACGCTGGCCACGCAGGGGCAGCCCCTTGCGATGACGCACGCCGCGGTAGCAGCCGAGATCCATCAGGCGCTTGATGTTCATCGTCACTTCGCGGCGCAGATCGCCCTCGACGACAAACTTGCCGACTTCGTCACGCAGCTTTTCGAGATCCGCGTCCGTCAGGTCCTTGACCTTCTTCGAGTAGTCGACACCCGCCGCCTCGCAAATCCGGCGCGAGCGCGTGCGGCCGACACCGAAGATCGCCGTGAGGCCGATTTCGGCATGCTGGTGGTTCGGGATGTTCACCCCTGCAATACGAGCCATTGTTTTTCCTCAAACAAAAAGCGCAAGCAAAAGCGTCGGCGTTAGCCTTGACGCTGTTTGTGGCGCGGATCAGAGCTGCAAATCACGCGCACAACGCCTTTGCGCTTGATGATCTTGCAATTGCGGCAAATGCGCTTAACCGATGCCATCACTTTCATGATATTACCCTTTTTTCAAATCACTTCGCCCGGAACACGATCCGCGCACGCGACAGATCGTAAGGCGTCAACTCAACCGTCACCTTGTCGCCCGGCAGGATACGGATGTAGTGCATCCGCATCTTGCCCGAGATATGTCCCAATACGACATGGCCGTTTTCCAGCTTCACGCGGAAGGTCGCATTGGGCAGGTTCTCGATCACCTCGCCCTGCATCTGGATTACATCGTCTTTGGCCATAAGTCCTTTCAACGCATCGGGATGTTGCTGCCCTTGAAATTGGCTTTCTTGAGCAGCGATTCATACTGTTGCGACATAACGTACGACTGCACCTGCGCCATGAAGTCCATCGTGACGACGACAATGATCAGCAGCGACGTTCCGCCAAAATAAAACGGCACGTTCCAGCGCAGCACCAGAAACTCAGGCAGCAGACAGACGAACACGATATAAATCGCACCGGCCAGCGTCAGCCGCGTGAGGATGCGGTCGATATAGCGTGCGGTCTGATCGCCAGGACGAATCCCTGGAACGAAAGCACCGCTTTTCTTCAGGTTGTCGGCCGTTTCCCTGCTGTTGAACACCAGCGCGGTATAGAAAAAGCAGAAAAACACGATCGCCAACGCATACAACAACACGTAGACGGGCTGCCCAGGCTTCAGCGCCTCCGCTACGTTGTGCAACGTCTGGCTGAACCAGTCGCCGCGCGAACCCGAACTGAACCAGTTCAGGATCGTGGCCGGGAACAGGATGATCGACGATGCGAAGATCGGCGGAATCACGCCCGACATGTTCAACTTCAGCGGCAGGTGCGACGACTGCCCGCCGTAAATCTTGTTGCCGACCTGGCGCTTCGCGTAGTTCACGAGAATCTTGCGCTGACCGCGCTCGATGAACACGACGACATAGGTCACGCCCGCAATCAGTGCCACGACGATGATCGCGGAAATGATGCTCATCGAACCCGTGCGCACCAGCTCGAAGAGCCCGCCGATCGCATTCGGAAATCCGGCCGCGATCCCACCGAAGATGATGATGGAGATGCCGTTGCCGAGCCCGCGCTCGGTAATCTGCTCACCGAGCCACATCAGGAACATCGTGCCCGTCACGAGCGTCACGACCGTCGTCAGCCGAAAGACCATGCCAGGATCGATCACGAGGCCCGGTTGGTTTTCGAGCGCAACGGCGATGCCGAACGCCTGGAACGTCGCCAGCAAGACCGTGAAGACCCGCGTGTACTGCGTGATCTTCCGCTGCCCGGCCTGCCCTTCCTTCTTCAGCGCTTCGAGCTGCGGCGAAACGATCGCGAGCAGCTGCATGATGATCGACGAGGAGATGTACGGCATGATCCCCAACGCGAACACCGTGAACCGCGACAGCGCGCCACCCGAGAACATGTTGAACATGCCCAGGATGCCGCCAGATTGGCTTTGGAACAGCTTCGCCAACTGATCCGGGTCGATGCCCGGCACCGGAATATGCGCGCCGATTCGATAAACGACGAGCGCCAGCAGCAGAAAAACTGCTCGCCGGCGCAGGTCGCCGAACTTCGCTGCGCTTTTCCCGGTTTTTGCAAGACTCGGGCTGTTAGCCAAGTACCTTCTCCGATGCAAATACCATGACCGGCAATCGGCTTCTCACGCGAGCGAAAGCCAATTACTCGGCAAACGAGCCGCCGGCTGCTTCGATGGCCGCGCGAGCGCCCTTCGTTGCACCCAGACCCTTCACGACGATCTTGCGCTTGATTTCGCCCGTGGCGATGATCTTGGCGCTTTTCGTCAGCTCGTTGACGAGACCAGCTTGCTTGAGCGCGAGCAGATCGATTTCGTCGACGGGCAGCTTTTCCAGGTCGGAGAGGCGCACTTCACCGACGAATTCCTTCGTCAGCGAGGTGAAGCCGCGCTTCGGCAAACGACGCTGCAGCGGCATCTGACCGCCTTCGAAGCCGACTTTGTGAAAGCCGCCCGAACGCGATTTCTGACCCTTGTGGCCGCGACCCGCAGTCTTGCCGAGGCCCGAGCCGATACCGCGGCCGACACGGCGCTTGGCGTGCTTCGCGCCTTCGGCCGGCTTCAGGTTATTCAATTCCATATTCAACTCCTCGAGTCCGTGGTCCGCGCTCAGTCGACGACCTTAACAAGGTACGAAACCTTGTTGATCATGCCGCGCACGGCGGGCGTATCTTGCAGAACGCTAACCGAGTTGAGTCGGCGCAGGCCCAGGCCGCGCACCGTGGCACGGTGCGTTTCGCGGGTCCCAATCAGGCTCTTGACGAGCTGAACCTTGACAGTTTTTTCAGACATGGTGACCACCCAGGCATTAGCCCAAAATATCTTCGACCGACTTGCCGCGCTTGGCCGCAATGTCACCCGGCGTCGACTGCTTGCGCAGACCGTCGAGCGTCGCACGAACGAGGTTGTAAGGGTTCGTCGAACCGTGGCTCTTGGCCACGACGTTCTGAACACCCATCACGTCGAACACGGCGCGCATCGGGCCGCCGGCGATCACGCCGGTACCGTCCTTCGCCGGAGCGAGGAGGACCTTCGATGCGCCATGCTTGCCGTGCACTTCGTGCTGCAGCGTGCCGTTCTTGAGCGGCACCTTGAACATGTTGCGACGAGCCTGCTCCATTGCCTTTTGCACGGCAACGGGCACTTCCTTCGCTTTGCCCTTGCCCATGCCGACGCGGCCATCGCCATCGCCAACCACGGTCAGTGCGGCGAAACCGAGAATCCGGCCACCCTTCACGACCTTGGTCACGCGATTGACCGAAATCATCTTTTCGCGAAGGCCGTCGTCGCGTTCGTCAGCCTGAACTTTCGCTTGCATCTTTGCCATGACGAATTCTTCCCTTAGAACTTGAGCCCGGCTTCGCGCGCCGCATCAGCCAGCGCCTTCACGCGGCCGTGGTAGCGGAAACCCGAGCGGTCGAAGGCGACGGATTCGATGCCGGCAGCCTTGGCTTTCTCCGCGATGCGCTTGCCGATCAGCGTGGCAGCGGCAACGTTGCCACCCTTGCCCGACTGGTCGGCCAGCTGAGCACGCACTTCGGCCTCGAGCGTCGACGCACTGGCGAGCACCTTGGTGCCGCAGGGCGAAAACACTTGCGCGTAGATATGCGTGTTCGTGCGGTGCACGGCGAGGCGTGCGACCTGCAGTTCGGCGATCTTGATACGCGTCTGACGAGCGCGGCGCAGGCGAGATTGAGTCTTATCCATGATTGCGCACCCTTACTTCTTCTTCGTTTCTTTGAGGATCACCACCTCGTCGGCGTAGCGCACACCCTTGCCCTTGTAGGGCTCAGGCGGGCGATAGCCGCGCACTTCGGCAGCGACTTGGCCGACTTGCTGCTTGTCGATCCCCTTGATCACGATTTCCGTTTGCGAGGGCGTTTCCGCCTTCACGCCTTGAGGCATCTGGTGCACCACCGGGTGCGAGAAGCCCAGCGACAGGTTCAGCTTGTCGCCTTGCGCTTGCGCACGATAGCCCACGCCCACGAGCGTCAGCTTACGCTCGAAACCTTTGGTGACACCGTGCACCATGTTCGCGACGATGGCACGCATCGTGCCCGACATCGCATTGGCTTCACGGCTTTCGCCGACCGGCTCGAACTTCAGGAACGCGCCGTCGACGACGATGTTCACGAGCTTGTTCAACGCTTGCGAAATCGTGCCGAGCGGGCCCTTCACCGTGATGAAGCCATCGGCGACCTTCACTTCGGCGCCGCTGAGCGCGACCGGGCTTTTACCTACTCGAGACATGTTTCTTCTCCTCTTTCGGCGTTAAGCGACGTAGCAGATGACTTCGCCGCCGACGCCATTGGCGCGCGCCTTGCGGTCCGTCATCACACCCTTGGGCGTCGAGACGATCGCCACACCGAGGCCATTCATGACCTGCGGAATGTCGTTGCGACCGCGGTACACGCGCAGACCAGGCTTCGAGACGCGCTCGAGGCGCTCGATCACCGGACGGCCCGCGTAGTACTTCAGCCCGATATGCAGATTCGACTTCACACCATCCGACTTCACAGCGAAGTCTTCGATATAGCCTTCGTCCTTCAGGACCTGCGCAATCGCCACCTTCACTTTCGACGAGGGCATCGTCACCGAGACTTTCTCGACCATCTGCGCATTGCGGATGCGAGTCAGCATATCGGCGATAGGATCACTCATGCTCATTTATGTTTCTCCTATTACCAGCTCGCCTTGGTGAGGCCGGGGATCTCGCCGCGGAACGCGATTTCACGAATCTTGTTACGCGCCAGTCCGAATTTGCGGAACGTGCCGCGCGGCCGACCCGTGATCGCGCAGCGATTGCGTTTGCGCGTCGGGTTGGCGTTGCGGGGCAGTTGCTGCAGCTCGAGGCGAGCCGCATAGCGCTCTTCTTCCGACTTGCTTTGGTCGTCGATGATCGCCTTCAGCGCGGTGCGCTTCGGTGCGAACTTCGCCGCAAGGCGGGCGCGCTTCTTTTCACGTTCGATCAGTGCCAGTTTAGCCACGGTAACCTCAATTTCTGAACGGGAACTTGAAGCTGGCGAGCAGTGCCTTGGCTTCGTCGTCAGTCTTCGCAGTCGTCGTGATGCTGATGTTCAGCCCACGCAGCGCGTCGATCTTGTCGTAGTCGATCTCGGGGAAAATGATCTGCTCTTTCACACCGATGTTGTAGTTGCCGCGACCGTCGAACGCGCGACCCGAGATACCGCGGAAGTCGCGCACGCGCGGCAGCGCCACCGTGACGAAACGATCGAGGAATTCGTACATCGCGCGGCCGCGCAGCGTGACCATCGCGCCGATCGGATAGCCCTGACGGATCTTGAAGCCAGCGATAGCCTTGCGCGCTTTCGTCACGACAGGCTTTTGCCCAGCAATCTTCGTCAGATCGCCGACGGCGTTCTCGATGATCTTCTTGTCAGCGACGGCTTCGCCCAGACCCATGTTCAGCGTGATCTTGGTGATGCGCGGCACTTCCATGACGGACTTGTAACCGAACTTCTCGATGAGGCCGGGTACAACCTTCTCTTTGTAAAACTCTTGCAAACGAGCCATTTTTATCACTCCGCAGCGTCAGGCACCGAGCACGGTACCGGTCGTCTTCAGGAAGCGGACTTTCTTGCCGTCCTCGACCTTGATGCCAACGCGCGAGGCCTTGCCGTTCGCGTCGACGAGCGCGACATTCGAAATATGCAGCGGCATCGTCTTGGCTTCCACACCGCCCGTCGTGCCCTTCATCGGGTTCGGCTTCACGTGTTTCTTGACGAGGTTGATGCCTTCCACCGTCACGTTGTCGCCGCCAACGGCGAGTACGACACCGCGCTTGCCTTTGTCCTTGCCGGTAATGACGACGACTTCGTCACCCTTGCGAATCTTGTTCATCGCGACTCCTTACAGCACTTCCGGCGCGAGCGAAACGATCTTCATGAACCGTTCGCTACGCAACTCACGCGTGACCGGCCCGAAGATACGGGTGCCGATAGGCTCGAGCTTGTTATTCAAAAGCACGGCGGCGTTACCGTCGAACTTGATCAGCGAGCCGTCCTGGCGACGCACGCCCTTGGCCGTACGCACGACCACGGCGTTGTAGATTTCGCCTTTCTTCACGCGCCCGCGCGGCGTTGCCTCTTTGACGCTCACCTTGATGATGTCGCCGATGTTGGCGTAACGACGCTTCGAGCCGCCGAGCACCTTGATGCACATGACTTCACGCGCACCCGTGTTGTCGGCCACTTCAAGCCGAGATTCGGTCTGGATCATGGTTTACCTTTCCCAACTTAATCCGCCTGCACCACCATGGTTCAGCCGGTCAGTCTTGGTCCCGTCAGCCGCGCCGCTGTTACTACTAGGCCGCTTGGCTGTTTGGGTTGGAACAGCAGCGACGGCATCGGAAACCGCCATCGCAATCGAGTGAATCCTTCGCAACAGGCTGGCGCCCGTCGCTTCCCTTCCGGTTGGATCCCGCCTCGCCCGCAACGGATCCCAAAAAGAGGGAAGACCGAGATTATATCAAACAATCCCGGCCTTGCAAGCTAAATTTGCTGCACTTTCAACGACTTCCGCAGCAGCCGCGGCGAGGCCTTCACAATCACCTCCCCGCCGGCCTGGCGTTCGGGCCCGATGTCTTGCGCGACCCGGTCCGACCGCCCGCGCCGAAGCGCGGTACTGCTTCGCTGCTTTAGATCACGCGGGCAGCTTCGACAAGACGCGACACAGCCCAGGCTTTCGTCTTCGAGATCGGACGCGTTTCCTGGATTTCAACGAGGTCGCCCTCGTTGTACGTGTTCGCATCGTCGTGTGCGTGGTACTTCTTCGAGCGCACGACGTACTTGCCGTAGATCGGGTGCTTCACGCGGTGCTCGACCAGCACGGTGACCGTCTTGTCCATCTTGTTGCTGACGACCTTGCCGATCAGCGTCCGCTTGAGCGAGGTTTTCACGCTATCGTTCATTTCTGGTTCGCCTTCTCAGTCAGGACGGTCCGCACGCGTGCGATATCGCGACGAACCTTCTTCAGCTGGCTCGTATTCGTGAGCTGCTGCGTCGCGAGCTGCATGCGCAGGCCGAATTGCGCTTTCAACAGGTCCGACAGCTCCTTGTTGAGCGCGGCCTTGTCTTTCTGGTGAAGTTCTGAAGCCTTCATCACTTGCTCCTTAGGCGCCCAGTTGGCGAACGATGAACGCCGTCTTCAGCGGCAGCTTGGCTGCGGCCAGACGGAACGCTTCACGCGCCAGCTCTTCGGTTACGCCATCCATTTCGTACAGCATCTTGCCCGGCTGGATCTCGGCGACGTAGTACTCAGGGTTACCTTTACCGTTACCCATCCGTACTTCAGCCGGCTTTTGCGAGATCGGCTTGTCCGGGAAAATGCGAATCCAAATGCGGCCGCCACGCTTGATGTGGCGCGTCATGGCACGACGCGCCGCTTCGATTTGGCGTGCGGTCAAACGGCCGCGACCGATAGCCTTCAGGCCGAATTCACCGAACGACACGGCGTTGCCGCGCGTCGCGACACCGGTGTTACGGCCCTTTTGCTCTTTGCGATACTTCCTGCGTTTCGGTTGCAGCATCGTTATTCTCCAGTCTTGCCGTCGCCACCGGCGCCACCACGACGCGGTGCGCCGCGGCGGGCACCCGAGGGCGCGCCACCTTCGCCGTCACGGCGGGGACGGCGCTCGCCCGGACGCGCATTGCGGCGCGGACGCTTTTCCTCGACGGGCTCTTCGACGACCGGAGCATCGTTGCGGCCGAGCGTGTCGCCCTTATAGACCCACACCTTGACGCCGATGATGCCGTACGTCGTCTTCGCTTCCGAGGTTGCGTAATCGATGTCGGCACGCAGCGTATGGAGCGGTACGCGACCCTCGCGATACCACTCGGTACGCGCGATTTCGATACCGTTCAGGCGGCCGGCGCTCATGATCTTGATGCCCTGGGCACCGAGACGCATGGCGTTTTGCATCGCGCGCTTCATCGCGCGGCGGAACATGATCCGGCGCTCGAGCTGCTGCGTGATCGAATCCGCGATCAACTGAGCATCGGTTTCCGGCTTGCGGATTTCCTCGATGTTGACGTGGACCGGCACGCCCATGCGGCGTTGCAGCTCCGACTTCAACAACTCGATATCCTCGCCCTTCTTGCCGATGACGACGCCAGGACGCGAGCTGTAAATCGTGATGCGCGCGTTCTTCGCCGGACGCTCGATGACCACACGGCCCACCGAAGCGTTCTTCAGCTTCTTCTTCAAATACTCACGAACACCGATGTCTTCCTGGAGCATCGCCGCGAAATTGTTGTTGTTCGCGTACCAACGCGACGCCCAATTGCGGCTGACGGCCAGACGGAAGCCAGTCGGATGAATTTTCTGTCCCATCGTATGACCCCTTAATTCCCGACCGTCACAGTGATGTGACAGGATTGCTTCTCGATGCGGTTGCCGCGGCCCTTCGCGCGCGCGGTGAAGCGCTTCAGCGAAGCAGCCTTGTCGACGTAGATGCTCTTGATCTTGAGCTCGTCGATATCGGCGCCTTCGTTGTGCTCCGCATTCGCGATCGCCGACAGCACGACCTTTTTCACGATGCCTGCCGCCTTCTTCGGCGAGAACGTCAGAACGTTCAGCGCCTTGTCGACCGGCAAACCGCGGATCTGGTCGGCCACAAGGCGCGTCTTCTGCGCCGAGATGCGGGCACCGCGATGAATTGCTTTCACTTCCATCTTGATTGCCCCTTATTTCTTGGCCTTCTTGTCGGCCGCGTGACCCTTGAACGTACGGGTCAATGCGAACTCGCCAAGTTTGTGGCCGACCATGTTTTCCGAGATGTACACCGGAACGTGCTGACGACCGTTGTGGACAGCGATCGTCAAGCCGATGAAGTCCGGAAGGATCGTCGAGCGACGCGACCAGGTCTTGATCGGCTTCTTGTCGCGCGAAGCTGCAGCCGCCTCAACTTTCTTCAGCAAATGGGCGTCGCAGAACGGACCTTTTTTTACAGAACGTGCCATTGTCTGCTCCTTAACGCTTGTGACGGCGCTGGACGATCATCGTCGTCGTGCGCTTGTTGCTGCGGGTGCGATAGCCCTTCGTCTGCTGGCCCCACGGGCTCACCGGATGACGGCCTGCCGCTGTACGACCCTCACCACCACCGTGCGGGTGATCGACCGGGTTCATCGCAACGCCACGCACCGTCGGGCGGATACCGCGCCAGCGGTTCGCACCGGCCTTGCCGATTTGGCGCAGGCTGTGCTCTTCGTTGCCGACTTCGCCAATCGTCGCGCGACACTCGATGTGCACGCGGCGGATTTCACCCGAACGCAGACGGACCTGCGCGTAGGTGCCTTCACGCGCCAGCAGCATCGCCGAGGTACCGGCCGAACGCGCCATTTGCGCACCCTTGCCCGGCATCATCTCGATGCAGTGGATCGTCGTACCGACCGGGATGTTGCGGATCGGCAGCGTGTTGCCTGCACGAATCGGCGCTTCGGAGCCGGACATCAGCTGTTGACCGACCGTCATGCCCTTCGACGCGATGATGTAGCGACGTTCGCCGTCGGCGTACAGCACGAGCGCGATGTTCGCGCTACGGTTCGGGTCGTATTCGATACGCTCGACCTTCGCGGGAATCCCGTCCTTCGTGCGACGGAAATCGATCACGCGATAGTGTTGCTTGTGACCGCCACCCTTGTGACGCGTCGTGATGTGACCGTTGTTGTTACGGCCGGCGGTCGAGGTCTTCTTATCGACGAGCGCCGCGAACGGCTTGCCCTTGTGAAGATCCTTGTTGACCACCTTGACCATCGCACGGCGTCCGGGCGAGGTCGGCTTAACTTTCACGAGTGCCATGATTACTTGGCCTCCGCTTCGAAGTTGATTTCCTGGCCCGGCTTCAGGCAGACATAAGCCTTCCTGACGTCCTTGCGGCGACCCATGAACCGGCCGAAGCGCTTCGCCTTGCCCTTCACATTGAGGACGTTGACCGAATCGACTTCCACCTTGAACAGCAACTCGACAGCAGCCTTGACTTCCTGCTTGGTCGCGTCCGGCGCGATTTCGAACACCACTTGCTCGTTCTTGTCGGCCACCAGCGTCGCCTTTTCGGAGATCACCGGCGCGAGCAGGACCTGCATCAAACGATGATCGTTCTTGCGATTCTCGCTCATGACAGCAACTCCTCGATCTGGGCGACCGCAGCCTTCGTGATCAGTACTTTCTTGAAGTAGATCAGCGAGAGCGGGTCCGCGTAACGCGGCTCGACAACCGCCACATGGGTGAGGTTGCGCGACGCGAGGTACAGGTTCTCGTCGACCGTGTCCGTAATCACGAGCACGGATTCGAGCCCCATGGCCTTGAACTTCTCGGCCAACAGCTTCGTCTTCGGCGCTTCGAGAGCGAGGTCTTCGACGACCGACAGACGGCCTTCGCGGGCAAGCTGCGAGAAGATCGAGCAGAGACCTGCGCGATGCATCTTCTTGTTGACCTTGTGCGAGAAGTTCTCTTCCGGCGAGTTCGGGAAGATCCGACCACCGCCACGCCACAGCGGGCTCGACGACATACCGGCACGGGCGCGGCCCGTACCCTTTTGGCGCCACGGCTTCTTCGTCGTGTGCTTGACCTGCTCGCGATCTTTCTGCGCGCGGTTGCCGCTGCGAGCGTTCGCTTGATAAGCGACGACGATCTGATGAATCAGGGCTTCGTTGTAGTCACGGCCGAACACGACGTCCGATGCGTTGACCGTCGCGCCTTCCTGTCCATTCGCATTCAGGAGCTTCAGTTCCATTATTTCGCTCCTTTCACGGCGCGCGCCTTCACAGCCGGCGTCACGAAAACCTTGCCACCCTTCGCGCCGGGAACGGCGCCCTTGACGAGCAGCAGCTTGCGATCCGCATCGATGCGAGCGATTTCGAGATTTTGCACCGTGACCGTATCGTCACCCATGTGACCGGTCATGCGCTTGCCAGGGAACACACGGCCGGGATCCTGCGCCATACCGATCGAACCCGGCACGTTGTGCGAACGCGAGTTACCGTGCGAGGCACGGCCCGAGGCGAAGTTGTAGCGCTTGATGGTACCGGCGTAGCCCTTACCGATCGACACGCCTTGCACGTCGATCTTCTGGCCCACTTCGAAGATATCGACACCGATCACGGCGCCAGCGCTGAGCTCGGCAGCCTTGGCGGCATCGATTTTGAATTCCTTGAGGATTTCACCGGCTTCGACGCCGGCTTTGGCGAGGTGACCTGCCAGCGGCTTCGTCACGCGCGATGCACGGCGCGTACCGAAAGCCACTTGAACGGCGATATAACCATCCGTTTCAACGGTCTTGATCTGCGTCACGCGGTTGTCGGACACGTCCAGCACGGTCACGGGAATCGAATCCCCTTCGGCCGTGAAGATACGGGTCATGCCAACCTTGCGACCTACGAGTCCAAGGCTCATCGTTTTCTCCATTCCCGACTGCGATTGGCCGGGGCTAATTTACAAAATGCCAGAGCCTTTCAACCCGCAATCCCGCGCCAGCAAAGGCTGCCAGGGATCGACAGGGGACCTGAACGGTTCCAGCTTTTTTACGCAAATGCGTGAAAAGCCTTGCATTATAGCGAGGCCCTTCGTTTTTCGCAAGCAATCAAAGACTTACCGCCATCCTCGAACGAGGATGGCGGCGCAAACCTTATTGCAGCTTGATTTCGACGTCCACGCCGGCCGGCAAATCGAGCTTCATCAGCGCGTCGACGGTCTTGTCCGTCGGATCGACGATGTCCATCAGACGCTGATGCGTGCGGATTTCCAACTGATCGCGCGACGTCTTGTTGACGTGCGGCGAGCGCAGGATGTCGAAGCGCTGGATGCGGGTGGGCAGCGGCACGGGGCCACGAACGATCGCGCCGGTCCGCTTCGCCGTCTCGACGATCTCGGCAGCCGACTGATCGATCAAACGATAGTCGAACGCCTTGAGGCGAATACGGATTTTCTGCTTTTGGATCTGCTGCATGACGATTCCTTGGAAAGAGCGAGGCGGCTTTGCACCGCCGGATTGGTAAAGAACGAGGGGTTGGGCTCCCGCCAGGAAGCTGGTGCCCAACCCCGGACACGACTACTTCGTACAACTGCGCGCCAATGCCTACCGCGTTGGCGCGAAGCCGACGATTTTACTCGATGATCTTCGCAACGACACCTGCGCCGACGGTACGGCCGCCTTCGCGAATTGCAAAGCGCAATCCCTCTTCCATCGCAATCGGGTTGATCAGCATAACGGTGATCGAGACGTTATCACCTGGCATGACCATCTCTTTGTCTTTCGGCAGTTCGATCGAGCCGGTGACGTCGGTGGTGCGGAAGTAGAACTGCGGACGGTAGTTGTTGAAGAACGGGGTGTGACGTCCACCTTCGTCTTTCGACAATACGTAGATCTCGCCGGTGAAGTGCTTGTGCGGCTTGATG
>NZ_DASXWY010000070.1:0-1610 GCF_036503415.1 Trinickia sp. | reverse complement strand
CAGCCTGCCCGGCGGCGGGCCGCAAAAAGCCGGCGTGGCCATCGCCGACCTGATGACAGGGATGTATACGACGGTCGCCGTGCTCGCCGCGCTGGCGCATCGCGAGCGAACAGGCATCGGCCAATACATCGACATGGCGCTGCTCGATGTGCAAGTCGCGATGCTCGCGAATATGGGCTCGAACTATCTGACGAGCGGCCGGCCTCCGCAGCGTTGGGGCAATGCACATCAGAACATCGTGCCTTATCAGGCATTCCAAACGAGCGACGGATGGATCATCCTCGCGGTAGGCAACGATGCGCAATTCCGCAAGTTCGTGCAGGTGGGCGGCCGCCCGGAACTCGCCGACGACGCGCGCTTCGCAACGAACCCCGAGCGCGTGCGTCACCGCGAGGCGCTCGTGCCGATCGTCGCCGACATGGTGAAGGCGCGCGGCAAGCGCGAGTGGATCGAATTGCTCGAAGCCGTCGGCGTACCATGCGGGCCGATCAACGATCTCGCCGAGGTGTTCGACAACGAGCAAGTCCAAGCGCGCGGCATGCGGGTGAGCGTGCCGCACCCGAGCGGTGCACAGGCCGCGCTCGTGCGCAATCCGATCGTGATGAGCGAGACGCCGCCCCAAGTGCGGACCGCCCCGCCGATGCTGGGCGAACACACCGAGGAAGTACTGCGCGGCCTTCTGGGCTACGACGGCGCGGCGATCGCCGATTTGCGCGCACGCGCGGTCATCTGAGCGGCGCGCGGCGGGAGGCGGCAGAGCCCGGCTTCCAATGCCCCGACGCGATCAGCTTTCGAGCGAAGCAAGCCATGCCAGCCCTTCGGGCCAGTCGCCCAGCCCACTTTCGGCGTTGATGTGACCGCGTGGACCAATGTCGATGAAGCGGCTACCCCAGGCCTTCGCGCAGCGCTCGGCGAAGGCGACCCCTCCGTACGGATCGTCGCTGCTCGCGACGACGATCGTCGGAAACGGCAGCGGCTCCATCGGCACATGCTCGTAGCCGTTCGCATCGGCCGGAAATTCCGCCCCGTGCGGATCGGGCACGGCCACCAGCAACGCCCCCGCCACCTTCGATGCCGCACGGTCGCTGTAATGACGCGCCGCCCAAACCACGGCGGTCAAACAGCCGAGGCTGTGCGCCGCGATCCGGACTGGCTGCGGGCCAGATGCCGAAATGGCGCGATCGAGCGCGTCGCACCAATCGTCGCAGACGGGACGCTCCCAATCGGGCATGGCCACGCGCACGAACGTCGGATCGAGCGCCTCCCAGCGCGTTTGCCAGTGTCCGGGGCCGGAATTGGCATAACCGGGCAGAACCAAGGTTTGCTTCGCACTCATGATCGGATGAATCCCTGCTTGGGCGCATGTCGAGTCGACGGCGCGTTTCGGCCGCCGCCGCGTAGTATAAGCGGGGAACGATGACGAATGAGGAGCCGGATCGCTTCGCCATTTCGCGCGTCGAACGTTGAGTCACGCGACCGGCCGCCGGCCCGCCGGGAGCCGCTCAGGTAGAATGATCGGAACCCGCGCGGGCACGGCCCGCCTATTTTGCCGATTCTCATTTTCCGCATGAACAACGAACGCAACGATGCGACGGCCGCTGTGCCGTCCA
>NZ_DASXWY010000069.1:0-44077 GCF_036503415.1 Trinickia sp. | reverse complement strand
TCGGTGATCGCCGCGGCAACCATGCCGCCCGTGCAGGACTCCGCGGTCGTCAACATGAGCCGCGTCTCCCGTAGCTTGTTGCCGACACGGACGGCGAGTTGGTGCACAACGGAATCGGTGGCCATGGTTGTCTTCCCGCTCAACGGTTCAGATCGTCATACGCCAAAGGGCGATGACGAGCAGCGTCAGAAACGCTGCGACCAGATCGTCGATCATGATGCCGAAGCCGCCCGAGAAGTGCTGATCGAAGTAACGAATCGGCGGCGGTTTCACCATGTCGAAGAAACGAAAGATGACGAATGCGCCGAGTTGCCCCATGAACGTCTCGGGCGTCACGAAGAGCAGCACGAGCCAAAAGGCGACGATCTCATCCCAAACGACGGGAGAAGGATCGTCGATGCCGAGCCTTTTAGCGGTGAAGCCGGTGATGCCGACGCCGGCGACGAAGCCGACGGCGATCAGCGCGCCCCACTCAGCGGCAGTCAGCCGGCCCGCCAGCGCCGCGAACGAGAGCCAGGCGAACAAGGTGCCGAACGTGCCGGGCATGAGCGGTGACAAGCCGCTACCAAAGCCGAGCGAAATCACGTGAAGCGGATGCGACAACATGAACCGCACTGTCGCGCGCCGCGGGCGCGAATCGGAAGGAGGGCGGTGTGCGATGCCGTCGCCAATCATGGGATCACGCTGCATTGAAATGATCGAAACCCTGCAACTTCAGATCGAGCGGCGCATGCGACGCGTCGACCCATACAATTGCCGGTGCCTCCGAAGGAGCGAGTAAGGTCGTTATTGTACCGATGCGCGAGACTGCCACGCCTGCACGCGCGCCCGCCGCGATGACGACGTCGCGATTTTCGGGGGCAGCCGTGAAGCAGAGCTCGTAATCGTCGCCGCCCGCGATCGCGCACCGCAACTGGTCCGCGCCAGCGAGCTTGCGCAGCGCAGGGGAGCGGGGCAGCGCCTCGACGTCGACCTGCGCTTTCACGCCCGAGCGTTCGAGAATATGCAGGAGATCGCCGGCGAGCCCGTCCGATACATCGAGCGCCGCGTGCGCGACTCCTCCCAGCGCGAGCCCCAATTCGATGCGCGGTTCGGGGCGCTCGAGCGCATGGCGCAGCCGGGCCGCTTCGTCCGCATCGTATAGGCTCGCGGCCCATTCGCCACGCATGAGGCCCAACCCCGCACGCGCATCGCCGAGCGTGCCGGAGACCCAGATGTCGTCACCGGGCCGCGCGCCGTCGCGACGCAGCGCACGTTCGCGCGGCACATCGCCGAACACGGTGATGCAAAGGTTCAAGGGCCCGCGCGTCGTGTCCCCGCCGATGAGCTCGCAGCCGAAGCGCTCGGCCAGCGCGAACATGCCGTCGGCGAGGGCCGCGAGCCACGTTTCGTCAGCTGTTTCGAGTGCGAGCGCGAGCGTGAAGGCCCGCGGCTTTGCGCCCATCGCCGCAAGATCCGACAGATTCACGGCGAGCGCCTTGTGGCCCAGCGCGCGCGGATCGACATCGGGCAGGAAATGCCGGCCCTCGACGAGCATGTCGGTCGAGATGGCCAGCAGTTGATCGGCGCGC
The DNA here is from genome assembly GCF_036503415.1 of Trinickia sp. Classification (GTDB taxonomy): domain Bacteria; phylum Pseudomonadota; class Gammaproteobacteria; order Burkholderiales; family Burkholderiaceae; genus Trinickia. The sequence goes on along the minus strand of NZ_DASXWY010000069.1, from coordinate 42,506 downwards.
GGGGCAATCAGCGCGCAATCGTCGCCGATGCCGAGCGCCGCGGTAGCCGCGCTGCGGCGTGCGCGGCTGGCGAAAAATCGTTCGATCAGGGAAAACTCGGAAAGCGGCATGGAATCGGTACGATCGGCAGCGAAGTGGTCGATAAAATGCGGCGTCGTCACTCAAACGCGTCCGCAACGAGCGGCGTCGAGCCGGGTTCGGGCGGTCATTGCGCCCCCCGCCGGTTCGGGGAATGGCCTCGGATTGGCGCTACAATGCGTCGAATTCCGATTCCAAATCAGCACTGTAGCCTGGACTTTTCCCTCATGTCGACCAGCCCCACCAAGACGAAGTTGCGCGAAGCCGCGCTCGATTATCACGAATTCCCGTCCCCCGGCAAAATCGCCATCGCCCCCACCAAGCAGATGATCAACCAGCGCGATCTGGCGCTGGCGTATTCGCCTGGCGTGGCCTTTGCCTGCGAGGAAATCGTCGAAAACCCGCTCAACGCGGCGCGCTTCACAGCGCGCAGCAATCTCGTCGGCGTGGTCACGAACGGCACGGCGGTGCTCGGACTCGGCAACATCGGTCCGCTCGCGTCGAAGCCCGTCATGGAAGGCAAGGCGGTCCTCTTCAAGAAGTTCGCCGGCATCGACGTATTCGACATCGAAATCAACGAGACCGATCCGCACAAGCTCGTCGATGTCGTCGCGGCGCTCGAGCCGACGTTCGGCGGCATCAACCTCGAGGATATCAAGGCGCCGGATTGCTTCATCGTCGAGCGCGAGTGTCGCAAGCGCATGAAAATCCCGGTCTTTCACGACGACCAGCATGGCACGGCGATCGTCGTGGCGGCGGCCGTGACCAACGGTCTGAAGGTCGTCGGCAAGGAGATCGGCAAGGTGAAGCTCGTCGCCTCCGGTGCCGGCGCAGCTTCGCTCGCCTGCCTCGATCTGCTCGTCGATCTCGGCATGTCGCTCGAGAACATCTTCGTGACCGATCTGGCCGGCGTGGTCTACAAGGGCCGCACCGAACTCATGGATCCGGACAAGGAGCGCTTTGCGCGTGAAACGAGTGCGCGCACGCTCGCGGAAGTCATCGAAGGTGCCGATATCTTCCTGGGACTGTCGGCCGGCGGTGTGCTCAAGCCCGAGATGGCCAAGACCATGGCCGCAAAGCCGCTGATCCTCGCGCTCGCGAACCCGACGCCCGAAATCCTGCCCGAAGTCGCGCTCGAAGTGCGGCCCGACGCGGTGCTCGCCACCGGCCGCACCGACTATCCGAACCAGGTCAACAACGTCCTCTGCTTTCCGTTCATTTTCCGGGGAGCGCTCGATGCAGGGGCGACGACGGTCACGCGCGAGATGGAGATTGCCGCCGTCAACGCGATTGCCGAGCTGGCCCGCCAGGAGCAAAGCGACATCGTCGCGACGGCCTACGGCATTCAGGATCTTTCGTTCGGCCCCGAGTATCTGATTCCGAAGCCGTTCGACCCGCGCCTCATCGTCAAGATCGCGCCCGCGGTGGCCCAGGCCGCGATGGATTCCGGCGTGGCGACGCGCCCGATCGAGGATATGGAGGCGTACAAGCAGCATCTGCAGCAGTTCGTCTACCACAGCGGTACGACGATGAAGCCGATCTTCCAACAGGCGCGTAGCGTGGCGGACGGGAAAAAGCGTGTCGTGTTCGCCGAAGGGGAAGAGGAGCGCGTACTGCGCGCGGTGCAGATCGCCGTCGACGAAAAGCTGGCCAAGCCGATATTGATCGGCCGGCCGTCCGTCATCGAAAGCCGTATCGAACGCTACGGCCTGCGTTTGACCGCGGGCGTGGACTACACGGTGGTTAATACGGAGCACGACGAACGTTACCGCGAGTTCTGGCAGACCTACGCGCAAGTGATGGCGCGCAAGGGCATCAGCCACCAGATGGCGAAGCTCGAGATGCGCCGCCGCACCACGCTGATCGGCTCGATGCTGCTCGCCAAGGGCGAAGCGGACGGCATGATCTGCGGGACGATCAGCACGACGCACCGGCACCTGCACTTCATCGACCAGGTGATCGGCAAGCGCGCCGGCTGCAGTGTCTATGCGGCAATGAATGCACTCGTGCTGCCGGGTCGGCAGATCTTCCTCGTCGACACGCATGTGAACGTGGACCCGACACCCGAACAGCTCGCCGAAATCACCATCATGGCGGCCGAGGAAGTACGGCGCTTCGGTATCGAGCCGAAGGTGGCGCTCGTCTCGCATTCGAACTTCGGCACGAGCCACGCGCCGTCGGCGCAAAAGATGCGCGACACGCTTGCGCTGCTCAAGGAGCGCGCGCCGGAGCTGCAAGTGGACGGCGAGATGCACGGCGATGTGGCGCTCGATGCGAATCTGCGCAAGGAAGTGCTGCCCGAATCGACGCTCGAAGGCGATGCGAACCTGCTCGTGCTGCCGAACATCGACGCGGCCAACATTTCCTACAACCTGCTCAAGACGGCGGCGGGCAATAACATCGCGATCGGTCCTATCCTGCTCGGTGCGGCCAAGCCCGTCCATGTGTTGACCGCGTCCGCGACGGTGCGCCGCATCGTCAACATGACGGCATTGCTCGTGGCGGACGCAAACGCGGTGCGATAAGCAGGACGAGCAGGCTGCTACAACGAAGCAGGCAAAAAAAACGGCGTGCCCGCAATGGGCACGCCGAGGGCGAAAGAGAGAGAGAAACTGCCCTTAAAGCGTGAAACGACGGCTCCGTACCGCTCGACCCGCGGGGAGGCAAAGACCCGGGGCCGTCGGAACCGTCATTTGTTAGCTTATCGTAAACAGGATAAAAAATCGCCTGTTTAGGATAAAATTTCGCGCGAAAGCTGGGAAATTTCGCGGGAACTCATCCGACCCTTTCACGTAAATCCTTCATTTTCCTAACAAAGATTGCTTCCGCGGGCTGTTAGGGATAACCTTGCGTTTTTCGTGGTTTATCCGTCCTGTCGAAAACGGGGTCAGCCGGCCGATGAGCGCACAACCGGGCGCCGCCAGTGGGAAGCACTCGCGCGCGCGTAGCAGTCACGCGGGTTTCGTCGCGGCTATTGCGCTCGCGCTCAGTCTGGGATCGGTCCTGCCGCCCGGCGGCGCGGCACTCGCGCGCGAATCGGTCGCCGCGGCGCCCGCTGCAGTCGATTGGACAGGCCCGACGGTCGCGTCGCCGGAGTTGCCGCGCCAGGCGCGCGACACATTGAAGTCGATTTCAGCGGGTGGGCCTTATCGGTTCTCCAAGGATGGCATTGTCTTCGGCAACTTCGAACGGTTGCTGCCGCGGCGGCCGCGCGGCTATTACCACGAGTACACGGTTCGGACACCGGGGGCAAGGAATCGAGGCGCTCGCCGCATAGTCTGCGGGGGTCCGCCGAGGCAGATCGACAACTGCTTTTATTCGGACGACCACTACACCAGTTTTAAACGCATCATTGAATGATATCGGGATGAACGGCATGAGCGACAACATCTACGCGTACGACGGCACGGTCGCGACGGATCTTTTCGCGGCCCGCGACGGCAACCTTTTTCAGCGCGTCATGCAGATGCGCACGGGCGAAAACGGTCCGTGCAACAACGATCCGCAGCCCGGGCCTTCATCGAGCGAGGAGCCTATGAGCCTGTTCTCGACGGTGCGGCCGAATATCGTCCAATCGATCCGCGCGTTTCGCGTGCAGGATCTCGCCGACGAAGCGAACCGGCTCGGCGAGCATTTCCTCTATGCCTATTGCGGCAACGCGAACTCGAAGCAAGAAGTGCTCGAGACGATTTCCACGTCCTTTTTCTTTCCGAAGCATTTCGGCAAGAACTACGACGCGCTTTACGACTGTCTCACCGATCTCGTTCACAAGGCCGGTCCCCAGCCAGGCTTCGTGATCGTGCTCGAGGCACTGCCCATTGCGCAAAAGTTCGACAAGGAAGGTCGCGAGACGCTGCTCGACGTGTTCCGCGAAGCGGCCGAATTCTGGGCCGAGCGCAAGGTCGCGTTCCGCGTGTTCTACTCGTTCGCGTAAGAACTTAAGCGCCGCCTCGAGCGCTTGCCGCTTCGGGCGGCGCTCGCCTTACTCGTGCACCGCGATCACGGCTTCGATCTCGACCGTGATGTTGCCGGGCAGCGACCCCACGCCGATGGCCGAGCGCGCATGCCGTCCGGCTTCCCCGAACACCTCGATGAAAAGATCGGAACACCCGTTGACGACGCGCGAGTGCTCCGCGAATTCCGGGGTGGCGTTCACCATCCCCAAGAGCTTGACGATGCGCTTCACGCGCCCGAGGTCCCCGAGCTCGCTCTCCATGACCGACAGCAGGTTCAGCCCGACGCGCCGGGCGTGATCGTAGGCCTCTTCGGCCGTCACCGTGGCGCCGACCTTGCCTGTCAGCAGCCGGCCGTCGTCGCCGAGCGGTCCCTGCCCCGAGAGGAACACGAGATTGCCTTCGCGCGCACTGTGCTGGAAGTTGCCGATCGCTTTCGGCACCGGTTGCAGCACCAGGCCTAGTTTGCGCAGTTGCGCATAGCAGTCGTGTGGAATCTTTGACATCGACGTTTCTCAGGAAGAAATCGGGATGAGCGGCTGGCCGGCGACGTGTTGCCAGCCGAGTCGTTCTTCGATGCGTCGGGCGGCCGACTGAACGCTCGCGCGATAACGTTCGACGCCTTCGGCGACTTTGCTTTGCGTCATGACGATCGAGATCGTGAGCACACACTCTCCGCTCGTATTGCAAACCGGCGCGGCGAGGCACGCTACCGTTGCGTCCGATTCGCCGATTTGCAGCGCGAACCGGGACTCGAAGGCCTCGCGCGAGCGCCGCGCGAGCGTGCTCGGATCGATCTGCGCGAGACCCGTCGGCGAAGGCTTGCTATGACGCGCGAAAAACGCCTCACGTTCGCCGTCGGGCAGATGGCCCACGAGCAGCCGCCCCGAGGCGGTCCAGTTGATCGGCATGCGCGAGCCCACACGCGATGTCACGCGAAAATGCCCCGGGCCTTCGACCATCTGCAGCACAACCATCATGCCTTCTTCGCGGCCGCACACCTGCACCGTTTCGCCCACGGTCTGCGACAAGCGCTCCATTTCCTCGGCCGCGACCGCGAGGTAGTCGAGCGAGCCCGCGTATGTGAGCCCATAGCCGTAAAGGCGCGGGCCGAGCCAGATCGCTCCCCCCGTCGCGCGCGTCAGCAGGTTTTTGTCGACGAGATCGTTGATGACCGCATAGATGGTAGACGGGGGCGCGCCGACCGTCTGCGCGATCTCGTATGCGGTCATCGGTCGGCCCATCTGCTGCAGGCCATCGAGGATCTGCAGCACGCGCTCGATCGCACCGGTGCGCGAACGAGCGGCTTGCACTTGACCTTCGCGACGTGCCGGTTGCCCGGCTGGCAAGCGCTCATTGTCCTCGGCACCGAGTGCTTCCGGGTTCCGACTGCTTGCCATGGCTCACATCCTGTTCAAGAGACAACTCGGGGGAGGGTTTGTGACTGATTGACGGTATCCGACGATACGCCTAGACTGATCCACAGTCAAAGATGCTATTCCGTAATTATGGAATTGGCAAGGAGGCCACAGATGGATTTCCGTCGCCGTCACGGGCTGCGCCCCGTCATCAACGTATCGGGCACGATGACCGGCCTTGGCGCTTCGATCGTGGTTGTCCCCGTCATCGAAGCCATCGCCGAGGTGCTGCCGGAGTTCGTCGAAATCGACGATCTGCAGCGCCGCGCATCCGCCGTCATCGCGGCGGCTTGCGGCAGCGAAGCCGGCTACGTCACGGCCTCCTGTTCGGCTGCCATCACGCTGACGATCGCCGCGACGATGACGGGCGATAACCTCGCCTTGATCGAGCGGCTGCCGGACACCACGGGCTTGCGAAACGAAGTCGTCGTGCAGACGGGGCATCTCGTCAACTACGGGGCGCCGATCGATCAGGCGATCCGGCTCGCCGGCGCGAAACTGGTCTCTGTCGGTGCCGCCACCGAAGCGCACGACTATCAGCTCGACGGCGCCATCGGCGAGCGCACGACCGCCGCGCTTTTCGTCGTTTCGCATCACACGCAGCAATACGGGATGATCCCCTTCGAGGAATTCGTCGCGGTGGCTCGCGCGAAGGGCGTACCCGTCATCGTCGATGCGGCCTCCGAATACGATCTGACGAGTTTTCTCGCGCGCGGCGCCGATGTCGTGCTTTATTCGGCGCACAAGTTCCTGGGCGGCGCGACAGCAGGCATCGTGGCCGGCAAAAAGGCACTCGTGCGCGCGGCCTACTTTCAAAACGGCGGCATCGGTCGAGGCTTCAAGGTGGGCAAGGAGGGGATCGTCGGCGCCATGGCGGCATTGCAAGCATGGGCGCGGCGCGACCACGATGCCGTGCGGGCGCGAGAACGTGCCTACCTCACGCTATGGCGCGATGCGCTCGCCGGCTTTGCCGGTATCCGCGCCGAAATCGACCCGGACCCGACCGGCAATCCACTCGACCGGCTCAAGATTCACGTCGATCCGAGAATCGCGCGGATCACGGCCTGGGACCTCGTCGACGCGCTCGCGAAACCGCAGGGCGACGAGCCGCCCGTCATCGCACGCGATCACGAAGCCGAGCAGCACTTCTTCTTTCTCGATCCCTGCAATCTGCATCCTGGCGAAGAGGGGATCGTCAAGGCACGTCTCGTTGCCGAGCTCGAGCGTGCCCGCGACGCGAGCGTACCGCGTATCACGCCATTCACGCAGCGCGATGCGCGTCGCACGGCGAGTAGGCTCAACTGGCCAGATTAGGCGGTCCGAGCGGGCCGCGGCGCAACCTCGCGGCCGCCGCGTGCGCCGCTTAGAGCGGCCGGCCTCGATCGCCCCGCGCGGCCCGTATAATCGGTCGCTTCGACTTTAACGGAGCGGCGCGGCGGTGTTCAGGCAGATTTTCCGGTTCGCCATAGCGGGCGTCCTCGGCTTCATCGTTGACGCGGGCGTCCTATGGATCGCGCTTCGCCTCGGTCTCGGGTATTTCGCGGGGCGCACGGTCTCGTTTTTGGCGGCTGTCTGGACGACATGGCAGGTCAACCGGCGTTTCACGTTTTCGGAGCGAAGCGGCGGCTCGGTATGGCATGAGTGGTGGCGGTACCTTTCGGCGATGTCCGTGGGCGGCTGCGTCAACTATGCCGCGTACAGCGTGGTGGTGCTCACGCAGCCGCGAACCGCGTTTCTTCCGTTTATCGGGGTCGCCGCCGGTTCCATTGCCGGCTTGTTCGTCAACTTCGTGTCGGCCCGCTGGTGGGTGTTTCGACATCGACGGGAACAGCAGCAACCGCACCCCTGACTTCGCGGTCTACCAACCGCCCCACCGCGCGGCGAGCGCGGCCAGGACTGCAATGCCGGCCGTTTCCGTGCGCAGCACGCGCGGCCCCAGCGCAATCGGCGTGAATCCACGTGTCGCCGCGGCGACTTCCTCCTCCGGCGCGAGGCCTCCCTCCGGGCCGATCAGCACGGTCACGGCCGCGCAGGGTGCCCTCGTGGGCAACGTGTCGAAAGGCTGTGCCCCGCGCGGCGAGAGCATCAACCGCAGCTCACCGTCGCCGGGTGCGGCCGGCAGCGCCTCGAGCCAAGCCAACAGTTCGCGCGGCGGCTCGACTTGCGGCACGCGATTGCGGCCGCATTGCTCGCACGCGGCCGCAATGAGCGCCTGCCAATGCGCCTGGCGACGGGCGGCGCGCTCGCCCGCGAGGCGCACGACGGCGCGCGCCGTTCCGATCGGCACGATATGCGATGCGCCGAGCTCGATTGCCTTTTCGATGAGCCAGTCCATTTTGTCGCCGCCGGCGATGCCTTGCGCAAGCGTGATCCGGTAGGGCGGTTCCGCTTCGACGGCGACAAATGCGCCGAGCTCCACGGTGGCCGAGCGCTTGCCCAGCTCGGCGAGCCGCGCATCGTACTGGCCGCCTTGGCCGTTGAATAACGTGAGCGCATCGCCGGGCTGCAAGCGCAGCACCTGGATATGACGGGCGACCTCCTCGGGCAGCGCAAGTAGCGCGCCGGTCTGCAACGGCATGTCGACAAAGAAACGGGGCATGGCGGGTGGCATCGTTCAAGAAAGACTGCGCAGCGGATGCCCGGGCGCCGCGGTGCGTCGCCTGAGGCGGCCTCAACCCGGCAACTCGGGACGCGCTTTGCGCGAAGCAGCGAGTTTAGCCTCAAGCGCGGCAGGCAATGCGAAGAGCGGGCGATGCAAGGCCGCGCCATAGTATTGGAGACCCTCGATGCGGCGCGCGGCGAGCCGGGCCTCGATCTCGTGCTTGAACAGCGCTGCGGCGTCGAGCGTGTCGCTGGCCACAGCCATCAGCCACTGCGAGCCGTAGAGCGGCACGAATGCCGACATGGTGTCGACGATGGCGAAGTGTTCGCGCAAACCCGCGATGAGCGCGGCGACGCGCCCGGCGTGAAAGTGGGGCGAGCCGAGATGCATCGAAAGGGCCGAGCGGGGCGCCAGCGCCTTTTTCAGGCGCGCGTAGAACTCGCTGGTGTAAAGCGCGGCGGCCGGCGAATCGGGTGGCGTCAAGTCGAATACGACCACATCGAATTGCTCTCTCGTGCGCGCGACGAACTGCGCCGCATCACCGATCACGAGTTCGACACGGGAATCGTCGAGGGCGCCGCGATGCACATCGCTCAGGTGGCGCCGCGCCATTTCGACGACGGCTGCGTCGAGCTCGGCCACGACGATGCGTTCGATGCTCGGGTGCATCAGCAACTGCCGCGCGGCTCCGCCGTCGCCGCCTCCGAGCACGAGCGCTTTTCTGGGTTCCGGATGCGCGAGCGCCGCCGGGTGCACCATGCACTCGTGATAGACGAACTCGTCGCCGGCGGAGGTCATCGGCCGGCCGTCCAGCGTGAACAGCACGCCCAGTTGCGGCGTGTCCCAGACCTCGATGCGCTGGTGCGGCGAAGTGACGCTTGCGAGCCGCCGCGCATGTGGGAAACCATAGACGGCATGCGCGGTCGGTCGAAACATGAGCGGGACAGGGGTGCGGGCGGTCACGGGAAGGCGCGGCGGGCGGCGCGTGCAATGAGTCGTCGACCGCTCGATTATAGGTGCCCGAACGCCGACGCGGTACCTGTGCGCGGCCAGCGGGCGGGACGCCGATCGCCCGCGAGGCAGGCCGGCAAAAGGGGGCATCTGTTAGAATGGCATGCTTTGCAGCCCCGTCCGTTTGCTCTTTCGATCTGTCCCCGCCGTGCTCGATTCATTCGTGCCCGGGCGGCGCCTTGGGCAGCGAGCAACGGCCTTCAGCACGGCCCCGCTTTCTCGACTCGTTCTCCGGACTCGACATGACGACCTTGTCTCCCGCCCCCACCGCCCTGATGGCGAACGCAATCCGCGCGCTCGCGATGGACGCCGTGCAACAAGCGAACTCGGGCCATCCCGGCATGCCGATGGGCATGGCGGACATTGCCGTGGCGCTCTGGTCGCGCCACCTGAAGCACAATCCGGTCAATCCGCACTGGGCCAATCGCGACCGCTTCGTGCTCTCCAACGGGCACGGCTCGATGCTGCTTTACGCGCTCTTGCATTTGACCGGCTACGACCTGCCGCTCGCCGAACTGAAGAATTTCCGCCAGCTTCATTCGAAGACGCCCGGTCACCCCGAATACGGCATCACGCCCGGTGTCGAAACGACGACCGGGCCGCTCGGCCAGGGGCTTGCGAACGCCGTCGGCATGGCGCTTGCGGAGGCGCTGTTGGCTGCCGAGTTCAACAAGGCCGATGCCAAGATCGTCGACCACCACACCTACGTTTTCCTCGGCGACGGCTGTCTGATGGAGGGCATCTCGCACGAAGCCTGTTCGCTCGCGGGCACGCTCAAGCTCAACAAGCTGATTGCGCTGTACGACGACAACGGCATCTCGATCGACGGCCACGTCGAACACTGGTTCCACGACGACACGCCGAAGCGCTTCGAAGCGTACGGCTGGAACGTGATTCCCCACGTCGACGGTCATGACGTCGATGCAGTGGATGCGGCCATCGCGGCGGCAAAGCGTGCGGACAAGCCCACGCTGATCTGCTGCAAGACCGTGATCGGCAAGGGTTCGCCGAACAAGGCCGGCGGCCACGACGTCCACGGTGCGGCGCTCGGCGCACAGGAAGTCGCCGCCACGCGTGCGGCGCTTGGCTGGACATGGGAGCCGTTCGTCATTCCGCAAGAGGTCTATGCGGCGTGGGATGCGAAGGAGCTGGGCGCGCGCAACGAATCGGACTGGAACGGCGCGCTCGCGCAGTATCGGGCCAAGTACCCGGCCGAGGCGGCCGAATTCGAGCGCCGCGCGGCAGGCAAGCTGCCCGCCGACTGGGCCGCGAAGGCGCAGGCGATCATCGCGGGCGCGAACGAGCGGGCCGAGACGGTCGCCACGCGCAAGGCGTCGCAGCTTGCGCTGGACGGACTCGCGGCGGCGTTGCCGGAACTGCTCGGCGGCTCGGCCGACCTGACCGGCTCGAACCTCACGAACTGGAAGGCCAGCAAGCCCGTGCGCGCGGCCGGCGAGGGCGAAAGCGGCATCGTGTGGGGCAACCATATCAACTACGGTGTGCGCGAATTCGGCATGAGCGCCATCATCAACGGCATCGCGCTGCACGGCGGCTACAAGGCGTTCGGCGGCACGTTCCTGACGTTCTCGGACTACAGCCGCAATGCGCTGCGCGTCGCCGCACTGATGAAGGCGCCGTCGATCTTCGTCTTCACGCACGATTCGATCGGCCTCGGCGAAGACGGTCCGACGCATCAGTCGATCGAACACCTGGCGAGCTTGCGCCTGATTCCGAATCTGGACGTCTGGCGCCCGGCCGACACGGTCGAGACGGCCGTGGCCTGGACGCGGGCCATCGAGCGTCAGAGTCCGTCGTGCCTGGTGTTCAGCCGGCAGAATCTGCCGTTCTCGGAGCGTACCGAGGCCCAGATCGCGAACATCGCATCGGGCGGCTACGTGCTGCGCGACTGGGACGATGAAATCGTCGCGCGCAAGATCATTCTCATCGCGACGGGTTCCGAAGTGGAACTCGCCCTGAAGGCAGTGGAGCCGCTTGCGCGCGAAGGCATCGCCGCGCGCGTGGTCTCCATGCCCGCGCCGACGGTGTACGACCGTCAGGACGCCGAATATCGCGAGCGCGTGCTGCCGAAGGGCGTGCGCCGCGTGGCAATCGAGGCAGGCGTGACCGACTACTGGCGAAAGTACGTCGGGCTCGAGGGAAGCGTGGTCGGTATCGACACGTATGGTGAATCGGCCCCCGCCGGCGTGCTGTTCAAGCACTTCGGCTTCACGGTGGAGCACGTCGTCGCGGCTGCGAAGACGGCGCTCGACCAATAAGAGGACGAGAGGGGTCCGACCGCGGGGTCTCGCCCAGCCGCGCCGCCGGACTGTTGGAAAACACAGGACTTTTTTCAGCCCAAGTTCAGGAGAAACAGCATGACGATTCGCGTTGCAATCAACGGTTATGGCCGGATCGGCCGCAATACGCTGCGCGCGTTCTACGAGAATGGCAAGAAGCACGATCTCGAAATCGTCGCCATCAACGACCTCGGTGATGCAAAGACGAACGCGCATCTCACGAAGTACGACACGGCGCATGGGCGGTTCAATTCAGAAGTGGCAGTGGACGGCGATTACCTCATCGTCGACGGCGACAAGATTCGCGTACTGGCGAACCGCAACCCGGCCGAGTTGCCTTGGGGCGAACTCGGTGTCGACGTGGTGATGGAGTGCACGGGCTTTTTCACGTCGAAGGCGAAGGCCAGTGCGCATCTGCAAGGCGGCGCCAAGAAGGTGCTGATTTCGGCGCCGGGCGGCAAGGACGTGGACGCGACGATCGTCTATGGCGTGAACCACAACACGTTGAAGGCCGAACACACGGTCGTGTCGAACGCATCGTGCACGACGAACTGTCTCGCGCCGCTCGTCAAGCCGCTCAACGACAAGATCGGCCTCGAAACGGGTCTGATGACGACGATCCACGCCTATACGAACGACCAGGTGCTGACCGACGTCTATCACGAAGACCTGCGCCGCGCGCGCTCGGCCACGCACAGCCAGATTCCGACGAAGACCGGCGCCGCGGCGGCCATCGGCCTCGTGTTGCCTGAGCTGGCCGGCAAGCTCGACGGCTATGCCATCCGCGTGCCGACGATCAACGTCTCGATCGTCGACCTGTCGTTCATCGCCAAGCGCGACACGACGGTCGAAGAGATCAACGCGATCATGAAGGATGCGGCCGCGGGCGAGCTGAAGGGCATTCTCGGCTACAACGATGCGCCGCTGGTCTCGGTCGACTTCAACCACAACCCGGCTTCGTCGACGTTCGATTCGACGTTGACGAAGGTGGCGGGCCGCCTCGTGAAGGTGTCGAGCTGGTACGACAACGAGTGGGGCTTCTCGAACCGCATGTTGGATACGGCTATCGCGCTCGCCAAGGCGAAGTGACGACGGTATCGGGTGCTCGCCGCGAGGCGATGCGCCCGTTCGCCGATCGCCCAGATGCAAAGAGCCGCCTCATCGACGGGCGGCTCTTTGCGTTTATGGCGTGCGAGCACCGATGCTCGATGCTGGCCTCAGTGTTTGCGATGAGGGCAGTTTTCCTTCGTACAAGTGCCGTAGAGCGCGAGCGCATGCTCTTGCAGCTTGAAGCCCCGCTCTTCGGCAATCGCTTGCTGGCGCTTTTCGATTTCGGGATCGAAGAACTCTTCGACGCGGCCGCAGTCGACACAGACCAGATGGTCGTGGTGCGTTCCCTCGTTCAGTTCGAACACCGCCTTGCCCGATTCGAAGTTGCTGCGCGAGAGCAGGCCTGCCTGTTCGAACTGCGTCAGTACGCGATATACGGTGGCGAGCCCGATGTCGAGTTGTTCGTTGAGCAAATTGCGGTAGACGTCTTCGGCCGTCAAATGGCGGACCGGACTGCGCTGGAAGATCTCGAGAATCTTCAGGCGTGGAAGGGTCGCCTTGAGCCCGATATTTTTGAGATCGGTCGGATTGGTCATGGCAAGGCATCCCTAGAGTACAATGCAGGGCTCCAATAGTAATGGGTTTTTGCGGTTCCGGTCATCTTCGGTGAAACTCGCGCGGTCTCGGCGCATGCAAAAAGAGGCCCGCTCGGTGGGTGAAATGAGTCCAAATTTTCTTTTGAAGTGTCGGGGGAGCGGCGCGCGCGGCGCGTTCGTTATCGCCGCGGCAGTTGCGCTCCTCGCTGGATGTTCGACCTACGACAGCCTCACGCAGCGCATCGCCCAAAGCATCACGCCGTATCGGATCACCGTCGTGCAAGGCAACTTCGTCTCGAAGGAGGCGGCTGCCAAGATGCACGTCGGTATGACGCGTGCCGAAGTGAAGGCCGCGCTTGGAACGCCGTTGTTGACCGACATGTTCCATGCGGATCGCTGGGACTATCTGTTCTACTTCAAGCGCGGTTCGACGGCCGTCGTGCAGCAGCGCGATTTCGTCGTCAATTTCAAGGACGATGCGGTCACGAGCTGGCAAGGTGGGGACGATCTGCCATCGGAACTCGAGTTGCTTGCCGATATCGACGGCGACAGGCGCGGCAAGAAAGCCAAGGCGGCCCAGGCCGCCGCCGCGAGTTCCGCCGCAGCGGCCTCCGAGTCGGCGGCTTCGGCTGCGGCGGCTGCTTCGGCGCCGGCTGCGGCTCAGTCAGCTTCGGAAACCGCACCCGATGCCAACGCGCAGGCGGCGCAGGCGGCCAATCGCGCCGTCAATCAGACGAGTTCGGCTCCCGCGGTGCGCTCGGGCGTACCCGGCACCGGCGCCCCGTCCGGCGCCTCGCCGCAATTCCAATTCCACCGCGAGCCGCCGCCGGCCAAGCAAAACGAGAGCGAGCCGGTTGGCCCCACCAACTCGCAGTGAGTCCTATCGTCATAAGAGTGAGAGCTGAGTGCCGATGAAAATCGCCATTGCAGGCGCATCGGGCCGGATGGGCCGGATGCTGATCGAAGCGGTGTTCAACGATCCGGATGCGGTGCTCGCCGGGGCGCTCGGCCGTCCGGGCGCGGCGGCGCTCGGTGAGGACGCCGGTGCTTTTCTCGGCAAGAAGACGGGCGTCACGCTGTCCGATGATGTCGATGGCGTGCTGGCCGGTGCCGATTGTCTGATCGATTTCACGCGCCCCGAAGTCACGATGGCGCATCTGGACGCGGCGCTGCGGCACGGCACCAACCTCGTGATCGGTACGACCGGCTTCGACGAAGCGCAAAAAGAGGCGCTCGCGCGCGCGGGCGAAAAGATCGGCATCGTGTTCGCGGCCAACATGAGCGTCGGCGTCAATGTGACGCTGAAGCTGCTCGAATTCGCGGCGCGCCATTTCGCCGAGGGCTATGACATCGAAATCATCGAGGCGCACCATCGGCACAAGGTCGACGCACCGTCGGGCACCGCGCTGATGATGGGCGAGGCGGTGGCGGGCGCACTCGGCCGCAAGCTCGAGGATTGCGCCGTCTATGGCCGTCACGGCATAACGGGCGAGCGCGATCCGTCGACGATCGGGTTTTCTGCGATTCGCGGCGGCGACATCGTGGGCGACCATACGGTATTGTTCGCCGGTACCGGCGAGCGTATCGAGATCACGCACAAATCGGCAAGCCGCGTCTCGTACGCACAAGGCGCGCTGCGCGCCGCACGGTTTCTCGCCGAGCGCGGCACCGGCTTTTACGACATGCGCGACGTACTCGGCTTGCGGTAATCGGCTGCGTGCGCGGAGGCGGCCGGGGCCGGCAACCCCGCACTCCCTGAGCGAGGCGAGGTCGGCGCGGTCGATGGCAAACGCGACAGGAAACACGATGGCAACTACCGGCGTAATGCACTATCTGCAAACGGGCGATGCCGTGACACACGGCGTTGCCTATCTGCTGCTCGCGATGTCGGTCGCAAGCTGGTGCTTCCTGCTCGTCAAGGCCTGGATGCTCGTGCGCGCCAAGCGCCAGGGGCCGCGGTCAGTGGCGCTCTTCTGGCAATCCGCGACACTCTCCGATGCGGTGCTCGCCCTGCGGGCCGTCGACAAAGAGCGCGTGTTCACGCCGCTCGCCGTAGCGGCACTCGAAGTCTCGCAGGCACATGGCGCGATGGGCACGACGGTATTGCTCGCGCGGGTCGACTTCGGCGAGCGCGTGACGCGCGCGCTGCGTCAGGCGCTGCTCGTATCGCAGCGCCGGCTGGAATTCGGCCATGTGCTGCTGGCGTCCATCGGCAGCACTGCGCCCTTCGTCGGTCTGCTCGGCACCGTGTGGGGGATCTATCACGCGCTCGGCAGCATCGCGGCCAGTGGGCAGGCGATGATCGAAAACGTCGCGGGGCCTGTCGGCGAGGCGCTCATCATGACGGCATTCGGGCTCGTGGTCGCCATCCCGGCCGTGCTCGGCTATAACATCCTGGGCCGTTTGCAGCGGCAGGTGTCCGAGGATCTCGACGGTTTCGCCCGCGATTTGCAAGCCTATGTCTGCGCGCCTGAAAAGGAAGCGCGCCGGCTGCGCGACGCGCAGCTGCAGTCCTAGCTTGAACAGGCGCTAGCCCGGGAGAAGCGCATGGCATTCGGCGGATTCGATTCGAAGCAGGACAGCGCGCCGATGGCGGACATCAACATGACGCCGCTCATCGATGTGATGCTCGTTCTGCTCGTCATTTTCATCATTACGGCGCCGTTGTTCACGCACGCGATCCGGCTCGATTTGCCGAAGGTCTCCTCGGCGCCGGCACGGCAGACCCCGCAGACGATCACGCTCTCGATCGACGACGCTGGGCACTTTTACTGGGATGGCAAGCTTCTCCCGCTCGCAGCCTTGCGCACCCGGCTGATGGCGGCCGGCAAGTCGCCGCAGCCGCCCGATATCCATCTGCGCGCCGCACGCGCCACGCGCTACGACGTCATTGCCGAGGTCATGGCGGCGGCACAGGCGGCCGGGCTCGAGCGCATCGGCTTCGTGACCGAGCCGCCCGCTGCTGCAAATCCCTGAAGCGATACCGGCGGCCGTAGCATCGAACGGTATAATCGACCCTTTCTCCGCGCGCACGGTAATGGCATCCGCCACCCGAGCGCGCGTTTCGCCTGCGCGGGCGCGACAGCACCGGCCAGCGCGACGACCGCCAAGCCCTGACCACGCCATGCAAGAAAAGTATTTACCCGCCGATATCGAAGCCGCCGCCCAGGCAGACTGGCGCGCATCCAATGCGTATCTCAGCGCGGAAGATCCGGCCAAGCCGAAGTTCTATTGCGTTTCGATGTTGCCGTATCCGTCGGGCAAGCTGCACATGGGGCATGTGCGCAACTACACGATCAACGACGTGATGTACCGCTATCTGCGGATGAACGGTTACAACGTGCTGATGCCGATGGGGTGGGACGCGTTCGGCATGCCTGCCGAAAACGCGGCCATGGCCAACGGTGTGCCGCCGGCCAAGTGGACCTACGACAACATCGACTACATGAAAAGGCAGATGCAGTCGATGGGGCTGGCGATCGATTGGTCGCGCGAAGTCGCCACGTGCAAACCCGAGTACTACAAGTGGAACCAGTGGCTGTTCCTGAAGATGCTCGAAAAGGGCATCGTCTACAAGAAGACGGGCACGGTGAACTGGGATCCCATCGATCAGACGGTGCTCGCCAACGAGCAGGTGATCGACGGCCGTGGCTGGCGTTCGGGTGCGCTCGTGGAAAAGCGCGAGATTCCGATGTACTACATGCGCATCACGCAATACGCCGACGAACTGCTCGGCGATCTCGACGGCCTGGGCTGGCCCGAGCGCGTGAAGATCATGCAGCAGAACTGGATTGGCAAGAGCTTCGGCGTGAACTTCGCTTTCCCGTACGAACTCGACGGCGAGAAGAAGCAATTGCGCGTATTCACGACGCGGGCCGATACGATCATGGGTGTGACGTTCGCCGCCATCGCGGCCGAGCATCCGCTTGCCACGCGGCTGGCCCAGGACAAGCCCGAGTTGCAGACCTTCATCGACGAATGCAGACACGGTGGCATCGCCGAGGCCGATGTCGCGACGATGGAAAAGAAGGGCGTGCCCACGGGCTTTTTCGTCACTCATCCGCTCACTCATGAGCGCGTCGAAGTCTGGATCGGCAACTATGTGCTGATGGGATACGGCGAAGGTGCGGTGATGGGCGTGCCGGCGCACGACGAGCGCGATTTCGCGTTCGCGAAGAAGTACGCCTTGCCGATCAAGCAGGTCATCGCCAAGCCCGGTTGCGACTATTCGACCGAGGCATGGCAGGATTGGTACGGCGACAAGGATGGCGTGAGCTGCATCGACAGCGGCAAGTACGACGGCCTTTCGCATGAAGCGGCTGTCGATGCGATCGCGGCGGATTTGAAGGCGCTCGGCCTCGGCGACAAGCAGGTGACCTGGCGCCTGCGCGATTGGGGTATTTCGCGCCAGCGCTACTGGGGCACACCGATTCCCATCATTCATTGCCCGGCTTGCGGCGATGTGCCGGTGCCGGAAAGCGATCTGCCCGTCGTGCTGCCCGAGGACCTCGTGCCGGATGGCACGGGCAATCCGCTCGCCAAGTCGGCGGCGTTCCTGGCGTGCCAGTGTCCGAAGTGCGGCGCCGATGCGCGGCGCGAGACGGACACGATGGATACGTTCGTCGATTCCGCCTGGTACTTCTCGCGCTACCCGTGCCCCGATGCGCCCACGATGGTCGACGCGCGCACCGATTACTGGATGCCGATGGACCAGTACATCGGCGGGATCGAGCATGCGATCCTGCATCTGCTTTACTCGCGATTCTGGACGAAGGTCATGCGCGACATGGGCCTGGTCAAGTTCGGCGAGCCCGCGAAGAATCTGCTCACCCAGGGCATGGTGCTCAACGAGACCTTCTACCGCGAGGATGCCGCAGGCAAGAAGACCTGGTACAACCCGGCCGACGTCACCGTGTCGCACGACGACAAGGGCCGTCCGATCGGTGCGACGCTCAACACCGACGGCCAGCCGGTCAGTCTCGGCGGCGTCGAGAAGATGTCGAAATCGAAGAACAACGGCGTCGATCCGCAATTGCTCATCGATCAGCATGGCGCCGATACCGCGCGGCTGTTCACGATGTTCGCGGCGCCGCCCGAGCAGCAGCTCGAGTGGTCGGGCTCCGGCGTCGAAGGCGCGAGCCGCTTTTTGCGTCGAGCCTGGTCGTTCGGCCACGCGAACCGCGAAAGCCTTGCCACGCGCGAGACGTTCGATGCGGCGACGCTCGGCGAGCCCGAGAAAGCGCTGCGGCGCGAGATCCATGGCGTACTGAAGCAGGCCGATTTCGACTACCAGCGGCTGCAGTACAACACCGTCGTTTCCGCTGCGATGAAGATGCTCAACGCGCTCGAAGCGGCCAAGGGCGCGCGTGCCCCGGTGCTGCGCGAATGCTACGGTGTGATGCTGCGCGCGCTCTATCCGGTCGTGCCGCACATCACGCACGTGCTTTGGGGCGAACTCGGCTATACCGCGGAATTCGGCCCGCTGCTCGATGCGCCGTGGCCGAAGGTCGACGAGCAAGCGCTCGAGCAGGCGAACATCGAACTGGTGTTGCAGATCAACGGCAAGGTCCGCGGTGCGCTGACGATCGCCAAAGACGCGCCGCGCGAAGCCATCGAGGCTGCCGCGCTCGCTCACGAGATGTTTGCACGCTTCAGCGAAGGCAAGCCGGCGAAGAAGGTCGTCGTGGTGCCGGGTCGGCTCGTGAATGTCGTCGTTTGACGATCTGACGGTTCAACTCGTGCTTCGGGCGCACCGGAACGCCGTCGGTGCCCCTGCGAACAGACCCTTTTTGGAGCCAATGTGATTCGCCGATCATTTCTCGCCTTTCTGGCGGCAACGACGATGCTGAGCGCGTGCGGCTTTCAGCTGCGCGGGCAGCAGAACTACGCGTTCAAACGGCTCGCCGTCTCGGGCGGGACGCCTGTCGTCGCCGCGCGCCTCACGCGCATGGTGCAAGGTGGCAGCGACACCGTCATCGTCCACTCGCCGGCGAATGCGGATGCCATCCTGACGATCTCGGAAAGCCGCGGGCAATCGACGTTGACGCTCAATACGCAGGGCGTGGCCGAGGAGTATCTGCTGACCTACTCGATGACCTACTCGCTCGTCGGCGCGGATGGTGCGCTACTGATCCCACCGAGCATCATCGCGCTGAACCGCGCGATGACGTACAGCCCTAGGTACACGACGGCGAAACAGCAGGAGTCGGAGTTGCTTTTCGCGGATATGCAAAACGATGCCGTCGATCAGCTCACGCGCCGTCTCGGTGCCGTGCGCTCGCTGCATCCGGCGCCGAGCGAGCAGGCGCCGGCCGTCGCGCCGCGCGCGCCGCTGCCGCCGCCGCCGCTTTGATGGCTGCGCTGCCAAGTCCGGAGCACACCGCATGCAGCTACGACTCGACGCGCTTGAACCGCATCTGACCAAGGGGCTCGCGCCGCTCTACGTCGTCTTTGGCGACGAGCACCTGCTCGTGCAGGAGGCGAGCGATCGCATCCGTGCCGCGGCGCGCGCGGCGGGTTTCACCGAGCGGTCCGTGTTCACCGTCGAGCGCAGCTTCGATTGGAGCTCGCTTATTGGGGCGAGCCAGTCGATGTCGCTCTTCGGCGATCGCCAACTCGTCGAGTTGCGCATTCCCTCGGGCAAGCCCGGCAAGGAGGGTGCCGACGCGTTGAAGACGCTCGCCGCGGCCGGCAATCCCGACGTTCTGATGCTCGTCACGTTGCCGCGTCTCGATGCCGCGACGCAAAAGTCCGCGTGGTTTTCGGCCCTGGAGCAGGCCGGCGTCGCGCTGCGTATCGACCCGGTCGATCGCGCGCAATTGCCGAACTGGGTGGCCCAGCGTCTCGCGCAGCAAGGCCAGCGCGTGCCGCCCGGAGAGCAAGGGCGGCGTGCACTTCAGTTCATCGCCGAGCGCGTGGAGGGCAATCTGCTTGCCGCGCATCAAGAGATTCAGAAGCTCGGGTTGCTTTATCCGGCCGGCACGCTGACATTCGAACAGGTGCACGACGCGGTGCTCAACGTCGCGCGTTACGACGTCTTCAAGCTCAACGAGGCGATGCTCGCGGGCGATGTCGGCAGGCTCGCGCGAATGCTGGACGGCCTGAAGGGCGAAGGCGAAGCGGCCGTCCTCGTGCTTTGGGCGCTCAGCGAAGAGGTGCGCACGCTGCTGCGTATCAAGCGCGGCGCGACGGCGGGCAAGCCGCTCGCGACGCTGTTGCGCGAAAACCGCGTCTGGGGGCCGCGCGAGCGTCTGGTCGGCCCGGCGCTCGGAAGGTTGACCGAAAGCGTCCTGGAGCAGGGGCTGGTGCTGGCCGCGCAACTCGACAGGCAGGTGAAGGGCCTGACGGGCGCCATGCCGGGCGGGCGCTGGCGCGATGCGTTGCCGCCCGATCCGTGGGACGGCCTTTTCGAGCTTGCCGCGCTCGTTGCCGCGCCGGGCAAGCGCACCGCACCCGCGCCGGGCAAGGCTGCGTGAGCGGCCGGCGACGGTGCTGGTCCCGCGCTCGCGGCGCCTGCGGCCGGTTGCGCTTACAATCGGTGCATCGCGGCTTGTCATGCCGCTATCGCCATCCCTATCCCTAATCAGCCTGAAGCATCCGCATGGCGCGCACTGCGCGCACGATCGACGAGAAGCAAGATGAATATCGACGAATACATGACCGGCGTCGGCCGGCGCGCCCGCCAAGCATCGCGGGCGATGGCGCGTGCCTCGAGCGCGGCGAAAAACGATGCACTGGAGGCGATTGCCTGTGCCATCGAGCGCGAGGTGCCGGCACTGAAAGCCGCCAATGCGGGCGACGTCGCGCGCGCGCGGGACAAGGGCCTCGATGCGGCGTTCGTCGATCGGCTGACGCTTTCCGACAAGGCGATCGCGACGATGATCGAAGGGCTGCGCCAGGTGGCCGCGCTGCCCGATCCCATCGGCGAAATCGATGGTCTCAAGTACCGGCCGAGCGGCATCCAGGTTGGCCGGATGCGTGTGCCGCTGGGCGTCGTCGGCATCATCTACGAATCGCGGCCGAATGTGACGATCGACGCGGCGGCGCTGTGCCTGAAGTCGGGTAACGCGACGATTCTGCGCGGCGGCTCCGAGGCGCTCGCGTCGAACTCGGCGCTTGCAGTGTTGATCGGCGAAGGCCTCGCCGCAGCGGGTTTGCCGCGCGATGCGGTCCAGGTCGTCGAGACGGCCGATCGCGCAGCCGTCGGCAAGCTCGTCACGATGACGGAGTTCGTCGATGTGATCGTGCCGCGCGGGGGCAAGAGCCTCATCGCGCGCCTGATCGAGGAAGCGCGCGTGCCGATGATCAAGCACCTGGACGGCATTTGCCATGTCTATGTCGACGATCGCGCCGATATCGCCAAGGCGCTCGCCGTGTGCGACAACGCGAAGACGCACCGCTACGGTACCTGCAACACCATGGAGACGCTGCTGGTGGCACGCGGCGTCGCGCAGGTCCTGCTGCCGCCGCTCGCGCGGCTTTATCGTGACAAAGGCGTCGAGCTACGCGTCGATGCGGCCGCGCGCGCGGCGCTCGAAGCCGCCTGCGGGAGCGATGCCGCGGCGTTCGAGCTCGTCGATGCGACCGAGGCCGACTGGCGCACCGAATATCTTGCACCCGTGTTGGCAATCAAGGTCGTCGATGGAATCGATGCGGCCATCGAGCACATCAACACCTACGGCTCTGCCCACACCGACGCCATCGTGACCGAGGACCACGACCGCGCCATGCGCTTTTTGCGCGAGGTCGATTCGGCGAGCGTGATGGTCAACGCCTCGACGCGGTTTGCCGACGGTTTCGAGTACGGGCTCGGCGCGGAGATCGGCATCTCCAACGACAAACTCCATGCACGCGGGCCGGTCGGTCTCGAGGGGCTCACATCGTTGAAGTACGTCGTGCTCGGTCATGGAGAAATAAGGCAGTAAGAACGAACCCTAGAACGATAACCATGCTCTGGATCAAGACGTTTCATATCGTCCTCGTTGCATCCTGGTTTGCCGGCCTTTTCTATCTGCCGCGGATTTTCGTCAATCTGGCCATGGAAACCGAGCCGGCCGCTCAGCGCCGGTTGCTGACAATGGCGCGCAAGCTCTATCGGTTCATGACTTTCATTGCCGTACCCGCACTCGCGTGCGGTCTGTGGCTTTGGCTCGTCGTGGGTATCGGGCAGGGGCAAGGATGGATTCACGCGAAGCTCGGCGTGGTCGTGCTGCTCGTTCTTTACCACGCCTATTGCGGCCGCTTGCTGCACGTGTTCGAGCGCGGCGAGAATCGCCGCTCGCATCGCTGGTATCGCTTCTTCAACGAACTGCCCGTGCTGGGATTGTTGGCGGCCGTGGCGCTCGTCGTCGTCAAACCGTTCTGACGGCTGTCCATCAGGCGTCGATTTCGATGCGGCGGCGCGTCAGCGTCGCTTTCGCTTGCGCCAGTTTGTCGACGAGTTCCGCGCCGCGCGTGAGCGCCACACCGACGGCAAGAATGTCGCCGATCGCAAGATGCGACATGCGCGAAGTCATCGGAGAAAAGATATCCGTTTCCTCGGCGACGTTCGCCGATAAGCTCACCGTCGCGAGCCGCGCCAGCGGCGAGTGACTATGCGTGATGGCAACGACGCTCGCGCCGCAGCCGAGCGCCGATTGCGCTGCATCGACGATATCGCGTGTGCGCCCGGTGTTCGATATCGCCACCACCACATCCCCTTTATTCAGCAACGCGGCCGACATCGAATACGTGTGCGGATCCGCATAGGCCACGCTCGGAATGCCGAGCCGGAAGAACTTGTGCTGGATGTCCTGGGCGGCGATGCCTGAGCCGCCCGCCCCATAGAACTCGATGCGCGAGGCCTGGCCGAGCAGCTCGACCGCCTTCGCGACGCTCGCGGCCGACAGGCTGTTGCGCACTTCGATCAGTGCGCCGATCGTTCTATCGAATATCTTCGCGATGATGCCGGGCGCCGGCTCGTCGTGGCGGACGTCGCGGTAGACCGAAGGCACGCTTTGCGCGATGCTTTGAGCGAGGCGGATCTTGAACTCGCGAAAGCCGCCGCAGCCGAGCGCATGGCAAAAGCGCGCGATCGTCGGCTGGCTCACGCCGGCTCGCTTGGCGAGCTCGGTCATCGCGAGATCGAGCACCTCGCGCGGCGTGTCGAGCACGTAGTCGGCCAACTTGCGTTCGGAGGGGCGCAGTTGCATGCGCATTGCTTCAATTCGGGCGAGCATGGCAGTCGGACCGCGCAGGGGCGGCGGGCAAGCGGTTGTCGGCGAATAGTATCGCGGTTTGTGTGTAGAAAATCTACACGAAGATCGAGCTGACGATGTCTGCGGGCGCTTAATTCATGGCTGTATAGCGGTTGTTCCTCGGCGATAGGCATTGAAGTCATGTAGTTTTTCTACTAAACTGGCTGCGCTCAAAACGATTCAGCCCATCAGGCGGCCCCGCGCGGCCGCATCGCCTCACATGTAAGGCGCCGCGAGCGCCGCTTTCCGGTAAGGAGCGTTTCTCCATGGTTTCGCCGCATTCCACGCTGATTCAAGTAACCAGGCGCATCGTCGAACGGAGCCGGGCGACGCGCGAGGCCTATCTCGCGCGTATCGACGCCGCGCAAGGCCGGTTTCCCGCGCGCGGTGTCTTGTCCTGTGCCAATCTGGCGCATGGTTTCGCCGGCCTCGAAGGCAACGACAAACTCGCCATCAAGGCGCAACGCGCGCCGAACATCGGGATCGTCTCGTCTTACAACGAGATGCTGTCGGCACATGCGCCGTACAGGGATTTTCCGGACCTCATCAAGCGCGCCGCGCGCGAGAACGGCGGCGTCGCGCAATTCGCGGGTGGGGTGCCGGCCATGTGCGACGGCATCACGCAGGGCAATCCCGGCATGGAGCTGTCGCTTTTTTCGCGCGAAGTCATCGCGATGTCGACGGCGGTCGCGCTGACGCACAACATGTTCGATGCGGCCCTGTGTCTCGGCATCTGCGACAAGATCGTGCCGGGCCTGTTGATCGGCGCGTTGCAGTTCGGCCATCTGCCGACGATCTTCGTGCCGGCCGGGCCGATGACGAGTGGCTTGTCGAATGACGATAAAGCGAAGATCCGTCAGCAGTTCGCAACGGGCCAGGTCGGGCGCGACGCGCTGCTCGAAGCCGAGTCGGCCGCTTATCACGGGCACGGGACCTGCACGTTCTTCGGTACAGCCAACAGTAACCAATTGCTGATGGAAGTGATGGGATTGCATTTGCCCGGCGCGGCGTTCGTGCATCCGCACACACCGTTGCGCGACGCGTTGACGGCTGCCGCCGCACGCCGCGTGCTCGATCTCACCGTGGAGCGCGGCAATTACACGCCGATCGGCCACGTGATCGACGAGAAGGCGATCGTCAACGGCATCGTGGCACTGCTCGCCACGGGCGGCTCGACGAACCATACACTGCACCTCGTCGCCATCGCGCGCGCGGCGGGCATTGTGATCGACTGGGACGACTTCGACACCCTGTCGCAAGCGGTGCCGCTGCTCGCGAAGATCTATCCGAACGGCAAGGCCGACGTGAATCACTATCATGCGGCAGGCGGCATGGCATTCCTCGTTCGCAATCTGCTCGAGGGCGGCTTGCTGCACGACGATGTGCACACCGTCGCGGGCAAGGGGCTCGCGCATTACACGCAGGAGCCGCGTCTCGTCGATGGCGAACTCGCCTGGGTACCCGGTGCCGAGACCACCGGCGATGCCAGCGTACTGCGGCCGATCGGCGAGCCGTTCCAGCCCGACGGCGGGCTGCGCCTCATGCAGGGCAAACTGGGCCGTGGCGTCATCAAGATTTCCGCCGTGGCGAGCGAGCATCGGAGCGTGCGCGCACCGGCGATCGTCTTCGAATCGCAGGAGGCGGTGCAAGAAGCGTTCGACAATGGTGAGCTCAAGCGCGACTTCGTCGCTGTCGTCCGTTTCCAAGGCGCGCGGGCGAACGGCATGCCGGAGCTTCATCGCCTCACGCCATTGCTCGGCGTACTGCAGGATCAAGGCTTTCACGTCGCATTGGTGACCGACGGCCGGATGTCGGGCGCATCGGGCAAGGTGCCCGCCGTCATCCACGTCTCGCCCGAAGCGCTGCTGGCCGGGCCGCTCGGCAAGGTTCGCACCGGCGACATCGTCACGATCGATGCCGAGCGTGGCGTGCTCGATGTCGAAGTCGACGAGGCCGAATGGGCCGCGCGCGCCGTCGATGCACCGAGGCATCAGGCCGAAAACGAAGTCGGCTTCGGCCGCGAATTATTCGGCGTCTTTCGCGCGGCCGCGTTGCCGGCGGAAATGGGCGCCTCCGTGTTCGGCTCCCTCGTCGGAGAGCAGGCCGAACGACACATTCATGCCATCGAGCGATAAGGAGTGCAGATGAAAAAGATCGAAGACATCGTCCGGCTCGGCCCGGTCATTCCGGTGCTGGCGTTCGAGTCCGCCGAGCAGGGCGAGCACGTGTCGCGCGCGCTCCATGCGGGCGGCGTCAAAGTGCTCGAAATCACGTTGCGTACGCCGGCCGGGCTGCAGGCGATCGAGCGGGCTAGCCAGCTTGCGCCCGATATCGTCGTCGGCGTCGGTACCATTACCGAGCCCGGGCAGTGCGCGCTGGCCAAGAAAGCGGGGGCGCAATTCGGCGTGTCCCCGGGGCTTACGAAGGACATGCATAAGGCTGCTCAGGATGCCGGGTTGCCGCTCCTGCCCGGTGTCATGACGCCCACCGACATCCTGCTCGCGCTCGAACTCGGCTATGAGATCGTGAAGTTCTTCCCCGCACAGCAAGCGGGTGGCGTGGCGATGCTGCAAGCGTTCCATGGTCCGTTCCCCGCGCTCAAGTTCTGCCCGACCGGCGGCATCACCGCCGAGACGGCGCCGAATTTCCTCGCATTGCCGAACGTCGTCTGCGTCGGCGGTTCCTGGTTGACGCCGAAGGCGGCGCTGGCCGCCGGCAACTGGGACGAAGTCACGCGCCTCGCGCGCGGCGCCTCGGAGCTGGCCGCGCATCAGCATTGACGCAGCGCGGGAAGCCGCGCTTTCTGAGCCGTTCTATCGCCGCGCCGTCTGTCCGCCTACAATGCAGCGACGGCGCGGCGCATCGCGCCCGGTCACTTACCTTCATTGCATGACAAGCCAAGGAGGGTTTCATGGGATCGGTCCACGGCGGCCTGTTGCTCCTTTACGCGGTGATCGCGATTGCAGTTCTCATCATTCTGATCACCCGCTTCAAGCTCTACCCGTTCATCGTTCTGATCCTCGTCTCGCTTGCTCTTGGCATGGCGGCGGGCATGCCGATGGACAAGATCGTCAAATCGTTCGAGGCGGGCAACGGCGGCACGCTCGGCCACATCGCGATCGTCGTGGGTTTGGGCACGATGCTCGGCAAGATGATGGCGGAGTCCGGCGGGGCCGAGCAGATCGCCACCACGCTCATTCGCTGGTTCGGCGAAAAGCACATCCACTGGGCGATGCTGTTCGTCGCCATCATCGTCGGTTTGCCGGTCTTCTTCGAAGTCGGCTTCGTGCTGCTGATTCCAATCGCATTCAACGTCGCGCGGCGGACCGGTAAATCGCTGCTGCTGATCGGCTTGCCGATGGTGGCGGGGTTATCCGTCGTGCACGGACTCATCCCGCCGCACCCGGCGGCACTGCTGGCGGTGCAGGCGTACGGCGCGGACATCGGCAAGACCGTGGCCTATGGGCTCATCGTCGGCGTGC
Source organism: Trinickia sp. (assembly GCF_036503415.1). GTDB lineage: Bacteria > Pseudomonadota > Gammaproteobacteria > Burkholderiales > Burkholderiaceae > Trinickia. Next base: position 15,784 of record NZ_DASXWY010000069.1, on the reverse strand, counting down.
CGACCGCGCTCGTGGCCGGTCCGATTTTTGCGCTACTCATTTATCGCCACGTCAAACTGCCCGATACGAATCCGCTCGCCGCCCAATTCGTCGAATCCGACGAGGTTGGGGCGGCCGGCACGGGTGCGACGCGGCGCGCTTTACCGAGCTTCGGAATTACACTTTTCACGATTTTGCTGCCGGTCTTGCTGATGCTGGTGGGGAGTTGGGCCGATCTCGCCTTCGCGCCGAAGACACTGCCGAACGACTTGCTGCGCTTCGTCGGCAACGCGGACGTGGCGCTGCTCATCGCGGTGCTCGTCAGCTTCTGGACGTTCGGCGCGCTGCGCGGTTTTACGCGCGCGCAGATCCAAAAATTTTGCGGCGATTGTCTCGCACCGATCGCCGGCATTACGTTGATCGTCGGTGCGGGCGGCGGTTTTGGCGGCGTCTTGCGCGATAGCGGCATTTCGCAGCAGATCGTCGCGCTCGCCACGCAGGCGCATCTCTCGCCGCTGTTGTTCGGCTGGTTCGCCGCGGCACTGATCCGCCTCGCAACGGGCTCGGCCACCGTGGCGATGACGACCGCATGCGGCATCGTCGCACCGGTGGCCGCTGCCGGTGTGATGCACGTGCGTCCCGAACTGCTCGTGCTGGCGACGGGCTCGGGCTCGCTCATTTTCTCGCATGTGAACGATGGAGGCTTCTGGCTGATCAAAGAGTATTTCGGCATGACGGTCGGGCAGACCTTCAAGACCTGGTCTTTGTGCGAGACGATCATCTCGCTGCTCGGCCTGGCGCTCACCTTCGCGTTGAGCGCGGTTCTTTGACGCACTTGCCGGCCCCCTTTGGGGCCCACGGGTGCCGCAGCGGGAGGCGCAATGATTTTGATCGTGATGGGAGTATCGGGCGCTGGCAAGACGCTCATCGGCGAGCAGCTGGCCGAGCGGCTCGGCTGTGGTTTCATCGACGGCGATACGTTTCACAGCGCGGCGAACAAGGACAAGATGGCGCACGGCATTCCGTTGACCGACGACGACCGTTGGCCGTGGCTGGCTTCGATACGCGAGGCGATCCTCGAGGAAGAGAACGCGGGTGAGACGGCCGTGTTCGGCTGCTCTTCGCTCAAGCGCGAGTACCGCGACGTGCTGCGCGGCGGCGTACCGCCGGACGGCCGCGTGCATTTCGTCTATCTGAAGGGGTCGTTCGCCGTGCTGCACGAGCGGCTCGGCGCGCGTTCCGGGCATTTCTTCGATCCGGCGCTGTTGCAGAGCCAGCTCGATACGCTCGAAGAGCCGGGCGAGGATGAGGCGATCACGGTCAGCATCGAACCGGCACCCGAGGCGATCGTCGACGAGGTGCTCGCGCGGTTGAAGACGATCGGCGCGTCTTAAACCAGGGCCGCTACGGGAGGCGTCGCCGCGAGCGCCACGCGGTCGGGGCCTGGAGCGGCAACGCGGGCAACGGGAGAATCCTGGTCAGGCGATCCGTTTCGCCAGTTCCACGGCCTTGCCCGTGTACGATGCCGGGGTCATTGCCGCGAGGCGTGCCTTCGCATCGTCGGGAATCGCGAGTTGAGCGATGAACTGCTGCAACGCCTCGCGCGTGATGCCCTTGCCGCGTGTCAACTCCTTCAATTGCTCGTACGGGTTTTCGATGCCGTACCGGCGCATCACCGTTTGCACGGGCTCGGCGAGCACTTCCCAGCAGTTGTCGAGATCCTCGTTCAGGCGCTGCGGATTCACTTCGAGTTTATCGAGACCGCGAATCAGCGCGTCATAGGCGAGCAGCGAATAGCCGAGCGCGACGCCCATGTTGCGCAGCACCGTCGAATCGGTCAAATCGCGCTGCCAGCGCGACACGGGCAGCTTGTCGGCGAGGTGGCGCAGCGTCGCATTGGCGAATCCGAGGTTGCCTTCGGAGTTTTCGAAGTCGATCGGATTGACCTTGTGCGGCATCGTCGACGAGCCGATTTCACCGGCTTTCGTTTTCTGCTTGAAGTAGCCGAGCGAGATATAGCCCCAGACATCGCGATCGAGGTCGAGCAGGATCGTATTGGCGCGCGCGACGGCGTCGAAGAGTTCCGCCATGTAATCGTGCGGTTCGATCTGGATGGTGTAGGGATTGAACGTCAGCTTCAACCGCTTTTCGACCACCTCGCGCGAGAACGCTTCCCAGTCGAACTCGGGATACGCCGACAAATGCGCGTTGTAATTGCCCACCGCGCCATTCATCTTGCCGAGAATCCGCACCTCGGCGATCCGCTCGATCGCGCGGGCCAGACGCGCCGCCACGTTGGCGATTTCCTTGCCGAGCGTCGTCGGGCTCGCGGGCTGGCCGTGCGTGCGCGAGAGCATCGGTTGCTCGGCATGCGCGCGTGCCAGCGCGACGAGCCGGCTTTCGACCGAACGCAGCGCGGGCAGGATCACGTGCTCGCGTGCGCCGGCGAGCATGAGCCCGTGGGAGGTATTGTTGATGTCCTCCGACGTGCAGGCGAAATGAATGAATTCGCTTGCGCGCTCGAGCTCGGACTGGCCTTTGACCGATTCCTTGAGCCAGTACTCGACCGCCTTCACATCGTGGTTCGTCACGCGCTCGATCTCTTTGATCCGCGCGGCATCGTGGGCCGAAAAGCGTTCGACGAGCTGCAGCAGGAACCGCTCCGATTCGCCCGAAAAGCGCGGCACTTCGGCGAAGCCCGCGTGCGAGAGCGCGATGAGCCAATGCACTTCGACGGTGACGCGGTGGCGCATGAAAGCGGCTTCGGACAGCCAATCGCGCAGGGCTTCGGTCTTGGCGGCGTAGCGGCCGTCGAGCGGTGAGAGTGCGGTGAGGGCAAAAAGGGTATCGGCGCGGGTATCGGACATGATGGGGCGACGGAGCGCAGCAAGCGCCCGTTCGTAAGCGGCAAGGGAATCGCGCATTTTACCATCGAGCGGGGACGTCGCCGCCGAGCGGGACCCGCCGCTTGTGTCTCCGGCTACCGGTTGCCGCGTCGCCAAAGAAAAAGGCATGCGTTGCCGCATGCCTTGCAAAGAATGACGCGCGCGTAGTGCGCGAACCGGACTCAGTCGCCCGCTGTGGCGGTGCGACCGATGCTGGCCGTTGCCGCGGGGGCCGCGACCGGTGCGCCCGGCGCCGCCCAGACGAGCCACTGTGCGCGCAGCGCGAGGACGGCCAGGCAGGCGCAGGCGGCGAGCGCGCCGAAGGTGGCGAAGCCCATCTGGTAGCTGCCGGTGCTTTCCTTGGCGATGCCCATGACAACCGGCAGATAGAAACCGCCGATGCCGCCCGCGGCGCCCACGACACCCGACAAGAGGCCTGTCTTGCCCTTCCAGCGATGCGGCACGAGCTGGAACGTCGAGCCGTTGCCCAGTCCGAAGGCGAGATACAGGCACACGAGGATCGCGATGCCGCCGCTCAACGGCGGCATCCATGCCGCGAACAGCAGATCGGCGGCGGAGATGACGGCGAGCAGGACGACGAGGGCGCGCACGCCGGTCACGCGATCGGCCAGGTAGCCGCCGAGCGGGCGTACCATCGCGCCGAGAAACGCAAGCAGCGACATGAACAGGCCGGCTTCGAGTTTGGGCATTTGATAAAGGTTCGTGAGCAGCAGCGTCACATACGACGACATGCCGACGAAGCCGCCGAACGTGATGCTGTAGACCAGCATGATGACCCACGTGTCGCGTTCCGCCAGCACGCTCCGGTAGCGCGCCGGCAACAGCGCGATCGCGCCGATCGCGCCGAGCACCGGCAGGAGCAGCAGGCCGGTCTTGCCCGTGCCGAACACACCTGCTTTCACCGCGAGCACGAGCACGATGAGGCCGGCGAGCGTGGCGATGAAGCTGCCCGTTGCGCGCAGCGTACTGCCGGTCTTTTCGCCGCGGTCTTCCGCCCATGCGAAGACCGCGAGGCCCGCGATCGCAAGCAGCGGCAGCGCCGCCGCGGTGGCCATTTGCCAGCCGAGCACAGCCGCGACGCGCGGGAACAGGAACCCGTCGAGCACCGCGCCGATGTTGCCGGCGGCGGCCAGGCCGAGCACGAGGCCCTGGACTTTCGGGGGATAGCTGCTGCCGGCCATCGGAAGCGCGACGGCGAAGCTCGCCCCGCCCATGCCGAGAAACACGCCGAGTACGAGCAGGAGTGTGTAGCTGGGCGCTGCGGGCCAAAGCGGCAGCACGATCGTCGGTAGCGCGGACAGCAGCACGCCGACGAGCGCAATGCGCCGTCCATTGGTCGATTGATAGAGGTTGCCGAGCGTCACGCGCAAAATCGCGGCGGCCAGTACCGGGACGGCGACGAGAAAGCCTTGCTGCGCGGCCGTCATCGCTATGTCCTTGCCGATGAACGGGGCGAGCGGGCCGTAAAGGACCCATACGGTAAAGCCGGTATCGAAATACAGGAAACAGGCAAGCAGCGATCGCCAGTTGCCGCTCTGTAGCGCGTGTTGCAGATTCTTCATGACAGCCTCGCGGGTGATCGGAGAAAGATGCGCCTTGTTATTTTGCAGTGCAGCGCGACGGCGTGATTACGCAAGGGCCGTGCCATGTCGCTGCCTCACCGGAGGCACGGCCGCGCGAGGCGCGTGAGGGTTGGCTCGGTGGGAACGCACGGCCGGCCCCAGGCGCAGCGGGCGCACCCCGGCTGCATTGGTGCGCGGCCCGGCCATGCGCACCTGCCGTGCGCAATCGGCACTGCACCCGTGCGTGGTGCGCGCCCCGATGGTGCGCCGCGCCAATCTTCTACATAAACCGGCAGCTGCCCTCGGCGGGGGCGCGACGGAGCGGATACCGGCGACAGTACAATGCGAGGCGTTGCCGCCGCGGCGGTGTTTGCCCGATGCTCGTATGGAACTGAAATGGCTCGAGGATTTCGTCTCGTTGGCGGAGACGCGCAGCTTCAGCCGCTCGGCCGAGCTGCGGCATGTGACGCAGCCGGCGTTTTCGCGGCGCATCCAGGCGCTCGAGGCGTGGCTCGGCACTGAGCTCATCGACCGCTCGGTTTATCCGACGCGACTCACGCAGGCCGGTGAGGTGTTCTACGAGCAGGCGCTCGCAATGCTTTCGCAGATGCACGAAGCGAGAATCGTGCTGCGCGGGCATATAGGCGCTCCGGCGGCGACGATCGAATTCGCCGTGCCGCACACGCTGTCGCTCACCTATTTCCCGCATTGGCTGCAGCGTATCGAGGCCCGCATGGGGCCGGTGCATACGCGGCTGCGGGCGCTGAACGTGCATGATGCTGTGCTGTCGCTCGTCGAAGGCGGGTGCGATCTCGTCATGGGCTATCACCATCCGAGCCATCCTGTCGCGCTCGATCCGGGCCGGTACGACATGCTGACGCTCGGCTTCGAACCGATCAGTCCGTTCTCGGCGCCGGTGCGCGCGGGCCGTCCCCGGTACCAGTTGCCGGGCACACCCGAGACGCCGGTGCCTTACCTGTCCTATACGCAGAACGCGTATCTGGGGCGGATGACAGAGGTGATTGTCGCCAAGGCACCGGAGCGGCTTTATCTGGACCGCATCTATGAGACGGACATGGCCGAAGCGCTGAAGGCCATGGCCATCGCCGGACACGGCGTCGCGTTCCTGCCGCATAGCGCAGTGGAGGACGCCGTGGCGGCGGGCGCGCTGGTGCGGCTCGATCGCCCGGCGCGCGGCGTGGCGGCGGATCGTTTCACCCTGACGATGGAGATCCGCCTTTACCGTGACAAGCTTGCCGTTGCCGGCGAAGATCCGCGCCATGCGCTCGTGCGCCAACTTTGGGAGGTGGTGGCGAACGAGCTGCGAGGCGGTCCGGTCGAGGCGCCCCGCATCGACTGATCGACTGCCCGTAGCGGTTGCCGTGCGGCTCGCTCAGCCGTTCAACGAGGCTTTGATTTCAGTCAGTCGCTCGACATGATCGGGATTCGTGAGTCCGAAGTACTGGGCGACACCTTCTACTGTCGCATTGGGTTGCCGGACTGCCATTGCCGCCGGGCCGTCGGTGCAAATCTGCCCGAGCTCCTGGACGGCGTAGGGGTCTGTAATCCCGTATCGCTGTGCCATGACGTTCACGTTGTATCCGTGGGCTACCGCTGCTCTCGCCGCGACGAGCGAGGCCCTCGCAGGCGAGATTCCATAGTGGTTCGCGATTGCCTGAACGTCTCCGGCTAACGCGCCCGCGCCCCGTAAGGCATGGCCGGCCGCGCCTTCAATGGCGGCATCTTCGAGCAAGGATGTAACGGTGACTGTAATGCCGTGCCGGCTGGCCACTACGAGCACATTTTCACCGCGCGCTACTGCCGGACCCGCGCTGGCTTGGATTACCCGCCTCTCCAATTCGAACTGCTGACCGCGGTCCAGAACCAGCCGATTGGCGAGCTCGCCTACGGGCTCACCCCTTTGCAGCGCGGCAACCTTCGCCAGCTCCCACTTCAGTTCAGGGACATCGAAGCCGTATTGTCTTGCCACTTGATCGAGCATCTGTGCCTGATGCAGCGGGTGATGACGTTCGACGGCTGCCATCGCAGCATAGCCCCGCAGCATCTCTCGGTTTGCGTCGCTGAGGCCATAGCGCTCGGCAACGGCTTCGTAATGGGCCTGGGGCGACTGGATGACATCGCGGCGGGCAAGGCTCTCCAGCGCGTATTGCTGCAGCGCTGTGAGCGACGCATCATCGGTGATCCCGTAACGTTGGGCGGCGCTGGCCACCTTCTCCCCGCGAGCGATGCAGCCTTGGACGGCACACCACTTCAACGCCACGACATTGTTGGTTTCGAAAATGCCGAACTCTTGCGCGGCAGCCATGAAGTTGCCCGTTTCGAACGCCCTTCGGCCGGCCGGCCCCTGGACGGAAATCGCTTCGAGCCACGAGATCGTCATCGGATCGGAAACACCCTTGGTCTGCGCAACCGCACGAACGTTGCCGCCTTTTTCCACGAGGCTTTGCGGCGACTGCAGCAACTGCGCAAGCCTGCCCTGTCCAACTGGAGGTCGCGGGCGCTGCGGCGCCGGTGGGGCACCGTAGTAGGGGGCTTGAGGGGGGGCGCCCGGCGGGACGGGAGGTGCGCCGTAGACGGGGGCTTGCGGTGCCCCAGCGGGCGGCCCACCATAGTACGGAGCCTGAGGCGGCAAGGGCGGCCTGGGAGGTACATTGCTGCCTTGCTGCGCGCCAAGCTTGCCGAACACGGCGTCCACCCCTCGCTGTGTCCTGTCGCGCAGCGCATCGATCAGCGGTTGATTGGCAGGAGGCTGCGCCGGCGGAGGTGGCGCCACGCCGGGGCCGTGCTGCGGGGGCTGCTGAGGCGCTTGCGGCGCGTTGAGGCGTGGATCGGATCGAGGGTCGATCGGGCCGCCCACCGAGTTCGTCATGATTTCTCCAGACAGCGTTGACTGCCGTCACTTGTAACATTGCCACCTTCGCGGCAATTCGCGCTGTGCGAAGAAGCGACCTCTGCGCCGCAGCGTGTGGCCTTCATGTTCAGACCGGAGATTGACAACGGCCATCGCCACGTTATGCAAAAAACACATAACGCAATGACCATACGGCATTGGATTTCAAAAAGCGGTTTTCCGACAATGGCGCTCATTCCGTGACCGTTGGAGTCTTCATGTCATCGCCACTGCCGTCAGACGCACTTACGCAATCCATCCCTTCGTATCTGCATGCTGACGATCTGGGTCCCTGGGGCAATTACCTGCGTCAGGTCGACCGCGTCGCGCCGTATCTCGGCTCGCTTTCCCGCTGGATCGAAACCCTCAAGCGCCCCAAGCGCATCTTGATCGTCGATGTGCCGATCGAGCTCGACAACGGCACCGTCGCGCATTTCGAAGGCTATCGCGTTCAACACAATGTCTCGCGCGGCCCGGGCAAGGGCGGCGTGCGCTATCACCAGGATGTGACGCTCTCGGAAGTCATGGCGCTCTCCGCCTGGATGTCGGTGAAGAACGCAGCCGTGAACGTTCCCTACGGCGGCGCGAAAGGCGGCATCCGCGTCGATCCGCGCAAGCTTTCGCGCGGCGAACTCGAGCGGGTCACGCGTCGCTACACGAGCGAGATCGGCATCATCATCGGGCCGAATACGGACATCCCCGCGCCGGACGTCAATACGAACGAGCAGATCATGGCGTGGATGATGGACACGTACTCGATGAACCAGGGCCAAACGGCCACGGGCGTCGTGACGGGCAAACCGATCACGCTGGGCGGCTCTCTGGGCCGCCGCGAAGCGACCGGGCGCGGCGTGTTCGTGGTGGGTACGGAAGCCGCGCGCCGGGTGGGCTTGAGCATCGAAGGCGCGCGCGTGGCCGTGCAGGGCTTCGGCAACGTGGGCGGCATCGCGGCGCGCCTGTTCCAGGAAGCCGGCGCCAAGGTGATTTCGGTGCAGGATCACACTGGCGCGCTGCATCGGGCGAGCGGTATCGATACCGTCGCGCTGCTCGAGCATGTTGCGAAAACCGGCGGCGTCGGCGGCTTCACGGGTGCGGACCCGGTCAGCAGCGACGAATTCTGGACGATCGAGACCGACATCCTGATCCCTGCCGCGCTCGAAAACCAGATCACCGAGAAAAACGCGGCCAGGATCAAGACGAAGATCGTCGTCGAAGGTGCGAACGGTCCGACGACGACCGCGGCGGACGACATCCTCCACGACAAGGGCGTGCTGGTCATCCCCGACGTCGTGGCCAACGCGGGCGGCGTGACCGTGTCGTACTTCGAATGGGTGCAGGATTTCTCGAGCTTTTTCTGGACCGAAGACGAGATCAACCAGCGCCTCGAGCGCGTCATGCGCGAAGCGTTCAACGCCGTCTGGCAGGTGGCGAGCGAAAACAAGGTTTCGATGCGCACCGCGGCGTTCATCGTGGCGTGCAAGCGCATCCTGATGGCGCGTGAAATGCGCGGGCTTTACCCCTGATACCGGTTATCCCGGGAAGCTTTTCCCCTGTTGTCCGGCATGCCGCGCACGAGGCGGCGCTGCCGGCACCTCGACGCGGGCGACATCGATCGGTGTCGCCCGTTTCCTCGTCCAAGCGGGCACGAGACTCGCCGTGCGAAAAGGCATTTGCGCAAATCCGATGCTTTCAAAAAGGTAACTTGATACACTGGCGCCGGTTCTGGCCAAAGGAGATCGCCACAATGAAGATCAAGAAGACAGCTGTATTGTTTGCCGCCGTATGCACCCTCGTCGCAGGCAGCGCGTTCGCGCAAGACTCGGGCACGCTGAAAAAAATCAAGGACACGGGCGTCATCGCGCTCGGCCACCGCGAATCGTCGATTCCGTTTTCCTACTACGACGAGAAGCAAGACGTCGTAGGCTACGCGCGCGACGTTCAGATGGCGGTCGTCGATGCGGTCAAAAAGAAGCTCAACATGCCGAACCTGCAGGTGAAGAATATCCCGGTCACCTCGCAAAACCGTATTCCGCTCGTGCAGAACGGCACCGTCGATATCGAATGCGGCTCGACGACGAACAACAAGGAGCGTCAGCAGCAAGCCGCTTTCTCGGATACGTTCTTCGTGATCGGCACGCGGCTCATGACGAAAAAGGATTCGGGCATCAAGGATTTCGACGATCTGAAGGGCAAAACCGTCGTGACGACGGCTGGTACGACGTCCGAGCGTCTGCTGCGCAAGATGAATCAGGACAAGAACATGGGTATGAACATCATCAGCGCGAAGGATCATGGCGATTCGTTCCATACGCTGGAATCGGGCCGTGCCGTCGCGTTCATGATGGACGACGCGCTGCTCGCGGGCGAGCGCGCCAAAGCGCACAATCCGGGCGAGTGGGTGATCGTCGGCACGCCGCAGTCGCGTGAAGCGTATGGCTGCATGATGCGCAAGGACGATCCGGCATTCAAGAAAGTCGTCGACGATGCGATCGCCAAGTTCGAAACATCGGGCGAGGCGGACAAGAGCTACAAGAAGTGGTTCGAATCGCCGATTCCGCCGAAGGGGCTCAATCTGAACTTCCCGGAAAGCGAGGACATGAAGGCGCTGTTCAAGAACCCGAACGACAAAGCGATCGATTGATCGGCACATCCGCATCGGTTGGAAGTTGAATCGAACGGAAGGGGCCTCGCTCCTTCCGTTCTTTTCGTTGGAGTCTCATCATGTCCTATCACTGGAACTGGGGCGTTTTGCTTCAGCCCGTGTCGACCGGCGAGCCGACGACCTATCTCGGGTGGCTGCTTTCCGGCATGCGCGTGACGGTGACCGTGTCGCTGTCCGCCTGGGTGATCGCCCTCATCGTCGGTTCGATCGTCGGTGTGTTGCGCACGGTGCCTAACCGTCCGCTATCGGGATTCGCGACCGGCTATGTCGCGGTCTTCCGTAACGTCCCGCTCATCGTCCAGTTTTTTATCTGGTATCTCGTCGTTCCCGAGTTGTTGCCCGTTTCGATCGGCACGTGGTTCAAACAGTTGCCGCCCAGCGCGCAATTCTTTTCGTCGTCCATCATCTGTCTCGGCTTGTTCACCTCCGCGCGCGTGTGCGAGCAGGTTCGATCCGGCATCGAGGCGTTGCCGCGCGGGCAGCGTGCCGCGGGTCTCGCGCTCGGGCTCACGCAATGGCAGACGTACCGTTACGTGCTGTTGCCGGTGGCCTACCGGATCATCGTGCCGCCGTTGACTTCCGAGTTCCTGAACGTCTTCAAGAACTCGGCCGTGGCCTCGACGATCGGCCTGCTCGATCTCTCGGCGCAAGCCCGGCAACTCGTCGACTATACGGCACAGACCTACGAGTCGTTCATCGCGGTCACGCTCGCTTATGTCGTCATCAACCTGGTCGTCATGGGCATCATGCGCTTCATCGAACATAAGAGCCGCCTGCCCGGCTATATCGGAGGCAAGTGATGCATCAATTCGATTGGAGCAGCATAGCGGGGGCGTTGCCGACGCTGTGGAGCGGAGCCATCGTCACGCTCGAGATCACGGTGCTTGCGATTGTCGTCGGCATCGTGTGGGGCACCGTGCTCGCGCTGATGCGCCTGTCGGGCGTCGCCCCGCTCGGCTGGTTCGCGAAGGGCTACGTGACGGTATTCCGTTCGATTCCGCTCGTCATGGTGCTGCTGTGGTTCTTCCTGATCGTGCCGCAGTTCCTCCAAAGCGTGCTCGGGCTGTCGGCCAACATCGACATTCGGCTCGCCTCGGCCATGGTGGCGTTCTCCCTGTTCGAGGCCGCCTACTACTCGGAAATCATCCGTGCCGGGATTCAGTCGGTCTCGCGCGGGCAGGTCAACGCATCGTTCGCGCTCGGCATGACTTACGGGCAGTCGATGCGCTACATCATCCTGCCGCAGGCGTTTCGCGCGATGGTGCCGCTGCTGCTCACGCAGGCGATCGTGCTCTTTCAGGACACGTCGCTCGTGTATGTGATCAGCCTCGCGGACTTTTTCCGCACGGCTACCAACATCGGCGATCGCGACGGCACGATGGTCGAGATGGTACTGTTCGCGGGCGCGGTTTATTTCGTAATTTGTACGCTGGCGTCGAGCCTGGTCAAAGTACTCCGTAAAAAGGTCGCAAGATGATTTCGATCAAGAACGTTTCGAAGTGGTACGGGCAATTCCAGGTGCTCACCGATTGCACGACCGAAGTGAAAAAAGGCGAGGTTGTCGTCGTGTGCGGGCCGTCGGGCTCGGGAAAATCGACGCTCATCAAGACGGTCAATGGCCTCGAGCCGTTTCAGCAAGGCGATATCGTCGTCAACGGGCAGTCGCTGAACGACAAGGGCACGAACCTCTCGAAGCTCCGCGCCAAGGTCGGCATGGTGTTTCAGCACTTCGAGCTCTTCCCGCATCTGTCGATCACCGAGAATCTGACGCTTGCGCAAATGAAGGTGCTCGGCCGCTCGAAGGACGAGGCCAGGGTGAAGGGCCTGAAGCTGCTCGATCGCGTCGGCCTGCAGGCACACGCCGACAAGTATCCTGGCCAGCTCTCGGGCGGTCAGCAGCAGCGTGTGGCGATCGCGCGAGCGTTGTCGATGGATCCCGTCGCCATGCTGTTCGACGAGCCGACTTCGGCGCTTGACCCCGAAATGATCAACGAGGTGCTCGACGTGATGGTCGAGCTCGCGCGCGAAGGCATGACCATGATGTGCGTGACGCACGAAATGGGATTTGCGAAGAAAGTCGCGCACCGCGTGATCTTCATGGATCGGGGCGCGATAGTCGAGGACGATCGCAAGGAGGATTTCTTCGCGAATCCGAAATCGGATCGCGCGAAAGACTTTCTCGCGAAGATTCTGCATTGACCGCTAGCCGTTGCCGCGGCGATCTACCGCGGCAACGGCGGCAGCCGTTACGACTCGTACGCGGCGATGTCGTCCGCTTCGGCGGCCAGATCGCCGCCCGCGGCAGCGATGCGCGTACTCGAAGCAGTGGGATCGCACGCGGGGTTGCGTGCTTTTTCGAGCACTGACGGCGGCACGGGGATATGGGCCCGCGCGGCTACATCGCCATCCTGGAACATCAGCAGGTCGCCCGGCTCGAACGCCGTCCAAATCTCGTTGTCCGTCAGCGGCTGAGTCGCGATCACCGCGACGCGGTCTTCCGGCGTCGTGTATTGCGCGAAGTCGATCGACATATCGGCGTCGATGAGATGCGCCGTCGAGAACGGCCACCGGCGCACGAGGTAATGCAGGTGCGTCGAGCAGTGAGCGAACAGCGCCTGCCCGTTCGACATCAGGAAATTGAACACGCCGTAATTCGTGACTTCGCGGGTGAGCGCGGTGAGCGCCGCGAACAGATCGTGCAACGGTGGCTGCGCGCATGGAAATGCCTGACGCAGGCCCTGCATGATCGCGCAAAAGGCGAGTTCGCTATCGGTCGTACCTACCGGCTGATAGACACCTGTCAGCGTCGGCCGATAGCCCGCAAGATCGCCGTTGTGCGCGAATATCCAATGCCGCCCCCAGAGTTCACGCATGAAAGGGTGACAGTTTTCGAGCAGGATGTGCCCTTGCGTGGCTTTGCGGATATGGGCGATCGTGTTTTTCGATTTGATCGGATATCGCTTGACCATCTCCGCGATCGGCGAAGTGGCCGACGATTGATGATCGATGAAAAGCCGGCAGGCCTTGTCCTCGAAAAACGCGATGCCCCAGCCGTCGGCATGATGGTCGGTGACGCCGCCACGCGCCGCGAAGCCGGTGAAGGAGAACGTGACGTCCGTCGGCGCGGCGCAGTTCATTCCGAGAAGTTGGCACATGGTACGAGGGCGTGCGGTACGGGCGAGCCGTTTGACGGACCCGCTACAATATATTGTTTGAAGCATATACCGAGCCGCTGACCGAAAAAAGCTAAATCAGTGGCCTGGCGCGGCCCGGCGTTGCGGTTTTCCCACGTTCGTGCGGGCGTCAATATGCCGTTGGTGCTCTTGGCCGCCCCTCGAGGGGCGCCGCTTTTCTCCTGTTTTCCGTTCTGCCGCTGCCATGACTGTCTCTTCGAATTCCTTGCCCGACTCGTTGACCTTTGCCCGCCCCGACGACTGGCATCTGCATCTGCGTGACGGCGCGATGCTTGCCGCGGTGCTGCCGCATACCGCGCGCCAGTTCGGCCGGGCCATCGTCATGCCGAACCTGAAGCCCCCGGTGACGACGACCGAGGCCGCGCGCGGTTATCGCGAGCGCATCCTGGGTGCGCTGCCCGAAGGCGCCGCCTTCGAGCCGCTGATGACGCTGTATCTGACCGACAACACGCCAGCAGACGAAATCCGGCGGGCCAGGGAAAGCGGTTTCGTGCACGGCGTGAAGCTTTATCCCGCAGGCGCGACGACCAATTCGGACGCCGGCGTGACCGATCTGGGCAAGTGCGCAAAAACGCTCGAAGCGATGCAGGAACTCGGCATGCCGCTGCTCGTGCACGGCGAGGTGACCGATCCGTCGATCGACCTGTTCGATCGGGAAAAGGTGTTCATCGATCGCGTCATGATCCCGCTGCGGCGCGATTTTCCCGCGCTCAAAGTGGTGTTCGAACACATCACGACCCAGGATGCCGCCGATTACGTGCGCGACGACGGTGCGGCCGACGGCCAGCTTGGCGCTACGATCACGGCTCACCACCTGCTTTACAACCGCAACGCCATTTTTCAAGGTGGCATCCGGCCGCATTATTACTGCCTGCCTGTGCTCAAGCGCGAAACCCACCGTTGTGCCCTCGTGGCTGCGGCGACGTCGGGCAATCCGCGGTTTTTTCTCGGGACCGACAGCGCCCCCCATGCGAAGGGGGCGAAGGAACATGCTTGCGGCTGCGCCGGCTGCTACACCGCGTTGCACGCGCTCGAGCTCTACGCCGAGGCGTTCGAGCAGGCGGACGCGCTCGATAAGCTCGAGGGGTTCGCAAGCTTTTTCGGCGCAGATTTCTACGGTCTGCCGCGCAACACGGCAAAGGTAACGCTCACGCGCGAGCGGTGGGCGTTGCCGGCCGAATTCGATGCGGGCGACGCTTCCGTCGTGCCGTTGCGCGGCGGCGAGGAAATCGGCTGGCGGCTTGCCTGAGGTGGGCCGGCGCTCGAATGACGACTCGCGGATGATCCCGGGATGAGCCTGCTTGCGAAGGGCGTCGCGCCGAGCGCACCCGCGTTCGCGGGTTTCGAGCGCATCGATTGGGCGGCGCCCTGGCTTGCGCCCTGCGCCGAACGCGGCGCGCGTTGGCAGCGCGTGGCGATCGAGCGCCCGGAGGCCTATCTCGCGGCGCTACAGCAGGACGCCGCCGCAGCCGGCCATCGAACGGGACGGGGCGAGGCGCTCACGTTCATCGCTCAGGCGGATTTGCCGCCGGGGAATGCGTACGAAGCGCATATCGCCGCGACCGGCCGCGTACCGACGCGGGAGAATCTGCACGACTTCTTCAATGCACTGATGTGGTTCATCTATCCGCGCGTGAAGGCCACGCTCAACGCGCGACAGGCGCGGATCATTGCGCGCGACGGCGTGAATGCGAGGCGCGGGGCGGAACGCGACGCACTGACGCTTTTCGACGAGAACGCCGCGCTGTTCGTCGTGGCCGACGCCGAGCTTCGGGGTGCGCTCACCGGATTCGATTGGCGGCGGCTGTTCGTGACCGATCGTACGGCATGGGGCCAGCGATGCGCGGTGCGCCTGTTTGGCCATGCGCTGCAGGAAAAACTGATTGCGCCCTACAAGGGGTGTACGGCTCACGCCTGGATCGTCGACGCTCCCGAGGCCTATTTTTCGTGGACCGCGGCGCGGCAGACCGAGTGGCTCGACGCGACGGTTGCCGATGCGCTCTTGGAGGCGCCGCTTTCCAGCCGCATGTTCGCTCCGCTACCGGTCCTCGGTGTGCCGGGGTGGTGGCCGGCCAATGCGGAGCCGGCGTTTTACGACGATGAGCGCGTATTTCGCCGCGGGCGTCGCGCGGATCGGCAGTCCCGCGCGTGCTAAACTTTCCGGTTGCAAAGCAGGCCAGGCAGTCGCGGCCGTTTCCGGCGTAAGCCGTCGACGGGCGAGGAAAGTCCGGACTCCATAGGGCAGGGTGATGGCTAACGGCCATCCGTGGCGACACGCGGAACAGGGCAACAGAAAGCAAACCGCCGATGGCCCGGCGAAAGCCGGGATCAGGTAAGGGTGAAACGGTGCGGTAAGAGCGCACCGCGGCTGCGGCGACGCAGTCCGGCACGGTAACCTCCACCCGGAGCAATTCCAAATAGGCAGGCACGCATCCTCGGATGCAAGCGGGGCCCCCGTCTCGCCTGCGGGTAGGAAGCTCGAGCGCGTCAGCAATGGCGCGCCTAGAGGAATGACTGCCACGCGTGTGACGCGCCGCAAGGCGCGTCGCGCGTGCACAGAATCCGGCTTA
>NZ_DASXWY010000068.1:0-29223 GCF_036503415.1 Trinickia sp. | reverse complement strand
ATAGACCGAACGGCAGCGCTGCGAGGCCGAAATGACATGATTGTTCGACGGTGTTGTTGTTGAGTGTTGACGAAACGTGCTCTCGTTCGAGCTCGCTTATCGTTAACCTTAACGCAAATGAGAATGACTCGCAATATCATTTACTCATTTTTGGAGAGTCCCGCAGGTACGGAGGACTACACCTGGAGTTTCACACTCAAACAACTTCTGAATCTTGCGAGGCTTGGTCTGAGAAGAGGGGCTACTGCGCCGCAGCCTCACCCGGCCCCACACCGACCGTCTGCAATCCCCCATCGGTCACATAGGGCACGAAACCATCGGCCGCGATTTTCCGCGCGATTTCGCGGCAGCGGGCCGGCTCATCGGGAGGGCAGTAATCGATCGAGACGACAGGCAACCCGTATCGGTCGCGAACCGCCCTCGCCTGCCCCAGCAGCCAGTCCCGGTCCGCCTGCGGCACCTCGCCATACTGGCGATTGCCCTGATCCCAGCGGCCGTAAAGCGATTCGAATGCCACCGCCGAAACAAGATCGTGCACCTCGGGCAATATTTCAAAGCCGCGATTCAAAATCAAATGCGCATCGGGATAGCGCTTCTTGATCGCGCGAATCACTGCGACGAGGCCGGCACGCTGCCGCGCGCGGTCATGCTCGTTCTTGGCAATCAGCTGGTACGAGTCGAGCGTGTCGAGAAAAAAGCCGCGAAACCCGCGTTGCGCGAGCGGCGTAATGACGTGTCTGACGAAGAATGCTGGCCACCCGCGCGCCGACTGATCGACTATCGCGGAGTCCCAGTCCTTGTTGCGCCCGGTCAGCCAACGTCGCGGCATGGCGGAAAAATAATTGCGATTCGCCAATACCTCCCCGACGCTCACATACGCGAACCATTGCGGCCCAGCGCCGGCATGCTCTCGCGGATCGAATGCGGCATCGGGCTCGACCACGACTACATCGAAATGCGAGAGGCGATCGACAGGCACACGATCGCCGTAAAAAAACGCCACGGAATCGAAGCGGGGCTCGCCGATACGGCGATCCTCGGCGTGTGCCTGACGCGTCGGTGCAAGCGTGAGTGCCGCCATGAACGAAACGAGCACCGCCAACGCTCGCGTCAGCCCTCGATTGACTCGTCCCGGCATGAACCCTCGCCTCAGTTGCGCAACATATACGTCTCGTACTCGAGGCGGCCGAAGATGCGATCGAGCGCGAGCACGGACACGGCAACGAGAATCAGCAGCGTCAACGCGAACCCATAGCCGTAATAATCGGGCGCCATCCAGAGCGTGATCGCCGTCAGCGTTCCGTTGAGCGCGACGAATGCCACGCAAATGCGCAGCACGACACGGCGCTCGTCCAGATAGAACAGCACATTGAGGATCCCCAGCAAAAGAATCTGCAGGCTCGCCGCAATGACGTCGATCAGTAGCAACGGCATGTAAAGCGTCGAAATATGCAGCGCCTGAAGCAGACGCGGCCCGAACACCGCGACGAAGAGCAGCACGACCGTCTGGATCTTGACGATTTCGAACAAGCCCGCCCGCACGCTCGTCACCATCATGTCGCGCATATCGTTGATATGCCTCAGCGTCGCGCCGCGTCGCACGGCTTCATAAAACGCATCGTAGTATTCGACGAAATCGGCTTCGATGCGCACGAGAAACGCAGCCATACCCGGCATCACGCAAATATAGGCCATGAACACGGGAATGTCATAGATCACCGAAGCGTGCAGCGGACCGATGACTTGCGCGCCCGTACTCGGCGCATACCAGAACATGAACTTGTCGAGCCAGACGCCGACGTTGAAGCACAGCCCGACGAGCGCAAGACTCGGATAAGCGAAGCGCCGGTCCAGCATCTCGAACGAAATGAACCGGGGACTGCGGTAGTTGCGATAAATGAGGCCGGACAGTCCGGCCAGCAATACCACGTGCCCCGCCACGAAGCCGCCCAGCAGACCCGAGATACCTTGCCGGTTGAGCAGCAACGAAAAGACGACGGTACACGCGTAACCGAGGACGAACACGAACAAGATCTGCCGGTACTGCTTGACGCTCGACAGGAAAATGACGGCCACCCAGATATTGCTGATCACCACACCGCCCGCCACCATCAGCATCCGATAAGCGAGCGGCTCGCCGCGAAACGCGAGGCCGACAGCGAGCAGACCGACCAGGCCCGACGCGGCGCTCGAGAGAAGCACCACGCCGTTATACGTCGATAGCACGAGATCGTCGCGCTTTTCGAACAAGCGATCGGAGATGAAGCGCGTGAACGAAAGCTGCAACGGCCCGGTGACGATCAGACTGCATGCGATCAGATAGGTGACCGAAACCTGGAACTGCACGATCGCGTAACGCGGAATCGTGTAGCCGACGCTCATCAGGCCAATGATCAGGATGCCCAGAATCGACAGAATGAGCGGACCCGAGCTGATCAGACCCGCGTAGGCATATGCCCGCGCCGCACCGGCGAGCGTATCGCCCTTCAATATCTTGCGCAGTTCGAACCCGATACCAGCCATCAGCGCGCTCCCGGTGTCGACGAAGTGGACGATGGCGCGTGAGCCGCGCCGCCCGCATGCATCGGGCAACCCTTGGCTTTGTCCAGCCCGCGCCGTTCGCGCTCCGGCAGGGTGCGCAGCTTTTCATACAGTGCGCGATATCGCTCGATCATCTTCTCTTTGGTATAGAACCGGTGCACGCGAGCGATGGCCGCCTGCTGCGCACGCTCCCATTGCGCCTCGTTGCCCAGCATATCCAGCACGGCCTGGGCGAACGCCGCCGGATTGGCGATCGGCACGATCGCGCCGGCGGACCCGAGCGCGGCATCTTCGGCTCCGTCGCCTTCGATCAATTGACGGCATGCGCCGACGTCGGTCGTCACGGCCGGCACGCCCGCGGCGAACCCTTCGAGCACGACGAGCGGCAACGCCTCGCTGATCGACGTAAGCGCAATCAGATCGATGGACGGCAGCATCTCGTCCATGCGCTTGAACCCATGAAATTCGATACGATCGGCCAACCCGAGGCTTTGCGCGAGCGCGCGGCACTCCTCGGCATAGTCGCGGTCCTCTTCTTCAGGGCCGACGATCCACGCGACGATATCGGGCATCGTCCGCGACGCGATGAAAATGCCGCGGATGAACGTCTTTACGTCCTTGATCGGCACGACGCGCCCGACGAGCGCGACGACACGCCGCTTGCCCGTCGAGCGGCGCTCGACCAACGTCGAAAGAGACTTCACATCGACGCCGTTCGGGATGTTTTGTGTGATCGCCGCGTTGGCACCGTCCGCAATCTGGCGCTTTCGATTGGCTTCGTAAAGCGCCACGATCTCATCGGCCGCATCGTACGACAAGCGTCCGAGCGCTTCGAAAAAGCGCACCCACAGCTCGCGGAAATAGCTGATCTTCGAGACGTCCTTTTCGAAGGCGCCGCGGTTATCGCTGATCCAATCGCTTTGCAACAAATCGATCTTGCGCTCTTTCGTGTAGATGCCGTGTTCGGAAACGATCAGGGGACGCCCGGTCCGGTAGTGCAGCAACGTACCGAGAAAACCGGCATAGCCGGTCGATATCGTGTGGTAGATGCGCGCCGGCGGCAACGTGCGCGCCATTCGCTCGAGCTGCCACAGCGGCTGGTGCATGATCCGCACCGTCCAGAAGTAATCCGTGAACGACGGGTCCGTGCAGTTTTCCCGATATTGATCGACGATGTAGTTCCAAGACGCGCGGCTCGACAGAAACGCCTTTTCGTTGAGCGGGCCATCGTCGCCGATCAGCTTCGCGACCTCCGTCATCAGCGCCGTGCCGTCCGCCGCGTCCGCCGAACGCCACGCCGCATGCAGCCGCGCAGAGTGCGCGAAGGCATCCGCATCGCCTGCGATTTCATGAGCCGTCTCATTGTCGGCAGGCTTTTGCTCGTAGAGGAACTGCTCCGTGAAGTGAACGACGTTCTCGGGCAACGCAAATGCGGGATCGCCATAATCCTCCCTGCGGCTGCCGATGAATGCGATCGCAAAGCGAATATCGGGGAACGCGCGGATCATGCCGTCGACCCAGCTCGACACCCCTCCGCGGACATAGGGAAACGTGCCCTCGAGCAGCAGGCAGACGTCGGCATCGGCCGCACGACGAAGCAATGACGAATTCATGACCAGTAGCGCACCAGGGGTTTGAGTATCGGTACGGCCGCCGTATTGCCGAGCGAACCCAGCAGCTCGGCAACGCGCGCGTATTCGCCGCGCAGATAGGCGATTTCGGCGAGCCACGGCACGAGCCGCTCGCGCGGGAAACCGCGCGTCTGTGCCCAGTCGATGTAGCGCCCCGCTTCTTCCGCATTGTTGCTGACGAGCGCGACGCGGCCGCGAATCAACCAGAGCGCGGCGTCGCTGTCGTCTATCGCCAGCGCCGCCTGGGCATGTTGATCGGCCTGTGTCAGCGTATGGCGGTAAACCGGTCCGTGTACGAGGTTCTGATAGATCAGTTCGAAGTAGAGCTCGGCCAGTTGGCGGTGCATGACATGACGCTCGTGCCGTGCGCCTTCAGGCGTTTGCTCGAGCAGCTTCGTCGTGCGAAAGATCTGCTGCATGATCTCGTTCTCCGCACGATCGAGCGCCCCGTACGCAATGAGGCGAACGTCCTCGATCGGGTCGGCGAGCAACTCGCGCAACAGCGCTCCAGTGGTGCGCGTCGGCATACCCTGAATCGCCACGAGCGCCGACAATCTGTCTTGCGCGGCGACGCGTGTGTTGATGAGCCGCGCCTGCAAACGCGCGCCGCCCCCATGCGAGACGCGCGAGATCAGATAGGAAACGAACTGCGGGCGCGCCACTTCACCATAGCGCCGCGAGGTGTCCTCGGCCGGAAAACAGGCCGCCCAGATACAGCCCACGAGCACCACGAGGCCGCCGAGCACGGGCACGAGCGAACATGCGAGCCACAGCCACAACAGCGTCCAACCGCGCGGTTCGCGATAGGCGGCCGGCAAAATCGCACGCACGAGCCACGCCTCGACGATGCCGAAGCCGAACGTGAGCGCGACCAGCGTGAGGAACGGATCGGGCAGCACGGACAGGCTCTGGCCATCCGCGATCACGCGCCAGCCCAGGAAGAACTCGAGCGCCGCCGTCACCGCAAGTGCCGCGGCGCAAAGCGTGCGCGAAAGGGAAGTGGTCTTAGCCATCGATGCCGCTTCGTTTCAAAAAGCGCGCGAGCGCGCGGCCCGGTTCGCCATCGGCAAGATGCAGCGTATGCACGCCGATGCGCGCCGCCTCGAAGTCGACGCGGAACTGGGCCTCGAGGCTGCCCTCGATGCGCGCGAGGTAGCCGTCGACGCCCGTGCCGTCGGTCGCCGGCATCAGATTGACGATGACGGATTCGTTAGGGGTCCTGAGCGGCCAGATCAGATCGAGCGAACGCCGGCGGCGCAGCACGTGTTCATAGAGCGAATCGCCGGCTTCGTCGCGCGGAAACACCAGTGCGACGAGCGACGATGCAATCCCGCACTCGCGTTCGAGCCGCGAAAGCCGCGCGAGCTCGAGCGCGAAATCGACCGGGCACGCCGGCACGTCGCGCAACACGCTGTCCACGAGCGTCACATGCTCGACGCCATCGGCGTAGTAGCCGAGCATCACGAGCAGCAACTGAAGGTTTTCGAAATTGAGCGAAAGGAACGGCATCCGCTTGATCACGAGCATCGCAGGCATGCTGCCGTCGGCCGCCACGAGCGGCGCGCATACGACGAGCCCGGTCCGGGTCACGGCGTTGTCTTCGTTGCCGTGCACATGCGCGATGTGCTTGCTCTCGAGCGCGCGCACGAGCAACGGATCGTGGCCGTCGAGCTCGAACGAATCGCCGATCGTCGCGAGCGGCCGGCTGGCCAGATGGCCCTTCTCGACCGGATAAAGCGCCGCCACGTCGATCTGGCAAGCCTGTGCCACGAACTCGAGCAGCGCTTGCGCACCGACGATCGCCGCGTTTTTACCATCAGTAGCGGCGGGCCGGGCCATCTCGCCCTCGGCGCTGCGCGTGACCGACAGGCGTCGAAGTTCGGTGATGGCGTCGCGCAGTGTGGTCGGCTTGGTCAACAGATCTTTTTCGAGCCGCTCGTGCGACAGGCGCATCAAGTAGTGGCTGTTCGTCAACGCGACCAGACGATCGTTCAGATAATCGTTGAGCGCACTGGCGCGCGCGG
The DNA here is from genome assembly GCF_036503415.1 of Trinickia sp. Taxonomy (GTDB): domain Bacteria; phylum Pseudomonadota; class Gammaproteobacteria; order Burkholderiales; family Burkholderiaceae; genus Trinickia. The sequence continues at coordinate 23,027 of NZ_DASXWY010000068.1, read as the reverse complement.
CGCGATTGCCCCAGGTATCGCCGAAGTGGCCCGCGACGATCGTTTGGACGAGACCACCCAGTAGAAAAGGCGTCTGCCAGGCGGCTTCGAACGTATGCGCGTCGAACATCGCGGCCCCGGTCACCATCGCGCCGCCCAGAAGACCGAGCAGCGTGCCGTAACGCAATGCGACGATGAGCGGCGCGATCCACAGCCAGCCGAAGCCGGCATGGGCAAGCAACGGATCCTCGGGCGCGATGACGCGCGCAAGTACCAGCACCACGAGCATGAACGCGACCGTCTCCACGATCGCGAGCGGCCGCGCGACGGCCGGTGCGACGAAGCGGCGGAAACGCCCGAGATTTCCGAAGGGGTTCGAATGACGCGGCTTCGATGAGCTGCCCGCATGCGATGGGCTGACGGTGTTCACGATCGGCTCCTGATCCGTGTATGGACTTACGAACGCGGACGCAGCGGAGAGAGCAAGCCGCCGATCAACGTCGACGCTACACCCGAGAGGCTCGAGCGGCTCCATCCCGTGCGCGTACCCGTCGCGCTCCAGACCACGCGGCCCGAGGCGGTATCGATGAGCTCGAGCGTCACGCCGGCAACGGGTTCGCCGTCCACGCCGGTCTTGTAGCGCCACTCTTCGACGGCGCCGCTCAGCACGTACTTGACGTGCTGCTCACGCGCCCAGGCCAGCTTCTTTTCGCCGTTCTCGCGCTGCGCGGTATCGAACATCGCGCTCGACGATTCGTCGGCGGGGGCGATACGCACATCGCTCCATCCGTTCGTGCGCAGCACACCCGCCGCGATAGCCGCCGCGTTGCCGCCCGCCGCCGGCGTCTCCGTATAGTTGACCATCGGCACGACCGCGATCGAATCCTGCACGCCGAGTGCCGGCGCAGCGGTTTGCCTGATCGAGCTGCATGCGCCCAGCGCGAGGACCGACATCGCGAGCGAGACGATCCACTGCAGCGAACGACCCCACCGTTTGTTGTTGCTCATCGAATGACTCCTTGTTGACTCTGTTGATTCTGCTAGATTCGAAACCGCTTGCCGGATCGATGAAACGATCAGTAAAACCAGCTATAACGCGCGCCGATTTGCGTCACCGGCGTGCCCTGCCTCGACACGCGCTGATGCTCGAAGAAGAGCGCGGCGTGATCCCCGCCGAAGACCGACCCCGCGAGCCCGATACTGCCGCCCGGCCCCCATCCCTGATTCGAGTCGTGCATGATGCCGACGTCGAGGAACGGCCGCCAGGCACGCGTGTACCGCGTACGCAAGTCGTCTCCGAAACCGAAGAAGAGCCCGTACTGCGTATACGTCTGCGGCATCAGATCGCTTGCCGTGACGGGCCGATTCGCGATCGGCACGAGTCGCGTCACGAGATCGTCGGCGCTGCCGCTCGCGTGATAGTCGCCGTGCGCGCCGACGAGGCGCACGGTGTAATCGGGGTAATTGGTGCGAATGCGGTAGCTGAGCTCGCCCGAGGTCAATAACCCGCTGCCCAGATAGTTGCGGCTCTGGCTGTAAAAACGGCTCGCTTCCACGTTACCCGTCAGCGAAATGTGCTGCGTCAGGCGCCACGTGAAATCGCCGATCGCATTATCTTTCATGCCGCCCACGAACAGCAGCTGATTCTCGTCGACAGTCTGGTTGCGTCCGAGCCGCAAGCCGACCTCGAGCGGGCCGTTGCGGCCGGCCTGCGCGGCAAGCTGCAGCGTATAGAAACTGTTGAGCGCCTCGCGCCGGCCACCCGTGACCGCGAACATCGAATCGAGCGTCTGTCTGCGCAGGCTGAAGGCAATCGAGCGCTCGGTGCTCGGAACGTTGACGAGTTGAGACTGATCGGTCGAGCGCATGAAGCGCTGCACGCCCTCGACCCCCACCATGTATCGGTCGGAAAGCTTGCGGCTCGCCGCGAGCGTCTGTTCGACATAGTCGAGCGGATGCTCCACGTGGTTCGTGACCGACGCGTCGATCGATTGCGGCCACGCCAGCATCGTGTCCACGAGGCGCGTGTGCAGTTCGTCGTCGGCGGGCGCGCCTTCGAGACCGGTAAAGGCGAGTTGCTGCGCCTCGCCCGGACGATCGATCGCGGATGCCGCGTCGATCCGCTCATAGAGCGGCAAGCGCGAGCGCGCTTCATCGAGCAAGCGCTTCATCTGCGCTTCGTCGTTGTCGGCCAGCGCAATCGCGAGTTGCGAATCGACGGGCTGGGATAAGCGTGCCGCATACTGCTGGGCCAGCCAGCGCTTGGCGAGCGGATTGGCCTCGCGCGACAACGCCCAGGCAATCGCCACGTCCTTTGCCACCGCATGACGCAGGCGCGTATTGTGGGCGAGCTCACGCCGATCGAGCGTGCCCGGACCCGGCAAACCGTCGACCGTCCCCAAAAGCGAACGCGACGCTTCGGGCACGTTGTTACGCTTATCGCCCGCGAGCAGATCGTCGAGCATGGCGAGCGATGCATCGCCGGTCGCGAACGTGGTCGACAGGGCAACGCGCCGCCCGCGAAGCTCATCGACGACCTCGGCGGGCCGCGCGCCGCGCGTCGCTCGCGTCGACTGACGCGCGCTGTCCGGGCCGCCCGTTACGTTTCGATCGCGTGCCAGTTGCAGCCAGACTTTATGCCGGATGGACCACGCGAGGTCACTGCGCCCGGCCATCTCCTGCGCATCGGCATACGTCAGCAACCACAGCGGATCGCGCGAGAGCGAGGCGGACTGACGCCGCAGATACCCGAGTGCGACAACGGGCTTGTGCAACCGCATCGCCGCAGCGGCCAACGGTCCCCACATCGCGGCACTCGTGTCTTCGCTGCCCTGCATACGCCGCAATGCCTCGGCGACTTCCGCGTCGGAACCGTAGTCGACGAGCATCCACAAATAAGCTGAGCGCGTATCGCTGTTGGCACCGGGCAGGCTCAGCGCGGCACGAAGATCGGCGATTGCCTCGCCGGGCCGCCCGGTCAGACGGTAATACTCCGCGCGCGCGCTCAGTACGGCCGGCGAGGTCTGCACCGCTTGCCGCTCGCTCGCGTCGAGGCTCGCGAACAGTTTCCCGATGCGATCCGTCGCGCCGGCTTCGGTGTAATAGTAGATCGCGTCCTGCAACGCGAGCATGCTGTGGTCACGCCTGAAACGCAGTTCGGCGACGCGCGCCGCATCGATCGGGTACGGCTCGTAGAAATGCGTCATGTCGCCGAGATCGTCGGGCGTTGCGGCTTTGCCGGCCAGCAGGTGGCGGTAGGCCAGATTCGCCTCGTCGTCGCGCTTGAGCAGGCGCGCAAGTTCGCCGTAATTGCGCCAGTAGACCGCATCGTTGTCGGTTGCGGCCGGGCTCGCGGCACGCAATGCCGAGAACGCGCCACGGTAGTCCCCCTTGCGATAGAGCACGCTCGCCGTTCGCAGCGCGGCATCGACATTGCGAGGCCGATGAGTCTGTGCCGAACGATAAGCATCGAGCGCGACATCGTCATGACCGGCACGCTCGGCCAACTGCCCGATGCGGGTATCGAGTGCGTCCGCGTTCTTGCCGCGCGGCAGCGAACGCAAAAAGGCAATGGCTTGATCCGGACGTCCCAGCCGTTCGAGCGTCGCGGTCACCGCGTCGACCTTCTTCATATCTCCGGGCGCGGCTCGTGCATCGCGTTCGGCGGCCGCAAGGTACGCTTCGTCATCGTCGAGCATGGGCGCCATGCGCAGGACGTTGCCCCACGCGGCGGGATCGTTGCTGATGCGTGCGTACGCAAGCCATGCATGCAGCGCGACCGCGGGATCGCGATTCCATTGCGCGGATTGCGCGAGACGCTGCGTCCACAACGCCGAACCCGGGTTGCGTTCGACCTGCGCTTTCGCGAGCTGCTCGGCGCTGGCCATATCGCCCGCTTCGACGAATGCACCATAGGCGACGTCGGCGGGGGTCGGCTTGGCCTTGCTCGCATGCGCGTTGTCAGCCGCCGGAGCGGGGGCCGTCGCTGCGATACGAATCACGCCATAGCCGTCCATTTGCTCGCCGCGCATGACAGCCACTGCACGTGTGGACCATTGCGCGCCGCGTGCCGGCAGCGGCCCATCCATATAGGCGTAGGCACGCTGCTGCGAGACTCCGCGCGTCGGCGCGCCATCTGCCTGCGCATACTTCGCGAGCATTTTCGCGAAGCGATCGACCGCATCGGGGCGGTTCGCGGCCCGCGCGAGATTGACGAGTTCGACGAGGGTAGCCGGATCGTCGGCAAGCGAGCCGAGATGTGTCTCGGCCGCCGCCACGGCGTCATCCATCAGATTCCCGGCGCGCAACGCGCCGATCCCCGACAGGAAGCAGCGGCGCGCATCGTCGCGATCGCGTGCGGCATCCTGCTTGCGGAACCATGCGGCGGCGGCGAGGCGATATTCGCCGCCTTCGAGCGCATACCGCGCGACATAGGTGTCCCATTGCGGCCGGCCATGGGAGTCGGAGTTCGACAACTGTGCATAGAGCTGCGCTGCAAGCCGCGGATCGCCGGATGCGGCGGCACGCGTCGCCAGCCAGGACAAGTCCTTCTCCGCACGGGCGACCTTCGCCGCCGCGGCAATGCGGGCTCGCCACTCGGCGAGTGCGGCCGGACGGCGTGCATCGGCACTGCTCAGCGCAAAATAGCGCTGCTCGGCGATCGCCACGCGCACGAATGCCGCCGTGCGGTGCGCATCGTCGGAGCGCAGCGTGTCGAGGCGCTCGGCCATGCGCTCGGCGTCGTCGACACGGCCCAGGTGCGCATATTGCGATGCGAGCACCGTCATGAAGGTCTCGTTATCGGGTTGCACGCGCGACCACGCTTCGAGATAAGCGACGCTGAGCGAGCTCGGCGAACCGGTCGCTTCGACGCGCTGCCGAATATCGCCTCGCGGCGTAACCAGGTAGAGCGCGCCGAGGACAGCGCCGCTAAGCAGCGCGATCAGCCAAGCCGGAGCGATGCGCGGCGGTTGAGCGTTGGTCGTGCTCACTTGAGGCCACCTCGCTCGCAGTCGATCTCGACAGGTCGATAAGTCACATGCGATCCCTCTACAGCGGGTACATCGAAACGGAGTTCGCCCGCGTTGCCGCTCGCGGTGACGGGCTTGCCGCCGACACGCACACGGCATGCCCGGGCATCGGCGAGCTTTACGAACGGCTGGTAGTAGCCCCCGAACTCGAACGCCATACCGTGAGCAGTCCGAACGAAATGCCGCACGAAACCGTTGGCCTGCTCGATATAGGGAGTGGCCGCGCCTGCCGCGCCGTCGAACGTGATCACGGCGGCGCCGTCGTCGATATGGACGTAGGTGCCGTCCGGTCCCGGAGCGAAGCCCGTGACGCCGGGCGAGCGCCCGATATCGGGCCGGCTGTTGCCCGGCCAATGCACCTCGCGAACGGCGCCGTTGCCGCGCACGACCCACTGGTCGCTGCCCGGCACGATGCTGCGCGCCACGGCAAACGTACGCCAATCGAGCACTTTCTCCGTGTAGTCCGTGATATGCACAGGCAGGACAGGCTGCTTGAGGACAGCCGAGAAGATCTCGTCGAGCGCACGCAAGGACGCGATTTTCGTGCCGCTATACATGTGGAAGTAGACGTCGATCGGCTTGAACCGCAGCGGCCGCTCGGTCATATCGTACGTTTCGAGTACGCGCGTAAAGCCATAGAATGGCCCGAGCCAATCGTTCGTATAGACATTCTCGTCCTGGTTCGGCGCATAGATCTGATACGCCCCGGGACCCTTGTCGACGCCGATCGGCGCGATATTCGTCCAGCTGTTGGCGCGCTTCGTGATGACCGTATCGCCGCCGTTGATGTTCGCGACGCCGGCCGCGGCCACCTTCCGCACGACGAGCGCGGGCGGCTGGCAATTGCCGGGCCACTGCAGCACCACCGTCTTCTTTCCCGGCGGCGCGAGCCGTGTGTCGATATAGTCGATCGAGCCGCCAATCTCGCGATCTATATTGAACTGATAGTGCGGAATATCGAGCGAGAACGCCGTGTCGCCGCCGCCGCGGTCGACCCGCGTGCCGGTTTTGGCATCGACGAGCGTCCAGTCGAACGGGTGCGAAAAGGTGTGCGAGCCGATCTCGACATAGGGCAGCGCAAACATCTTGCGCGCGATTTCCTCGAGCCGCGGCGATATCGAAGGGTAGCGCCCGGCCGGGCCGACTTCGCCCTCGATGACCGAGAGCGTCATCGGGACGCGATAGCGTGTGAAGACCCTGTCGTACAGCGCATCGCCCGAGTAGTCCTCGCCGGGAAACTCGGCGCGCGAAGCAAAGCCGTCGCCGTCCACGTGCACCATGAACAATCGCCGGCCGTTCTCCGTGGTGACGCTCGGCGAAGGAATGGACCGCAGGCGCAGCGCCGCCGTCAAAAACGCCATCGGCTGAATCGCCCAGCGCTCCTGGTCGATGCCATTGAGCGGCACCACGGTGTAGGGGCTCAACGCGAAGCCGCCCCATGGGGTGATTGCTGCCTGATCGACGATCTCGCTGCCTGCCCGGGCGCGCAGCAGCGAACGACTGTGCGCACCGGCCTTGACGCCGGCAACATCGCGCGCCTCGAGGCCCGGATCGATTTCGAAGCCGATCATCGGATCGCGCGCAACCACGTCGACATGTCCGGCGAAGGGGCCCGCGACCGGGCTCAGGTCGAGTTTGGCACCGTCGTCGCCGGCCGCGTCGAAGCCGAATTGGCCGAGCACCGCAACGGGCACATGACTCGCAATGCGCGCATCGAGCCAGCGGCGCCAGGCATCGGCATCGTGCACACCGGCGCCCTCGAACCAGGCAACGACGCCCGCATAGCGGTCGGGCGTCACGTTTTCCGGCAGATGGGCGTCGTTGACGTTTGCGTACTCGACGCTGTAACCAAGGTAATTGAGCGGCGTGGCCAGATCCCGCACACCGGGCGAAAGATCGAGCGGTGCGTCGGGCGCGGTGTCCTGAATGACGAGTACTTTGCGCGGCACGACTTCGATGGCGCCGATCCCGACGACATCGCGCGCCTGATCGGTGACATACGGCGTGACGCCCGTGGCCGCGACCTGCGCGGCCGTGGCGCGGCTGCACTCGCGGTCCGTACGGGGGCAGAATTCGAGCGAGACGACAGGCACGCCACTCGCACGCATGAAGGCCTGGGCCTCGGCTACGCGGCGGCTTCGTTCGGATTCCGAAATATCCGTCGAGCGCACGTTGTCGTCGTCCCAACCGTGCACGAGGGCGCTGCCGACGACCGCATAAACCGTACTCCCATGCGGCGTCGCGGCTGCCAAGGCGTCAGGGCCGCCAATCAGCAGGCGGGCCTCCGGATGGGCCGACCGTATTGCATCGAACGCAGCGATCGCAGCCTTGCTCTCGAGCAGGAAGCCTCGATAGCCGCGCGCCCAGAGCGGCGCGATTTCGCGTGCCACGAATTCGGCCGGCTCGCCGGCGGCCGTCGCGGTGACGCGCGCTACCCAGACGGTGTGCTCCAGCGGATGCGCCGACGGCGAAAAGCCGGACGAAGGATCGACGACGACCGCATCGAACGCCTGCAAGGCATCGACGGGCAAATGCGCGCCATTGAAAAAGGCAACGTTGACGGACGGATAAGGCGAGCGCGCGCCGACAGTGGGCGCCGCCGCGCCGGCGCTCGCCGAAACCGCGCCGGCCGCCAAACCGGACGCCAGAATGAAAGTCGCCGTCAGCCCGCGCAAGCCACCCATCGTCGAGCTACGCTTCGGTGCGCCGCCTCCCGCAACCTTTCTCCGCCGTGTCTTCAACGCTTGCCCCGTAGCAATTTTTTTGCGAAGCGGGCCCTGATCCGCGCTGGTCCGAGCGCATCAGCCTTCAGCCCTACCCAATTCCGTTTTCACAGACAACAAGGCTCCCCGCGGAGCGCCGGAAGCGCTTGCGCATCCAATCGAAAGTCCGGAGGAATGTGTTTCCCGCGAGCAAGCAACAGCGTCCCTCGCAAGGAGGCTCAACCAGTCAGCACCAGAATCGGGCAGATTCTAGCCGACATTCATCTTAAAAGTAAAACCTTTGTTACCGTTTTTCGCGAATTCCCTAATTGCAAAACGCATTGCGCGCGGAGGAAAACGTTTGCGAAACCATTGTTTGCAAAAATCGCTCGTCTACTTTGCGTCGCATGCCATAGACCCGCGCCCAGCCTGCCGCACGAGCGCGGAGGCCAGCGCACGACAACGTTTGCGCACGCAATTCGAATAGCACAAATTACCGTTTTTCAATTGCGGGTCGGACGAACTTTTTTTGCAAGTCCGCGATTTAAATAGTCCGATTCGTCAAAAAGGAGACACTCGGTGCCGTCCGACTGATCGGCAGCGGCGGTCACGGGCCCCCGGTCAGTCGGCCGAACCGTCCGCGCGCGGGACGACACTGAGCTTGCGCCAGAGCGTGGTCTTGCTGATGCCGAGCATCGCGCAGGCGGCTTCGCGATCGCCGCCGCACGCCGCCAGCGCGGCTCGAACCTCGTCCGCTTCGATATGACGGCTGCGCTCCCGCAGCGTCCGGGTCGCGACTTCGCCCCGGCGCGCTCGCACGAACAGTTCGGGCACGATGGCCCGCATCGCCTCGCTCGCCAGAGGCTCGAGCATGGCGTCCGGGCCGTCGGCGTCAGCCAGCTCGACAGCAATCCGTTCGACCACGTTTTGCAGCTCTCGGACGTTTCCCGGCCAGCCGTAGCGGCGCAACGATTGGTCGATGTCGGCAATCAGGCGCTCGGCCGCTTCGATGTCCCGAACGCGGTTCGCGAGCCGGGGCTCGCGCTGCGCCGCCTGCAGTAGGAGCTGCGCGGCGAGCGGCACGATGTCTTCTGTTCGCTCGCGCAATGGCGGCAGGGCGATGCTGAGAATATTGAGGCGGTAATAGAGATCCGCCCGAAATGCGCCCGTTTCGATCGCATCGGCCAACGACCGATGAGTGGCCGCGACGATGCGGATATCGATTCGGGTCGGCTCCGTCGCACCGAGCCGCACGACCTCGCGCTCTTGCAACACACGAAGCAGCCGGCTTTGCAGCGGCAACGGCATTTCCCCGATCTCATCGAGAAAAAGCGTGCCGCGATGCGCGGCTTCGATCAAGCCCGCCTTGCCACCCTTGCGAGCGCCCGTAAATGCGCCTTCCTCGTAACCGAAGAGCTCGCTCTCGAGCAGCGCTTCGGGGAATGCCCCGCAATTGATGGCGACGAACGGAAACTTGCGGCGCGCACTGAGGCGATGCATGCCCTGCGCCACCATCTCCTTGCCCGTGCCGCTTTCGCCGAGCACGAGCACCGTGGCATCCGATTTTGCGTAGCGGCGCATGAGGGTGCGCACACGCTCCATCGGCTCACTGCGCCCCACCAGATCCTCGAGTCGATAGCGCGCCGCAAATCGATGCCCGAGTTGCGCCGAACGCAGCGTCCGGTCGAGCCGCTCCACGGCCCGCGATTCCTGAAACGTGAGCACCGCACCCTGCGCTTCGCCGGCATCGGCAAGCGGCCCGCGGTGCACGAGGTAGCTGGCGCCGCGCAGCGTCAGCAATGCATCGCCATGTGCGTCCGGCAGCGCAGCGACGACATCGGGCGCCAGCGTCGCCAGCGGCTGCCCCACCGCGAGCGCGGGGTCGATGCCCAGCGCCGCCGCCAACGGCCGGTTGATCGCTTCGACTCGCCCCTGGGCATCGAGAGCCACGACGCCGTCGCGAAGGTGTTGCAGCAAATTATCGATATGTTGGCGGCGGCGGGCTTCGCCGCGCGTGGCCTGCGCCACTTCGAGCGCCGTATCGAAGGCAGCGCGCACCGAAGCGTGCGAGTAGAGAAAGACCGCCCCCATTCCCGCCGCGGCGGCCAGGTCGGTCACGAGACCGGGGCCCACGACGACCTCGACGCCCCGCTCGCGCAACTCGAGCACGCACGCCTGAGCGTCTTGCGCCGAGCGGTACGACGAAAAGACGATGTCGAGCCCAAACGCCGTGACGAAGTTGCGAATCTCGGGCGGGGTCTCGCCAGGACTCACGAGCGCAACCGAGGCCGATTGCCACCGCGCGCGCGACAGCGAATGCATGATGTCGAGTCCCGTCGGACCGATTTGCACCACCGGCACGGGAACGCGCGTCCTCAGATAGGCGGCGTTGGAGCCCCCAGCCACGACGACATCCGGCGGTCGCGAACCGCCCTCGCGCACCTCGCGCACCGCGTCGTCATAAGCACTGGCGATGACACGGATCTCGGCACGCGCCTCGTATTCGCCGACGATTTCGAAGAAAAGTTCGCGCAGTCGGCTGATACCGAACGCCCAGATGACGGGCCGTGGCGAAAGATCGGGTGGAAAATGGCTCAACGCGGGTCCCGCTTGAAGTCGACGGAGGGAGAGTACGGCGTATTATGATCCGCCATCGTCATATTTGAAATCGATGATTTCAAATATGAAACGCGGCGTGCCGATACTAGAGGCGACTTTCCCGCATAATCAGCAGCTTACGAAAGACGATTCACCTGGCCCACACCTTGCATTGCAGGCACCGGATCATACGGAGCGATTCAATTGAACATAACCTCACAGCAATCGACGAGCGCAGGCGCGCGATTTCGCGCTGCCGTTGCGGCCGAGGGCCCATTGCAGGTCGTCGGCGCGATCACGGCGTACGCAGCGAAGATGGCCGAAGCCGTCGGCTTCAAAGCCGTTTATCTGTCGGGCGGCGGCGTCGCCGCCAACTCGCTCGGCATGCCCGATCTCGGCATCAGCACGATGGACGACGTGCTCATCGATGCGCGTCGTATCACCGATGCCTGCTCGCTGCCGCTTCTCGTCGATATCGACACGGGCTGGGGCGGCGCATTCAACATCGCGCGCACCGTGCGCTCGTTCATCAAGGCCGGCGTCGCGGCCGTGCACATCGAAGACCAGGTTGGACAAAAGCGCTGCGGGCATCGCCCCGGCAAGGAATGCGTGCCGGCCGCCGAGATGGTCGATCGTGTGAAGGCGGCGGTCGATGCGCGCACGGACGATGGGTTCGTCATCATGGCCCGCACCGATGCGGCTGCGACCGAAGGGCTCGACGCAGCGATCGAACGTGCCGTGGCCTATGTTGAAGCCGGCGCCGATATGATCTTCCCCGAAGCGATGAAAACGCTCGACGACTACCGGCGTTTCAAGGAGGCGGTCAAGGTCCCGATTCTCGCCAACCTGACCGAGTTCGGTTCCACGCCGCTTTTCACGACGGATGAGTTGAAGACGGCCAACGTCGACATCGCGCTCTACTGCTGCGGCGCCTATCGGGCGATGAACGCGGCCGCCCTCAACTTCTATGAGACGGTCATGCGCGACGGCACGCAAAAAGCGGCAGTCCCGACGATGCAAACGCGCGCGGACCTTTATCACTATCTCGGCTATCACGCGTACGAGGAGAAGCTCGACGCGCTGTTCGCCGCCAGCAAGCCATCGGAGCATTCGGAGACAAAATCATGAGTGAAGCAGGCAAGGACGCGCTCGCGGCAGGTTCATTCAAGCCCAAGAAATCGGTCGCCCTGTCTGGAGTCAGCGCGGGCAGTACCGCGCTTTGCACGGTGGGCCGCACCGGTAACGACCTGCACTACCGCGGCTATGACATTCTCGATGTCGCCACGGCTTGCGAATTCGAGGAAATCGCCCATCTGCTCGTACACGAACAATTGCCGACGGCCGCGGAGCTCGCGGCCTACAAGCGCAAGCTCAAGGCGCTGCGCGGTCTGCCTTCGCCCGTGAAGGCCGCGCTCGAATGCGTGCCGGCCGGCGCGCATCCGATGGACGTGATGCGTACAGGCGTCTCGGTGCTCGGCACCGTGCTGCCCGAAAAGGACGACCACAGCGCGGCCGGCGCGCGCGACATTGCCGATCGGCTGATGGCTTCGCTCGGCTCGATGCTGCTCTACTGGTATCACTACTCGCACAATGGCCGACGCATCGAAGTCGAAACGGACGACGATTCGATCGGCGGTCACTTCCTGCATCTGCTGCACGGCAAGCCCCCAAGCCCGTCGTGGGTGCGGGCGATGCACACTTCGCTGATTCTCTACGCCGAGCACGAATTCAACGCATCCACGTTTGCGGGCCGCGTGATTGCCGGCACGGGTTCGGATATGTACTCGGCCATTACCGGCGCGATCGGCGCGCTGCGCGGGCCCAAGCACGGCGGCGCGAACGAGGCGGCGTTCGAGATCCAATCGCGCTACCGGACGCCCGACGAAGCCGAAGCCGATATCCGTCGCCGCGTGGAAGCCAAGGAAGTCGTGATCGGCTTCGGACACCCGGTCTATACCCTCTCCGATCCGCGCAATAAAGTCATCAAAGAGGTGGCGAAACAGCTCTCGCAGGAAGCCGGCGACACGAAACTCTTCGATATCGCGGAGCGGCTCGAACAGGTGATGTGGGACGCGAAAAAGATGTTCCCGAATCTCGATTGGTTCAGCGCCGTGTCGTATCACATGATGGGCGTCCCCACGGCGATGTTCACGCCGGTCTTCGTGATTTCCCGCACCTCGGGCTGGAGCGCGCACGTGATCGAGCAACGGATCGACAACAAGATCATCCGCCCCAGCGCCAATTACACCGGCCCGGAAAACCTGAAGTTCGTGCCGATCGAACAACGCCGATGAATACCGCCTATCGCAAACCGTTACCCGGCACGGGTCTCGACTACTTCGACGCGCGCGCCGCCGTCGACGCGCTCGTGCCCGGCGCCTACGACACGCTGCCCTACACGTCGCGCGTACTCGCCGAGAATCTCGTGCGCCGGTGCGAGCCCGCGCTGCTCGAAGCCGCGCTCGCGCAGCTGATCGAACGCAAGCGCGAGATCGATTTCCCCTGGTTTCCGGCACGCGTCGTCTGCCACGATATCCTCGGTCAAACCGCGCTCGTCGATCTCGCGGGCTTGCGCGATGCCATCGCGGCCCGGGGCGGCGACCCGGCCATGATCAATCCGGTCGTGCCGACGCAGCTTGTCGTCGATCATTCGCTCGCCGTCGAATGCGGTGGCTACGACCCCGATGCATTCGCGAAGAACCGCGCCATCGAGGACCGTCGCAACGAAGACCGGTTTCATTTCATCGATTGGACCAAGCGGGCTTTTCGCAACGTCGATGTGATTCCGCCGGGCAACGGCATCCTGCATCAAATCAATCTCGAGCGGATGAGCCCCGTGGTGCAGGTGCGCGACGGCGTGGCGTTTCCCGACACGCTCGTCGGTACGGATTCGCACACGCCGATGGTCGATGCGCTCGGCGTCATCGCCGTCGGTGTGGGCGGGCTCGAGGCCGAAAGCGTCATGCTGGGTCGCGCTTCGTGGATGCGCCTGCCCGATATCGTCGGCGTCGAGCTGACGGGCGCGCGGCAACCCGGCATCACAGCGACCGATATCGTGCTGGCGCTGACCGAGTTCCTGCGCCAGCAGAAGGTCGTGTCGGCTTACCTGGAGTTCCACGGTGAGGGCGCATCGCGCCTCACGCTCGGGGATCGCGCGACGATCTCGAATATGGCACCCGAGTACGGCGCAACGGCCGCGATGTTCTATATCGACGATCAAACGATCCGCTACCTCAAGCTGACGGGCCGCGACGAAGCACTCGTGGCGCTCGTGGAAACCTACGCGAAAACGACGGGCCTGTGGGCCGACAGCCTGGGAAGCGCGGTCTACGAGCGCACGCTCACGTTCGACCTCTCGAGCGTCACCCGCAACATCGCCGGACCTTCGAATCCACACAATCGCGTGCCGACCGCCGAGCTCGCCGCACGCGGCATCGCCGGCAAGGTGGACGACGAGCCCGGCGCGATGCCGGACGGCGCCGTCATCATCGCCGCCATCACGAGCTGCACGAACACCAACAATCCACGCAACATGATCGCGGCGGGGCTCGTTGCACGGAATGCGAACCGGCTCGGACTGCTGCGCAAGCCGTGGGTGAAGACATCGCTCGCGCCCGGATCGAAGGCCGTGACGCTCTACCTCGAAGCGGCGGGCCTGCTGCCCGAGCTCGAACGCCTCGGCTTCGGCGTCGTGGCCTATGCGTGCACGTCGTGCAACGGCATGTCGGGGGCGCTCGATCCGTCGATCCAACGCGAGATCGTGGAACGCGACCTCTTTGCCACGGCCGTGCTTTCGGGCAACCGCAACTTCGACGGCCGCATCCATCCGTATGCGAAACAGGCGTTCCTCGCTTCGCCGCCGCTCGTCGTGGCCTATGCCATTGCCGGCACGATTCGCTTCGATATCGAAAACGACACCCTCGGCGTCACACCCGACGGCCGGCGCGTGACGTTGCAAGATCTGTGGCCGAGCGACGAGGAAATCGATGCACTGGTTTCATCCAGTGTGAAGCCCGAGCATTTTCGTCAGGTGTACGAACCGATGTTCGCACTCTCGGTGGAATCGAACGACGCGACCGATCCGCTTTACGACTGGCGCCCCGACAGTACCTACATCCGGCGCCCGCCGTACTGGGAAGGCGCGCTGGCCGGCGAGCGCTCACTCGCGGGCATGCGGCCGCTCGCCGTACTGGGCGACAACATCACGACGGACCACCTCTCGCCGTCCAATGCGATTCTGCCGACGAGCGCGGCAGGCGAGTATTTGGCCAAAATGGGCCTGCCCGAAGAAGACTTCAATTCGTACGCGACTCACCGCGGCGATCACCTGACGGCACAACGCGCCACGTTCGCCAATCCGACGCTGCGCAACGAGATGGTCGTCGAAGGCGGCAAGGTCAAAGCGGGCTCGCTCGCTCGCATCGAGCCCGAAGGCAAGGTGACGCGCATGTGGGAGGCCATCGAAACCTACATGGCGCGCAAACAACCGCTCATCGTCATCGCGGGCGCCGATTACGGACAAGGATCGTCGCGCGACTGGGCGGCGAAGGGCGTACGTCTGGCGGGTGTCGAAGCGATCGTTGCCGAGGGGTTCGAGCGCATTCACCGTACCAACCTCGTCGGCATGGGCATCCTGCCGCTCGAATTCAAGCCCGGCGTCAATCGCAAGACGCTCGCCATCGACGGCACGGAAACCTTCGATGTGATCGGCGAGCGCACGCCGCGCAGCGATCTGACGCTCGTCATCCATCGCAGCAACGGCGAGCGCGTGGCTGTTCCGGTGACGTGCCGGCTCGATACGGCCGAGGAAGTCTCGATCTACGAAGCAGGCGGCGTGCTGCAGCGTTTCGCGCAGGATTTTCTCGAATCGGCCACGGCGGCGCCGCTCTGATCGAGAGGATCGATGCAGTGCTTAGGCGGTACCGGTCCGACGAACCGGTACCGTCGATTCTTCCAGGACACCCTCATTCATGACTCACGCACCGCAGATCAAGATTGCCGCGACCTATATGCGCGGCGGCACGAGCAAGGGCGTATTTTTTCGTTTGCAGGATTTGCCCGCGGCGGCGCGCGTTCCCGGCCCGGCCCGCGACGCGTTGCTCATGCGCGTGATCGGCAGCCCCGACCCCTACGGCAAGCAGATCGATGGCATGGGCGGAGCCACGTCGAGCACGAGCAAGACCGTCATCGTTTCGAAGAGCACCCGCGCCGATCACGATGTCGATTACCTGTTCGGACAAGTTTCGATCGATCGGCCTTTCGTCGATTGGAGCGGCAACTGCGGCAACCTTTCCGCTGCCGTCGGTCCGTTCGCGATCGCGAACGGGCTGATCGACGCGCAACGCATTGCGCGCGACGGGGTGACGACGGTACGCATCTGGCAGGCGAACATCGGCAAGACCATCGTCGCCCACGTACCGATGACCGGCGGCCATGTCCAGGAGACAGGCGCATTCGAATTGGATGGCGTGACTTTTCCGGCTGCCGAGATCGAACTTGAATTCATCGACCCGGCGGCCGACGAAGACGGCGCGGGCGGCGCGATGTTTCCGACGGGCAACGTGGTCGACGATCTCGACGTGCCAGGCCTCGGCACCTTGAAGGCGACGATGATCAACGCCGGCATTCCGACCGTTTTCGTCGACGCTGCCGCAATCGGTTACACGGGCACGGAGCTGCAGGACGCCATCAACGGGGACGCCAAGGCGCTCGCGATGTTCGAGGCGATTCGCGCGCAGGGAGCGTGGCGCATGGGGCTCATCGCGACGCCCGGGGAGATCGCGAGCCGGCAACATACGCCGAAGGTCGCGTTCGTGGCCACGCCAGCGGATTACGTTGCGTCGAGCGGCAAGCGCGTGGCGGCCAGCGATATCGATTTGCTCGTGCGAGCGATGTCGATGGGCAAGCTGCACCACGCGATGATGGGCACCGCCGCGGTGGCAATCGCGACGGCGGCGGCGATTCCCGGCACCCTCGTCAATCTCGCGGCCGGCGGCGGCGAGCGCGAGATGGTGCGCTTCGGCCATCCCTCGGGCACGCTGCGCGCGGGTGCGCAGGCAACCCGCCGAAATGGCGAATGGACCGTGACGAAAGCGGTCATGAGCCGCAGCGCGCGCGTGTTGATGGAAGGATGGGTGCGCGTGCCGGAAACTGCGTCATAGACCGCTTCGCGATGGGCACATTCCGAAATTTCTCATCGCGCGTGTTCGATCCCTACCGTTAGCATGAAGGCCGTTATAGCCGGAGACCGACGATGGCAACGGTAGAGCGTTCGTTACGAAGACTGGTCGAGAAATGGCTCGGCCCAGTGGATCTCACGCGCGTGAGTGCCCGCCAGGTGCCCTCCCGCACGCCGCGACCGAGCCGCTGCGTGCGTGTGCAAGCGGATCGTCCGTCGGGGACCGTGACGCTGCTGCTGTTTCGCCATCCCGATGGCAACTGGCATGTCTTTCCTCCTCAGCCGGCACGGCCGGCGATGAACGCGTGGAGTCGTTCAGCATAAAGCGGCGGTTCGTTCGTACTGCCGCATCGTTGTTCGTTCCAACGCATCGGGCGTCTCTTTCCCCGAAATACGATCGAGGCCATTCCAAAACAGGAGGCTTCGATGCCGATTTCCGCTGCTGGTGGCGCCGACGGCCCGCAAAACCGGGTTCCACCGCCCCCGAAAGAGCATCCTGATAACGGCGACAAAGCCCAGCCTGCCGCCCGCGGGCGTGCCCAAGGTTCTTCCGAACTGCAGGGTCTGCCCGAAGAGAATTCCAGGGGCGAGGCACGACGCCGATGGCGATCGCTCTTCAGAACGCCGGCACGCGAGATGCCTTCGCCCGAATCCGCGAGTCAGGACACGGACGCATTGAAGAAAAAAATCGTTCGCGCGGTGGACGGTGCGATATCCGAGCAGGCGCAGCCGAACCCACTGGAGGCGCTCAACGCCAGCCTCCCGCAAATCGACGTCGCACTGTCTCAGTTGTTGCGCTCGCTGCCGCCTGAATTCGCGGAAACATTCGATGTCGGCGCGATCGAAACGATGGATGATTTCCTCGCTGGCAGCGACAAGCTGCTGGAGGCCCTGGAGCAGGCCGGGGTGCTCGATGCGCTGATGGAAGCCATGGGCCCGGAGCACGCCCAATCCCCGCAAGCAAACGGTGAGGAGTCCGAACAACGCAGCAGGCTGCGGCGGGCAATTGCTTCGCCGTACGTTCCGGTGATCTCCCTGGCTATCGTTGCCACCCTGCTCAAGACCGCCGCATGGTATGGGCTGCCATCCATATCGGATGATACGGTGCTCGCGTCCATCGGCCTGGGAGCGTTGGCTCACCCCGTTCTCAGAAAGGTCGTGGCGACCGCGGCAAAGATCGTCGGCAGTTGGCTGATCGCGCTGACCGAATACATTCCGTTCACCACGGCAACCTCCATTGCGGACAAGAACGACATCAATCTGGCCAAATTCCGCGGGATTCTCCAACCGATCGATCTCGGCGCCTTTCTCGGTGCCGCCGCGGTGCTCGATCACGAAAAGATCGGGCCGCACCATTACATCGGCTTTGCCATCGTCATCGCCGGTTCCACCCTTGCCAACTGGCCCGACAACGAGTTGCCGCCGCTCGAGCGCATGTTGCGCGACGCGGCAAAGCCAGATTCGGCGATGTCGAACGCGCTCGCATCGATTCGCGAACATACGCCGATCTTGAAGAACAAGGACCCGCGCGAATCGCGCAGCCAATTGCGCACTCGTCAGTCCGAAGCACTCGCGCTTGCCCAGTATTTGAATGAGGATGTCACTGCGCAGCTCAAATCGCTGGAAAGCAGTTTGCAACGCGCGCTCGCATCGCGCGAACTCGCGGTCGCTGACGGCGCGGATAGCGAGCCGACAGAACTCGAAGCCGAACTCGGCAAACAATTGAGAAAAGTCGAGAAGATGTTGGCGGCCGCTCCCCGGCTCTCGGAGCAGTTGGAAGACTTGGCCCGGGAGGCCGGGGAGCAATCGGAACAGAAAGCCAAGCGGATGAAGACGATCTTCACTCGCGCATGGTGGATCGCCCAGGGCGCGGCCGCCACCGGGGCGGTCGTCTTCATGTTGAAGGACGACCCGATGGCCGCGGCGCTGAGCCTGTCGGCAGGGGCGACGGGCATCAAAACGCTGGCCTGGTTCAAGCATACGACCAAGAAAGACGAAGAACTCCTGCCAGAGAAGCTGACGCCGACGGATCCAAAGCGGCTCGAACTCGCGTACAAGATCGCCCGCGTGCTATATAGCTGGCGCTACGCGTTCTTCGAATACATCGAATTGACGATCGCCAATGGCGAGGCGGATGTCGTTCCCGTGCGCGGGGCGATCGAAGGTACCGACGCGGTCTGGACAATGGCGTTCCTGTCGATGGTGAAAGGTGCCGAAGTGAAGTTGAAACAGCTTTCGGGCCTGCTGTTGGCCGCGTTCGGCATCTGGATCGCCACCCGATGACGCCGCCGTGGCGCCTGGCGTCGCGCCACCGCGCGCCCGAGGGACCGGGTGCCCATGCTCTGCGCGATACGCGTGACAAACACCGAACGTTCGTCCACGCTTCGGTTCGCGCCTCAGCACATAAATTCGCTCGCGCGGTGAGCTTTCGCAACCTTCGGACTATCTTGCGTTGCTCATGCTCGGTGCTTTGCCGCACCGCAAGACAGGCCCGTCCACGTAGCAGATGAGGAGAACGATGGAGCTTCGCCGCGCCAACTTGTCCGATGAAACCCCGGTTCGCGCACTCGTCGATGCCGCCTACGCACGCTGGATACCCGTTATCGGCGCGCGACCCGAGCCAATGCTGCGCGATTACGCCGCCGTGCTGCGTCAGCACGAGGTATGGGTGCACTGCGCGCCAAAGGGCCGGATCGACGCCATGCTGGAACTCGTCGAGGCCCCCGATCATCTACATATCGCCAATCTCGCGGTATCGCCCGAGCGACAAGGCCGGGGGCTCGGCAGCGCCCTGTTGCGGTTCGCCGAAAGCCAGGCGTGGCGCTTGCAGATTTTCAAGCTGCATCTTTGTTTGAACCGCGAAATGACGGCAAATCAGCGTCTTTACGAACGGCACGGCTTTATACCGGCGCATGTAAGTCGGATCGACGGGCTGGAAATCGTTTTTATGGCCAAATCTCTCCGCCCGGTAGGGACGGATCGCATCCCATCGGGATTTGCGCTCGAATCGCCATCGGTTCGCTCCGCGGCATTTGGTCCCCCGGGCACGGTGTAAAGTTCTACCACCCACTAGGCAGCAGGCGACGCAATCATGAAGCCCATCATCCGCAACGTTGGCAATCTCGACGGAAGGCCAATCGGCGAGGACGCGACGGGTGCCAACAAGGCCCCGACGCAACACTCGCCGACCGCTCAATCGCTCCGCGGCTCGCCGCTGACGGAAATCGCCGGGACCCACAAATCGGGGCGTACGCCTGAAGCGGGACGCGCGGATACCACGCGTTCGGGCGCATTCAGGTACGCCGATGCCGCATCGGACAAGACCGCTGGCACCGCAACCGCCACGAATCTACTGCTGGCTGCATCGACAGTACGCAATGTCGATAATCTACGAGATCTGATCTCCAACCTCGTCGCCTCGGCCAAGGCGAGTGCGGCCGCGCAGTCCGAGCCGTCGCTCGAGGCGCATTGCGAAGTGTTCGAGAAAGCGGCCGACCGGGTAGTCCATTGGACATCGTGGAACCAGCAGGTGGCCGGGCTGCGTGAACTGAGGCTGGCATTCCGCGAACTGCCGCCCGAGGTGGGACAAACGCGGCTGGGTTCGGCAATCAACGCCGCCCATGAGAAAGCGATCAATTCGCGTGCAACCTACCTCGCCAATCAGATCGAATCGGCGGAGGACCTCCGGCAGGTGTTGGGCACGCCACTGCTCGGCCAGGACAGCAGCTGGCCCGATTCGCTGCGCGAGCTCGCCCATGCCGCGTTTCTCGAGGCGGTTGCGGACCGCCTCAAGACCCTCCCGCCCGATCAAGTCGGCGAATGGCATCAGGTTCTTTCGGAGGCAATCGTCTCGTCGCCGCCGTGGGTGGCGTACAGCGCGGACGAGAAGCTCATGCAGCTGGAAGCCCACGACCTGCTGCCCCCGGATGTCAGAGCGGCGTTCGAAGCGGGTGAGCGACTCGAGCAGGCCGCCGGATCGGTTCACGATATTGCAGACCTGCACGCACTGCTTGCCGAGCCGGGTATCCTCGGATTCGAGATGCCGGACGGTCTGCTCGGGCTCGTTCGCTCAGAGCACGACGGCAATTTGGGCCTTCAGGCACGGCGGCGGCCCGAGCCGTTGGCGGTGGCGGCCACGCTGGTTGGCAGCTTCACGTCGAAGGAGGCGAATCACCAGGCCTTTGACGAGATCTTTGCGAAGGTCGACAGCATCGAACCGCCAGGTCATCGTATCGCGTCGCTCATGGCCCTCGCCGGGGCCGCGAGCCGGCTCGGCGACGACCCCGCGCGTGGGCAGGCCTACAACCGTGTGTTGAACAACGCGCGAACGCTGCGCGAGAAGCAGCAAATCACTTCTCAGCAATATGCGTTGGTGCGCGATGCGCTGCACCGGGCCGTTCAAACGCGTCAGGGTGACGATGCCGGGCCCGCGGAACAATCGGCGCTGGACGCGCTGCGGCAAGACGCCGGCGCCCGATCCCGCTACGGCCTCGCCGCCTGAAGCACTCGAAGATCCAAGCTGCCCGCCATCGCAGGCGGGCGGTATCCACCTCTCGAAAAGAATCGAGTGCGGGACATAATAAACACGACAACCCAATTAAATCCCCACCATTTCACGAAAGCCATTTTTAAGGTATCTCGGGTTTTTCGTTAAATCGAAGCAAGCTTCGCAAAAATCCAATCAAGAACACATCCGTGTCATAAAGTTGAATCCAAGAAAACGGATCGTTTCCACGCATCATTCGTCGGTCGCTTTCGTCGACTGTTTTCATCGAGCACTCAATGGGCTAGCGGGTACGTTTCCCCGTCTCTTCGCAATCGGTGCCTAGAGTGCCAGAGCATTCCAGGCAAACGGGAAATTTGTCGGTCAGGCAACCCGCGACTACGAAATGTCATAGTCCGGGCCCTTTCATTGCCCGCTAAATTAGCGTATTGGGCGCGGTAAGGAGGAGAGTTTGAGAACCAGCAAGAACATCCAGCACAGCCTGCTGATGTTGGATCGCAGTCAGCGTTGCCTGCCCGAATTCGTCGAGCGTTCCTCGAACGCCGGCCGATCCGCCATTGTCGACGCGCTATCGGCTGCGACTGGCCCTGACCAGCGCCGGCTCGTCATTGCCGCCACCATCGGCACCATCGGCTTCGACTCGGTCTGCTATTGGCGATTTGCGCGCACGGGCGATCTGATGACCCGCGCCCTTTATGTACGCGAATTTTCCGCCCCCGAGTGGCCGGACCTCTACATTCGCGAACGCTATATCGAGATCGATCCGCGCATTGCGTTCGCATGCCAATGCGAATGGCCGTTCATATGGGACCTGGGCACACTCGCACAAAACCCGACCGGAACGCAGACGAATATCGACCTCGTGCGTCTGCACAGCCTCGTCGACGATTGCGACCGCGCCGCCCTGCGAAGTGGAGTCACGCTCGCGCTGTCGAATCCGCGCAGTTCGTTTCAAAGCGTCATCAGCTTCAGCGCCGCGAATGCGTCGCGGCATTGGATCACCGATCGCGTGGTCGGGCAGGCTTATGCGGTCGGGCTTGCCTTGCACGAGTTCGTCCTGACACACGCCCCTTCTCTCGAAGAGAACGTGCCGGCCAAACCGATCACCCAGACGCAGCGCAGGATCCTCGGGGCGTTGACGCAGGGCCTGAGCGACAAGGAAATAGCCGATTTACTCGGGACCTCGGCCTATAACGTCGATTACCACCTGCGCCAGCTCAAGCGGCGCTATGGCGCGCAAAACCGCGTGCACCTGGCCTATCTTGCCGGATGCCGCGACGACTGGCGGCGCGACGGCAGCCCACAGCGGACCGTCGTTCGCGCCGCGGCAGCCGCCGCTTCGAACGCCGCGCAGACTTCGACCGTGGCATGAGTGTGACCGGGCTCGAAGCGGCCCGGACTGAACGCGCCAGCTACCGGGCGATCTTCGCGGGCTTGCTGAGGCCGAGCTTTTCCATGGCTTCGTGGGCATCGATGACCATCGCCGAGATCTCGCCGACAGTCGCGCGCAGCTCGGTGGCGCGCGTGCGTATCTGCTCGTACGCTTCGTTCTCCGTCAGCCGGTGCGCCTCGACGAGCACGCGTACCGCCCTCTCGATCTGCCGGCGCGCCTTGATGGCTTCTTCCAGCTTCACGACCTTGTTTTGCAGCCGCTGCTGGTAACGTGCTGCCGCTCGCGCGAGAACCAGAGTGCTGAGAATGCCCGTGGAGCGATATGGCTTCGTGATCACGCCATGCGCTTGCGTATCGAGCAGCATTTTCAGCGCGGTCGGATTCTCGTAGTCGGATAAGGCGATCAACGTCGCCGACGTATCCGCCGCGCTCCAATGCCCCGTGCTTCTCGCCTCCGGTCCGACGTGGAAAAACACGGCATCGGCATCGCCCGGCACCTGCGACGGAAACGGCCAGATCGCCCGCAACGGACAGCCGAGCCGGCGCAATTGCTCCTCGAGAACATTGCGGTCTTCGCCGGGCGGGTGAATCACGAGTACACGCAGCGTGCGCAGATCCTCGAAGAGTCCGCGAGCCCATGCCGT
>NZ_DASXWY010000067.1:0-40171 GCF_036503415.1 Trinickia sp. | reverse complement strand
TGGTATTTGGGCTTGCTGCCGTTGTAATTCACCCTGCCATCGGTATAGGCGTATGCCGCGCCCAACGTCGTGCTCGGCGTGAAGCTGTACTTGCCCCATACCTCGTAGTTGCTGAACGTCACGGAGCTCGTCGTGCCGTTCGCATCCTCGAATTTCGTGTTGGTATAGTCGATGCCCGCCGTTGCCGGGCCCAGCGTGTAGTTCGCACCCACGCCGATGATCCGCTCGTTGTGCGGGTGACCGACGTAGCTGAACGGACCGCTGGCGCCGATCGCGGCGCCCGTCGTGTTGCCGATGAAATCGCCGTCCGTGAAGAGGCTCGCCGGATTCTTCGCGTAGAAGTACGCCGCGCCCGCGTTGAAGCCGGCGTGCGCATAGCTCGCACCCACGCTCCACATGCCCGTCGTCCCCACGCCCGGGGCGTTCGAGTTGGTGAACGAATACATGCCGCCGAAAGTAAAGCCCGCGATCGAGGGGCTCGCATACTTGATCGCGTTGTCGACGCGGAACGAGTTATCCGTATTGTCGATATCGCCGCCCCGTACGAAAGGACCACCGAATTGGCCCACCGCCGTCACCGGCTGAACGTAGTCGACGACCGAGTCGTACTGGCGGCCGAGCGTCACCGTACCGAGCCCCTGCTTGGAAAGCCCGACATAGGCTTGCCGCCCGAACTCGCGGCCGCCCTGTCGCATCTGCCCGTTCTCCAGGCTGAACCCCGCTTCGAGCTTGAAGATCGCACTCAAGCCATTGCCCAGATCTTCGCTTCCTTTCAGGCCCCAGCGGCTGCCGTACATGCCGTCGAAAGTCCCATCGCGCATGCGCCAGAGCGAATGACCCCCGCTGTTGTTCACATAGTCGATGCCCTCATCGATGACACCGTAAAGCGTCACCGAGGATTGCGCGGCGGCCATGCCCGGCAAACACCCCAATCCCGCGCAGATACTACTTAGGACTACTAATTTATTCATACGAATCGATTTCATCGAAGTCTCCAAGTTCTCCACCATTTTTTTGCTGAACCTCTACGACACTACAGATACCGCCACTTCTCTTTTTGCCGACGCCGATCGACGCGCCCCGCGTCCCGGCGTCCCGATCAAACAGCCATGCACAGATATTTGATGACGATGTAGTCGTCGATGCCGTAGTGCGACCCCTCACGGCCGAGCCCCGATTGCTTCACGCCGCCGAACGGCGCGACTTCGTTCGAAATCAGGCCCGTGTTGATACCGACCATCCCGTATTCGAGCGCCTCGGCCACGCGCCAGACTCGGCCGATATCGCGGCTGTAGAAATAGGCGGCAAGACCGAACTCCGTATCGTTGGCCAGGCGTACGACTTCGTCATCGGATGAAAACCGGAAGAGCGGCGCGAGCGGCCCGAACGTCTCCTCTTTCGCCACGGCCATCCCTGCAGCCACATCGGTCAACACCGTCGGCTCGAAAAAGCCATGACCGAGCGAGTGCCGTTTGCCGCCGGTAACAAGGCGCGCGCCCTTGGCGAGCGCGTCCGCGATATGGGACTCCACCTTCTCGAGCGCTGCCTCGTTGATCAACGGACCGAGCGCGACGCCGCTTTCCGTCCCGCGTCCGACCTTCAGGTTGTTGACCGCGGTTGCGAGCTTGTCCGTGAATGCGTCGTAGACACGCTCATGCACATAAAAGCGATTGGTGCAGACGCAGGTCTGTCCGTTGTTGCGGTATTTCGACGCGATTGCACCCTCGACGGCGGCGTCGAGATCGGCGTCATCGAATACGATGAACGGTGCGTTCCCGCCAAGTTCGAGCGTGACTTTCTTCACGGTCGGCGCGCTCTGTGCCATCAGCAACCGCCCCACGGCCGTGGAACCGGTGAACGACAGCTTCCGAACGATGGGGTTGCGCGTCATCTCGGCGCCAATCGCCTTCGGCTCGCCAGTGACGACGCTCAGCACACCCTTGGGCAGGCCGGCGCGCTCGGCGAGTACCGCCATGGCGAGCGCCGAAAAAGGCGTCGCCTCCGCCGGCTTGACGACGATCGGACACCCCGCCGCGAGCGCGGGCCCGACCTTGCGCGTGATCATCGCGGCAGGGAAGTTCCAGGGCGTAATGGCGGCACACACACCGATGGGCTCCTTCACGACGACGAGACGCTTGTCGGCAGCAGGCGTAGCCAGCGTGTCGCCGGCCACGCGCTTGCCCTCTTCCGCAAACCATTCGAGAAACGAAGCCGCATAGGCAATCTCGCCTTTGGCCTCGGCCAGCGGCTTGCCCTGTTCTGTCGTCAGAATCAGCGCGAGGTCGTCGCTGTGCTCGATCATGAGTTCGTACCAGCGGCGCAGCACGACCGCACGCTCTTTGGCCGTTTTCTTTCGCCAGCCGTCCCATGCCGCCTGAGCGGCGTCGATCGCGCGTGCCGTTTCTGCCGCACCCATGTTCGGAACCGTACCCAGCGAGCCGCCCGTTGCGGGATCGAACACCTCCAATGCCCCGCCCGAATCGGCCGCCCGCCATTCGCCCGCCACGTAAGCCTGATGCCGCAGCAGCGAGACATCCTTCAACGCTTCCTTCAGTTCCATGAATGGTTCCTATCCTTCGCACAAGAGTTGTTCGTGGCCCTGCCGCAACAGCTGCTCGGCGATGGCGGCCACACGCGCCACATGGGCCATCGCCGCATCGCGAGCGCGCTGCGGGTCGCGTGAGCGGATCGCTTCGAGTATCCGATTCATTTCCTCCACGGCCTGCCGGCCGCGGTCGTCGGAGGCGATCGTCATCGCACGCAAGCGGTTGATCCGCGCATTCAACGTCTGCACGATTTCCCACGCGACCGTTCGGTCGCCGCCATGAAACATTTCTTCGTAGAACGTCGTGGTGAATTCGCGCACCGCCGCATAGTCATGGCTCTCGAACGCCCGCCCGATGTTCGCGATGCACTGCGCGAGCCGCGATGTCACGCCCTCATCGGCATGCCGTGCGCATTCCATCGCGGCGTCGCCTTCCAGCAGCGCGCGAATCTCGTAGATTTGCGCCGCCGTGTCCGAATCGAGCATGGCAACGATCGGTCCTTGATTCGGAATCGAGTCGACGAGCCCCTCGGCCTCCAGATGCCGCAGCACCTCTCGCACCACCGTGCGGCTCACACCGAGCTCCTCGCACAGCGAGCGCTCGACGAGCCGCTCGCCAGGCACGAAGTGCGCATCGAGGATCGCGGTGCGTATCTTTTTCAGCGCGAGTTCGCGCAGCGTCGTGGTCCGCCGCTCGACTTTCAGCGAAGGAAGCGCGTCACTCATTCCATTCACGCCTGCGCAAACAGCCGAACATCGCGCGCCTCCCAATCGACGAGCGCTCGATTGCCGATCGACAATCCAAGCTCATGACGGTGGCTCGCGGGCATCCGAATGGATATCTCCTGCTGCCACGGCGTCGCCACCGCGTAGTGCATCGCATCGCCGAGATAGGTGATGTCGCGTACCGTTACCGGCAACCCCGCCGCTGCGTTAGGGCTTTGCAGCGCGCGAATGCGCATTTGCTCGGGGCGGATCATCAACGTACCTTCCTCGCCCGCCGCGAGCCGGTGCCCGACGCTGCCGGCCGTCACCGCATGGCCGTTCGGGAATACGCCGCTTGCACTGCTGTCGCCTGTCGACGTTACGCGCACCGGCAGGAAATTCGAGTTGCCGATGAAACCTGCGACGAAACGCGATGCGGGGTTGGCATACAGCTCCTCGCCGGTACCGACCTGCTCGATTCGCCCTTTGTCGAATACCGCGATACGGTCGGAAAGACGCAGCGCCTCCTCCTGGTCGTGCGTCACGTAAAGAATCGTGACGCCCGTCTCCTGGTGGATGCGGCGCAGTTCGAGTTGAATCTCCTCGCGCAGCTTCTTGTCCAGTGCGGAGAGCGGCTCGTCCATCAGCAGCACGGGCGGGTCGTACGCCAGCGCCCGCGCAATCGCGACGCGTTGCTGTTGACCGCCGGACAGTTGCGCAGGCATGCGGTCGCGACACTCCGACAGATGCACGAGCTGGAGCATCTGATCGATCTTCGCTTTCACCTCGCGCTCGGGGCGGCCACG
Organism: Trinickia sp.; assembly: GCF_036503415.1. Lineage (GTDB taxonomy): Bacteria > Pseudomonadota > Gammaproteobacteria > Burkholderiales > Burkholderiaceae > Trinickia. Next base: position 36,115 of record NZ_DASXWY010000067.1, on the reverse strand, counting down.
CACGCGCAACGGGAACGCGACGTTCTCGCCCACGCTCAAATGCGGAAACAGCGTATAGCGCTGAAACACCATGCCGATATTGCGCTTGTTCGGCGCAACGGACAGCAACGGCTTGCCGTCGAGCAGCACGCGGCCCTCGCTCGGCTCCTGGAAGCCCGCGACGATGTAGAGCGTCGTGCTCTTGCCCGAGCCCGAGGGCCCGAGAAACGTCATGAATTCGCCCTTGCGCACATCGAGCGAGACTTGATCGATGGCGACGACATCGTCGTACGTTTTACGCAGGCGCTGGATTTGCAAGAATGCAGCAGTCATGGCTCATCCACCTCTTTATCGGGCGCGGCGCACTACCGCGCCCGCCAACATCAATACCGTCGTCAGACCGACGAGCAGCGAAGACGCCGCGGCCACGACCGGTGTCAGGTCCTGTCGCAACGTGGTCCAGATTCGCACCGGCAGCGTCTGCAACGTGGGGCTCGCCATGAAGATCGAAACGACCACCTCATCCCACGATGCGAGGAACGAGAAGATCGCGGCGGCGAAAAGACCGAGTTTGATCGCGGGCAGCGTCACGCGCAGCTTCACTTCGAGCGGCGATGCGCCGCAGATCAGTGCGGCATCTTCGAGCGCCGTATCGAAGCTCGCTAGCGAATTGCTGATCGAAATGATCGAGAACGGCAGCGCGATGATCAAATGACCGATCACGAAACCCGTCATCGTGCCGTTCAGCCCGATGCGCAACGTGAATGCGTACAACGCCACTGCGAGGACGACGACGGGCAGCACCATCGGCGTGAGAAAGAACGCCTGCAGTGCACCCCGCCCACGAAACTTGCCGCGTACCAGCGCAAGCGAGGCGAGCAAACCGATGGCAACGGACAGCGCCGTCACGATGACTGCCAGCTCCGCGCTCGTCAGCAGCGAACTGAGCCACCCTGCGTCGGTGAAGAGCTGGCGATACCACTGCAAGGTCCAGCCTGGCGGTGGAAAGATCAGCCATTGAGAATCGCCGAACGACAACGCGACGATGAACGCGATGGGCAGCAGCAAAAAGATGGCGACTGCTCCGCCGATGGCCGTCAATACCCAGCGCAGTGCGCCCAGGCGGTCGAAATCTAGAAGCATGTCATTCTCCCAGTCCCGCGCGTGCACCGCCTGTAAAGCGCAGTTGCAGCCCGTAAAGCCCGAGCGTCACCGCAAGCAGCACCAGTGCCGCAGCACCGGCAAGCCCCCAGTTCAGCAGTTCCTGCACGAGTTGCGCGATGAGCTCCGCCAGCATCATGTACGAGGGTCCGCCCAGTAGCGCCGGCGTGACGAAATAGCCGAGCGCCATGACGAACACCATCAGAGCCCCCGATGCAACGCCCGGCATCGCGAGCGGCACCAGTACGCGCCAGAACGCCTGCCAGCGGCTCGCACCGCAGATCGCCGCCGCGCGCAGCGTCGACGCATCGATACTGCGCAACGTGGCATGCAGCGGCATGACGAGGAACGGCAGCATGATGTAGGTCATGCCGATCGTCACGCCGATCAGGTTGTTGACCAGCGCCAGCGGCTCGCTGATCAACCCCAGTGCCATCAGCAGCCGGTTGATCGGCCCCGTCGCTTGCAGCAGCACCATCCATGCGAACGTGCGCGCGAGCAGATTGGTCCACATCGAGAGCAGCAAAATGGCGAACAGCACCGAGCTCACCCTGCGCGGCGCGATGGCCAGCAACCACGCAGTCGGGAATCCGATCGCGACAGTCACCACGGTCACCACCGTCGCAACGAGGAACGTATTGCCGAATACGCGCAGGTACGTCGTCGAACCGAGGAGCTGCGCGTAGTTGTGCAGACCGGGAGTCGGTTCGAGCACGCTGCGCAACAGCAGAGACAGCACCGGCAGCAAAAAGAAAATCACGAGCAGCAGCAGCGCAGGCATCAGCAGACGGAGGCTGCGCCAATCGCGCCGCCGACGCGTGGGCGTCGTCGCCGGATGCGCAACGGTACTCAAAACGTTAGGCATGTTGACTCCCAATCGAGACTTCCAAGCGCTCGCGCAGGCTTACTTCGATTGCCATGCGTACCATCGCTTGGCAATGGCGTCGCGGTTCTCGGCCCAGTACTTCATATCGAGATCGATCTGCGAGGACTTGTACTGGTCCGGCAGCGTCTTGGCGACGGCGGCGGGCATCAACGCGGGCGCTTTCACGTTGATCGGCGCGTAGCCCGTATCCGCCGCGAACTTGGCCTGCGCCTGAGCGCTCGTCGCGGCGGCGAGGTACTTCATCGCCTCGGCACGATGCTTGGCGCCTTTCGGGATCACGAGCATGTCGGCAGCCGTCAGGTTCTGATTCCACGAGATGCCGACGGGTACGCCCGTCTGTTCGAGCGCATGCAGGCGACCGTTCCAGAACATGCCGATGGGCGCCTCCCCGGATGCGAGCAACTGCTGCGACTGCGCGCCGCCGCTCCACCAGACGATGCTGCTCTTGATCGTGTCGAGCTTCTTGAACGCGCGGTCGAGATCGAGCGGATAGAGCTTGTTCGGCGGCACGCCATCGGCAAGCAACGCAATTTCGAGCACGCCCGGAGCGGACCATTTATAAAGCGTGCGCTTGCCGGGGAAGCGCTTCGTATCGAACAGATCGGCCCACGTGGACGGTTGGGCCCCCGTGAACTTCGACTTGTTGTAGCCGAGCACGAACGAATAGTAGAAACTCCCGACGGCGTCCGGGGAGGTAAAGCGCGGATCGAGATCGTCTTTCTTGACGACGGAAAAGTCGATCGGCTCGATGAGCCCCGCTTTTTGCGCGGCATAGGCGAAATCGCCTTCCACGTCGACAACGTCCCAGTTCACGTTGCCGCTATCGACCATTGCCTTGAGCTTGCCATAGTCGGTGGGACCGTCCATCAGCACGTTGATGCCCGTGGCCTTCGTGAACGGCTGCGCCCAGTCCTTTTCCTGGGAGGACTGCGTCGTGCCGCCCCAGCTCGTGAATACGATCGGGTCGGCCGCACGCACGCTGGCCGTCATGAGGGTCGCCGCGCATGCGATCGTCGCTGCCGTGAAAAAAACGCTCCTGCTGCTCATGCTTGTCTCCTGTCGAATGGAGCGAGTGCTGGAGCACTGACTCCGATCCCATAGTTTTTGAATCGTCTAACCGCGATACCGCCAAATCCCATCGACGCTCATTGAAGCGGCGAGAAAGACGCCGGCTTCATGATCTTGCTTTCCATCTCTTCCATCAGCGCCTGAATCTTCGGCGCGAAGGCGCGCCAGGCCGCGTCCTCCGCGAGCGCAGCCCGCCGGCGTTCACGTTCGTCCAGGCTCGGGTACGCCCAGATGTGAACGATCTGATTCAGCGGTCCGATCTCCGAGTAGAAATAGCCGACCAATTGGCCTAGATAGCGCCTCTGCAGTTCGATGCCCTCCTCCTCGACGAGCTTCAGATAAGCAGGCACGGCTCCCGTCTTGATGCGATACGTGCGAACTTCATAAAACATGCGTTTCTCCCCCTTTCTCTCAACGCATCACGAACGGATCGGCGATCGGCTCGTCCGACGTGCGAATCCAGACCGACTTCGTACGCGTGTACTCGAGCACGGCTTCGAGGCCGCCCTCGCGTCCGAGACCGCTGAGGCCATATCCGCCGAACGGCACGATCGGTGACACCGCGCGGTATGTATTGACCCATACGATGCCCGCGCGCAACGCGCGGGTCAGCCGATGCGCGCGCGTGAGGTCCCGCGTGAACACACCCGATGCGAGCCCATAGCGCGTATCGTTCGCGAGCGCAATGGCTTCGGCTTCGGTATCGAACGTCACGACGCTGAGCACCGGGCCGAAGAGTTCTTCCATGACGCTGGGCACCTGCGCATGCGGACAATCGACGATCGTCGGCAGAAAGTAATGGCCATCGTCGAAACCCACCGGCCGCGAGCCCCCGACTACGACGCGGCCGCCGGCCTCGACGCTCGCGAGCAACACTTGCTCGATGTGGTTCAGTTGCCGACGCGTCGCGAGCGGCCCCATCTCGGTTGCCGTATCCAGCGGGTCGCCGATCCGGATCGCGCGAGCGCGAGCGATCAAGCGCTCGACGAGCGCATCGTGAATGCCGCGTTGCACGACGAGGCGCGAACCGGCCACGCAGCTTTGCCCCGTCGCCGCGAAGATGCCTGCGACGACGGCATTGCAGGTGCTGTCGAGATCGGCATCGTCGAACACCAGCACGGGCGACTTGCCGCCCAGTTCGAGCGACATGGCCGCGAGGTTGTCGGCCGAATTGCGCACGACGTGGCGCGCGGTTTCCGGTCCACCCGTGAATGCGATGCGCGAGACGAGCGGATGGCTCGTCAGCGTGCGCCCGCATTCGTTGCCGAAGCCGGTCACGACGTTGACGACGCCATTTGGAAAGCCGGCTTCATGCACGAGCCGCGCAAATTCAAGCAACGGCGCCGGGCCGTCTTCGGACGCCTTGAGTACGACCGTGCAGCCGGCAGCGAGCGCGGGCCCGACCTTGACAGCCGAGAGGAACAGTTGCGAATTCCACGGAACGATCGCCGCGACGACGCCGACAGGCTCGCGCCGCAGCGTCACTTCCATATCGGGTTTATCGACGGGGAGCCAGGCGCCCTGAATCTTGTCGGCCACGCCGGCGTAGTAACGGTAGTACTCGGCGACGTAACCGATCTGGCTTCGCGTTTCGCGGATGATTTTGCCGGTGTCGCGCGTTTCGAGTTCTGCAAGGCGCGGCGCGTGCTGTTCGATCAGCTCGGCGAGCCGGTACAAAAGCTTGCCGCGCGCGCTCGCCGTGAGATTGGCCCATGCCGGATCGTTGAGCGCACGATGCGCGGCATGCACCGCACGGTCCACGTCCTGCGCGCTCGCCGCCGGCATCTGCGCCCAGACGCGGCCGGACGACGGATCGATGCTGTCGAAATGCTCGGCGGCATCCTCGAACGCGCCGTCGATGTACTGCTGAAACCGTTGAGACATGTCGATCCGCTCCTTCAATGAAGTGGGCTGAAAGCGTCAGTCATTCAATCAGCGCACGCCGCCGAACGCGGGCATGACTTCGGAAATGAACAGCTCCAGCGACTTGCGCTTGCGCTCGAAGCTCATATGGCTATCGAGCCAGAAGCTGTATTGGTCGTAGCCCAGTTCCTCGTAGCGCTTCAACCGATCGATCACCTGACTCGGCTGCCCAATGACGAGATTCTTCCGTATCGCTTCGGGCGAGTACTGCGGGAACATCTCGACGTCGGCCCCCGTGAGCGGCTCTATGAAACCTTGCTCGATCGGGCGTTCGTTCTTGAACCACTTGCTGAAGTACCGATAAAAGCGCGCCAGGTCCTCCACTGCTGCATCGACTTCGGCAGCGTTCGCCCCGACGAACGTATGCATCAGCATCATGACCTTCGGGCGCGGCACCTCCGGATGCGCGGCGCACGCCGCATTGAAACGCTCCATCAGGCTCGCGACTTCGGCGTCGCCCGCCGCCAGCGATGTCACCTGCACGTTGCAGCCGTTCGCCACAGCGAATGCATGCGAGTTCGGATCGCGTGCGGCGAGCCACATCGGCGGATGCGGCTGCTGAATGGGGCGCGGAACCGGCGTTGTCGCGGGCCACGACCAGAATTCGCCGCGATGCGCGCAGTCGCCCTGGAAAAGCTTGCGCAAGGCCGGCACGAGCTCACGCATTCTCGCGCCGGCGCTCATCGCATCGAGCCCCGGCAAAAGGCGCTCGTATTCGAACGAATATGCCCCACGCGCAATGCCGAGGTCGAGCCGGCCGTTGCTCGCGACATCGACCATGCCCGCTTCACCCGCCAGCGCAATCGGATGCCAGAACGGCGCGATCACGGTGCCGGTGCCCAAACGGATGTGCTCGGTTTTCGCGGCGAGATACGACAGATTGACGAACGGATTCGGCGCGATCGTGAACTCCATCGCATGGTGCTCACCGATCCACGCTGTCTCGAACCCGCCGCGCTCGGCGATCTGCACGAGCTCGGTCAGCTGGTCGAACAGTTCGCGATGCGACGTCTTCGTGTCGTACCGCTCCATATGCAGGAACAACGAAAACTTCATGACTTGTCTCCTATCGCCTCGCAGCGATCCTTATCTGTAAGCCGATTCAGTGCGTCGGCGCGAGCGGTTGCACCGTACCCGCTTCCGTATCGCCAACGTAGATGCCGAACGCATCCTCGCTACGCTCGCGCACGTAGCGCTCGAGCATCGAACGCACGGCATCGTCGCGAAAAGCGTCCCACGGTATCTGCGTCAACGGCACGATGCGCATGGCACCGCCCGATTGCGGCACGATGTCGTTTTTCACGCGGCCACGGTAGTAGATCTGCACACCTGGGGTCGGGCCGCCTTTTGCCTCGAACACCGCGAAAAGGAAGTCCAGATGGGCTTTTAGACCGAGCTTTGCCAATACGCCCTGCAGACTGCGAGGATCGCTTTCCGGTTCGAGCTTGACGCCCGTCGGCAAACGCAAACCTTCCGGCGTATCGAGCAACACCAAACCGTCCCGGTGCTCGAGAATCGCTCCGACTCGTGCGCTCGGCCCCGCGGCGGCCAGAGCGTCGAGCGACAGACTGAAGTTCACATAGGCACCGCGGCAGTAACCGAGCGGCGACGACGCCGTGTGAAGGAAGTCGACGACGCGACCAATCAGAATGATGTGATCGCCCGCGTCGACGACATCGTGCGTCGCGCAATCGAAGCTCGCCGCCGCGCCGTCCATCACGGGCGCACCCGTGACACGGGCGTGCCATACCACTTGCGCGAACTTGTCCGGCGCCTTCGAGGCGAACACTCCGGATACGGCCTTCTGGTCCTCGGCGAGAACGCTCACCGCAAAATGGCGCGTCTGCGAAAACACCGCGTAGCTCGATGCCGTTTTCGCGATACAAACGAGAATCAGCGGGGGATCGAGCGACACCGACGTGAACGAGTTGGCGGTGAACCCGCGCGGAGAGCCGTCCGGCTGAACCGTCGTCACGACGGTGACACCCGTCACGAACGCACCGAGTGCGCGGCGAAATTCGGCGATATCGATCGCCTGGGCGTTGATCGACTCAGTCATTGCACCCTCCCCGGCCCATTGCGCCGATCGGCGGTCGCGCTTGCTTCGGAAGCGTCCCGCAGGAATTCGAGCAACCGTTCGTTCACTTGCGCCGGATCGGTCACGTTCATCATATGACGTTCATTCGCGATGATCTGGGCGCGACCGAACGGCGCGGCGGCCGCCATCGCCAGCGACATCGCCGGATTCGAATTCGCGTCGCATTCCCCGGTCAGGAAAAGCGCGGGCACGGCAAGGCCGGCGAGCCGCCCGACGTGCGCGTCGTCCGACCGCGCGAATAGACGATAGGTGCGCGCATAGCCGACCGGGTCGACCGACAGCAATAACGCCCGCACGGCCTGCGCCGCTTTCGTCAGATGAGCCGGCACCGGATCGCCGAACCAGCGAGCGAGTGTGGCATCGATACCCGCATCCTGCGGCGCATCGCCGAGATTTGCTGCGCGGCTCATGACCGCTTCGCGTTGCCCGGGCGAGCGATCGTAGACAGCGTTCAGGGCGGCGACGCTGCGTGTACGCAACGGATGCGCGAGCGCGAATTCAATTGCGACGAGCGCGCCCATCGAGTGACCGACTATATGCGTGCGCTCGATCCGCAGTGCGTCGAGCAGCGCCTCGAGTTGCGACGCGTACTGGTCAAGCGTCGGCTCGGCCGTCGGCAACGCGCTGTCGCCATGGCCGAGCATGTCGTACGCGATGACCTGATAATGCGCGGTCAGCGCGTCGATCTGCGGCGCCCATACGCTGCGGTTCATGCCCACACCATGAATCAGCACCACCGTTTCGCACGCATCGCCGGTCTGCGGCGAATAAATGCTGTAGCTCGTATTCGCTGCGATGCCGCTCGTCGTGGCGCACTCGAGCGCACGTTCAATCTTCATTGGACTCGAGCTCCTTCAAGTCCTGATAGCGATCGCCGATGCGATGGTGCGGCCGTCCGCCAATGGAGGCGCCCAACGCGACGACGAGTTCGTCGTGCGCGGGGGCATCACAAATCGAGAATTGAACGGTCAGGTAGTGCGAACGCATACCTTCGTCATGCTTGTGCATCAGCGGAATCGAAATCGGGCAATTGGGGCCGCCGCGCAGGTTGGTGAAGCTCAGGTAGCTCTTCGCTCCGACTGCCTGCCGGTAGTGATTGCCGAATCGCAGCGTGTGGATCAGCGCCGAAGCGTGTTCGAGCTCGCCGGAAGTACCGACGACAGCCGCCTTGCCATAGCCTTCTACTGCGTCGCCAGATCCGGCGATGCGCAAAATCTCCGCCGTCAATAGCTCGCCGAGCTGCGGCGCGAACGCTTGAATCTCCGGCTTCAAATCCTCGACGAAGCCTCGACCCGCCCACGGGTTGCGCAGTACAGCCGCAACACCAAATAACTTCAGCGGTCGAGCCGCCGTCTTGCCGCCTTCGATAAGCGTTTCTTCGATCGTGGTGACCACCTTGCGCACTTCGAGCTTCATAGCGTTCTCCTGCCGGGGCAAAGGCCCTGGGCGTCGTTGACTGAGATTATGGTATACCATCTTATGGCGTGAACGAGAGCACCGATATCATGGAATACCATGATATCGAGGCGCGATTCGGGAGCGGAGGGGTTGGCGTGGAACGCCGCCGGGCGGGGAAGTTAAGTAATAATACGGAATGCCAACGTGCCGCCGCGGGCTATCCGGTACGCAGCGCGCAGAAGACCGTCCACCCGTTACGCACCATGTCAGATCTGAAAATCGACCGAACGACCAAAACCCTGAGAGAGCTCACGCTCGACAAGCTGCGCGGCGCGATCGTCCAAGGCTACTTCAAGCCTGGCGCGCGCCTGGTCGAGCGAACGCTTTGTGAAGAACTCGGCGTGAGCCGGACCGTGGTGCGCGAAGTGCTTCGACACCTCGAAACCGAAGGCCTGGTCGAAATCGTTGCGCGGCACGGGCCGATCGTGGCAAGGCTCGATCCGAGCCAAGTGGGTGAGATCTACGAACTGCGGAGCCTGCTCGAGGCGCATGCGGCCGCGGCGTGCGCCGAGCGCGCCACACCTGCCCTCGTCGCTCGGCTGCGCGATACCCGCCGCATGATCGAAACTGCATTCGCCTCGGGTGACGTTCCGCGCGTGCTCGAACACACCGAGCAGTTCTACGATGCGATGTTCGAAGGCGCCGGCAAGCTCGTATCGCTAAGCGTCGTCAAATCGCTGAATGCGCGGATCAATCGGCTCAGGGCGTTGACCATCGCAACGCCGGGCCGCAAGGACGAATCGAATCGTGAAATGAACGCACTGCTCGACGCAATCGAACGCCGCGATGCGAAGGCCGCCTCGGCCGCATCGTGCGCGCATATCAAACGGGTGTCCGAGCTTGCCTTGAGCGCGCTCGCCCAACAGGAAGAAGCCAGCGCCTGACAAAAACAAAACGCCCCGGCCGAAGAACTCGCCGGGGCGCCGCTGGAGCCGTCGCAAGAACGGCTCCGCCAAGATTGCTCGATCAACGCTTATCGATCGGCTTCGCTTCGCGCGGGCCTTCACCGATGAAGAGCTGACGCGGACGACCGATCTTCTGTTCGGCCTCCGAAATCATTTCGTTCCACTGAGCGATCCAGCCGACCGTACGGGCCATTGCGAAGATGCAGGTGAACATCGACGTCGGGATGCCGAGTGCGCGCTGCACGATACCCGAATAGAAGTCGACGTTCGGGTAAAGCTTGCGCGAGACGAAGTATTCGTCTTCGAGCGCGATCTTCTCGAGCTGCATCGCCAGCTTGAAGAGCGGATCGTCATGCAGGCCGAGCTCTTCGAGCACTTCGTGGCACGTCTCGCGCATCAGCTTCGCACGCGGGTCGTAGTTCTTGTAGACGCGGTGGCCGAAGCCCATCAGCTTCACGCCCGAATTCTTGTCCTTCACCTGCTTGATGAATTCGGGGATGTTGTCGGGCGAGCCGATCTGCTCGAGCATGTTGAGCGCGGCTTCGTTCGCGCCGCCATGCGCCGGACCCCACAGACAAGCGATACCGGCCGCGATACATGCAAACGGGTTGGCACCGGAAGAACCTGCCAGACGCACCGTCGAAGTCGATGCATTCTGCTCGTGATCCGCATGGAGGATCAGGATCCGATCGAGCGCGCGCACCAGCACGTCGTTGATCTTGTACTCCTCGCACGGGTTCGAGAACATCATCCGCATGAAGTTCGCGCTGTACGAGAGGTCGTTCTTCGGATAGACGAACGGCTGACCGATGCTGTACTTGTAGGCCATGGCCACGAGCGTCGGCAGCTTGGCGATCATACGGATCGCCGATACGTCGCGATGATGCGGATTCGTGATGTCGAGCGAGTCGTGGTAGAACGCCGACAGCGCGCCAACCGATGCGACGAGAATCGACATCGGATGCGAGTCGCGACGGAACCCGCGGAAGAAGAACTGCATCTGCTCGTGCACCATCGTGTGACGCGTGACGGTGCCCACGAATTCGGCCTTCTGCGCCTTGGTCGGCAGCTCGCCTTTCAGCAGCAAATAGCATGTCTCGGGGAAATCCGCGACTTGCGCAAGCTCGTCGATCGGATAGCCGCGATAGAGCAGTTCGCCCTTGTCGCCGTCGATGTACGTAATGGCCGAATTGCACGATGCCGTCGACATGAAGCCCGGGTCGTACGTGAATTTGCCGGTCTGACCGTACAGTTTGCGGATGTCGATCACGTCGGGGCCCATCGTGCCCTTGTAAATCGGCAATTCGACGCTCGGCGAATTATCGCTGAACGATAGCGTGGCTTTAACATCTGACGGAGTCATGGCATCCTCAATCGAAGTTGGAACGGTTTTCCGATCATGCGCGCGCGGCGCCCCACAGCTGCGACGCTCACACAGCGCGCAAAAGCCCCAGCACCCGGACGACAGCCGGGTCGGAAAGTTCGCCTTCCGGTTCCTTGCGGGCGAGAAGCAAGTCCATCAGGTCGTTGTCGCTCAGCTCGAACAGGCGCGTCAAGGCACCCACGTCGTCGTCGCTGAGGCTCTGCTCGTAACGGCTGAAAAAACGCTCGAAGATAAGATCGTTTTCCAGCAGACCCCGCCGCGCGCGCCAGCGCAGGCGCGCGCGACGCAACGGGTCGGATTGATGCGCGGTGTCTTCCATCTCAAACGGTACGACGGACCATCAATTCCTTGATCTTGCCGATCGCCTTCGTCGGATTGAGGCCCTTCGGGCACACGTCGACGCAGTTCATGATCGTATGGCAACGGAACAGACGGTACGGATCTTCCAGATTGTCGAGCCGCTCGCCCGTCGCCTCGTCGCGGCTGTCCGCAATGAAGCGGTACGCCTGCAAGAGCCCCGCCGGGCCGACGAACTTGTCCGGATTCCACCAGAAGCTCGGGCACGAGGTGGAGCAACTCGCACACAAGATACACTCATACAGCCCATCGAGTTCGTCACGTTCCTCAGGCGATTGCAGACGCTCTTTCTCGGGCGGCGGCGTGTCGTTGATGAGGTACGGCTTGATCGAGTGGTATTGATTGAAGAACTGCGTGAAATCGCAGATCAGATCGCGCACCACGGGCAGGCCGGGCAACGGGCGCAGCACGATCTTCTGCGGCAGGTCGTTCAGGTTGGTCAAGCACGCCAGACCGTTCTTGCCGTTGATGTTCATTGCGTCCGAGCCGCAGACGCCTTCGCGGCACGAGCGACGGAACGAAAGCGTTTCGTCGACGGCCTTCAGCTTGACGAGCGCATCGAGCAGCATCCGCTCATGCTCGAGTTCGAGCTCGTACGTCTGCATGCGCGGCGCCGCATCCTTATCGGGGTCGTAGCGATAGATTTCGAAAATTCGTTTTGCCATTTTCAGCTGTCCTTGGAATGGGCCGCGTTAGAACGTCCGCGCCTTCGGCGGCACCGATTCGACCGTCAGCGGCTTCATGTGCACCGGCTTGTAATCGAGGCGATCGCCTTCGCTGAACCACAGCGTATGCCGCAGCCAGTTGTCGTCGTCGCGGTGCTCGTAATCGCTTTGCGCGTGCGCGCCGCGGCTTTCCTTGCGGGCGTCGGCCGAGACTATCGTCGCGCGTGCCACTTCGATCAGATTGGCGAGCTCCAGTGCTTCGACGCGTGCCGTGTTGAACACCTTCGACTTGTCCTTCAGGTGCACATGATTGACGCGCTCGGCCAGCTCCTTGATCTTCTCGACGCCTTCGGCCAGCAGCTTCGAGGTGCGGAACACACCCGCGTGCGTTTGCATCGAGGTGCGGATGTCGCCGGCAATCGCCTGCGTATATTCGCCCGAGCTCGATTTGTCGAGCTTGTCGAGGCGGGCGAGCGCGAAGTCGGCGGCGTCGAGCGGCAGCGGCTTGTGCTCCTTGATGTCCTTGACGTGCTTGACGATATGGTTGCCGGCAGCACGGCCGAACACCACGAGATCGAGCAGCGAGTTCGTGCCCAGGCGGTTCGCGCCATGGACAGAGACGCACGAACATTCGCCCACGGCATAAAAGCCGTTGACCGGATCTTCGTGGCCGCGCGACGTACCGACGACCTGACCGTGGATGTTCGTCGGAATACCGCCCATCTGATAGTGGATGGTCGGCACGACGGGAATCGGCTCTTTGATGCAATCGACGTTGGCGAACTTCAGCGCGATCTCGCGGATCGACGGCAGGCGCTTCATGATCGTCTCCGCACCGATGTGCGAGAGATCGAGCAGCACGTGGTCCTTGTTCGGGCCCACGCCACGGCCTTCCTTGATCTCCTGGTCCATCGAGCGCGAGACGAAGTCGCGCGGCGCAAGGTCCTTGAGCGTCGGCGCGTAGCGCTCCATGAAGCGCTCGCCGTTGGCGTTGCGCAAGATACCGCCTTCGCCGCGCACGCCTTCCGTGATCAGCACGCCCGCGCCGGCCACGCCGGTAGGATGGAATTGCCAGAACTCCATGTCCTGCAGCGCGATGCCCGAGCGGGCCGCCATGCCGAGACCGTCGCCCGTGTTGATGAACGCGTTCGTCGATGCCGCGAAAATACGGCCCGCACCGCCCGTGGCGAACAGCGTGCACTTGCCTTCGAGGATATAGACGTCGCCCGTTTCCATCTCGAGCGCCGTCACGCCGAGCACGTCGCCATCGGCGTCGCGGATCAGATCGAGCGCCATCCATTCGACGAAGAACTGCGTCTTCGCGGCGACGTTTTGCTGATAGAGCGTATGCAGCAGCGCGTGACCGGTGCGGTCGGCGGCCGCGCAAGCGCGCTGCACGGGCTTTTCGCCGTAGTTCGCGGTATGGCCGCCGAACGGGCGCTGATAGATCGTGCCGTCCGCATTGCGGTCGAACGGCATGCCGAAGTGCTCCAGTTCGTAGACGGCATTCGGCGCTTCGCGGCACATGAATTCGATCGCGTCCTGGTCGCCGAGCCAGTCGGAGCCCTTGATCGTGTCGTAGAAATGGTAGTGCCAGTTGTCTTCGCTCATGTTACCGAGCGATGCGCCGATGCCGCCTTGCGCGGCGACCGTATGCGAGCGCGTGGGGAACACCTTCGAAAGCACGCAGACCGACAGGCCCGCGCGCGCGAGTTGCAGCGAAGCGCGCATTCCCGAACCGCCCGCGCCCACGATGACCACGTCAAAGCGGCGACGCGGCAGAGAATTCTTGATTGCAGCCATTCTTTTACACTCTCCAGAGAATCTGCGCAGCGTAGCCCGCACACGCGAGCAGCCAAACGATCGTCAGCGCTTGCAGCGTGAGACGCACACCGGTGGGCTTCACGTAATCCATCCAGATGTCGCGCACGCCGACCCAGGCGTGATAGAAGAGCGAGAGCAGCGTGACGAAGGTCGCGAGCTTCATCCACTGCGTGGCGAAGATCGATGCCCAGCCCTCGTACGAGAAATCGCGCGCGCCGAAGAACCAGACGAGCAGGATGACGGTGTAGATCGCCATGATCGTGGCGGTGATGCGTTGCGCGAGCCAATCGCGCAAACCGTAATGCGCGCCTACGACAAGGCGCTTCGAGCCGATTCGATTATTGGCTGCCATTTCTCAGAATGCTCCGAACAGTTTGAGCGCGAAGGCGATCGTGAGGACCGACGAGACTGCGAACACAACGATGGAAGTGCGCTTGCCGCTCTCCTTCGAGACCGCATCGTGGTTCGTATCCATCAGCAAATGGCGGATACCGGCGCAGAAATGAAAGAGAAAAGCCCACGCGAGCACGAGTGTGATGAGCTTGACGAGGATGTTGGAGAGAAAGAGCTTGAAGACTTCGAAGCTCAGTTCGGAGGTGAGGCTTTGATCGAACAGGTAGAGCAGAAACGGAAGGAATACGAACAATAGCGCACCGCTCACGCGGTGCAGGATCGATACACGCCCCGCCAGAGGAAGACGATACGCCGTCAATATCTGACCGATGCCGATGTTCCGGAACTCCGGCCTCGGCTTTTTTACGGCTTCTGCCATACTAGACCCCTACTATGTAGTCACACTAACCCGCGATTTTAGCGCCTTTTCATACCGCGGCGCAGCGAAAAACCTCGAACCCTGTTGCGGCGGCCGCCCGCGCGGATGCGGCGCCGAGCCGAACATGTCCCGCGCAGCGCGGGTTTGGCAGCGCTTGGCCGCTCTTGGCATGGCCACCGCAGCGCCTCAGCTCAGATCGTTCTGATAGTAGTACCCGGTTGTGACATACCAACCGCGGCGCACTTCGACCGCGCGATCGCCGTACGTATAGGACACGCGTTCCACGGACAACAACGGAAATCCTGCCGGCACGCCGAGCAGTTCGGAAACCGGAGCCTCGGCCGCCACGGCGCGGATCTTCTCGGACGCGCGGATCATCCGCGTGCCGAACTCCGCTTCGAACATGGCGTAAAGCGGCCCCTTGTATTCGCTCAGCCGCTCGAACGTCAGGCCGCGAAACACGCCGCCGGGCAACCAGATTTCATCGAAAACCGTCGTCGCGCCGTCGAACTCGAGCAAGCGCCGGATCTGGACGACCGGATCGGACGGCTTCAATTCGAGTTGGCGCGCAATCTCGGCCGGCGCGCGCAAACGCCGGCATTCGAGCAGCCGGCTCACGTGCGCGTGCTCGGCGCCGTCATCGGCCAGCAATCGCAGAAAGCGGAACTGCGCGCGCTCTTCGTTGTGCGTCGCAACGAACGTGCCCTTGCCCTGACGGCGCACGAGCAGATTGTCGGCCGCGAGTTCGTCGATGGCCTTGCGGACCGTCCCCTGGCTCACCTTGTAGCGCACCGCCAGCTCGACCTCGCTGGGAATGATCTCGCCGGGCTTCCATTCGCCGGACTCGAGACTCTGCGTGATAAGTGCCTTGATTTGCCGGTAAAGCGGGCTGAACGTCGGCGAAGTGGCGTTCCCGGCCGGCCCGTCTTCGGGTTGGCCGTTCTGATTCGCAGCGCTCGCCTGGTTCGCATTCATGCCGCGCATTTCAACATAAACGCGGCTCGCGCGTCCAGGTCTTCGTATCGATTCATGTGTCTTATATAAGACATAAGATAAGGTTGACTTTGCTCCACTGCGCTCCTACACTCCAGCGCGAACCGCGAGGCGCGCCGCGTATCGGCATACCGCTCGCCCAGAGCCGCTCGGCCTACACGCTTCGCGTAACGCGCATAAAATGGCGTTTTCCTAGTCAAAACGCACCAACGCATCGTCCTGGAGAGTTCTCAATGGCTAAGTCCGCTAAGCGCGTTGCCGTCACCGGCGCCGCAGGTCAAATCGGTTACTCGCTGCTCTTTCGCATCGCCAACGGCGATCTGCTCGGCAAGGACCAGCCCGTCATCCTGCAACTGCTCGATCTGCCGCAAGCGCAAGCCGCCGTCAAAGGCGTCGTAATGGAACTGGAAGACTGCGCGTTTCCGTTGCTCGCGGGCGTGGTCGTGACCGACGACCCGAAGGTCGCCTTCAAGGATGCCGACGTCGCGCTGCTCGTCGGCGCCCGCCCGCGCTCGAAGGGTATGGAGCGCAAGGACCTGCTTTCCGCGAACGCCGAAATCTTCACGGTGCAGGGACGTGCACTCAACGAAGCGGCAAGCCGCGACGTGAAGGTTCTCGTGGTCGGCAACCCGGCCAACACCAACGCCTATATCGCGATGAAGTCGGCACCCGATCTGCCGAAGAAGAACTTCACCGCCATGCTGCGCCTCGATCATAACCGTGCGCTCTCGCAACTGGCCGCCAAGTCGGGCAAGCCTGTGGCATCGATCGAAAAGCTCGCCGTGTGGGGCAATCACTCGCCGACGATGTACCCCGATTTCCGCTTCGCGACGGCCGAAGGCCAATCGCTCACCAAGCTGATCAACGACGACGAGTGGAACCGCAACGTCTTCATCCCGACCGTCGGCAAGCGCGGCGCGGCCATCATCGAGGCGCGCGGCCTGTCGTCGGCCGCCTCGGCGGCCAATGCGGCGATCGACCACGTGCGTGACTGGATTCTCGGTACGAACGGCAAATGGGTCACGATGGGCATCCCGTCGGACGGATCCTACGGCATCCCCGAAGACATCGTGTACGGCGTGCCCGTCACCTGCGAGAACGGCGAGTACAAGCGCGTGGAAGGCCTTGAAATCGACGCTTTCTCGCGCGAAAAGATGGACTTCACGCTCAACGAACTGCTCGAAGAGCGCGACGGCGTTCAGCATCTGCTCGGCTGATCGCGGTCGATGCCCGGCGCGCCGGTCCGCCCGCAGCAGCGGGCGTGCAAAAACCGGTGCGCCGTGCCTGAGTAGTTCTTGCAGTGCGCGGCGCGCTGGCAGCATGCTTTGACAGACGCGCCGCCGCCCGCAAGACTTCGCAGTGGATTCGCGCGCGCTTTGGCTTTCATCCTTGCGTTCGAGCACGTACCCGCAGAGCCCGCCCGAATCCGCTCTTGTTCACGACGACTGACGCTTTGTGACGCCGAAGATGCGCGCCCTCTCCCCCGCCGAAGTGTTGTTTGACGGCGAAGCTCCGCCGAGCGTCCTGCCCGTTTGCGACCACTATGCGGGCAGCGAAAAGCTGATGCTCAAATCGCTCGCGCTGCAGGCCGAGCTCGGGCCGGTCTTCGATGTCACGCTCGATTGCGAGGATGGCGCGCAAGTCGGCCGCGAGGCCGAGCATGCCGAACTCGTGGCGTCGCTCATCGGCAGCGAGCACGATGCGTTCGGCCGCGTCGGCGTACGTATCCACGACTTCCATCATCCGCATTGGCGCGACGACGTGCGGCTCATCCTGCGCGCCGCGAAACGCGCGCCGGCCTACATCACGCTGCCGAAGATTCGCCATGTCGCCGATGCGGCCGAGATGTGCGCATTCATCGAGGCCACGCGGCGCGAGCTCGGCATCGCGTCGCCGATCCCGACGCAACTGCTGATCGAGACGCACGGTGCACTCGCGCATGTCTTCCAGCTGGCCGCGCTGCCCACCGTCGAGGCGCTGTCGTTCGGCCTCATGGATTTCGTCTCGGCGCATGACGGTGCCATTCCCGATACGGCCATGCGCTCGCCGGGACAGTTCGACCATCCGCTCGTGCGGCGCGCCAAGCTCGAAATTGCAGCGGCGTGCCATGCCCACGGACGCGTGCCTTCGCACAACGTGAGCACCGAGGTGCGCGATATGGGAATCGTCTCAGCCGATGCGGAGCGGGCACGCGACGAATTCGGCTACACGCGCATGTGGAGTATCCATCCCGCGCAAGTGCCGGTCATCGTCGCCGCGTTCGCGCCGCGCGACGAGGCCATCGCGCTCGCCGCCGAGATTCTGCTTGCAGCGCAGGCCGCGCAGTGGGGACCGACGCGTCACGGCGACACGCTGCATGACCGCGCGAGCTACCGCTACTACTGGTCGGTACTGCGCCGCGCGCAAGCGACGGGCAAAACGCTACCAATAGAAACAGCATCGTTTTTCGCGGGGCCGGCCAAATAGGAGAAAATAGCGACCGCCGTGTCTCAAAAGACCCGGCCACCTGGGGTCAGCACCCGTCCCAATTGACGGTGAATATCGACCCAGGGCCCGTTTCCGTCTCAAAGTTACTCGAAAGGTCTCGATTCCCATGAAGAAATTGCTGCTTGCTTCCCTCATCGGCACGCTGTCCGCCACGATGCTGCTGGTCAGCGCCGACGCGGCCGCCCAGACGAGCACCCATTCGGCCACGGTGAAGAAGCCGGCGCCGAAGCACCGCATCGTCAAACGCAAGCCGGGCGCCACGCCCGCGAAAGCCGATCCCATCGAAGAGGGCTCGGTCGAATGGTCGTGCGCTGAAAGCCAGCACTTCGAGCTCAAGGGCGACATGAAGCGCGACCAGATCGTCACCGTGCACTGGGGCACCAAGAACTACAAGCTGCCGCGCGAAACGACGACGACGGGTGCCGATCGCTTCCACGATGCCGCGACGGGCATGGACCTCGTCGTGATCCCGACGAAGGCCATGCTGTTCTCCGACAAGGACAGCGCGCGTCTCGCCGACGAGTGCAAGACCGCGTCGATGACGCAAGGCGAGCCGGCGCCCACGCAAAGCACCGCCATCCAGAAGTCGAACTGAGCGCCAGGGCGCCAGCCTTCCTCCATGTCCGCCGCGATCGAAAACGTCAGGCCAGAGCCCGATCAGGTGCTGGTCGACATCGTCGACTATGTCCTGAACACCGGGATCGACAGCGCGCTTGCGCTCGATACCGCGCGCAATTGTCTGCTCGATACGCTCGGCTGCGGACTGGAGGCGCTTTCCTATCCGGCCTGCACCAAATTGCTCGGGCCCATCGTGCCGGGCACGATCGTACCCAACGGGGCGAAGGTGCCCGGCACGCAGTTCCAGCTCGACCCGGTTCAGGCCGCCTTCAACATCGGCGCGATGATCCGGTGGCTGGATTTCAACGACACCTGGCTCGCCGCGGAATGGGGCCATCCCTCCGATAATCTCGGCGGCATTCTGGCCGTGGCCGATTGGCTCTCGCGTACCGCCGTCGCCGCCGGGCGGGCCCCGCTCGTCATGCGCGACGTGCTCGTCGCCATGGTGAAGGCCCACGAGATCCAGGGCGTCGTCGCGCTCGAAAACGCGTTCAACCGCGTCGGTCTCGATCACGTGCTGCTCGTCAAACTGGCATCGACAGCCGTGGTGGGCCAGATGCTCGGCCTGACGCGCGACGAATTGATCAACGCCGTCTCGCTCGTGTTCGTCGACGGTCACGCGCTGCGTACCTATCGGCACGCACCGAATACGGGCTCGCGCAAGTCGTGGGCCGCGGGCGACGCCACTTCGCGCGCCGTGCGGCTCGCGCTCATCGCCAGGACCGGCGAGATGGGTTACCCATCGGCACTGACCGCGAAGACCTGGGGCTTTTACGACGTCCTGTTCAAAGGCAACGCATTCCGGTTTCAGCGTCCGTACGGCTCGTACGTGATGGAGAACGTGCTGTTCAAGGTCGCGTTTCCGGCCGAATTCCATGCGCAGACCGCCGTCGAAGCGGCCATGACGTTACACGGGCGCCTGCGCTCGAGCGGCAAGCGTGTTGCCGACATCGCCAGGATCACGATCCGCACACATGAAGCGGCGCTTCGCATCATCGACAAAAAAGGTCCGCTCGCGAATCCGGCCGATCGCGATCACTGCATTCAGTACATGGTCGCCGTACCGCTCATTTTCGGGCGCCTGACGGCGGCCGATTACGAAGACGCGCTCGCGGCCGATCCCCGTATCGATGCGTTGCGCGCGAAGATCGAATGCGTCGAGGACCCGCAGTTCACGAAGGATTATCACGATCCCGACCAACGTTCGATCCCCAACGGGTTGACGATCGTCTTCGACGACGGTTCGGCGCTCGACGAAGTCGTCGTCGAATACCCGATCGGACACAAACGCCGCCGAGCCGAAGGCATCCCGCTGCTCGTCGAGAAGTTCAGGACGAATCTCGCGCGGCGGTTTCCCGGCAAACAGCAGCAAGCGATTCTCGACGTCTCGCTCGATCAGGCACGGCTCGAAGCCATGCCGGTTCACGAGTACGTCGACCTCTATGTGATTTAGCGCCAGGCATGCAATGGTTTCAACGTATCAACATCAGGTTTCAGAAACGTCATAACGTCATTTCCTCGCTCCAAACCTAGGAAAAACCATGGCCCATAACCTCCACAACACGCTCAAGGAATTCGATAGCGGAAGCGGCAAAGGCAAGTTCTATTCGCTGCCGGAACTCGGCCGCGCCCTGAACGTCGAGATCGATCGTCTGCCGATATCGATCCGTATCGTGCTCGAATCGGTGCTACGCAATGTCGACGGCAAGAAAGTTTCCGAGGAGCACGTCGCGCAACTCGCCAATTGGAAGCCGACCGCCGCGCGCGTCGACGAAATCCCGTTCGTTGTCGCGCGTGTGGTGTTGCAGGACTTCACAGGCGTGCCGCTGCTCGCCGATATCGCCGCGATGCGTGGCGTGGCCAAGCGCACGGGCAAGGACCCGAAGGCGATCGAGCCGCTCGTGCCGGTCGATCTCGTCGTCGACCATTCCGTTCAGATCGATTATTACCGTCAGAAGGACGCGCTCGATCTGAACATGAAACTGGAATTCCAGCGCAATAACGAGCGCTATCAGTTCATGAAGTGGGGCATGCAGGCGTTCGATACGTTCAAGGTCGTGCCTCCGGGCGTCGGCATCGTGCACCAGGTCAACCTCGAATATCTCGCGCGCGGCGTTCACAAGAAGGCCGAGGGCGGCGATACCGTCTATTACCCCGACACGCTCGTCGGTACGGACAGCCACACCACGATGATCAACGGCATCGGCGTGGTGGGCTGGGGCGTCGGCGGCATCGAGGCCGAAGCCGGCATGCTTGGGCAGCCCGTGTATTTCCTGACGCCGGACGTTGTCGGCGTGGAACTCAAGGGCAAGCTGCGCGAAGGCGTGACCGCCACGGACCTCGTGCTCACGATCACCGAATTGCTGCGCAAGGAGAAGGTCGTCGGCAAGTTCGTCGAATTCTTTGGCGACGGCACCGCTTCACTGACGCTGCCGGATCGCGCGACGATCGGCAATATGGCGCCGGAGTATGGCGCGACGATGGGCTTTTTCCCCGTCGACGAAAAGACGATCGCCTATTTCAAGGGCACGGGCCGCACCGAGGCCGAAATCGCCGCATTCGAAAACTACTTCAAGGCCCAACAGCTCTTCGGCATTCCAAAGGCTGGCCAGATCGATTACACGAAGGTCGTGACGCTCGATCTCGCCACCGTTGCGCCGTCGCTCGCCGGTCCGAAGCGTCCGCAGGACCGCATTGAAATCGGCAACGTGAAATCGACGTTTGCCGAGCTGTTCTCGAAGCCTGTCGGCGAGAACGGCTTTGCGAAGAAGCCCGCCGACCTCGACGCGGCGTACAAGACGTCGAACGGTATTGCGTTGAAGAACGGCGACGTGCTGATCGCGGCGATCACCTCGTGCACGAATACGTCGAACCCGAGCGTGCTGCTGGCGGCCGGCCTGCTTGCGAAAAAGGCTGTCGAAGCCGGCTTGACCGTTGCTCCGCACATCAAGACATCGCTCGCGCCGGGCTCGCGCATCGTCACCGAATATCTGACGAAGACCGGGCTCTTGCCCTACCTGTCGAAGCTCGGCTTCGAGTTGGCCGCGTACGGCTGCACAACGTGTATTGGTAATGCGGGCGATCTGACGCCGGAGCTCAACGAAGCGATTACGACGAACGATGTCGTGGCGGCAGCCGTGTTGTCGGGCAACCGCAACTTCGAGGCGCGCATTCACCCGAACATCCGCGCGAACTTCCTGGCATCGCCGCCGCTCGTGGTCGCTTATGCGATCGCCGGCACGATCACGCGCGATCTGATGACGGAGCCTGTCGGCAAGGGCACGGGCGGCAAGGACATCTATCTCGGCGATATCTGGCCGTCGAGCGAGGAAGTCAACGCGCTGCTCAAGTTTGCGCTCGACGCCGATGCCTTCCGCACCAATTACTCGCAATTGACGAAGGACGGCGACCTCTGGAGCAAGATCGAAGGCGAGGAAGGCCAGGTTTACGATTGGCCGAAGTCGACCTACATTGCGGAGCCGCCCTTCTTCGGCAGCGAGTTCTCGATGCAGCCGGCGAACTCGATTCCGGCCATCACGGGCGCGCGCGCCCTCGGCGTCTTCGGCGATTCGGTGACGACCGACCACATCAGCCCTGCCGGCTCGATCAAGGAAGACTCGCCGGCCGGCAAGTGGCTGAAGGCGAATGGCGTGCAAAAGGCCGACTTCAATAGCTACGGCTCGCGCCGCGGCAATCATGACGTCATGATGCGCGGCACGTTCGCGAATGTGCGGATCAAGAACCTCATGATTCCGCCGAAGGCCGACGGGACGCGCGTGGAAGGCGGCTTGACGATTCACCAGCCGAGCGGCGAGCAGCTCTCCATTTACGATGCGGCGATGAAGTACATCGACCAAGACACGCCGACTATCGTCTTTGCGGGCGAAGAGTACGGCACGGGCTCGTCGCGCGACTGGGCCGCCAAGGGCACCCAACTGCTGGGCGTGAAAGCTGTCGTTGCACGCAGCTTCGAGCGGATTCATCGCTCGAATCTCGTCGGCATGGGTGTGCTTCCGCTGCAGTTCAAGGGATCGGACAGCGTGCAATCGCTCGGCATCACGGGCGAAGAGACGTACGATATCGAGGGCCTCGGAGCCGACTTCAAGCCGCAGCAGGAGGTCACGCTCGTCATCCATGGCAAGGATGGCAAGACGCAGCGCGTGCCGGTGTTGTTGCGCATCGATACGCCGATCGAAGTCGACTACTACAAGCACGGCGGGATTCTGCCGTACGTGCTGCGCTCGTTGCTGGCGGCGTAACCTTCGCAACGTTGTCCGCAGGCGCCGCGCCCGGTCCGGGCGCGGCGATATGTGTCCATGACAAAACTTTCATCACCGAGCGCACCGCTCGTCGGCGTACCCCATGCGCGCGAAGCGGTTCGCGCGCTGCGACCTTCGCAAATCCGCGAGGTGGCCAACGCAGGCTTCGGAAATCCGGACGTCTTGCCGTTCTGGTTCGGAGAGTCGGATCGCGCCACGCCACGATTCATCCGCGATGCGGCGTGCGCCGCGCTGGCTGCCGGCGATACCTTTTACACGCACAACCTCGGTATCGCGCCATTGCGCGAGGCAATAGCTCGCCACGTATCGGCCTGGCATGGTCCGACCGATGCTGGCCATGTTGCGGTCACGAGCGCCGGCGTCAACGCGCTGATGCTCGCATCGCAACTCGTCGTCGGCGCGGGCGACAAGGTCGTCGCGGTCACGCCGCTGTGGCCGAACATCGTCGAAATGCCGAAAATTCTGGGCGCTTGCGTCGAGACGGTGTCGCTCGAGTACGGCGCAAACGGTTGGCAGCTCGACGTCGATCGCCTCATCGGAGCACTGACGCCCGATACGCGCCTCGTCATCATCAATTCACCCAACAACCCCTCGGGCTGGGTGATGCCGCGCGAGCAGCAGCAAGCGGTACTCGATCACTGCCGGCGGCACGGAATCTGGATCGTCGCCGATGAAGTCTATGAGCGTCTCTATTACGACGACGCTCGTGAGGACGTCTGTGCGCCGTCTTTTCTCGATCTGGCGTCGCGGGACGAGCGGGTCATCTGCGTGAACTCGTTTTCGAAGGCTTATCTGATGACCGGGTGGCGCCTCGGCTGGCTCGTCGCCCCGGCATCGCTGATGGACGACCTCGCGAAGCTCATCGAGTACAACACGTCGTGCGCGCCGGCGTTCGTGCAACAGGCAGGGATCGCTGCCCTGGGCGACGATGGGCAGACCCCTCGTACGCTCGTACGCGCGTTGCGCGCGTCGCGCGATCATCTCGTTGCGGCGCTGCGGGCTCTGCCCGGTATCGATGCCGCGTCGCCGCCCGGCGCCATGTATGTCTTTTTCTCCATGCCGGGCGCGAAGGAGAGCCTTGCACTATGCAAAGCACTGGTACGCGAGGCGGGGCTCGGTCTCGCGCCGGGAAGCGCGTTCGGGCCCGAAGGCGAAGGATTCGTGCGCTGGTGCTACGCGTGCGATGTAGAGCGGATCGACGCGGGGATTGCTCGCCTGAGAAGATTCCTCGAATCGCACCGGTGACGGCGGTCGTGCGTCAATAGTTTTGAACATACGGAAACTATTGACGCGGGCACCGCGATGAACTCTAAGTTTACATATCCGCAAAACTTCGCCTCGGTACCGCGTGCAAACCTGCGCCGCATGCGCCGAATCAATGACCGCGCACTCGTTCGAGAAGCGAGGCACTCGCATACCCATCG
The DNA here is from genome assembly GCF_036503415.1 of Trinickia sp. Taxonomy (GTDB): domain Bacteria; phylum Pseudomonadota; class Gammaproteobacteria; order Burkholderiales; family Burkholderiaceae; genus Trinickia. The sequence continues at coordinate 11,833 of NZ_DASXWY010000067.1, read as the reverse complement.
GCGGGCAGTCCGTTCTTTGCCTGAAAGGCGCGAATGGCCGCACGCGTAGCCGGCCCCAGCATACCGTCCACCGTGCCCGCGTCGTAACCTTGCTGCCCGAGCAAAGTTTGAAGCAGCGTCAGACCGGGACGGTCAAGCGGCGGATCGTCCTTCGGCCATGTGCCGCGCACCTGCCCCTGCCCGTCGAAACGCTGAGCAAGCAGCGTCACGGCGAGCGCGTAGGACGTCGAGTTGTTGTAGCCGAGAATCGCGCGGAAGCTGTCGAACACGAGAAATGCCGGGCCTTTATACCCTGCCGGCAAGAGCACCGATGCTCGCTCGTCTTCGCGTAACGACGACGGTGAACTGCCAATGGGGCGCACGCCCGCACGAGTCCACTCGCCTACCGTCTTTTTGATGCCGAGGTCGGCCTGCGCATAATCGAAGCCGTCGCCAAGTGTGACTTCCAATGCGATGGGCTCGCCGGCTTGCCAGCCGAGCGATTGCAACAGATTGGCCGTTGACGCCAATGCATCTCCGCTGGACGTCCAGATATCGCGCTTGCCGTTGCCGTCGAAATCGACTGCGTAGCGGTTGTAAGTCGACGGGATGAATTGCGTCTGCCCCATTGCGCCAGCCCACGAGCCCAACATCTGGCCTGGCGTCACATCCCCGTGCTGGAGAATTTTCAGCGCAGAGATCAATTCTGTTTGAGCGAAGGCACGCCGGCGTCCGTCGTACGCCAGCGTGGCGAGCGATCTGATGACTTGCAGATCTCCCATTTGCTGACCGTAGTTGCTTTCGATTCCCCAGATTGCGGTAAGAATTCGTGGCGGCGGCGCATAACGCGAAGACACTGCCGCCAGCGTCGAAATATTGGCCGCCAACGCGTCGCGCCCGCGCTGTACTCGCGGAGCCGATAGTACGTTGTCCAAATAGTCCCAGATGGGCGTGACGAACTCGGGCTGCGCCTGATCCCGTGCGATCACCGCTGGATCTGGAGCGACATCGGCGAACGCACGGTCGAACGTTTGCTCTGTAATGCCGGCCGCAATCGCATCCTTGCGGAACTGCGCCTTCCAGTTATCGAAGGCCGCCGGGTCTACGGGTGCCTGCTCGGGAGCGGATGCGGGCATGGCCGACCTGGCCGGCGCAGCGGGCGCGGCTTGTGCGAAGGCGCCGGCCGGAAGGCAGGCGAAAAGCAACGCGGCACAGAGCGGCGCGCGGCGCGGAATACGTCTTTGTCGAGGTGTGCGGATCATGTCGTTCGAATGGGCGGGCGCCGTTCGGGCGCAATCGGATCGATTCTGAGGCCCTCGTTTGGCCGCAAGGTTCCCGCAATGCTGCCAGAAATGACGTGATCGAGGTACGGCGGCTCGCGTCGATAGGGCGACTCGATGCTCTTCCGGTTACGCCACCGCCCGCGCCGCGTTCCTCCCCCTCAACCATTCGAGCACGAGCAGCAGACACGTCGAGAACACGATCAGAATCGTGGCAAGCGCGGCTATCGTCGGCGTGATGTTCTCGCGGATACCAGTAAACATCTGCCGCGGCAGCGTGGTCTGATCCGCCCCGGCCAAAAACAGCGTCACCACGACTTCATCGAACGAAGTCGCAAACGCAAACAGCGCACCGGATATCACCCCAGGTGCAATCACGGGCAGCGTAATCCGAAAGAAGGTCCGCGTCGGATTGGCGCCCAGCGATAGGCTCGCCCGCACGAGATTCCCGTCGAAGCCCTGCAACGTCGCCCCGACTGTCGTCACGACAAACGGCACGCCCAGCGCGGCATGCGCCATGATGAGCCCCGCATAGGTGTTCGCCAGCCCGAGCGGGGCAAAGAACAAATACATGCCGACACCGACCACGATCACCGGCACGATCATCGGCGAAATCAAAATCGCCATCAGCACGGCCTTGCCGCGAAAATTCGCCTTGGCCAAACCGAGCGCCGCGAGCGTGCCAAGAACCGTTGCGAGGAGCGTCGCCGACGGCGCGACGATAAAGCTGTTCTTGGCCGCCTGCTGCCATTCGCCCGACGTCACGAGATTGACGTACCAGCGCATCGACCAGCTCGGAATCGGATAGACCAGAAACGTGCTCGACGAAAATGAAAGCGGCACGATGGCGAGCACCGGCAACACCAGATAAAGCAATGTAAGCGCGGCCAGGCCACGTAGCCCGAAGTACCAAATGCGCTCGATGAGCGACGTATGCGGCGCAAACATCGGTTTGGCGAATCTCATGTTCAGCTCCGTTCCCGTTACCCGTCAACGGGAAACCAAATCAAAGGCTCGGCTGGGCACGCGTAAAGCGCCCATAGATCGCATAAAGCACGAGCGTGGCTGCAAGCAACAGACCGCCCAACGCACATGCCATCCCCCAGTTGATCGTCACGTTCGTAAAGTAGGCCACGTAATAACTGACCATCTGGTCGTCGGGCCCACCCAGCAATGCAGGCGTGATGTAGTACCCGATCGACAGAATGAAGACGAGCAGCGCACCCGCTCCGATGCCGGGATAAGTCTGCGGCACATACACGCGCCAAAAGGCGGCAAACGGATGGCTGCCCAGCGAAACGGCCGCACGTTGATAAGTCGATGGAATCGCCTTCATGACGCTATAGAGCGGCAAAATCATGAAAGGCAACAGAATGTGCGTCATCGATATGTACACGCCCGCCCGATTGAACAACAGCGCGAGCGGCGCATGAGTCAATCCCAGCGACTGCAACGTGCGATTGACGAGCCCTTCGCTTTGCAGCAGCACGATCCAGGCCGCCACACGCACGAGAATCGACGTCCAGAACGGAATGAGCACCAGGATCATCGCCAGATTGGCACGCCGCTCGTCGAGCGTCGAAATCCAGTACGCGAGCGGATAGCCGAGCAGCAGCGCGGCCAGCGTTACGACGGCACTGATGACGAACGTCCGCCCGAAAACCGTCAGATAGATGCGTTGATCGGGATCGGTCGCCTCGATATGGCCAAACGCGTCTTGCCGATGGTCGAGCGAGGCAAGCAGGTAAAACGGCGAGTAACGCGACCCATTTTTCGCAATCGCACGCCAGTAACGCGCGTCATCCCAGCGCCCATCGATCTCGATCATCCTCGCGCGAATCTGCTCGGGCGGGAGCAACTGACCCGCATCGTCCTTGAGCGGCATCGCCCGCGCAGTCTTTGCAACGAGCGAGCGGTACCCCGGGATTTCAACGTTCAGCCGCCGCGCGAGACCGCCGAGCGACTCGCCATCCTCGAGCGTAGTCAAATCGGCCGCCAGCGCGGCATAGGCCGTGTCGGGCAAAGCACTCTTGCGATCCCAATGGCGCAGTTGCGCAACCGTCTTGGGCAACGCACCCGCGACCTCGGGATTCTCGACGGCTCGCGTAAGCAGCGCTCCGATCGGGACGACAAAAATCAGCAGCAAAAACACCGCGAGCGGCGCGATCATGAGCAAAGCCACTGCCCGCTTACGAGCCTGTGCGGCCCTCAGTTCACGCTTGAGCGCAGCGCTCGCCGCCGCATTCAACTCGCCCGTGATCGTCATCGTGTTCACGCTCATCTCCCACCGTGCCTCTCGCGCTGCGTGCCACCCACTCTTGCGAGCGGGCGGCGCCGCGGTGTCGCTTCAGATCGTCTCGCCGCTTACTTCGAGGCCCACGCCGCGAAGCGTTGCTCGAGTTCGTCGCCGTAATCGGTCCAGAACGCCGCATCCTGCAGCACGGCGTTCTTGCCATTGGCCGGCGAATTCGGCAGATTGGCCAGCGTTTTAGCGTCGAGCGATTTGATCGCGCCGCGGTTGGCGGGACCGTAAGTGATGTGCTGCGCGTAGACCTTCTGCGGATCGGTGGACACGGTGTAGGCGATGAACTTCTCGGCCAGCGCCTTGTTGGGCGAGCCCTTCGGAATGACCCAATAGTCGAGATCGTAAATGCTGCCGTTCCAGACGACCTTGAGATTCTTACCCTCGCTTTGCGCCGCGCTGATCCGGCCATTGAAGGCGGAAGACATCACGACGTCGCCCGCAACGAGAAACTGCGGCGGCTGCGCACCGGCTTCCCACCACTGAATGTTCGGCTTCAGTTCGTCGAGCTTCTTGAACGCGCGATCCTGACCTGCCTTCGTGGCGAGCACCTTGTAGACGTCCTTCGGCGCGACACCGTCGGCCATCAGCGCAAACTCCAGATTGCCGCGGGCACCTTTACGCAGGGCCCGTTTGCCCGGGAATTTCTTCACATCCCAGAAATCGGCCCAGCCGGTCGGCGCGGTCTTCAGCTTGTCGGCGTTATAGGCCAGCGCTGTCGACCAAACGAAAAAGCCGACACCGCAAGTGCGCGGCGATTCGGGGATGAGCTGGTCTTTTTTCGCGATCTTCGACCAGTCGAGCTTCTCGTACAGACCTTCGTCACAGCCCCGGCCCAGGTCGCCCGATTCCACTTCCACGACATCCCAGTTGACGTGCTTGGCTTCCACCATCGCCTTGATCTTGGCGGTCTCGCCGTTGTATTCGACGGCCGTGACCTTGTCGCCGGTCTGCTTCTCGAACGGCTGGTAGTAAGCCACCTTCTGTGCGTCGGCATTCGCGCCGCCGAAGTTGACGACGGTCAGCTCGGCGGCCTGCGTTACCGCCGCGAACGAAAGCGTCGCGGCGGCGGCAAGGGCCACCGTCACAGCGCTACGGTGCAGCGAAATCATGTTGGTCTTCATCTGGGTTCTCCTCTTCGTGGGCGGATCCGCCACTACGGCGACGGGTAATGTGCAGCGCGCGCGAAACCGTGGCTTCGCGCGGGTCAAGCAAAAACGCGCAGGTGTTCAGGAGCAAACTCGAGCGCGATCGGCGCCCCCGGCTCGAACGCATCGATCGCCTCGGTACCGAGCGGCACCTTGACGAAGCACTCGTCCTGTTGCGGCACGGCGCAGCGCATGCGCACGTGGTCGCCGAAATAGATCAGGCCGCGCACTTCGCTCGCCAGCGCATTGTGACCGTTGCGGCCGCCGCTCGTGGCGCCGTTGCCCCCCTGCGCAAGCCGCAAGCGCTCGGGACGGATGCAGGCAATGGCCGGCGCGCCGGCAATCGCGTTGGCGACATTGCGGCCAACGACGTGCGTGCCGTCGCGCAAACGCAGTTGGCAGAATTCGCCGTCCACGCCGGCGATCGTGCCGTGCAGCGTATTGCTGTCGCCGATGAAGTTCGCGACGAACTCGTTGCAGGGCGATTCGTAGAGCCGGTCGACCGTATCGAGCTGCTGGACGATCCCTTTGTCGAAGACGGCTACGCGGTCCGACATCGTCAGCGCTTCGCCCTGGTCGTGCGTCACGTAGACGAACGTGACGCCAAGCTTCTCGTGAAGCGCCTTCAGCTCGAGCTGCATGTGCTCGCGCAGTTGCTTGTCGAGCGCACCGAGCGGCTCGTCCATCAGCACGAGGCGCGGCTCGAATACGAGCGCGCGCGCAAGCGCAATGCGCTGCTGCTGCCCGCCCGACAGCTGGGCCGGATAGCGTTTCGCGAACGCTTCCATGCGCACCATCTTGAGCGCGTCATGCACGCGCGCCGCGCGCTCGGACGCGCCGAGCTTGCGCACGGTCAGCGGATATTCGACGTTCTGGGCAACGGTCAAATGAGGGAAAAGCGCATAGTTCTGGAACACCATGCCGATATTGCGCTTATGCGGCGGTACGGTGTTGAGCAGTTGTCCGTCCAGCCGGATCTCGCCGCCGGTCGGAAACTCGAAGCCGGCAAGCATCATCAGGCAAGTGGTCTTGCCGGAACCGGACGGCCCGAGCAGCGTCAGGAATTCGCCCTGGTAGATGTCGAGGTCGAGCCCCTTGACGACGAGCGTCTCGCCGTCGTACGTCTTGCGTACGCCGCGAAAGCTAACGATCACTTGTTCCGATTTCATCGTCTCCTCCCGAATGGCTCCATCGACAGTTGCGCACCGCGCTTCCTGTGCGATCCAATATAATCTGTTACGGTTCCACTCAACGGAGCCATTTCATTATTCCGAGAGGAACCACTTTGGACACGATCATCTTGTCCGACTGGCTCGGCGCGCGGCTCGAGCGCGGTACGACCGAACCGATGTACCGCCAGGTGCTGCGGCTGGTCCAACAGGCCATTCTCACTGGGCAACTCGCGCCCGGCACCAAGCTGCCGAGCTCACGAACGCTGGCCGAAGACCTCGATATTGCGCGCAATACGGTGCTCCGTGTCTACGACCAACTGACCGCCGAAGGCTACGTGCTTTCCACCACGGGCAGCGGCACTTATGTTGCCGATACCCGCCCGGACGCGGCAGCCGTGCGCGTCAAACCCGCGGCCCGAACGGATCAGGGCGCCGGTGCGGCGAATACGCCGAACGTGCAAACAGGCACGGCTCCCGGCTCCGCCGCAGGGAAAACCCTGAGCAACGCCGCGGCACCCCTCCTCTCGAACCGCGGCCGGCAGCTGATCGCGCGTGCCGGCGTGGCGCCGAAGCAATGGGGCGCATTCATGCCGGGCGTCCCCGATGTCAAGGAATTTCCCGCTCGCACGTGGAGCCGCCTGCAAGCGCGGCTCTGGAAGGAGGCCAACCCCGAGCTGCTCACCTATGCGCCGGGCGGCGGCTACCGGCCGCTGCGGCGAGCGCTCTCCGATTATCTGCGCGTCGCGCGCTCCGTAAAGTGCTCTCCCGATCAGATCATCATCACGACGGGCATCCATCAGTCCATGGATCTCGCCGTGCGGCTTCTGACCGATGTCGGCGATCGCGCCTGGGTGGAGGAACCTTGCTATTGGGGCGCGCGCAGCGTGTTGCAGTCGTCCGGGCTCGCGCTCACGCCTGTGCCCGTCGACGACGAAGGACTCAACCCGCGCGAACCCTCGTTGAAAGAACCGCCGCGGCTCGCCGTCGTCACGCCCTCCCATCAATATCCGCTCGGCATGGTCATGAGCCTCGCGCGGCGCCGCACGCTGCTCGAATACGCGCGTCAGCATCGAATGTGGATCGTCGAGGACGATTACGACAGCGAGTTCCGCTACGGCAGCCGGCCGATCGCGTCGTTGCAGGGGCTCGACGAGGCCGGACGGGTCATCTACGTCGGCAGCCTGGGCAAGATTCTGTACCCGGGGCTGCGAATCGGCTACATGGTGGCGCCTGAAGATCTCGTCGATACGTTTCGTACCGGCGTAGCCGAACTGTATCGGGAAGGCCAGCTCATGCACCAGGCCGTGCTCGCCGAGTTCATCATGGATGGATACCTTACGTCGCATGTACGCCGCATGCGCACACTTTACGGCGAGCGCCGTCAATTGCTCATCGATGCGATCGCGTCGCGCTTCGGCGACGCGCTACCCGTGATGGGCGATGAAGCCGGCCTTCACCTCGTGCTGGGGCTGCCCGACTCGGCCGACGATCGCGCGGTGACCACCGCGGCGTTCGAAGCCGGCGTGATCGTGCGGCCGCTCTCGGCCTACTACAGCGCCGAACACGCTGCGCGGCGCGGCCTGCTGCTCGGCTATGCCTGCGTACCGAACGATAAAATGGCGCCGACTTTCGATACGCTGGCACGCGCGATTGAAAGCCAGCTCGGCAAGCGCCGCACCGAGCGGGTCGCATGAGCTCGCGCTCGCCTGCACCGCGCTCTCGTCGCGTAGCCCCGCACACGTTGATGAATCCGCTACCGCGCAGCCCCCGCATCGAGCGCTGCCGCACGCACGCGCTCGCCCGCAATCGGAAACATCCGCTCGCGCAGTTGTGTCACGCGCCCCTCGTAGGCCTCGGCCGAGAGCCCCATCGCATCGATCTGCGCCCGCTGCGCCGAGTAATCGGCATATCGTGCACGCCATTCGTCGTCATGCCTGCGCATTTGCACGATCCGCTCGGCCACCTGAGCACCCAACGCCTGAGTGGCTTGCGCGCGCAATTCGTCGGCCGAGCCCTGCTGCCGGGCCAATTCGGCGATCGTGTCCACGCTCGCTTGCGCTTTAGCCTCGCGCTCGAGCGACGCGCGCTCTTCGGCCGGTAACGATTGCCTCCATGCGTCGAGTCGTGCGGCCCTTTGCTCGTCCGTCAACGTCGGATCGCTGGCGATTCGCAAGCGCGCGAGCGCATAAGCCGTCGTTCGCCACTGCTCGCCAAAGAAGGCTTCGCTCCACGCAGCACCCATCGTGCGGCTCGCGAGCGACGCCCGCGCATCGAACGCCGCCTGCAATGCGTCCGCATTTGCGCTGGCGACGCGCTCGATAGCAGGAACCTGCAGCGGCGCGAGATCGGCCAGCCCGGAGAGGTAGCTACGGTAGCGCTGCCAGAGATCGAGCGCTTCCGATTGGGCAATGCTGCCCTCGAGCTGCGCCGCAATCGCTCGCCTGACCATGGCATCGAGCACTTCGGGCGTCACTTCGTGACGAGCCGTCAGGAAATAGTCGAAGAAGTCTCGCGCGGCGCGCGTGACGGCCAAATGTCCCCGGACATCGAGCGGCAAGCGCGGCGCCATCGATCCGGACAGCGACCGCGGTTCGACCGCGCCCGATGTTGCCGCGCTTGGCCCGGCTGACCGCGAAATTGCCTCGCGCTCGCCGGCGCTCGAGTGCCGCGACAGCGTCGAACGTCCGACAGGTTTCGTTGCGTGATTGGCGAGACCGTCGGCCATGGAGAGATCCACGCACCAAACCACGAACGCAAACGCCGCAAGGGCGCTCAGCGTTGCTGCAACGGCTCGAAAAGCACTGCACGACAGGAACGAGCGCAAGCGTGAGCCTGCGCTGCTGCGCGAACCGCCGGCCACGCGCTACAGTCCCTGCAGCTTCAACCGGTTCGCATGCGTGCGAATCACGGCGACCGGGTCTTCCGCGTTGCTCCCAATCAGACCGAACAGTTGATTGATTTCGTCCAGATGGTTCCAGTGATAGTGAGTGCCGAGCACGTTGCCATAGAGCGCACTGCACAGCGAGACGAGTCCGTCGTTGGGCACCGCGTTGCGGTTGGCCATGATCGTGCCCGTGCCGAAAAGCGCCAGCGTGCCCGGATCTGCGAACAGAGCGGGATCGAGCGCACCGGACACGCTCGTGTCTTTCGCGCCGCGCACCCCGAAGAGAGACCCCTTCGGCTCGATGGCCGTGCCTGCCCACGAATAGAGGTAATGCGTGTAGCCGCCCACCGTCTCGGTGGCCGCGCCCGTCGTGCAACTGCCGGGCGCGCCCAGGCCCGCGCTCGGCACCGCCGCATTGAAGGAAGCGACGCCGGCACTCGTCAGCTCATGCAACGCCGCGAGTGCATTTTGGTTCGTATTGCGATTGCTGCTCAGCAATACACCGAGGACGTTGGCGAGCTGCGCGATGGCCGGTTGCGCGAGCCCCGTCGGGTCCTTGCGCATCGCGTCTTGCACGAAGTCGGCGAACTCTGAGCCGTGATGCGGCGTGCCGATCGTCGTCACCGACGCCACGAGCTCCGGCGCCACGGCCGCCACGTAGCGCGCACTGAGGCCACCCTGGCTATGCCCGATCAAGTTGACCTTTTGCGCGCCCGTCGCCACGAGCACCTCTTTGACGAAGCCGAGCAACTGCTCGCCGCGCCCATTGGGACCGAGGTCACTCTGGAAACCCGAAAGATTCGCCACATAAACCGCCGCGCCATGCGATTGCAGATCGCGCGGAATGCCGTACCAATAGTCGAGCACATTCGCGTACCGGTCCGTCCCGGTGAGACCGTGCACGAGCACGATGGGGTAGCGCGTTGCCGCATAGGAATCGGCCGCGCCAGCGGTGGCAACGGTGGCCGCCGTTGACACAGCCGCCGAGATCGTCTGGGACGCTCGCGCCGCGCCCACACCGGCCGGCCACGTCGCAACGATCGACGCAAGCACTATGGCGCCGGAAAACACCGCCCTTTTGATCGGTCCTGTCATGTCGCCCCCTCCGATTCGTCCATCGGAAATGATCTGATTTGGGTCAGGCAGCGCGCGGAGCCCGCCGCCCGCCAGCGACATGAAGTGAAGCAATAAACGCGAATAGGTGTAAGCGAAAAAAACGGATTTAGACAAGATTCACTAATCGAGAAGGGGTGCAACCAAGGCATGCGATCCGCTCCGGTGCATCCTTTGCCGAAACGGGAGGCGAAAAAATGTACCCCTGAATTGCATCGCAATGCACGCCGACCAAAAAATTCAGCTGATCGGCCGTTTCCACCCCTTCCGCGACGACTTCGAAATGCAGGCTGTGCGCGAGCGCCAGGATTGCCTTGATGATTGCTTCGTCCTCTCGGCTCTTGCCGATGCCGTGCACGAAAGACATGTCGATCTTGAGCCGGTCCGCATGAAAGCTGCGCAAATACGACAGGCTCGAATAACCGGAGCCGAAGTCGTCGATCGCGATCGCTACGCCGATCTCGCTCAGCGCCCGCAGTGTCGGCAGCGCGCCTTGCGCAACCAATGCGCGCTCGGTGATTTCGATCTCCAGGCGCTCCGGCGAAAGCCGCGCCTTGTCCAGCGCCTGACGCACCGTATGGTGAAAGTCCCGCCGTGCGAGCTGGCGCGGCGAAACGTTGATCGACATGCGCACCCCAGGCAGCACGTTTTCCCAAAGCTTGGCCTGAGCACAGGCCGCATCGAGGACCCACTCGTCGATCGATGCAATGAGACCGAGTTCTTCCGCGAGCGGAATGAACGATGCGGGGCTGACCGCGCCAAGCTCCTCGTCGTTCCACCGGATCAGCGCCTCGACGCCCGTCACGGTCATCGAACCTGTGTCGATCTGCGGTTGGTAGACGAGCTCGAACGCATCGGCCGCCAAGGCCTCGCGCAGCCGACGCGACAGCAGGATCCGGCGCTTGGCCTCGTGCGCGAGCTCCGCCCTGAAGTGCTGAATGCTGTTGCGGCCGAGCGCCTTCGCGCGATACATCGCGAGATCCGCATTCCGAAGCAGGGATTCCGCATCGGCGCCATCCGTCGGATAGCAGGTCACACCGATGCTCGATTGCACGTGCAATTGGACATCGTCTATCGCGATCGGTGCGTCGAATGCCCGCTTCACACGTTCGAGCGCCGCTTGAAGTGCATCGTCGCGCTTCGTGCAATCGATCAGGACAACGAACTCATCGCCGCCATACCGCGCGACGGCATCGTCGGCGCCGATCGCACTCGCCAGCCGGATTGCGGCTTCGCGCAGCAGCGCATCGCCCGCGCCGTGACCCAGGCTGTCGTTGACGTCCTTGAAATGATCGATGTCGATGAAAAGCAATGCGAACGCGTCGCTTTGCCGAATGGCCTGGTCGAGCAGTTCGGCGAGCATGACTCTGTTCGGAAGCGCCGTCAGTGCGTCGAACCGTGCCTGCCTGAGCAGCAGGTCGCGCGATTCGATGAGCTCGCTGACATCGTTGATGACCGCGATGTGATGCGTATGGGGTTCATCTTCGGGATGAACCGTTGAAACATGCAGCTGGTTCCAATACGTCTTGCCATCTTCCCGGCGGCTGCGCAAAAGGGTCGAGAGGTCCGCCTTTTGCACGAGGCTGCGGCCGATCGCCGCGACGACCGCGTGATGACCGAATCGGCTGTCGACGGTGCTCAGGTCGCACCCGACGATATGCTCTCGCGCAAATCCCGTGATCTTCTCGAACGCAGGGTTCGCGTATTCGATGACGTTGCCCGCATCGGTCGGCCGCATGATCAACACACCGTTGCCGATGGCATCGAGCGCCTTGCTGCGCAGACGCAACGCGAGCTCGGCGTGTTTTCGCCTTGTCACGTTGATTGCCGTCACGAAACAGGCGTCATGCCCCGCATAGTCCAGAAAATGATAGGACAGCTCGACGAAGATACGCGCTCCGCTCTTGTCGAGCTGCCGGCACAGTCCCGCCGATCCGCTCAGCACCTCGGCCTGC
>NZ_DASXWY010000066.1:0-9583 GCF_036503415.1 Trinickia sp. | reverse complement strand
GAGCCGCGGCGACGCCGTGCTGGGGGCGCTCACGCAACGCGCGAGCGCCGGCGGCGAGCGTCCCGCTGACGGCAATGGGTCGCTGCGACGCACGCAATCCATGAGCCGGCTGGCCGATTTTTCGCGCGTCGCGCTCGAACGGCAACGTACGCTGCCGGTGACCGCGAGAGAGCGATCGGAAGCAGCGGCAAGCCTGCTTGTCGCGCGCGAACCTTCCCGGCCGGCGGAAACCGAGCCCGCGTCGGCATCGGGCACGACTCCGCCGCGGCCGACGCTCAAGCCGGGGGCCGACAAGCCGAAGCCCGCTGCGCAGAACGCGAACCAATCGACGCCGGGCGCTCAGGGCACTCAGGGCACTCAGGGCACTCAGGGGGCTCATGGCGCTCATGCGGCAGCCGTGGCGCCCGCACCCGCCTACGGTTACCCGGTTTATTCGCCGCATTGGAGCGTGCCCGGATATCGCACGCACGTGGTGGGCGCGCATCGGCCGATCGGCTTTTCATACGGTCATGGAGAGGACGCGTACGGCCGCGTCCATGCACACGTCGGCTTTCATTATTTCGGCCGTCGACATACGGTGCGCTTCGGGTTGCCGGGTTTGACGAGCGGGTTCTTGAGCGGACTGCGCAGCGGCTTGTTCAACCCCGTCGTTTATCACGCGCCGCCGTCGGGCAGCTACTACGCTGGCTACGGCGCGCATACCGCGCCTTACGCGGGCCATTACGTTCAGCCGCAAGGTTATTTTGGCCATGCCGGTTATGCGATTGGGTATCCGCCCTCGTATGCGATCGGTTACCCCGCGGCTCGGCAAGCCTGACCGCCTCGTATCTCTCATACATCAGGAAACCTCATGTTGACGTCAACGGCCAGCGGTTTGCGCGTTTCCCAAAAGTACTGTATATATATACTTGTTCATTTATACAGTATAGGCTCTGTATGGAACGGCTGATCCGAATTGCGAATGACGACGACCGGCAGGCGCTGGCTTGGCTAATGACCCACGCGGGGAACGTGCGCGTGACCGAAGCGGCGCGGCACTTGGCGCACTCGGGTCGTCCCGTGTTTGTCTCGGCACTGTGCCGCTATCTGGGGATTTGGCCGCCTGCACCGCGTCGGCCGGTTCGCGCCGCGCAAGACTGCGTGCTCGCGGAGCAGCATTTGGCGCAGATCCGACGAATTCTGGCCGGCGCGAAGCCAGCGACCGCGGCGGTCCACCACCGCTAGCCGCGACGCAGGTCGAGTTCACGCCGAGCGCGATCTCCGCTACCCGACAATGCGCGCGACGAGCACTCCGTTCATCAGCAACACCGCCGCGGCAAACACGATGGCGAGCGACATTGCGAGCGGCCCCAGTCGATAGCCGCCCATGACCCGTCGCCGGCAGGCAACCGCCAACAACGCAATCATGGGTACGGGCACGGCGATGCTCAGTACGACCTGGCTCAGCACGAGCGCACGCGTGGCATCCACGCCCATTCCGACGACGACGAATCCCGGGAGCATCGTGACTAGCCGGCGCAACCAGAGGGGCACGGTAAAGCCCAGAAAATCCCGCATGATCATCTGCCCCGCCATCGTGCCGACGACCGAACTCGATATGCCCGATGCCATCAAGGCGGTCAGAAACAGCCCACCTGCCATCGAACCGAAGAGCGGCATCAGCGTCCGATAGGCGACGTCGATCTGTGCCATCCGCGGGAATCCATGGTGAAACGCACCCGCGGCCATGGCCACCATCGTCATGTTGACGAGCCCCGCCACGCCGAGTGCGATGACGACTTCCGCGTTGGAATAGCGCAGCAGCGTGCGCCGTTCGCCATCGGTGAGCGGCGCGACGCGCTCGCCCGTCAGTCCCGAATGAAGAAACAGGGCATGCGGCATCACCGTGGCGCCCACGATGCCCACGGCCACGAAGAGCGCCTCGCGATCGGCGACCGTCGGCACGAAGGTTCCGCGCGCAACTGCGCTCCACTCGAGCGGCACGAACAGCAATTGCGCGAGATAGGCGATCACAATGACGCCGACCAGCGCGCCGATCGCAAGCTCGAGCGGACGAAAACCGCGCCCCTGCATCAGCAGTAGCCCCCAGGTCAGCACAGCCGTGACGCCCATGCCGACGATGAGCGGCAGATGCGCAAGCAGCGAAAAACCGATAGCTGCCCCGAGAAACTCCGCTAAGTCGGTGGCCATCGCCGCGATCTCGGCGACGAACCACATCGCCAACGTCACCGGCTTGGGCGCAGCGCGTGCACAAACGCGGGCCAGGCTCTCGCCCGTCACCACCCCGACGCGCGCCGAAATCGACTGGAACAGCATCGCGACGACATTCGCAAACAGCACGACCCACAGCAACGCATATCCGTATCCCGCGCCTGCCTGCAGATTCGTTGCAATATTCCCGGGGTCCATGTAAGCGACCGAAACGACTACGGCCGGCCCGGCGAACGGCAGCAGCATGCGCGCGCCGCGGCGCCGGCCTTCGAGCACTTCGCGAAGCTGCCTGGCCGTACGAGCGCTCAAGCCTCGCCGACGATCTGACATGGGCACCTCGTTCATCGCGCGGTCTCTTGAGTGTTCATGCGTCCGATCGAATTTCTGCGGGAACAGAACGTGCTCTTCGGCTGACGTCCCACCCATCGTCGCCGCCGCATGAAACCACCCCGCACTTCGCATGCCAACCGCTGCGGTCCTACACCGCACGTCGGACGGTCTGTCATGTTCGGAAGGTCTGTCATGTTCGCCGCCGGTTGGATCACCGTCCTCGCACAAGCCACTCCACAGCACGATGCGCTCGCGCCTGCAGGAGTGCAAGCCGCCCATATCGCACGCCTTTGGCACTTCACGCTCATCGTGACAGGCGCGGTCTTCGCCGCAGTGCTTCTGGCCGTACTCGTGGGGCTGGCGCGCCGCCGCGCCGATACGCCGGCCGCACCCGATCTGTCGGCCAATACCCGCCCGGAGCGCGGCCCGCGACGGGCCGTCATCGCGGCAACCACCGTTTCCGTCGTGCTGCTCGTCGGGCTGACAGTGGCCGACGCACTGACGGATCGGGCGCTTTCGAAACTGCCGGCCGCCCACGCGCTGCACATCCAGGTTACCGGGTGGCAGTGGTGGTGGCAGGCAAACTACGCACCCGAAGACGGCGCACCCGGTTTCGCCGTCGCCAACGAACTGCACGTACCCGTGGGCCGGCCCGTGATCGTGTCGCTGGCGGCCGGCGATGTCATTCATAGTTTCTGGGTGCCGAATCTCCATGGCAAGAAGGACTTGTTGCCGGGCATCGGTTCGACGATCGAATTCCGCGCGGACCGGCCCGGCGCTTACCGCGGCCAATGCGCGGAGTTCTGCGGTACCGAACATGCGCTGATGGCCATGACTGTCATGGCCGACCCGCCCGAGCGCTATGCCGCCTGGGCAGCCGCGCAACGCCTGCCGGCCGCGCCGCCGGACAACGCACTGGCCGCGCGCGGCCGGGCGCTCTTCGAGGCGTCGGCATGCGCGAATTGCCATACCGTACGTGGCACGCATGCGCTCGGCATGCTCGCGCCCGACCTCACGCATCTGATGAGCCGCCGCACGCTGGCCGCGGGCGCGCTGGAAAACAATCCGGCCAACCTCGCCGCATGGATCCGTAATCCGCAGGCAGCCAAGCCCGGCGCGACCATGCCTGCGAGCGCGTTGCCGGCCGCCGACATTCAGGCGCTCGTCGCCTGGCTCACCACGCTCAAATGACGATGGCGCACACCGGCCCCGAGTTCTCGAGCAGCCGCGACGAACATCGAGTCGACGGCCCGACCGCCACCGATACCACGCGGCGCCTGCTCGCCCGCACATGGGACGATCCGCCGGGCATCGTCGGGATGCTCGCCGCGGTCAACCACAAGACCATCGCGCGCCGCTTCGTCGTCACGACGTTCGCATTTTTTGCGCTGGCAGGCATGCTCGCGCTCACGATGCGCCTGCAGTTGGCACGGCCGGGCCTGCACCTCGTCGGCCCCGACCTGTACGACACGCTGTTCACGATTCACGGCACGACGATGATGTTTCTCTTCGGCGTCCCGGTAATGCAGGCGGTGGCGATTTATCTGATCCCGCTGATGGTCGGCGCGCGCAGCATCGCCTTTCCGCGCATGAACGCCTATGCCTACTGGGTGTTCCTGTTCGGCGGACTCACGCTGTACGTCGCCTTCGTGCTCGGCGCCGGCCCGCGCGCGGGCTGGTTCAGCTATGTTCCGCTTGCGGGCCCCGACTACGCCACCGGCAAGGGCACCGACATCTGGGCGCAGATGATCACGTTCACCGAGCTTGCCTCGCTGCTCGAAGCCATCGTGCTGATCACGACGATCCTCAAGATGCGGGCACCGGGCATGTCGCTCAACCGCATACCGCTTTTCGCATGGGCCACGCTCGTCACGCAGTTCATGGTCATCTTCGCCATGCCGGCCGTGATGCTCGCCAGTACCGCACTGATTCTCGACCGGCTCGTCGGGACGCAGTTCTTCAATCCGTCGCTCGGCGGCGACGTCCTGCTCTGGCAACACCTCTTCTGGTTCTTCGGCCACCCGGAGGTCTATCTGATCTTCATCCCGGCACTCGGTTTCATCTCGTCGATCCTGCCGACCTTCGCGCGGCGACCGATATTCGGCTACACCGCGATCGTCCTCGCGCTGATCGCGACCGCTTTCCTGGCCTTCGGGCTATGGGTTCACCACATGTTCGCCACCAGCGTTCCGCAGCTCGGCAAAAGTTTTTTCACCGCCGCGAGCGTGATGATCGCCCTTCCCTCCGGCCTGCAAATCTATTGCTGGATCGCCACGCTCCTCACAGGCCGCCTGAACCTCAAAACGCCGCTGCTGTTCGTCCTCGCATTCTTCTTCATCCTCGTGCTGGGCGGGATGACCGGCGTCATGCTCGGCTCGGTGTCGCTCGATCTGCAGTTGCACGACACTTATTTCGTCGTCGCGCATCTGCACTACGTGCTGATCGGCGGTGCCGTCTTCCCGCTCTTCGCCGCCGTTCACTACTGGTTTCCGAAGGTCACGGGACGCATGCTCGACGAGCGGCTCGGACGCTGGCAGTTCTGGCTCTTCTTCATCGGCTTCAACGTCGCGTTTTTCCCGATGCACTGGCTGGGACTCCACGGCATGCCACGGCGCGTCTGGACCTATCCGGCCGGTATGGGCTGGTCCGCGATGAACCTGATCTCGACCGTCGGCGCGTGGACCATCGCGGCAAGCGTGCTGCTGTTCGTCTTCAACGTCTGGCGCAGCCTGCGGCATGGGCCGAGCGCGGGCCCGAATCCCTGGGGCGCCGGCACGCTCGAATGGGCCGCGCCGAGCCCGCCGCCGCCGCACAACTTCGATGCGCTGCCGGTCGTGCACGGCCGCGATCCGCTCTGGGATCCGCCAACGCATCCCGCCCATGTCAGCGGACTTGCGGCCGATGCCCGCGAGGTACTGCTCACGACGGTGCTCGACGCGCGCCCGGACCTGCGCTCGCTGTTCCCGACGCCATCGATCTGGCCGTTCGTCAGTGCCGTTGCCACGACCGTGCTCTTCATCGGTTCGATCTTCACGCCGTGGGCTGTCGTGTGGGGTTCCGTGCCGGTCGTCATCGCACTGACCGCATGGTTCTGGCCGACGCGACGTCATCACGCGCAAGCCATGGCGCTGGAGCGCAAGCCATGAGCAGCGGCGAGGCTACCTCGCGCGACGGACGCGCTTCGATCGACGTCCGCGATCTGCCGAGCTTCGGTTTCGGACATCGCAGCGCGATGTGGTGGGCGACGGCCGGACTGATGCTGATCGAGGGGACGGTCTTCGCGATCGCCGTCGCGATGTACTTCTACCTGCGCGATATCAACGCGGCGTGGCCGCTCGATGCCCCGCCGCCCGAGATGCGCTGGGGTACGGCAAACCTCGCGATTCTGCTCATGAGCCTCGTGCCGAACGAATTGGCGAAGCGGGCCGCGCAGCGCCTCGATCTACCGCGCTGCAGACTCTGGCTGACGATATGCCTCGCGTTTTCCCTCGCCTTTCTCGCGGTGCGCGGTCTCGAATTCGCGGCGCTCAACGTGAAGTGGTACGCGAACGCCTACGGGTCGATCGTGTGGTTTCTGCTCGGCCTGCACACGACGCACCTGGTCACCGATACGATCGATACGGCCGTTCTGGGCGTGCTGCTGTTTACGGGACCGATCGAGGGTCGACGATTCGTCGATGTCAGCGAGAACGCGCTGTATTGGTATTTCGTCGTGCTCAGTTGGATACCGATATACGCCGTCGTCTATCTGGCGCCGCGCGCACTGTTTTGATGGCCGGCCGCGCCGGCCGAGCCGGTGGAACCGGTCGAAGGAGAGGACGCACCGCATGAACACAATGAAAACCTGGTTCGCGCTGCTGGCGGTACCCGCACTCGTGCTCGCGACACAAAGCGCCGACTATGCTCTCGTTCACTACGCCTGCGCGTGGCACACCCGAGCGCCGCTGAATGCCGTGAGCGGCATCGCGTTCGCTGTCTCGATTGCGGCGACTGCGCTGGCCTATCGTCGATGGCGCCAAACGTCCGTGCCGTTTTCGGCAAGTTATGAATCGCGCGACGCGCGCGAGGCCTTTCTGGCGTTTGCCGCGACGATCGTCGGCGCGCTGGGCACGCTCGTGCAACTGATGATGTGGTTCCCGCAATGGCTGCTCTCCGCCTGTCGATGAGCGTGCGCGCCTGCGCGAGGTCGTCCGTACGGCGTGCGCCGGCGCTCTTCGCTGCCGCCCTCGCCGCGCCCGCCTCGGCGCATACGCCCACCACGGGGGCCTCGGGTACACCCGTGTTTGGCTGGACGTTCGACTCGTGGGTGATCGCCTTACTCGCGTTGAGCCTGGCCGCGTATCTCGCGGGATTCGTCCGACTGACGCGACGTTCCCGTCTTGGACGTCGCGCGCGACAGACGCATCTGATGGCGTTCGCAGCGGGGTGGATCGTACTCGCCGCTGTGCTCGTCTCACCGCTCGACGCGTTGAGCGCGGCACTTTTTTCGGCGCACATGGTGCAGCATGAAGCGATGATGATCGTCGCCGCGCCGCTTCTCGTCGCGGGCCGGCCGCTCGGCATCTGGATATGGGCGCTGCCGCAACGTGCCCGTATGGCGATCGGCCGTGTATTGCGCACGCGCGCATGGTCCGCCGCATGGCGCGCGCTGGTCGCTCCGCTGCCGGCCTGGCTTCTCCATGCCGTGGCGCTCTGGGCCTGGCACGCGCCGCCGCTCTTCGAGAGCGCACTCGCCCATTCCGTCGTTCATACCCTGCAACATGCAAGCTTCCTGGGGACCGCCCTGATCTTCTGGTGGTCGATTCTCGGCGAGGGGGCGGCACGGCGCGGTTCGGGCCATGCGATGCTTTCACTCTTTACGACGATGGTCCATACCGGCGCCCTCGGCGCGCTCATCACGCTCTCGCCGGGCGTCTGGTATCCGTCCTATGTCGAGCCGACGAGCGCACTCGGCATGGAGCCGCTCGGCGATCAGCAACTTGGTGGGCTCGTGATGTGGGTGCCCGCCTCGCTCGCCTATTTGATCGGCGCGCTGATTGTCGCTGGACGATGGTTGACTCGCGCTCACTCTCCGCTCATTCCACTCATATCGCACGCGCCATCGGCAGAGCCGATTCCGGAGCCCAACGCTGCGTCGCTTCGGGAGCCCACGCGATGAAGGCCTCGCTCGCCCTGCGATTGCTGCTGCTGACGCTGCCTGCCATCGTCGCCATAGCGATGGGCAACGCCGGACGGGAAACAGCGCAGGCCTCCACCGATGACGCAAAGCAGGCCGCCGCACCGCATCGGGCCGATGCTGTCTCGGGTGCGGACGCCACCCTGCTCGAACGCGGCGCGTACATCGCAAAAGCCGCTGACTGCGCAGGCTGCCATACAGCACCCGAAGGCGGGGCGCCTTATGCGGGCGGACTCGGCATGGGCTCGCCGTTCGGCACCATCGTAACCAGCAACATCACACCCGATGTGCGCTACGGCATCGGCCGCTACAGCTACGATGATTTCGCAAAAGCACTGCGCGAAGGCGTCGCGCGCGGCGGCAAGCGACTCTACCCGGCGATGCCGTACACGGCGTTCGCCAAAATGAGCGATGGCGACCTGCACGCGCTCTACACGTTCATGATGCAGGGCGTGCCACCGGTGTCGAAGCCGACGCCGCCCTCCGACGTCGCATTTCCGTTCAACCAGCGCTGGATGTTGCGTTTCTGGCAATGGGCGTTTATGCCGCACAAGGGCGTTCGGCAGCCATCGGGACGCGATGCGCAATGGTATCGTGGCGCCTATCTCGTTCAATCGGTGGGGCACTGCGGTGCATGCCATACCCCGCGCGGCTTCGCCTACGAAGAGCGCGGCTACGACGAATCGGCGCCGCGTTTCCTCACCGGTGGTATCAACGACCACTGGTTCGCGTCGAATCTGACAGGCGACGCGGGCTCCGGCTTAGGCCGCCTCAGCGAAACCGATATCGCGCGCTTCCTGAAGACGGGCCATGGCGCCGGCATCGTGGCCTACGGGACCATGGTCCAGCAGATCGAGGACAGTACGCAATATCTCAGCGATGGCGACCTGCTCGCAATCGCCCACTACCTGAAGTCGCTGCCGGCGCGCGAACCTTCCGGCACGTTCGCACCGCAAGACGCATCGACGCAGCCGAGCGCGAACGGCAATCGCGTGGCCGACGATCAGTCGCTCGGAAACATCGTCTACCGATCGTTTTGCGCGCGTTGCCACGGGCTCGACGGCAAGGGCGTGCCCAATGTGTTCCCCGCGCTGGCGGGCAATCCATCGGTGCTCGCGAAAGATACGACGTCGCTGATCCGCCTGCTCGTGGAGGGTGGAAACAGCCCCGCCACGGAGTCGGGTCCGCCACGCCAACGGATGCCCGCGTTTGCCGGCACACTGGTCGACGCACAGATGGGACAAGTGCTGACCTACATCCGCAGCGCATGGGGCAACAACGCTCAGCCGATCAGCGGCAACGACGTCCATGCGCTGCGGCAACTGCTGCATAAATGACATGACTCGAACGAAGCGCGCCGGTCGGTCCGACGCGCCGCTCGGCTACGGCTGACGCTGGCCGCCTTGGTGACGCGGCATCTTTTGCTGATTCTGTTGCTGCTGAGGCTGCCGGTGATCGCCACGATCATGCCCGCGCGGGTTGGTCGGCGCGGCCTGGCTGGGTTTTCGCGATGTCATCTGGTCCTCCTGTTGGCTGAAGAAAATCTCCGAGACTCGCCTGTATCGCGTCGCAACGGCTGTTCCCGGCCCGTGCGAACGGGTCACACCAGCGCATCCGCCATGTAAGGGGCGCATGCCGATGCGCGTGGTATCTTTGGGCCCGCCGGCGCTCACTGCCTGCCATCGAATGGCGCAAGCGGCGCGCCAGGATGTATCCATAGACTTCGCGAGCCTCAAAGGCCAATTTTTCGATGGCAATGCAATTCGACGACGGGGAGCGCGCGGCCGTATATCGCGCCATCCATGAACGGCGGGACATGCGTCATTTCGTGCGCAAGCCGGTCGACCCGCACGTGCTCGCCCGCCT
>NZ_DASXWY010000065.1:0-3623 GCF_036503415.1 Trinickia sp. | reverse complement strand
GTGTGTAATCAAAACCATCGGAATGTCGAGGCGCGCCTGCAGCTCCGCCAGTTCGCGCCGCGTCCGCTCGCGCATGCCGGCGTCGAGCGCGGCGAACGGTTCGTCGAGCAGCAGCATGTTCGGTTGCGAAACGAGCGCGCGGGCGAGCGCAACGCGTTGTTTCTGGCCGCCCGACAACTGCGCGGGATAATTGCCGGCTACGCTTTCGAGCGCGAAGGCATCGATCCAGTAATCGACGGACTCGTGCGCTTGCCGCGCGCCCGGGTTGAGCCATCCCCGACGCAATGAAAAACCGATGTTCTGCCGGACGTTCAGATGCGGGAAGAGCGCATAGTCCTGGAAGAGATAGGCCGCGCCGCGTTCGCGCGCAGGCAGATCGATGCCCCGGGCCGAGTCGAAGAGGGTCTTGCCCGCGAGCGAGATGACGCCGTCGTCGGGCCGCAGCAGACCCGCGATCGCCTGCAACGTCAGCGTCTTGCCGGCGCCCGACGGGCCGAACAGCACGATACGGCGGCAATGGGCCTCGAACGAGACGTCGAGCGTGAAGCGCCGCTCGCGCGTGACCAGCGTTTTCCGGATGGCGACGGAAAGGATCATCCGCGGTGCGTCGGTGGCGCGTGCAGCGAGCGTGGAACCGTTCGAGCCTGTCATCTCAGCGCGAAGTCAAAAGCGAATGTTGCGGAACGAGCCGTCCGGCAATGAGCAGCACCGCGACGCAGACGACAGACGTCACGAGCACGAGCGTGTTGGCGGTTGCATCGTCGCCCGCTTGAACGGCGGCGTAGACCGCGACCGATAGCGTCTGCGTGCGTCCGGGCAGGTTGCCCGCGATCATGAGCGTGGCGCCGAACTCGCCCAGCGCGCGTGCAAAAGCGAGCAGTGCGCCGGCGAGAATACCGCGCGCGGCAAGCGGCAGCGTGACGCGGAAAAAGAGCGCCGTTTCCCCGAGCCCCAGCGTGCGCCCAGCCTGTTCGAACTGAGGCTCCACGGCCTCGAACGCGGCCCGCGCCGATTTCAATACCAGCGGAAACGCAGCCACCATCGCTGCGACGACGGCACCTTGCCAGCTGAAAACGAGGTGAATGCCCAACGACTCGAGTTCTCCACCCAGCACGCCCCGCCGGCCGAGCAACACCAGGAGGTAATACCCCAGCACCGTGGGCGGCATGACGAGCGGCAACGTCAGCAGCGAATCGACGACATCGCGCGCGCCGGATCGCCAACGCGCGAGCGCCAGTCCCACTGCAACGCCAAGCACGAGATCGAGCGCGGTGGCCCATCCGGCTACTTTCAACGAGAGGAGCAGAGGCGTCCAGGCGGGTTCCATCATCGGTCGGCCCGTGTGCAGACTTCGATATCGATCATTGCGCGGCCGGCTTGAAGCCGTATTTGACGAGCGTGGTTTGCCCCGCCGAAGAGCGGACGTAATCGACGAATGCCTTCGCCTCGCCGGCGTGCTGGCTCGTTTTGACGATGGCGATGGGGTAGGCGATCGGTTGCGGCGTCGGCAACGTTGCCGCGACTTTCACGCGCCGCCCGGCAATGGCAGCATCCGTGCCGAACACGAATCCGGCCTCGACTTCTCCGCGCGCGACGTAATCGAGGCACTGCCGAACGTTGGTCGCCAGTACCGCCTTCGCCTTGATCGCTTCCCAGAGTTGCTTGCTGTCTGCTTCGAGCGCCTTTTGCGTGTAGCGGCCCGCGGGCACCGACGCCGGATCCGCGAGGGCGACGCGTGCGACGTCCGGACGCGTGGCGAGCTCGTGTGGCGTCTTGAGCGCCAACTTGCCGTCGGCCGGTACGATCATCACCAGCGAATTTGCGGCGAAATCGACGCGCGACGCTGTATCGATCACCCCCGCGCCTACGGCCTTGTCCATCGCAGTCTGGTCTGCGGACGCGAAGACGTCGGCCGGCGCGCCGTTCGCAATTTGCCGCATGAGAATGTCCGAAGCGCCGAAGTTGAGTATCACTTTCGTCCCGGGATGCTGTTGCTCGAACGCTGCGGCGATGTTCTTGAAGGCGTCCGTCAGGCTGGTGGCGGCGGATACCACGAGTTCATCGGCGTGAGCCGCTTGATGGAAAACGCAGCCGAGTACCGCGACGGCCGCTGCGGCGAGCCGGGCACCGGTGCGCCGCCCGGTAGACGAAAAGAAGGTCATGACGCTCAGGGTCGGAGTGAAAACGCTATCGTAATATAACCGAGGTTATAACGGTTCAGCCGCGCGTGGTAGTGCGAGTGCATTCCTCGTGCAAAGGAAGGTGCAAAGGGCCGATGACGCCTGAAGCGAACCGGTTTTCAGGCCACGCCGGGCCCGAGCGCGGCGTCGCGCGGCAAGACGGCTGCGGGCGCTCGGCGTGGCGCCTCGATACGGGCTTTCCAGCGTGCGCGAATGAACGGCCGCTCGCGGCCCGATAGATGAAGGGCGACGTGGGTGATCCAGCGCTGCGTCGGAACGCGCACGTCATGCAGGGCCACGGCCAGCATCAACAGACTGACCGCGACGGGAACGACCGAAAGTTTGCCCGGCCGCGCATTCCACGCGTACTTGACGAACAGCACGGCGACGAGGGCTCCTACGCCGCAGCCCGCCACGGCCTCGGACGGCGAGTGAGCGTCCAATACCACGCGTGACAGGCCGACCGCGACCCCAGCGGCGAGCCCCATCGCGATACCGGCTATACGCACCCGCGCGCGCGCCGGCAACAGGATGAGAAAGATGCCGACGGGATAGACCGCGGTCGAGAGCATGGCATGCCCGCTCACGCCGGTGAAGTCCCAGGCTCGGACACCGACACCCCATCCGAGAAAGGCGATTTTCGTGAGCGCGACGATACCGACAGCGCCCGCGAGCAGCCCGAGCCATGCAAGCGCCAGCCGCCATGTATAGCCGAGCGCGAGCCACAGCGCGATGGTCAACGCGAGGGGCAACGTGAGACCCGCGCCGCCGAGGCGCGTGATCGAATACCAGAGGTGAAGCGGCAGGTCGTACATAACGGGGAATGCCGTTCGCGTGCTGCGTCCGGCTTGATCATACGTTCACAACGCGCGAGCCGGCCGCAAGGACGACAAAAACCGTGCGCGAACGAACAGAGTATAGCGGCAGCGTCGGCGGACGAGCGCGGCGCATCGACAGGGCGTAGTATTGTGCATTGCGTCATGAAAGATGGCTGCCAGCACGGTCGTACCATTGGGAGATCCCGTAGATGACGAAAGGGCTTAGTAAAATCTGGCTTCGCAGCATTAAACGGCTCGTATCCGCGCAGGCCCAATATTTGCGCGCCGCAACAAAAAAGCAGCGTCGCTCGCGCACGGGCAGCGCCGCCAAGGCCGCAACTCCAACCAAGGCGGTTGCCGCGAAGCGGCGCGAAGCGCCCGAATCGCGTGTGCGACCGCGTGCCGCGGCATGGGCCAAAGGAAGCTGGACCCGCTCTTTTCATTCGGCGCCCCCGTTGCCCGGCCAGCTGGTCAATCATTTGTCGTACGGTCTGTACCGGCCGCCAGGCAAATCCACGCTGAATATGCCGCTGGTCGTCATGCTTCACGGCTGCCAACAGACCATCGACGAATTCGCGGCCGGCACGCGCATGAATTTGCTCGCGGATGCGCAGGGCTTTGCCGT
>NZ_DASXWY010000064.1:0-53808 GCF_036503415.1 Trinickia sp. | reverse complement strand
ACACCGCCGCAACCCGCGTTCACCCCCGAAGAGATTGCGAGGATCGCACGCAACAAGCTCGAGCTGGCGGCTGAATATATCGAGCTCGGCGATCTGGGCGGCGCCCGCACGCTGATCCATGAGGTGATCGAATCGAACGATCCGGCGACGCGAGACGACGCGCGTGCGCTGCTCGCGACGCTCGCGCCGCTTTCCTGAAGGACCGCGTCCGCCAATGCGCATCGCTCTGGGCATCCAATACGACGGCACGGCATTCAACGGCTGGCAATCGCAGCCGCACGGCAAGACCGTTCAGGACGTGCTCGAGCGCGCATTGGCCGAGTTCGCGCGTACGCCGCTGCAGACCGTCGTGGCCGGGCGAACCGATACGGGCGTGCACGGCCTCGGGCAGGTCGTTCATTTCGATACCGAACTCGACCGGACGGCATTTTCATGGGTGCGGGGCACGAACGCGTTCTTGCCGCGCACGGTAGCCGTGCAATGGGCGAAGCCCATGCCGGATACGTTTCACGCGCGGTTTTCCGCGTTCGAGCGCACCTACTACTATGTGTTGCATGTGCATCCGGTGCGCTCCCCGATGCTCGCGGGCCGCGCAGGCTGGATCCATACGCCGCTCGACATCGACGCGATGCGCGAGGCGTCGCGATGTCTGATCGGCGAGCACGATTTTTCGGCGTTTCGTTCGTCCGAGTGTCAGTCGAAAACGCCGGTCAAGCATCTGTATCAGATCGACATCCGGGCCGCGGGCGAGATCGTTCATTTGCGTTTTCGAGCCAACGCGTTCCTGCATCATATGGTGCGCAACCTGATGGGTTGCCTCGTGGCGGTCGGGCGGGGGCGCTATCCCGCCGCCTGGATGGCCGATGTGCTGGCGAGCCGGGACCGCGGCCGCGCAGCGCCCACTTTCATGCCCGAGGGGCTTTATCTGGCGCGCGTGGGATATCCCGAGCCGTTCGCGGTGCCGCCCGCGTCGCTCGGCAGCATGCCTTTCGGCGGTATTTGGAGCGAATGACATGAACTCAACGACAGCAGCCTCGCCGGAACCGGCAGGCCACATGCCGCATCGCACCCGCATCAAGCTGTGCGGGCTGTCGCGTCGCAGCGATATCGCGCTCGCGGTCGAGTTGGGTGCCGACGCGATCGGCCTCGTCTTCTACCCGCCGAGCCCGCGGGCGGTCGGCGTGGCCGAGGCGATCAACCTCGTGGCGGGATTGCCGCCTTTCGTGACGGCCGTCGGGCTGTTCGTCAACGCCACCGAGGAATGGATCGGCGAAGTGACCAGCAACGTGCCGCTTGGCATGCTGCAGTTCCACGGCGACGAGACGCCGGGGCAATGCGAACGGCTCGGCAACGTCGCCGGTTTGCCGTGGCTGCGCGCGCTACGCATCGCGGCCGAGACAACGCCGGCCGATTTGGTAGAATCGGCGCTTAACTATTCAGCAGCCGGCGGCCTGCTTTTCGATACCCATGTCGAAGGCTATGGCGGCGGCGGGAAGACTTTCGATTGGTCACTTATCCCTGCAGAGCTCGCGCGTCGGGCCGTTTTGAGTGGTGGGTTGAACGCGCAAAACGTCGGTGAGGCGATTCATCGCTTGCGCCCGTATGCGGTCGATGTCTCCAGCGGCATCGAAGTGCCGGGCGCCAAGGGCATGAAGGATCCTGCCCGAATGGCGGCATTCGTGCGCGCGGTGCGCGAGGCGGATGCTCAGTGAATCGACGCGGCGCGGCAAAGCCTTCAGTGGCCCGCGCGCCGCTTCTGCAAGAGTGACGAATATGTACAACCTTCCCGATCAGCAGGGCCATTTCGGCCCGTATGGCGGCACGTTCGTGGCCGAGACACTCGTTCACGCGCTCGATGAGCTGCGTGCTGCCTATGAACATTTTCGCCAGGACCCGGCGTTCATCGCCGAGTACGAGCGCGAGCTCAAATATTTCGTCGGCCGTCCTTCTCCGATCTATCACGCTCAGCGCTGGAGCGAGCTGCTCGGCGGTGCGCAGCTCTATTTGAAACGTGAAGATCTGAATCATACCGGCGCCCACAAGATCAACAACGTGATCGGTCAGGCGCTGCTGGCCAAGCGCATGGGCAAGGCACGTGTCATTGCCGAAACCGGCGCCGGCCAACACGGCGTGGCCACAGCGACGATCGCGGCCCGCTTCGGCATGGAGTGCGTCGTCTACATGGGCGCGGAAGACGTACGCCGGCAAGCGGCCAACGTCTATCGGATGAAGCTGCTCGGTGCGACGGTCGTCCCGGTCGAATCGGGCTCGCGCACGCTCAAGGATGCCCTCAACGAGGCGATGCGCGACTGGGTGACCCATGTCGAAAACACGTTCTACATCATCGGCACGGTGGCCGGGCCGCACCCGTACCCGATGATGGTGCGCGATTTCCAGCGCGTGATCGGCGATGAATGCCGCGTGCAGATGCCCGAGCTGACCGGTCGCCAGCCCGATGCCGTGATCGCGTGCGTCGGTGGCGGCTCGAACGCGATGGGCATCTTCTATCCTTACATCGACGATACCGCCGTGAAGCTCATCGGCGTCGAAGCAGCGGGCGATGGGCTCGAAACGGGGCGCCACGCCGCATCGCTGATCGGCGGCAGCCCGGGCGTGCTGCACGGCAACCGCACGTATTTGCTGCAGGACGACGACGGGCAGATCATCGAAACGCATTCGGTCTCGGCGGGGCTCGATTACCCGGGCGTCGGCCCTGAACATGCGTGGCTCAAGGATAGCGGCCGGGCGCAGTATGTCGCGATCACCGACGAAGAGGCGCTCAAGGCGTTTCACGACTGCTGCCGCATCGAAGGGATCATCCCGGCGCTCGAATCGAGCCATGCGCTTGCCTATGCAGCCAAGCTCGCCCCCACGCTGGCGCGTGACAAGTACCTGCTCGTGAACCTGTCCGGTCGCGGCGATAAGGACATGCACACGGTGGCCGAGCGCTCGGGCATCCGCTTTTAGAGCGCGCCGCGATGCGTGAGGTGATCGACGACTTCGAGGAGCCGCAGCCCGGCGCGGGCGGCACGCCCATGCCGGCGCCGGGCCGGGCGGCCGACCGCCCGCTTGCGGCCGCGCACGCGGCCCATGCGGGCATCGAGCTGCACAACCGCGATTTTCTGGTCGATGCGGCGAATCTGCCCGATGCATCGGTGGACCTCATCGTGGCCGATCCGCCTTACGCGCTCGGCAAGGACTACGGTAACGACTCGGACATGCTGACGGGTGAGGCATTCCTCGCCTGGACGCGCTGCTGGCTGGAGCTCGCCATCCCCAAGCTCAAAGCGACGGGTTCGCTCTACGTTTTTTGCACCTGGCAGTACGCGCCCGAGATTTTCTCGTTTCTCAAGACCAGGCTGACGATGGTCAACGAGATCATCTGGGACCGACGGGTGCCGAGCATGGGCGGCACGACGCGGCGTTTCACCTCGGTGCACGACAATATCGGGTTTTTCGCGGTATCGAAGCAGTATTACTTCGATCTCGATCCCGTGCGGATTCCGTACGACGCCGCAACGAAGAAAGCGCGTTCGCGCAAGCTGTTCGAAGGCAGCAAGTGGCTCGAGGTCGGCTATAACCCGAAGGATGTCTGGTCCGTGTCGCGCTTGCATCGCCAACATGCCGAGCGTGTCGATCACCCCACGCAAAAGCCGCTCGAGATCGTCGAGCGCATGGTGCTCGCGAGCTGTCCGCCGGGCGGACGCGTGTTGGACCCGTTCATGGGCAGCGGCACGACGGCCGTGGCCTGTGCGCGTCACGGACGCGAGTTCGTCGGCTACGAGATCAACGAAACTTATTGCGCAATCGCGCGCGAGCGCGTGGGCGCGGTCAGGCGCGAGCCTTTGGCTGCAACCGCCGCGGTGCCTGAGTCGATGCCCCGATGACCCGCGGTGCCGCTTCGTTCACGCCCACGGCACGACCGGCGCAACCCTTACAAGAGAACTCATCATGTCCCGTATTGAAAAAACATTCGCGGCGCTTGCCGAGCAAGGCCGCAAGGGGTTGATCCCGTTCATGACGGCGGGCGACCCCGATCCCGCCCGGACAGTCGAATTCATGCACGCGCTGGTGGCGGGCGGTGCCGATGTCATCGAGCTCGGCGTGCCGTTTTCGGATCCGATGGCCGATGGCCCCGTGATTCAGCGTTCGTCGGAGCGCGCATTGGCGCGAGGCGTCTCGCTGCGCAATGTGTTGGACGACGTGAAGCGCTTTCGCGAGCGCGACAGCGAGACCCCCGTGGTGCTGATGGGCTATGCGAATCCGATCGAGCACATGGGCACGGCAGCGTTCGCGGCGGCCGCGACGAAAGCCGGTGTCGACGGCGTGCTCGTCGTCGACTATCCGCCCGAGGAGTCGATCGATTTCGCGGCGGCGATGCGCTCGGCCGGCATCGATCCGATCTTCCTGCTTGCGCCGACTTCGACGGACGAACGGATTGCATCCGTCGGCAAGGTGGCGAGCGGTTACGTCTACTACGTCTCGCTCAAAGGCGTGACGGGAGCGGCAAATCTGGACGTTTCCAGCATCGCGAGTAAAATCCCGGCCATCAAGTCGCATGTTCGGCTGCCGGTCGGCGTGGGTTTCGGCATCCGCGATGCCAGTACGGCTCGTGCGGTGGCCGAGGTTTCCGATGCCGTCGTGATCGGCAGCCGTATCGTGCAATTGCTCGAAGAAACACCGCCCGAGGCCGCCGCGAGCGCGCTGACGGCGTTCGTCGCCGAGGTGCGTCGCGCCCTCGACGGACAGTAGCCGCGAAAAATCACAAATGGGGCGGGATCTTTTCCGGTCCACGCGACGCACGAGCGGTGCCCGAAGAATGCCAAGAACGTTAACCGACGCCGGCCTGCCCGAGACGGGGCAGGCCGCGGCCGGGAGACCATTGAAAGGAACGAGTATGAGCTGGCTCGACAAACTGCTGCCACCGAAGATCAAACAGACCGACCCGAAAAGCCGCAAGGGCATTCCGGAAGGGCTCTGGGTGAAATGCCCCTCGTGCGAAGCGGTGTTGTATCGCAACGACGTGGAAGCGAATCTGCATGTTTGCCCGAAGTGCAGCCATCACATGCGTATCGGCGCGCGGGCGCGACTCGATGCACTGCTCGATGCCGAAGGCCGCTATGAAATCGGTCAGGAGATCGTGCCGGTCGACGCGCTCAAATTCAAGGACAGCCGCAAGTACCCGGACCGCATCAAGGATGCGATGGACGACACGGGCGAAACCGACGCGATGGTGGTCATGGGCGGTGCCATTCATACGCTGCCGGTCGTGGTCTCCTGCTTCGAGTTCGCGTTCATGGGCGGCTCGATGGGTTCGGTCGTCGGCGAGCGCTTCGTGCGCGGGGCCCAAAATGCGCTCGAGCAGCAGGTGCCGTTCATCTGCGTGACGGCGTCGGGCGGCGCCCGCATGCAGGAAAGCCTGTTGTCGCTGATGCAAATGGCGAAGACGACGGCCATGCTGACGAAGCTGTCCGAGGCCAAGCTGCCTTTCATTTCCGTGCTGACCGATCCGACGATGGGCGGCGTGTCGGCCAGTTTCGCGTTTCTGGGGGATGTGGTCATCGCCGAGCCGAAGGCGCTGATCGGCTTTGCCGGGCCGCGCGTGATCGAGCAGACAGTGCGCGAAAAACTGCCGGAAGGGTTCCAGCGCGCCGAATTCCTGCTGCAAAAAGGTGCGATCGACATGATTGTCGACCGGCGCAAGCTGCGCGAAGAGCTGGCGCGGCTGATCGCTTTGCTCACGCGCCAGCCGGCGGATGCGGTCGCGTGACGACTTACGCCAGTCTCGACGCCTGGCTCGCGCATCTCGAGTCGGCGCACCCCGTCGGCATCGACATGGGGCTCGCCCGGATCGGCAAGGTCAAGGAGGCGCTCGGCCTGAGCTTCGCGTGCCCGGTCATCACGGTCGGCGGCACGAACGGCAAGGGCTCGACCTGCGCGATTCTCGAATCGATTCTGCTGCGCGCCGGCTATAAGGTCGGATGCCATACGTCGCCGCACCTGCTCCAATTCAACGAGCGCGCGCGCATCAACGGGGAAAACGCGGCCGATGCCGTGCTGCTGCCGCATTTCGAAGCAGTCGAGGCGGCACGCACGAGCCTGCCCGAGCCGGTTTCGCTGACCTACTTCGAATTCACGACACTCGCGATCATGCATTGCTTCGCGGCGAGCGGGCTCGATGCGGTGATTCTCGAAGTCGGGCTCGGCGGGCGGCTCGATGCGGTCAATATCGTGGATGCCGATTGCGCGGTGGTGACGAGCATCGATCTCGATCATGTCGACTATCTCGGCGATACGCGCGAGAAAATCGGCTTCGAGAAGGCCGGCATTTTTCGGGGCGGCAGACCGGCGATCTGCGCCGATCCGGCGCCTCCGCAGACGCTCGTCAACCACGCGGCCGCCATCGGCGCCGAGCTGTGGCTCTTTGGACGCGATTTCCGCTACGAAGGCCAGGCCGGCAGCGAGCGCCAGCAATGGAGCTATGTTGGACCGACGATGCGACGCTCCGCGCTCGCCTATCCGGCGTTGCGCGGCGCGAACCAGCTGATCAACACATCGGCGGCGCTGGCTGCGCTCGAGGCGCTGCGCGAGCGGCTGCCCGTTTCAGCGCAGGACGTGCGCCTCGGACTGGCCAACGTCGAATTGCCGGGACGCTTTCAGGTGCTGCCCGGACGGCCGGCGATCGTGCTCGACGTCGCCCACAACCCCCACGCGGCTGCCGCGCTTGCGCAAAACCTCGGCGGCATGGGCTTTTTCCGCTACACCTATGCCGTGTTCGGAGCCATGCGCGACAAGGATATCGCCGGTGTCGTCAAGCATCTGAAAGGTGAAGTCGACCACTGGTGCGTGACGGATCTGCCGACACCGCGCGCCGCTTCGGCCGAAGCGCTCGAAGCCGAACTGCGCGGCCTGGGCATCGCCGATGGGCCCGACAGCAGCGTCAAGCGCTTTGCAACGCCGGCGCTGGCGTTCGAAGATGCCGTAAGCCGAGCGACGGACGATGATAGAATCGTGGTTTTCGGCAGTTTCTTCACGGTCGGCGGCGTGATGGCCTACCGCAAGTCGCGGCAACATTGACCGGATTCGGGCGCGGGCCAGGATTTCAGCAATTCATGGGACTTTTTTCGTTCGGCAATAAAGACGACGCGCCGCGTCGGCGTGGCGCCAATGTCCGATCGGCGCGCACCGAAGGCAGCCGCCGTCGCACCGAGCGCGCGGCCGATGCGGACGCGATGCTGCTCGATCCCACACTTCCCGAAAAGCAGCGTGCTCGGCGCCGGCTCGTCGGCGCAATTGCGCTCGTGATCGGGGCCGTCGTGGTTCTGCCGATGGTGCTCGATTCGCACCCGAGGCCTGTAACTGACGATATCGCCATCGATATCCCCAACCGCCCCGCCACGGTGCCCTCGCATGCAAACGACGATACGGCTCGCAAACGCGACGTGACGGCGGACGTGGCACCGGATAGCGCGAGCGGCGCGGCTGCCGCAGCGGCAAGCGCGTCGGCGGCACGCTCTGTAACCCGCACCGAGGAAACCGGCGGCTCGGACAAATCCACTCCATCCGACAAATCGGACAAAGCGGCGCAGCCCGCCGTGAAATCGGCCGGTGCGGCCCGTAGCCAAGGTTCCTCGAAAGCCGCTGGGTCGGCCGCAAAGACCTCGTCCGGCAAAGAGGCCACCGCCGCGGCCGATGCCACGAACGCGACGACGAATGAGCCGAATACCGGTTCGGCAGCGGCAACGGCCGCGCCGGGTGCGCGCTTTGCGGTGCAACTCGGCGTATTTGCCGACGACGCGAACGCGAAGCGGTGGGAAAGCAAGCTCAAGGCGGCCGGCGTGCCGGCCTATATCGAACATCGCAAGCAAGCGGATGGCTCGACACGCTCGATGCTGCGCGCGGGGCCGTTCGCCGATCGGGCGGCGGCGTCCTCGGCCATCGCCAAGGTGCGTGAAGCCGGGCTGACGGCCAATTCGGCGCAGTGACGGCGTGGCGATGCTGACTGCGTTCGATTATGCCGCGCTGGCCGTGATCGGCCTGTCGGCGCTGCGTGGCGCGTGGCGCGGCCTGCTTGCGGAGGTATTTGGGCTGATTGGCTGGGTGGCGGCTTTTTTTGTGGCCAGCCGCTATGTTGGGGTCCTGGTGCCCTATATTCCAGCTAACTGGCCGGGTGGCGCGTTGACGCAGTGGTTATTGGCGTTCGCGGCGGTCATGGTGGGCGTGGTGCTCGTCGCCGGCATCGTGAGCGCGCTGATTTCGCGCCTCGTTGCGGCAAGCGGGTTGGACGGCGTGGACCGTTCGCTCGGCATGATGTTCGGGATCGTGCGCGGGATCCTGCTGGTTCTCGTGCTCGTCGTGCTGGCGGGGTTGACCGATCTGCCGAAACAGGAATTCTGGCGTAACGCTTTGCTGCGGCCCTATGCCGTGGAAGGCGTGCACAAGCTGAAACCGCTGCTTCCCGAGGCGCTTGCTCAGTACGTGCGAATCTGATTTCGTATCTTTGAAGGACCTGCCATGTGCGGCATCGTAGGCGTAGTCTCTCACTCTCCCGTCAACCAGCTGATCTACGACAGTCTGCTGCTTTTGCAGCATCGCGGCCAGGACGCAGCCGGCATCGCGACGGCGAACGGCAGTACATTCCACATGTCGAAAGCCAACGGAATGGTCCGCGACGTGTTCCGCACGCGCAACATGCGCAGCCTGCCGGGCACTTCGGGCATCGGGCAGGTGCGCTATCCGACGGCCGGCTCGGCATCGAGCGAAGAGGAGGCCCAGCCGTTTTACGTGAACGCGCCTTTCGGCATCATCCTCGCGCATAACGGCAATCTCACGAATTGGCAGCAGCTGAAAGACGAGATGTTTCGTATCGATCGGCGCCACGTGAACACGAATTCCGACACCGAAGTCTTGCTGAACGTGCTCGCGCACGAGGTGCAGCTTGCGACATCGGGCCTTCAGCTCGACCCGGCGACGGTTTTCAAGGCCGTTGCCGGCGTGCATCGCCGCGTACGCGGCTCCTACGCCATCGTTTCGTTGATCGCGGGCTACGGCCTGCTTGCCTTCCGGGATCCGTTCGGCATTCGTCCGCTTTGCATCGGCAAGCTCGAAACGGACGAGGGCGTCGAGTGGATGGTGGCCTCGGAATCGGTTGCCGTCGAGGGCATCGGCTTCGAATTCGTGCGCGATGTTGCGCCCGGCGAAGCGATCTTCATCGATCAGGAAGGCCGGCTGCACGCTCAGCAGTGCTCGGACAAACCGAGCCTCAATCCCTGCATCTTCGAATACGTCTATCTCGCGCGGCCCGATTCGGTGCTCGATGGCGTGCCGGTCTATAACGTGCGGCTGCGCATGGGCGATTATCTTGCCGAAAAGATCAAGCGCGAGTTGCCCGATGTGCCGATCGACGTAGTCATGCCAATTCCCGATTCGTCGCGGCCTGCGGCGATGCAGGTGGCCGCGAAGCTCGGCATCGAGTATCGCGAGGGTTTTTTCAAGAACCGTTATGTCGGCCGCACGTTCATCATGCCCGGTCAGGCTGTGCGCAAGAAATCGGTCCGCCAGAAGCTCAACGCCATGGCGATCGAATTCAAGGGCAAGAATGTGCTGATCGTCGACGATTCGATCGTACGCGGCACGACCTCGCATGAAATCGTCCAAATGGCGCGCGATGCGGGCGCGAACAAAGTCATCTTTGCCTCCGCGGCACCGCCGGTGAAGTTTCCGAACGTCTACGGCATCGACATGCCCACGCGCGGCGAGCTCGTCGCGCATGGCCGTACGGATGATGAAGTCGCGAAGATCATCGGCGCGGATCACCTCGTTTATCAGGATGTCGAAGCGTTGAAGCAGGCGGTGCGCGATATCAATCCGTCGCTTGCCCGTTTCGAGGCATCGTGTTTCGATGGCGATTACATCACCGGCGATATCACGACCGAATATCTCGACGTCATCGAACGCGCACGGACGGAGCCGGCATCGCAAGCCGACCGCGACTCGGCCGGGGATGTCAACGACAGCACCGTGACACGGTCCCAGCTGCATTTGCAGTTGTCGGTGGAGTGAGTCGGACCGGGATCATACCCGGGCCGTTCGCCTGAACGATTTCAACGAAGCCCGCTTCGGCCAATGCCGAAGCGGGCTTTTCTCATGTATGGCTCGGCATTTCAAGTCCGGCCGGATCGTAGGCGATTGCGCCGCGAATCTCGCGCCGGTCGCCAGACTCCGCAAATAACGATCCTATTAAAACCGTTGGGATAGATCCACTTCAACCGGATGTATCGTGGTTCCATGCCGTCGAAAATCGGCGCCGGGCCTGGAATCCGCGCAGGCTCGCTCCAGCAAAAGGATTGCTGGCAGACCTTTCCGGAGATCGAGAAAATGGAAGACCAACAAGTGGAATCTAACGGTTCGACGAGCGCAACGATCGAGCACCGGGCCGCTACGTCGAAGGCGCCAGGCGGCAACCCCCTCGGCGATCCGACACCTCGCGTTGATACGATTGTGTACGAAGGGCAGAAAGTGCCGATCAGTATCAACACGAATAACCTGGCCGGCGATAGCTATACCGACGTCCAATTCTGCGTGGCTGTGGATGACGAGAAACATCCATTGCAGAATCCAGATGGTATAAGCCCGACGGGCACTGCGGTCCATCCGGATTCGATGGGTAAGTTGATTCAGCCAGTGGTTGCCGGTCAATCTGACTACGGAATCGACATTGTTATCCAAGGCAAAGGGGGTGAAATTGCGACTTGGAACGTCTATATCACGGGGAGTGGGGCAACCCCCCCGACCCCGCTGAAATATAATCCCGACGTCCAATATGTAACCAAGGATGTGTCTCTCAACCCGCTTTGGGCGTATGAATTCTTGCTGCCGGGAAACAATACGCAGGCGACTAACGATGACGGACTGCACATCAGCGCTTACCAGGTCATGGACGAAACGGGCGCTGCGGTGCAGAAGCCGTTTTCCGCGAGAATCTTCCTGAGCCCGGGTAGCGAGCAAGCTGATCTGACGTGCCTCCACTTCTTCGACGCAAGCAAAACCGAAATTCGCCCCACTGCCGACAAGCAGTCGGTATGGATCGATAGCGACGCGCAGGGCGTACTCGACTTCTACGTTACAGCGAATACGCCGCTCACGAGTTGGAACCTCGTGACGCTGACCATGGACGTCGGAACGGAGGGCATCGTCCTTCCGGGGCTGATCATCGTCGATCTCGCACAAGTTCCGAAGGATGCGCAAGTGGATCCCCCGGCGATCGACGGGGCGAGCGGTCAGGTCAATATCGACCCGTCCGGTCCGCCGATGGGTGTCATCGTGCCAAGTACCACCATTTCGAATGGGCAAATACACGTCGACGATACATTGTTCCTCGGCGTCAATGGAACCATCCTGCCGGAAACGGGAAAGAAAGTCGTGCCCAACGACAAAAATTTGATCCTGAGCAACCAGCCATTTTTTCAAATCGCTCCAAGTTTGTTGAACTATTCGAATACGGGTGGCGATAATAAGATGCTGATTTTGATCGTTAGGCCAGAAAATGGAGCGGTCAAATCGACAGAATACACGTTCTCTGCATTTGGGGATGAAGGTGATTCTGGAACTGTCTCGCCATTCCCGGTTGGTGATCAGAAATTTCCTCCGTTGAGCATTGTCGAGTTTAACGCGAGCCATGTCATCAATGCGCAAGATATCAAAAATGGTCTTACCGCAAAAATCAGCTGGGCATCATGGTTGCCGCAATACAAGCCTAGCTTGAATGACACGTTTACGATCTATGGTCTGATCGCAGGATATGATCGCTTTAGTAATTTTACGCCTGTGATCTTTAATGTTACGAGTCTCCCTGTAACGCAGGACAATCTCAACAGTGACTCTATCGAGACGCGGATCGACTCGCCAAGCCTGCGAGGATGGAGCGTTGGTCCTAATGGAGAGAAATCCACCATCATTTTCCAATTCAAGGCGGGCAACGAATACTCGAAAGCAACGCCTCAATACACGATCTATACGCTCCGTGCCGGCGGGGTATGACAAACGTATCGCGGTGCGGCCTGCAATCGAGGTCTTTTGACGTCGGCGGCTGCACTATTGACGGGGCGGATCATGAGAGTTGCGTTCAACGGTCCGGGCGTGGGCCAGAACACCTTGTTGTCGCCGCCGGGTCTGCCGCAGGCCCAAGGCGGGATCCTCGATCTCGGGTCGCCGGACATCACGGCCGAGGGTGCGATAAAGGTGGAGATACCGGCCTACGCGCAGCTCGGATGGGGCGATCGCGTAACGGTCGTATTCAGAGATGAATACGACAGGTCGATCGTCAGACTCGCATATCTGCCGAATCCGGCGCAATTCAAGGACGAAGCGTACGTTGCCGAAGTGCGTGTCCGTCCGTTATCGGCGTTGGCGTCCGGCAGCTATCACGTTGCGTATTCGGTTGCGAGCCGGACAGGAAACATCTCGAACTCGGAGGCGATCCCGGTGACAGTCACCCATTCGTCGTATGCCGGTGGCGGGCCCGTGACCACCGTCGGTACGGCATTTTTTGGCACCTATGTCTGCGGCGTGATCGGGAGCTGGGTTGTGCCCGCGGACTATTCGCTCTCGACGAATAGCGACATAGTCGTGCGTTCGTTGAACGGATTCGCCCCGCCTGGGGCGACCACCACCGACGTTCGGTTGAAGATTCAACGAATTCCTCCCGATGGTGGGACCGAGTCGATTGCCGTCGTGCAATCGAGCGACGGCAATGAATGGACGGTGAGCGCGGTGGGCAACACGAATGTCGACCTTCATAAAGAGGACCTCATTTCCATCGAACTGGATGGGCTGAGTAACGCGCGCTTCTTCGTTGCACTGGCGCTATAGCGGAGCAGGTTTTTCATTTTCGACGAGAGATTCATGCCGCTGACGCTTACAACGGATTGCCTTTCGCAGGAGACCGGCGGGGAATACGCCTTTTACAACTATCAACGCGTGATATTGACGGCAACGCTCGATCACGCGGAAGGCGACATCGTCGACGGTACGCTCGTATATTTTTCGCACGTTGGCGAATACGAGCAGCTGCAGCCGGTCGGCAACAATTGGGTGCCCGTGGACGGTGAGTTCGCTGTCGGTGTGCCGCTACTGAGAGCGCCCGATGCCGGAGAAAAATGGTACGCAAAACTGGTTGTTCGGGTGACAGGCCGGGATCTCGGCAATGGCATGACCTACGCCTATCTCGACAACAGCCGTCGATCCGCCGATCTGCCCTATACGATCAACCCTGTTTCCTGCGTCTGCCCGAGCTACATCGACGGATTCGGGCTGGCTTATCCCGAAGAGAATCAATCGTCCGACTTCTGGCTCGATTATGCCGAGCAGGATCAGTCGCCCGATAACCCGGGCAACAACTATCTCTACTATCGCTTTCAAGTCACCGATCCCGAAAGCCAGGTGGGCCTGCCCAACGTCTTCGTGCGGGTGACCTCGAGCATGTCCACTCCGGAGTTGATCAAGGGCAGGCAGATTCTCTTGTACGACCGCTATAGCGGAGCGCGCGCGCTGAACGGCGATGCGGCTTATGACGACGACTCCGTCTACCTCTATACCGACGATAACGGCGTGGCGGAGCTCTATCTGTGTCCGAAGGGCAAGACCTCGAGTATCGGTGCGTTGACGTACCAGATCGGGACGAACGCAGGCGGATTGGGACCTTATCTGATCGTCGATCCGAATGCTCAGTGGTCGACCCTCGAGTCGCCTCAGACCGACGACCCGGTTCAACTGAGCGGGCCCTCCTACGAGTTGGCGGACATCCCTCAATACGTGGACATCGGTGCGGATCAATGGCTCTTCCTGCTTTGCAACGGCAGGTTTCAAAGCTCGAAAAGGCTCCGGCAAGCAGACATCGGGGGCGACGCCGACATTACGATGCCGTTCCAGAATTCCGTGCTGCGCTCGCAGACGGCCCCGTTCGACGACGCCACGCGAAATTCGATGATCTATGTCGTCTATAGCCTGGTCATACGCGTATCGAGCAGTTGGGACTTCAACGCAACCGGTACGCCTCCGCCCGCATCCTCCAATGAGGAAGGGAATCGAACGCTGAATGCGCCGCAGCTTCGCGAGAGCCTGGACGGTTGGCCCATCAACGCCGCGCTGCTGTCGCGCGAATTGCATATCCGTGTGCCACTCGATCAGGCACAAATCGAAATCGGCGATGAAATTCGTATTCACATCTATTTGAACGCTTACCGGCGCGGTTCGGATGAACCGCTGGGTGTATCCCTCGGCGGCCCGTTCAATTGGTATGTCACGCGGTTCGACATCGAGAACGGGTTCGTCGAGTGGCCGTTCCTGCCGCAGCCGTTCTGGGGCCTGGGCCAGGAGCAGTCTACGGGCGACGTCGGAACGATCCGTGTGAATTACGACGTGGTGCGCGGCACCCACGTGGAAATAAAACGCATCGCCTATTCGTCTCAGGACCTTTTGATCGGCATCGACACCATTTTGCCGAACGGATACACCGCCGAGCTGTTTTGACGAAGCGATCGATTCCGTCATGGGGGAACAGTGAAAATCGAAGCCAACGCTGCACTGCCATCGGTCCGGCTTTTTCAAGCCACGGACGGCGTGCTCGATCTGCAGCGCCTCAATCCGCCCAACCCCGATATCGTCAACGACCCTGGCGACCCGGTGGTGGTCAGCGTTCTCGTGCCGTACGGGCAAGGAGGAGAAGTCGTCGTTTGGTTCGGCGACAAGAGCCAGAATTTTCCGGTTAACGATTCGAAGCGCGCCGTACAGGATATCTGCTTTACCAAGGATCGATTGCCGGCACCAGGGCAGTGCTACGACGTTTACTACGAATTCGGCGGGAAGCGTTCGGAGCCCGTTCAAATCACGCTGATCGATTCGGGCGAGCGGCCTCCCGTCGTGGCGCGTCACACGTGCAGCCTCTTTGGCACCTACGCCAAAGGCGTCGTCGCGGCCTGGGTGATCCCTGCGCCGCGGACATTGACGAGTGCCGATCCGGTCATTCGCTCGCTTCCAGGCGGCAGCCCATCGGAAGGCGCCAGCCTTGCGCTGCTTTTGCAGTCGGAAGCGAGCCAACCCGCCCGGATCGGCGAAATCGTTTATGGGCACGACGAATGGTCGATCACGCTCGATCAAGAGGTCATGCAACTGAACCGTTCGGATGTTTTGGCCTTGCAGGCCAGTGCCGATCGGACCTTTTTGAATTTTTCTCTCGACATGTAGCACGACCTGCAATGCGAAACAAAACCCCACATCGTCAACGATTGAAATATAGCGCGCTCTTTGCATCGCTGATTTCAGCCGGCGTGGTCTATACACCGGCACGAGCGGCATGCACAAACGGCTACACGTGGGTCGGCAATTCGGTAACGAGCAATCTAGGCGTGTGCCAGGCGGTCTATTTCAGAGACACGCGGACGCAGAACCTTTTCTCGAACGACGACACCGGGACGACGATTACCGCGAGCGGCGACGACATGTACACGGATCAGCGTGGACCCAACGCCGGCGATGGTGCGTCGGCCGTTGCGACGTTCATCGCCGTCAACTCGAATTCGCTGAATACGGCGATCGAGTTGCAGGGCTCGCAAAAGATTGTGGGTCTCGCCACGAGCGGCACGGAGACGGGGATATCCGTTGGGGGCTCGAGTGCCGGTTCGACGGCAGCGTTATTGCTGAACGGCGCGGACTTGCAGATCAACCTGCTTACGCGCGCGGGAACCGGGATTTTCATTTCGGGGAATGGTGTTGCTCCATTGGCCGGGCCCTACTCGGCGTCTGCCACGCTGACGGGGGGCACGAAGGTGGCAATCGATGCATGGCTTCTAGGCATCTACGTGGAGAAGGGCGGGGCATGGAACGGCAACGATCCGACGGGCTCGTTGACGATCGGCGCGGCGATCCCGCCCAACGACGGGATCAAGCTGGTGAACGCGGGCAGCTTCGTGTCCACTTCGAGCATCAACGTCAATGCGAATCACAGTGGCATATCGGTGGGCAATGCCGAGCGGTTCTCGTTGGACGGCGGAGATCAGACGAGGAGTGCGGTCAATGTTCGCGGCTGGAGTGCGAGCGGGACATACGCTTACGAAACCGGGATCGACTATTCCGACGCGGGGATAGCGACGGGACTCGTCAAGAACGTGACGATCAATATGCTCGATATCGGAGCCAACGGCTTTTACGGCAACGGATACGGCGTCAATATGCAACAGGGCAGCCTCGCGCTCGATCACGTGACGATCAATTCGCAAAATATCGACGGTGCGGCAGTGACCGGTATCGGCGGTACGCTGAATGCCACAGCGCTCACGATCAACGCGCAGGGTAAGGGAACAGCGGGCATTCAGTCCGAGCGTCACTCGCCCAATTCGATGTCGTTCACGCTTGGCGGTGCGACGACGAACACGGTGCAAACAAACGGCGACGCCGATCCATCGAGCACGGCATTCGGCAACTATAAATACGCAGCGGGCATCAATCTGCTCGACGGGACCGTCAATGTTTCGAATACGAACGTCATCACGACCGGGACGCAGGCCTATGGAATCTATCTAAGTCAGGGGAGACTCAATGCTCACTTGTTCGCGGGGCCAGGAACGGGAGTCAGCATTCAAACGAGCGGGGCGGGTGCGGACGGTGTGGTTTACAACCCGCAGAATGCGAATACGGCGGGGCTTTCCGTCGCGTTCGATCCGAGCACGAAGATTTCGACAACAGGCGAGAACGCCAATGGCTTCGCGGCTGACGGCGAAAACCTGAACCGTACGACGAGCCCGTTCTCGCTCTCGTTCGATTCTCTCGGCCTCGATTTCGCGAGCTTCTCGCTTTCGGGTGCCGGCGCGGCGGCAAT
This sequence comes from Trinickia sp., assembly GCF_036503415.1. Taxonomy (GTDB): domain Bacteria; phylum Pseudomonadota; class Gammaproteobacteria; order Burkholderiales; family Burkholderiaceae; genus Trinickia. Next base: position 36,935 of record NZ_DASXWY010000064.1, on the reverse strand, counting down.
CGACGCACGCAACGGCGCTGAGGTCGTGCTCGGTACGGGCAATCTCGGCGCGGCGACGCTATCGCCCGGTGCGTTCGGCGCCAAGGCCGAAGCGCTCGGCAAGGTGACGTTCACCAACGCTACCCGCACCGGTGGCGCGGCGCTGTGGGCAGCGCAAGGCGGTACGCTTGCCTTCAATGGAACGTCGGATGCGTCAGGCTCGACCATCGTGCTCGATCAGGGCGCGAACTCGCAAGGTGGTGGGCTGCTGGATCTCAGCAGCCGGAGTTCCGATCTGACGGTCGGGCTGCTCGAATCGAACGGATCGGGCGCGCTCGATGGCGTCGTCAATCTGGGTAGCAACAGTCTTGTCCTCGACGGCGCCGGAGTCGCATCGCCGTTTCAGGGAGCGATTCAAGGCTCGGGTGGACTGACGATGGCCGGTACCGGCACGCAGGTCCTATCCGGTGCGCATGTGTTCGATTACACGGGTGCCACCCGCATTCAGAGCGGCACGCTTGCTGTGCAAAACGCCGCGATCGGCAAAGACGCGGCCGGCAACTGGAAAGTGTTTCAGATCGGTGCGCCGGGGCAGCCAGGCGGTACGCTCGATGTCAGCGACAACGGCGGCGTGTTCGAGTTGGGCGGCATTTCCGGCGCAGGCACGGTCAAGCTCGGCACGATGGGCAGTCCCGTTTCGACGCTCGCACTGGCGGATGCCGGTACGAGTCTGTTCTCCGGGACGATCGCGGGCGATGGCGGCGTGACGCTGCAAGGCGGAACTCAAACATTCTCCGGTTCGAATGTCTTCGACTACACGGGTGAAACCCAGATTGCCGGGGGCACGCTCAAGGTCGGCGGGGCCGGCGGCAACCACGTGGCATCGAGCCTCTTCCGTTTCACATCGACGGGCGGCACGCTCGACGTCAGCGGCGGTGGTTTCACATTGGGCGGCATCGCTACTGACGATGGCGCCACGAATGCAACGGTCACGCTCGGCAGCCCGAGCGCACCGGCGAATTTGACGATAGCGGGATCCGGCAACTACGCCTACGCCGGCACGATCTCGGGCACCGGCGATATCGTCAAGAGCGGCACGGGTGTCCAGACCCTTTCCGGCACTGCCGCCTTTGCGAACACCGGCAAAACCGTCGTGCAAGACGGCGTGCTCGAAATCCGAAACATCAGCAATCCGGCGCAGTTCAATTACACGGTCGAGTTGAACGGTGGCTGGCTCGATCTATCGGACAGCTCGTTCGATCCAACCGGTGCGACAGCGACGCAGTGGGCCCAATTGCATGTCACCGATGGCGCGAACGCGGCGCGCGGCGGCATTCTCGCCGGTAACGACAAGATCACGCTGGGCCAGAACGGTGCGGATCAAAGCGAAGCGGCACAGATCGGCGGGGACGGCTCGAACGTGAACCAGCAGGGTGTGTTCGTCGTCAAGTCGGGCTCGAATACCGTCACGCTCGCGGGCGATAACCATTACGTCGGTTATACGCGTATCGCCGGCGGGACCCTGAAGGTCTCGCAAGACAGCAATCTCGGCGAGACGAATTGCTCCGTCAGCACCGCATGCGAGCGCGAGGTGATACTCGACGGCGGCAACCTCGAGATTGCCGGCGACTTCACGTCGCAACGTCAACTCCAATTGCGGCAAGACGGCCAGGTTCGCGTCGATGCACCCGGCGTGGCAGCGACGACCGCCACATTGGGCAGTGTCGCGGGTGAGGACAGGAAGCTGACGAAAACCGGCGCAGGCACACTGGTTTTGACGGGCGAAAGCTTCCTCGGCCACGCGGATGTGCAGCAAGGGGCGCTCGACTTGGGGCCGGCCGTCGTCGATGCGACGAAGATGGCCGGCTCGAACGCGATCACGCAAGCCGAGGGTACGACGGTCAACGTCGCGAGCGGCGCCATTTCGAGCGCGACCGACGCCATCGTGGCCAATGGAACGAGCACGGTCAATCTGTCGAGCGGGACGACGGTGACGGCGGGCGTGGGCAGTGCGCTGTATCGCGTGACCAGCGGAACGGGCACGCTGAACGCGACCTCCGTCGAATTGACCGGCCTCTTGCAGGCGCAGGGGGCGGGCAGCCAGCTCGCGCTTCATCTCGCGGGAGGCAGCGTCTATACCGGCACGCCGAGCGTGGTCAACGGCGCAACGGCGAGCTTGTCGACCGATGCCACGAGTACCTGGAACGCGACCGGGGATGCGGCGCTGACCGGGCTCGACAATCAAGGCACGATCGTCTTTGCGGATGCAGCCGCTACAGGACAAGGCGTCGGCCGCGCCGCAATGAAGGCCGCGCAGACGAGTGTGCCGGCTTATCACGCCATTACGGTCGACGGCAATTACACCGGTGGCGGTACGGTGAAGATGCGGACCGATCTGAGCAACATTGCGACGGCTGGGAATCCCAATACCGACCGTTTGCTGATCTCGGGCAGCGCAAGCGGGCAAACCACGCTCAGCGTATCGGTCTCCGGAAGCGGTGCCATCGTGGCACCTGCGTCCACCGGACAGCCCACGTCGACGCAAGGCATCTCGCTCGTGCAGGTCGGCGGGTCCGCCGGTGCGAATTCGTTCAAGCTGGCGGGCGACTATGTCGCCGTGCCGGGCAGCCCGTTTCAGTATCGGCTTTTCTCCTACGGTCCAAGCGGCGAGGGTCTGCCTGATTACACGCAGAGTGCCTTGCCCGCAGGGCAGGCGCAGCAGTGGGACTATCGGCTCGAGGCCGCCTACGACGATCCGACGCCCACGTCGGGGCGGCTCGCGCTCGTGCCTCAAGGCAGCACCTATTTGACTGCGCCGCTCGCGCTCCAGCACTACGAGGCAACGATCGTCGACAACCTGTATCGCCGCCTCGGCGATATTCGTCATGGCGTGTCCGATCCCAGCGGCGCCGAGGCCGAAGTCTTTGCGCGAACGATCGATTCGCGCAGCGCTTATCACAGCGACCTACCGTATCAAAGCTACGGATTCAACTTCAACCAAACCATTACCGCACTGCAATTCGGCGGCGATTGGCTGCACCGATCGAGCCCAGACCACGACATGCGTCTCGGCGTTGCTTTCACGCTGGGCCACACGTCGGTGACGCCGCAGGCCGCAGCGGCGAGCGCGAGTACCGCCTCCATCGACACCTACGGGCTTGCGCTGACGGGCACATGGCAGCGCCACGACGGGTGGTATGTCGACGGTGTCCTGTCGGTCGGGCGGTACGTCGGTACGGTGAACTCGGAGCAGCGAGGCGAGGTGGGCCGCTTTTCGGCGAACGGATACGACGCGTCGGTGGAGACCGGGCGCACGTTCGGTTTGCCCTATGGCATCGAAATGGAGCCGCATGTGCAGTGGCTCGCTCAAGCCCTTCGATTCGACAGTGGAAAGGATAAAGACGATGTCGTCGACTCGACGAGCGACCTCTTCGCATTGACCGGGCGGCTCGGCGTGCGCTTTTCCGTGGCGGCTCCAGGAACGCTTTCGTGGAGACCGTATATGCGCATCGACCTGTTGCATACCTGGATGAACTCGCCGAAGGCCACGCTGTCGGGCCAATCGTTCGAGATCGGCAAGCCGGGCAGCGCCATGGAGCTCGGCATTGGTGCAACCGGCATGCTCACGCCGGCATTGTCGATCTATGGCGAATTTTCGGGAAGACAGCGGCTCGGGCGCGGATTCAGCGATATCGGCGCAACGCTCGGCGTGCGTTATTCGTTTTAAGCGAGGAGAACATCGATGTTGCCAATTGCCACAAAGAACGACTTGGGTGCGGTGAAGATTGGGGCAGGGCTGCAAACGGATGACGCGGGGACGTTGAGTGTGGTCGACGAGGGCAGCGCACACAGCGTGATGTCGATGATCGTGACGTACGGCAGCCCCCGAGCCGATCCTTCGATGGCCACGTGGCTTCCGGCCAACATCGTCAGCGTGTATGGACCGCCGGGCCTGCCGGTGCTCGTTACCGTGACCGACGGTGCCACGCTCGTCGACCCCGATCCCGGTTCCGCCGACATGAAATCGCTGCAGCTCTCGGCTCGGGGTACGGCGCAGGCTCAGGTCCAGCTCGCAGCCGGTTCCGGCGACCGTGCGGTATCGGTCGTTGCCGCACCTTATATTCAGCCCGCGGACGTAGTCGGCGCCGAAGTGCTTGCGGCGCTGGCCGTCGCCGGCCCCGTGCAATGCCCGGCGTTCTTTTATCCGACGATGCATGACGCGTCATGGACGTTCTTCGAGACGTTCGGCTATACGCGAGGCGCGCCGAGCGATGGCGTGACCCCGTGCGTGGTCACTGTGTTCGTGGACTTTCTCTCGGCCAAGGACAGTGACATCACGAAGCTCCAGATGCAAGTGACGAGCGGCGACGCCGTGTTCGATATGGATAAGGGATCGCAAACCGCCGCTCCCGCAATCATCCAGGCTACGCAGGATTTCGGCATGGCAACGGCGAATATTTATAGCGCGTCGCCGGGGGGTTCGACGATCGAGGTTTCCGTGCCCAACGATGTTTTTCCTGACAAGGCGCTCGTCTATGTGTCATTCGTCGCGCCGCCGGTCAATGAAGCAGTCCAGCATGTATCGGAGGACGTGTGAACGACGACCGCGATTTGCAAATCAAGCTCGATATCCGAAACGATCCTCAACCTGCCGATGACACGAGCCTCATCTGGATCAGGGCGCAAGTCTATACGGTTGTCGGGAGCGAGACGTATATTCCGCCGCCGCAGGACGTGACGTTCAAAATCGAAGATGGCGCCGAGGGACAAAGCAATGCCGAGTTCGTGGGCACTGGCACGAAACAAGCCCATGGAAAAAGCAATGAAACGACAGGCTGGACGTCGTGGCAGTACTTCAAGAGCGGGCAGGACGGCATCGGTACCGTGAAGGCGTCTCTGACCGCGAATACGAGCGTGTTCGATACCAAGCCGTTTTCGTTCGTGCCGGTCGTCGGGATCTTGCCGTCGAGCGGGATCCTGGAAGTGTTCGGGCAAGCTTATTACTGGACGAGCGAGTTCTCCTACTTACCGAATATCATCGGCGCATACGCCCCGAACCGGTACGCCGCCTCCGCGTTCTTTTTCGAGCCAGCGGGAACGAATGCGGTGAAGATTCGGGATTCGCGCAATCGCTACGTGAACGTGAGTTCCGGTCAGTCACTCCTCACCATGGACGGGCCAGGAACCGCTTTCACGGTCGGCGTCGTAAAAGGTCAGAACGCCGTTATGACGCTCGAGGCGAACGGTCGTTATGTCTGTGCTTACTCGGCGAAAGATGACGGTTGGGATGGTTACAATCTCCTGGCGATCGGCACGAACCCCGACGATCAGGCGGCGTTTTTCCAGGTTCAGCCTAAGCCCCTGCCGCCGTATGACCTGAAGATCACGAGGTGTCCCGGTGCGATGAAATTGGGCGAAAGCGCCCAGGTATCGGGCACGCTCACGGGGCCGAACGGTCCGGTGGCATCGGCCGTTTGCAACGTGAACTATCGAAACACGTTGAAGGGGCCCTCGACGACGCAATGCACCGATGGGAAGTTTTCATTTACGGTTACCGCGGATGCAATGCCCGAGCAATCGGAAGCCTTCGTCGCCGTCAGTTATCAGACACCCGAATATACGGCGGCGGACGCAAGATGGATCAAGATCATTGCGCGGCAAGTCGCGATTCACCTGAAGGGAACGCCTTACTACTGGTCCTGCTCGCAGGACCCGTTCACGCCGGGAAAGATCGTTGCCGACGCAACGAGTCCGGCGGACGCGCGAGCCAAATTCACGTTGGAGATCGTACGGCAGGTCGCGCCGGACGTTCAGGCAGTCAAGATTCGAGACGACAAGGCATGTTACGTCAAGGTGGAGGGCAACGTTCTCTACGCGACTGGCCTCGACGCGACGGTCTTCCGGATGGCGACCGTCAATGGCTCGACAGTCAGGTTTCAGCAATCCAACGATGAATATGTGTACGGAATCGCAAAGGGCGCTGACGACGGTTATGACCTCTACGCGGACGGGCGAGGCGGCGACGGGGCGCTCATCGATTTCGAGCTCGTCGATACGTCGATGCCGACTTCGATTACGCTCCAGTCGGTTCCGCTCCAACTGGGGCTGCACGGTTACGCATCGAACTTTGGGTTAGCCAATGTCATCGCCGCCGACACTGTTGCCGACCCGGCAGGCAGCGTGTTTCAGATCATTGACGCCGGTGGCGGAAACATTGCGTTGAAGGCCAGCAACGGTCTATTCATCGGTGCCTTCGATGGATCCTCGGGTGCGCTCATGCCGATTTGCTACAACGATGTCATGTGCGCGAACGTCGAGTCGAGCGACGATCCGAATGCTGCTGTGCGCGTCGATGTCGTCAGCGGGGATCTCGGGTATGGAAGTGTCGTCAGGCTCGTTCACCAACAGTCAGGCAAGTATTACAAAGTCGTCCTGTATCGAAACGACTACTGCGTCCAGGCCATAACGACCGACCCCGATGATGTTTTCACGCAGTTCCATATCGGCAACCCGAATGCCGTATCGGCTGCAAGCGAAGATTCGGACAGTTAGCATGGCAGCGGGGCGGGGCACCGTCATGGCGCCCCGCATGGCCTGCCGTGGTGCGAGGAGGTATCATCCCCTATTCGCCGACTCTCTCGTAGCCATTGCGACCATGAACGACCCTTTTAATCTGGACACGCTCGCCGTGCGCGCCGGCACGGTTCGCACCGAATACAACGAACACTCCGAAGCGCTATTCCTGACATCGAGCTTTTGCTTCAAGAGCGCGGCCGAAGCGGCCGAGCGCTTCAAGCATTCCGAGGACTACTACACGTACTCGCGGTTCACGAACCCGACCGTCACGATGTTCCAGGACCGTCTTGCCGCGCTGGAAGGCGGCGAGGCTTGCATTGCGACGGCCTCGGGCATGAGTGCGATTCTTTCGGTGGTGATGGCGGCGCTGCAAGCCGGCGACCACATCGTCAGCTCGCGTGCGTTGTTCGGCTCCACGCTCGGTCTGTTCACGCAGATCTTCGGCCGCTTCGGCATCGCAACGACCTACGTCGATCCGAACGATCTCGACGCGTGGCGCGCTGCCGTACGTCCTGAAACGAAGCTGTTCTTCGTCGAAACACCGTCGAATCCGTTGACCGAGTTGTGCGATATCGAGGCCATCGGCCAGATTTCGAAGGCGGCCGGTGCACTGTTCGTCGTCGACAATTCGTTTTGCAGCCCAGCCGTTCAGCAGCCGTTGAAACTCGGCGCCGATGTCGTCATGCACTCGGCCACGAAGCTCATCGACGGGCAAGGGCGCGTGCTCGGCGGGGCGCTCGTCGGTACGCGCCAGTTCATCATGGAGAAAGTGTTTCCGTTCGTGCGCACGGCGGGCCCGACGCTGTCCGCCTTCAACGCGTGGGTTTTGCTCAAAGGCCTCGAGACGCTTTCCCTGCGGGCTGAGCGCCATTCGGCCAGTGCCCTGACGCTCGCGCGCTGGCTCGAAGCGCATCCGCGCGTCAAGCGCGTCTACTACCCGGGACTCGAGTCGCACCCGCAGTATGCGATCGCGCAACGACAGCAGCGCTCGGGTGGATCGGTGCTTGCGTTCGAAGTCATCGGCGACACACCCGATGCTCAACGTGCGAATGCGTGGCGCGTCATCGACGGTACGCGATTGTGTTCGATCACGGCCAACCTCGGCGATACGCGCACGACGATCACCCATCCGGCCACGACGACGCATAGCCGTATCACGCCCGAAGCGCGGGCGGCCGCGGGGATCACCGAAGCGCTGCTGCGCGTGGCCGTCGGACTCGAGGATGCGGGCGATATCTGCGCGGATCTCTCACACGGTCTCGGTGAGTGAGCGGTTCCGTTCCACTGTCCGGGCTCCGGGCGTGGCTCGCCATTGCCCGGGCGCGATGCCGAAGCGGCGCGTGAAGGCATGCGTGAACGCGCTTTGATCGCCAAAGCCGACGCCAAGCGCCACCTCGGCCAGCGAGTTGCGCGGATCGCGCAATAGTGCGAGCGACGTGTCGAGCCGCAATCGCTGCAAATAGCGATGTGGCGTCGTGCCGAACGCCTCGTCGAAAAGCTGATGAAAACGACGCACACCGAAGCCGCAATACGCCGCGAGATCGGCCACGCGCAGCGGCTCAGATAAACGTGCGCGCAGCCAGCCGTCGATGCGTGCGAAGTCGAGCCCCGCAGCCGGCGCGGCGTCGGTCAGGCCACCCAGCGTGGCGAGTGCCGAGGCGAGACGTGTGGCGGCCTCCCATCCGAATCGACGCGCCGGCCACGATCGGTCGGTGTCTGCCGCGCCCGCCAGCCCCATCTGCGCACGCGCTCGCACGACATCGGCAACGAGCGCCGTCATCGCCTCGTCGAGCGTCAATACCAGCGCTCGCGCAAAGAGCCGCTCGGGAATGGCGAGCGAGGCAGGCGGTAGATCGACCACGAGTTGCCGGTTCTCGCCGATGCCGGCGTACTCGTGCAATGCGCCTGCGGGAACGAGCCAGGCGCGGCCGCGGTCGATGCGCTCGCCGATGCCATCGACCGTCATCTCCATCGCACCATCGGAGCCGATGACGACCTGATGGAACGCATGCTCGTCGCAGGCGCGGGATTGCCCGAAGCGCCGCAGCGAAACGCCCGGTGACGAAAGGACGGGTGTGCTCATATCAGCCCGCGCGATGGCGATATGCGGATCGATACGAATCGCGACGAATGGACCGTCGATCAGACGTCCAGCAATTCCACTTCGAATACGAGCGTTGCATTGGGCGGAATCACGCCGCCGGCGCCGCGTGCACCGTAACCGAGCTGCGGCGGAATCGTCAGGCGTCTGACCCCGCCGACCTTCATGCCTTGCACGCCCTCGTCCCAGCCCTTGATGACCATTCCGCCGCCGAGTACGAATGCGAATGGGTCGTTGCGGTCCTTGCTCGAATCGAATTTTTGTCCGTCGGTCAGCCAGCCGGTGTAATGGACGCTGACGGTGCGGCCGGCCGTGGCTTCGGCGCCGCTGCCTTCGGTCAGATCTTCGTATTGGAGGCCCGACGCGGTGGTCACGCTCGACATGAGATTGCTCCTCGAATCGCAATGGAAAACCGCCATTGTAGGCGCTTGCCGTCAGGCAAGGTGCCTATAATGTGGTTTCCCGACATACCCGGGTCCTTCGGGAGTCGCCGACGCCAATGTCGCGATCGTGCCGCGCAGGGGCGCGCAACTCGGGGCAACCGGACACCCATCCATCCAGAGGCCGATCGTGTCGACGTCTTTCAATGCCGTTGCCGCTGCCACATCCGATGAACGCTTCGCGCGCATGCGCGCGGAGACGGCGCTGTTCATGCGCGATCACGTACTGTCGATCGTGTCTCACGATCTGCGCAGCCCGCTGAACGCGATTCATAGTTGGGCGTATGTGCTCGAACGCAAGATCGATCCGAACGATCCGGCTGGGCTGCGCGCCCTCGCGGGGATCCGTTCCGGTGTCGAACAACAAGTCAAGCTGCTCGAAGACGCTGTCGACGGTACGCGCGCCGAGACGAAAGCGTTGCCCATCGAGCGTGCCGCTTTCCAGTTGCGCCCGGTGCTCGAGCGCGCCCTCGACGAGCTCAGGCGCTCGCTTGCCGAGGCGCGAGGCGTGTCGTTCAGTTTCGATTCGCCGCTCGACGGCGAGCAATGCGATGGCGACAAGGAGCGCCTGCTGCAAGCCGTATGGGTGATGCTCGCGTTCGGCGTCGAGGGCAGTGCGCCCGGCACGGTCGTGACGCTCCAAAGCAGTATCGACGGCGGCTTTTGGCGCACCGAGGTCAGCCATACGATCAACGCGGCCGCGCTGACGGATGCGGAACTGCCGCACGCGTTCGAGCCGTTCGCGCGCAAGCAGGTGTTGCTGCCGCGCGAAGCAGGCCGCGTTGCGTGGGTGCTCGCGCTGCCTCAGCGCGTGGCGCTCGCGCACGGCGGCACGTTCGAGCAGAGCGGCGCCGGTGAGGGCGAAATATCGCGGCTTTCGCTGCGCGTTCCGCTGATCGCGGTCTGACAGCCGGGGGGCGGATGTCAGCCGCCGTTATCGCCTGACGAAACGCGCAAACGTGCTAACGCGCAACGCGCGGACGCACGGCGCAGCGCACGTTGCGCCGGGCCGTCATCGGCCCGGCACGCCTTCCTCGACAAGCAACGCAACGGGCAATGCGCTCAGCACATCGCGCACGAAAAGGCGGCCGTCGTCGCCCACCTTCGGCGCCGCGGGGCTCAACCAATCGAATAGCGCACGGCCGGCTAGCGCGAGCGGCAACTCGATCGACGTATCGTCCCACCGCAGCGGATCGACGAGCGGCAGATCGCGTTGCGGCGAAAGCAGGGCGGCGGCGAGCCGTGTTCCGACGACGATGGCATAGGCATCGCCGTGTCGGCGCGCGAATGCGACCACGTGCCGCGCGCCGCTGCCATGCACGCGCAACGGTAGATAGGCACCCGCGAGAAAGAGCGCCGGCGAGACGGCGCGCAGCGCCAGCGCGCGGTGAACGATACCGAGCTTCACGCGCGCATCGCGCCACGTGCCAAGTCGTTCGCTCGGTGGCGTATCCGCGAGTGCGGCACGGCGTGCCTCGAAGTCGACGGGCCGGCGATTGTCGGGATCGACGAGGCTGAAATCCCAAAGCTCGGTGCCCTGGTAAAGGTCGGGGACGCCCGGCGATGCAATGCGCACGATGGTTTGCAACAGACTGTTCACCGCTCCCGCGGGCGCGATGCGCGCGACGAACGAGGCAAGCTCGTTCAAGAAGCCGTCGCGGCGCTGCGGAGCGAGGATATCGAAGAGAAATGCGCGCGAGGCTGCTTCGTAGTCCAGATCGGGCGCCTGCCAGCTCGTGCGCAGCTTGGCCTCGCGCAGGGCTTTCAGTTGCCACGTGGCCACTCGCTCGGCGAAGGCCTCGACGCCCCGAGCGTCGGACGGGTCGAGCTCGAGCGGCCAGCAGCCCACGAGCGTCTGATAGAGCATCGCCTCGGCGCACGCGCCGGGCGCCCACTCGCGCGATGCGGCCGCTCCAGGCGCGGCCGCATCGGCGGCCAACTCCCCTGTCGCGGTACGTCGATGCGGCGCGTTGAGTGCCGACCACGCACGCTGTACGGCGCACCATTCGCTCGCGATTTCACTGAGCACGGCGAGCCGCGCCCGTACATCCTCGCCGCGCTTGTGGTCATGTGTGGCAGTTGTGACAAGACCGTGCGGGAAGCGCTGGGCACGCTCGAGGTTCGCCGCATGGAATTGCTCGACCGTGAACGCGAATACGCCGGGGTCGGCGCCGACCTCGGTGCGCGACAATAGCCGTCCCTAGCGGTAAAACGCCGTGTCTTCGACGGCCTTGGCGGCCAGCGGCGCGCTCAGTTGCGCGAAATAGGCGCAGGCTGTGCGGCGTTCCCGGCCCGCTGCGCCGGCGCCCGCGCCGGCGCTTGGAGTGCCCGCCTGCTCGTCGCGTCCATCGTGTCCGCCGAGCCACAGATCGATTTGATCGAGTACGGCCGAGTAGCTTGCCGGCAGCGATGCGCGCGCACCGTCCAGCGCCGCTTGAAAATACGGTTCGTCATCCAGCGTCCGGACGCCGTTGCTCGGATAGACCCGATAGACGCGAAGATGCACGGCCAGCTCGGTCAACGCGCGCCGAATCGCGGTGAACGTGAAATCGCGCGTGGCGGGATGCTCGCGTGCCAACCGGTGCAGGGCGCGGCTTGCGCGATCGAGCTCGGCCGAGAGGTTCTCCGCAAGAATCTTTCGACGGGCCGCACGCGCTGTCTCGATGAACGACGTTTCGCTGCCGGCGAGGTCGTTCCACGCGGCAGTGAGCGGCGCTTCGCCGTTCGGGTCGTGCAACAGCGCACCGATCAGATCCATGAAGTCGTAACCGGACGTGCCGTCGGCGTCCCAGTCGACAGGTAGCGTTTCGTCTGCCGCCAGGATTTTCTCGACGATCAGATATGCGCGCGCATCGCCGAGCTGGGGCGGGCGTTGCCCCTGTCGCTCCGCGAACCGCTCGCGCAAGCGGTGGCAATACTCGCGTGGATCGACGAGGCCATCGATATGATCGATGCGCACCCCGTCGATGACGCCCTCGGTATAAAGCCGCAGGATGAGCGCGTGCGCTGCCTCGAAGACTTCGGCGCGTTCGGTGCGAACGGCGGCGAGCGAGCCGATATCGAAAAAGCGCCGCCAATTGATTTCGTCGGCGGCCGTGCGCCACCAGGCGAGGCGATAGAACTGGCGCTCGAGCAGCCGATGCAGGCGCTCGCGCGATGCACCGGCATGTGGGGCATAGGCGGCGAGCGCGTTCTCGATCGCCTGTGTGCCGTGCGTGACGACATAGGCTTGCAAGCCATCGAGGGCGCTCGATGCGCGCGTGCGGTCCTCCGGCTGCGGCGTGAGGTTGTCGAAGCGTTCGGCGATCGCAGCCAGCGCCGAGTCGGGCGCGGCTTCCGCGGTTGCCCCGCCCCGCAGGATCGCCGCGTAGTCGACGGGGCAAATTGGAAAGACATGCTCCGCATAGCGTGCGGCGAAGCGCGCGCGCTGGGCGTCGAACACGAGCGTAATGCGGCCAGCCGCGAGCTCCGCGCCATATTGCGCGCCGAGGCATGGAGCGAGGACCTTGCCGCGCAGGGCCGGATCCGGCGAGTGCCAGTCGATGTCGAAGTGGCGGGCGTAGGTGCTGTGGCGACCCCACTGGAGCACATCGAGCCACCATTTGTTGCCCGCCTGCCAGATGCCCATGTGATTGGGCACGATGTCGGCGACGATGCCCATTTGCCGTGCGTGCAGCGCATCGGCCAGGCGCTTTAGCGCGGCTTCGCCGCCGAGCTCCGGATTGACGATGCCGTAGTCCACCACGTCGTAACCATGCATCGAGCCGGGCGCGGCCGTCGTCAGCGGAGACAGATAAAGGTGGCTGACACCGAGCGCCGCGAAGTAGTCGGCGTTGGCGGCCGCATCGTCGAACGTGAATCCGCGGTGCAGCTGCAACCGAAGCGTGGAGCGCGGCAGCGTCATGATCGGCGGGGCGCCCCGTGCGGGGCTCGCGCGGGCGGCGCCGTGCCGGCGTTACCGGTGTTGGCGGTGTGGGCGGTGTTGCGTGGACGCGCATGGGCGATCGCGCGCAGCCTGACGTTGAGCCCGTCGTCGGCGAACAGCGCATCGATCGATACCGCGAGACGGCGCCGCCAGTTCGGATGTTCATCCACGGAACCGGGCAGATTGGGCTGCTCGGCGAGGCCCATGAGGTCTTCGAGCGGATAGACGACGAGCGGTGCCGGCGTGGCGCAGACATAGGCCAGCGCTTCGTCGATGGGCGGCTGCTCCGGCGGTGGTGCCTCGACGGCGCGCGGGGCGATGCCCGCCTGCTGGAGCGCGCGCCAGAGAGCATCGCGATCGGCGGCGCGTTCCGCCTTTGCAAGCGCGACAGGATCTCGGCGATCCGGTCGCGCCGCCGTTTGTCCGATGCGGTGGCGCCAGTCGATATCGTGACCTTGCCACCAACCCGCGATCGTGGGCAGATCGTGCGTTGTCGTCGTGGCGAGCGCGCCCTCATCCCATTGCCCGGGCGCGGCAAAGCCTTTGCCGTCGGCGGTTCGCTCAAACCAGAGCACGCGCATGCCCAGCACGCCGTGATGCGCGAGGCGATCGCGGAAGCCGGCCGGCACCGTGCCGAGGTCCTCGCCGATCACGACGGCATGATGCCGCCACGATTCGAGCGCGATGAGCCGCAGCAGGTCGTCGAAGGGATAGGCCAGGTAGGCGCCGTCGGCTGCCCGCGCGCCTTCCGGTACGAGCCATAGCCGTTTGAGTCCCAGCACGTGGTCGATGCGCAGGCCGCCCGAATGAGCGAAGGCGGCGCGCAGCATGTCGATGAACGCGGCGTAGCCTTGTTGGTTCATGGCGCGCGGTGAGAATGTCGTCAGCCCCCACGCTTGCCCGGCCTGATTGAACAGATCCGGAGGCGCACCGACGGAGACGCCCTGCAGCATCTCGTCCCGATACGACCACGCATGGCTGCCGGCGCCATCGCAGCCGACGGCGAGGTCGGCGATCAGGCCTATCGCCATCCCGGCATCGCGCGCGGCGTGTTGCGCGTAGTCGAGTCCTTTGGCGGCCAGCCACTGCAGGAACAGGTGAAAGTCGATCTCTTGCCGCTGCTCGCGTGCGAAGGCTTCGGTTTGCGCACTGCGCGGATGCCTCAACTCGGCTGGCCAGTCGCGCCAGTGATCGTGGCCGTGGCGGGCGCGCTCGAACGCATCGATCGCTTCGAAACGCGCGTGATCCTCCAGCGGCTGTCCGCCGCGCGCGCAAAACGCCTCGAAGTCGGCCGCATTCGGTGAGCTGCCGGCCCGATCGCGCAGACAGAACCGCTCGAACAGCGCCCGCAGCACGATGAGCCGCAGCCCCACGGCATTCGGCCAATCGACTAGCGGCTCGGCCTCCAGGGCTGCCCACGCCCGCGTCGCTCCGACGGCCTGCAGCGCGCTCTGGGCAGCATCGCGCCCGAGCACGGCCGCGGGATCGATATGCGCGACGTTCAAAAAGAGGCGCGACGACGGGGAGTACGGACTGAACTTGGTCGGTGCCGCGCTGAACATCGCATGCGTCGGGCTGATGGCCAGTGCATGCGCGCCGCGGCGCGCACTCTCGATCGCAAACGCGGCGAGCGCGGAGTAGTCGCCGATGCCGCCGTCCCCGTCGCGGCGCAGGCCATACAACTGCGCGGCGATGCCCCATAGCGCCGGGTGCGCTGCCTCGAGGCCGGCTGCGCGGCAGGCGTCGGCCACGGTATGGCAACGGCTGGGCGCAACGGCCAGCTGCACGCAATGATCATCGACGCAAAGCGTGTGGTAGCCGGGCTGCGAGACAGGGGCAAGCAGTGCCGTTTCACCCCTCGGGGTGCCGAGACGCCCTTCGATCGATTCGCCGCCTTCGAGCTCGATCCGATATCGGCTGGTCGGCTTTACCGCGCGTGCGGGCAACGCGATAGCGTGGCCGCATTCGGCGGTGATGAGCGGCGGCAACGTGTGCGCGGCTTGCTCCGCATCCAGCATGGCAAGGCTCGCTTGCGCTTCGCGGCGCGTGCGGCAGGGCAGCCCCAGTGCATCGAGGAGCGTGGCGAGCGTGTCGTGCGGCACTCGATGCTCGTGGCCGTTGGCGTCCTCCCATCGCACTTCGAAGCCGGCGCGGGTGGCAAGGCGCTCGATCGCGTCGTGTTCCGATCGGTTGGGCGGGGCCTTTGCCATGATCGCGCTCACGTGTCGCGCCGCTGTGCGTCGACGGCGCGCGCATCGTGCCGCAGCGCATAGCTGTTGACGTCGCCGGTCAGCCAGGCGATGCAGGCGTAGGGCGGCAGCTCCCCGGCATCCACGGCATCGCGCGTGCGTGGCGGTGTTTCGAAAACGACCATCCCGTCGGGCCGTTCGGGAAACGGTAGTGGATCGGGTGTGAGATTCAGGGCGATCGACAAGATCTCGCCGTCGGCGAGCCGCCAGCGCGCGACGAGCGCATTGGCGTCCAGTCCGCTTGGCATTTTCAACACCGATGCGCCGAGCGCGCGCGAATGCTCGATGCGCTGCGCGATCAGTTTGGCGCGCACCGCCAGCGCGGAGCGATAGAAGTGCAACCAGGCGTCGTGTTCGCCCACGGGGCTCCTGCGCGGTGCCGTTTGCGTCTCGCAGACATCGTCCGGTGCCGGCGGCGAAGACAGGGCGAACGTCTGCGCGGCATTCGGATCGGGAATGCGGGCGCGCCGTTCCGGATCGCTGAAGGCGGCGAACTTCGCGAACTCCTGCCGCCGCCCTTCGCGTACCGCGTCGGCGAGTTCGCCTGCGTAATCGGTGAAATAGAAGAACGGTTGCGTGGAGCCCGATTCTTCCTCCATGAAAATCAGCGGAATTTGCGGTGCGAGCAGCACGAGCGCGCTCGCGGCGAGCAGTGCCTGCGGCGCGCACAACGTGCGCAGACGCTCGCCGAACGCGCGATTGCCGACCTGATCGTGATTCTGCAAGAACATCACGAACGAGGTGGGCGACAGATGCGCGCTCGGTTCGCCGCGCGGTGCGCCGTCATGGATGGGCGAGGGCTCGCCCTGGTAGGCGAAACCTTCGGCCAGTACGCGCGCGAGCTTCTCGATCGGCTTGTCGGCGTAGGCGCGGTAGTAGCCCTCGTGCTCGCCGGTCAACAGTACGTGCAGCACGTTGTGCGCATCGTCGTTCCATTGGGCGTCGAACGGACCGTCCAGCAGGCTGGCCGTGTTGCGCTCGTTCTCGAGCACGAGATGGACATGGCGACCGGGCTCGATCGAGCGGCGCACGCGTTCGCCCAACTCGCGCAGCCATTCGTCGTTGCCGATGGCATGCACGGCGTCGAAGCGCAGGCCGTCGAACCGATATTCGTGCAGCCAGTAGAGCGCGTTCTGACAAAAGAACTCGCTGACTTCCATGCGAGCGAAGTCGATCGCGGCGCCCCATGGCGTTTTGACGTCGCTGCGAAAGAACGACGGCGCATAGTGCGGCAGATAGTTGCCTTCGGGGCCGAAGTGGTTGTACACGACATCGAGGAAGACGGCGAGGCCGTGACCATGCGCTGCGTCGATCAGCGCCTTGAGGTCTTCCGGGCGTCCGTAGGACGAATCGGGCGCGAACGGCAGTACGCCGTCGTATCCCCAGTTGCGGTGGCCGGGAAAATCGTTGAGCGGCATCAGCTCGATGGCCGTGACCCCGAGCTCGGCGAGCCGCGGCAGGCGCTTGGCGATACTCGCGTAGCCGCCCAGCGCGCCGACGTGCATCTCGTAGATGACCGTTTCTGCCCAGGGCCGGCCTTGCCATTCGGCGTGTTGCCACGCGTAGGCGCGCGGCGCGATGACCTCGCTCGGACCGTGCACGTCTTCCGGTTGAAAGCGCGAGGCCGGGTCCGGTACCGCGAGGCGGCCGACGCCGTGGTCGCTGTCGATCAGATAGCGATAACGCGCGCCCGCGCCGCACGCGGCCTGCGCCTCGAACCATCCGTTGCCGGTCGCATGCATGTCGACGAGATCCGTCGACGCGTTGTATTCGATTTCAACGCGCACCGCCTTGCATGCCGGCGCCCAGAAGCGAAAACGGGTACGCGGTTGTGCGCCCGCTGCGGTATCGAGCAAGTGCGCGCCGAAGGGCAGACAGTGCGCGTGTCGGACGGCGCGGTCGAACGGATGTTCGTGCATGAGACTGATCCTTCGTTCAGCGATGAGTGTCGACCGCTGCGGTGCTATCGTGCGCGGCGGACGCACCGGCTTGCGGCGGCTGCGCGCAAAGAACGGCAAACCCGTGTTCGCCGAGAACGAGCGTTTCGCCTTCGAGGCGATGAGCGGGAGCCTCCGGCTCTGTACTATCGATCAGCACGTTCCATTCCAGAGCGGGCTCGGGCGGCGTGAACGCGAGCGGCATCGGGCCCCCGTTGAGCATCAGCAACAGCACTTCGGTCTCACCCGTCATGCCCGCTCCCGCACGGCGCAGCGTGAGTGCCCGACCCTCGGGGTCCTGCCACGCTTCGTCCGTCAGCGGTTGGCCGCGCTCGTCGAACCAGCCGACGTCCTTGATGCCGGGCAACACATCGTCCGCGCCATGTAGAAACCGCGTGGAGCGCAGCAGCGGGTGGCGCTTGCGCAGCGCAATGAGCCGCGCGACGAACGCGACGAGCGCCGCGCCTTCGCCGCTTTCGGCCGCGCGCCAGTCGAGCCACGACATTTCGTTGTCTTGACAATAAGCATTGTTGTTGCCGCCTTGTGTGCGGCCGAATTCGTCGCCGGCCGACAGCATCGGCGTGCCGAGCGAGGTGAAGAGCGTCGCCAGCATGGAACGCGTGACGCGAGCGCGAGTGGCAACGATCTCGGGATCGTCGGTCGGGCCCTCGGCACCCCAGTTCGCGCTGCAGTTTTCGTTGTGCCCGTCGGCGTTGTTTTCGCCATTGGCTTCGTTGTGCTTTTGCTCGTATGAGACGAGGTCGGCCAGCGTGAAACCGTCGTGCGACGCGAGAAAGTTGACCGACGCCCATGGCCGCCTGAAGCGATGATCGAACAGCTCGGCCGAACCGGCGACGCGCGCGGCAAGCTCGGCGCGCACATTCGAATCGCCGCGCCAGAAGCGCCGTACGCAGTCGCGGAATTTATCGTTCCATTCGGCAAAGCCAGGTGGATGCCGGCCGACCTGGTAGCCGCCCGGGCCCACATCCCAAGGCTCGGAAATCAGCTTGCGTTGCGAGAGTACCGGGTCCTGGCGAATCACATCGAAAAATCCCGAGCCGGGATCGAAACCGGTGCCTTCGCGGCCGAGCGTCACACCGAGATCGAAACGGAAGCCATCGACGTGATAGGCATTCACCCAGTACCGTAGCGAATCCATGACCATCTGCAGCACACGCGGGTGCGAGAGATTCAGCGTATTGCCGCAGCCCGTATCGTTGATGTAATGACGCTCGTCGCCGGGGATCAGACGGTAGTAACTCGCATTGTCGAGACCGCGCCAGCAGACGGTCGGCCCGAGCTCGTTGCCTTCGCACGTGTGGTTGTAGACCACGTCGAGTATCACTTCGATGCCCGCGGCGTGAAATTGCCGCACGGCGATGCGGATTTCACTGAGCCGGCGCGTGGAGAGGTAGGCGGGGTGCGGTGCGAAAAAAGTCGCCGTGTTGTATCCCCAGTAGTTCGACAACTGACGCTCGAGCAGGAAACGTTCATCGAGAAACGCATGGATCGGCAAGAGCTCGATCGTGGTGATGCCGAGTTTATGCAGATGATCGATCAAGCGCGGCGATGCAAGCGCGGCGAAGCTGCCGCGTTCGTGGGGACGAATGTCATCGTCGGTCATCGACAGGCCTTTGACGTGCGCCTCGTAGACGATCGTTTCGGCCCACGGAACCTCGGGGCGCACGTCGTGCGACCAATCGAATGCTTCGTCGATGACGACGCACTTCGGCATGGCCGGTGCCGAATCGCGTCGATCGATCGACAGATCGTGGCGGTTCGAATGGACGCGATAGGCAAAAAGCGCATCGGACCACCGAAACGCGCCGGCGAGCTTCTTCGCATAGGGATCGAGCAACAGCTTCGATGGATTGAAGCGATGACCGTCATAGGGATGATAGGGGCCATGCGCGCGAAACCCGTACACCGTGCCGGGATGGGCGCCGGGAAGATAGCCGTGCCAGACCTCGTCCGTGCATTCGGGCAACGGGTAGCGCGCGAGCTCCTTATGGCCTGTCGGATCGAAGAGACAAAGATCGATTTGCTGCGCGTTGGCCGAAAAGACGGCGAAGTTGACGCCGAGTCCGTCCCACGAAGCCCCAAGCGGATACCCTGCACCGGCCTCGAGTTTCTCGGGTAATGCGTTCGCCATGCCCCGTCATCCTTTTCGGTTCATATGGTTCGTATCGTGGGGTGCCGCTCACGTCAGTTCGCGCGCAGCACGATCGTCGCGAGCGGCGGCAGCGTCAGCACCAGCGACTGAGGCTTGCCGTGACTCGCGACGTTTTCGGTCACGGCGACACCGCCGTTACCGACATTCGATCCTCCGTAGATGTCCGCGTCGGTATTGATGATCTCGTGCCACGGGCCCGCACGCTGCATGCCTATTCGATAGCCGTGACGGGGGACCGGCGTGAAGTTGCAGACCACGGCGACCTCCCTGCCGGCGCCGTCGCAGCGCCGGTACGCGAACACGCTGTTTGCGCTGTCGTCGCCGACGAGCCATTCGAAGCCGCCCGGCTCCGAATCGAGCGCATGCAGTGCCGGCTCCGCGGCATACAGACGGTTGAGGTCGCGTACGAGCAGTTGCACGCCGCGGTGCATCGGGTCGTCGATCAGATGCCAGCGCGGCGAGCCGTCGTGATCGAACTCGGTGTCCTGCGCAAACTCGCCGCCCATGAAGAGCAGCTTCTTGCCGGGATGGGTCCACATGAAGCCGAAATACGCACGCAGATTGGCGAAGCGCTGCCACCGGTCGCCCGGCATTTTGCCGAGGAGCGAACCCTTGCCGTGTACGACTTCGTCGTGCGAAAGCGGCAGTACGAAACGCTCGGAATACGCGTAGACCATACCGAACGTCATGTTGTGATGGTGGTAGCGTCGATAGACCGGGTCTTCCTGCACGTAGTGCAGCGTGTCGTGCATCCAACCCATGTTCCATTTGAAATTGAAGCCGAGTCCGCCATCTTCGACGCGCGCCGTGACGCCGGGCCATGCCGTCGATTCCTCCGCGATGGTGATCGCACCGGGTACCCCCGGTGCGTAGCCCACTTCGTGATTGACGCGTTTGAGGAACGCGATGGCTTCGAGATTCTCGCGGCCGCCGTAGATATTGGGCACCCATTGGCCTTCGGCGCGCGAATAATCGCGATAGAGCATCGAAGCCACGGCGTCCACGCGCAATCCGTCGACGTGATAGCGCAGCAGCCAGGCGAGGGCGGAAGCGATGAGGAACGCGCTGACCTCGTGGCGACCGAGGTTGTAGATCATCGTGTTCCAGTCCTGATGGTAGCCCTCGCGTGGATCGGCATGCTCGTAGAGCGGGGTGCCGTCGAATGCCGCGAGACCGTGCGCATCGTTCGGGAAGTGCGCGCTGACCCAGTCGAGAATGACGCCGAGGCCCGCTTCGTGCGCGCGATTGACGAATTCCGCGAAACCTTCCGGCGGCCCGAAGCGGGCCGACGGGGCGAACGGCGAAAGCGGCTGGTAACCCCAGGAACCGCCGAACGGATGCTCCGCGATCGGCAGGAATTCGACATGCGTGAAGCCCATGTCGAGCGCGTAGGGGATCAGCCGCTCGGCGAGCTCGGACCAGTTCAGCCCGCGATGCCCTGCTTCATCGATGCGCAGCCACGATTCGGGATGCACCTCGTAGATCGAAATCGGCGCGTCGGGTGTTTGCAACGATCCACGGTTCGCAATCCATGCGCCGTCGGTCCAGCGAAATTGCTCGATACGCTCCACATCGGCCACGACCGATGCGGTTGCCGGTGTGCGCTCCGTTTGCATGGCGCAAGGATCGGCCTTCAGCGGCAGCGTGTGGCCGTCTCTCGCGATGATTTCGTATTTGTAGGTCGCGCCTGCCGCGAGGCGCGGAACGAAGAGCTCCCATACCCCGGCGACGTGCCTGAGCCGCATGGGGTGACGACGGCCGTCCCATGCATTGAATTCGCCGACGACCGAGACACGCCGCGCATTGGGTGCCCACACGGCAAAACGCACCCCCGGTATGCCGTCTTGCGTGCACGGCCGCGCGCCGAGGCACTGTATGACTGCGTAGGGATCCGCCCGCGCGAGCCGTTGCAGTGCGTCTTCGTCGAGCACGGGCCCGAACGAGTAGGTGTCCTCGATCTCTTGCTCGACACCATGCCAGTCGATGCGCAGTCTGTAGGGGACGGCGCGCTCGACGAAGCCCGCGAAGAGGCCGCCCGCGGCGATCTCGGAGAGTTGGCCGAGCACAGCGCCGCTCGCGCGGTCGACGACAGCCACGTGCGCCGCGCCGGGCAGCAGGACGCGCACGACATGGCCCGCGCTCGTCGAATGCATGCCGAGCCGCGAGAACGGATCGGGATGGCGGGCGTCCACGAGCGCCTCGATGTCGACGGGATCGAGCCCGATCGACGGATTGCGGTCGGCACCGGAGTGGCGGGGGAAGGATGTATCGTTCATGAGTACACCGAAGCAAATCAAGGCGACGCGGGCGAGCCGTCGGCGTGGCCGTCGTCACCCGCTGCGCTGGTTTTGCCGCCGCCGCTGCCGGCTCCGGACACCGGTACGCCGATCAGCCGGTCTGCGAGCGCGGCAAGGCCGCGCACGGGCAGCGCCAGCCAGGTCGGCCGATTGGCGGCTTCGTAGCGGACCTCGTAGGCGGCTTTCTCGATCAGGAAAAGATCGAGCAGGGCGGCCTGCGTCTCCTCGGTGACGAGCGGTTTCACCGCTTGGTCGATCGCCTCGCGATAGCCGGCCAGGAAGGCTTCCTCGCCGCTCGTGCGGAAGCGCTCGAACAGCATGCGCTTGCGATCGGCGGTCGGCGCCGGCGCGTTTTCGAGCGTCGGCTGCGCGGCGGCGCTTGCATAGGAGAGCGAGCGCAGCAGGCCGGCCACGTCGACGAGCGGGCTTCTCTTCATACGCCGCTCCTCGAGCGACCGCGCGGGCTCGCCTTCGAAGTCGATCAGATAGACATCGTTTTGCGCGATCAGCACCTGCCCGAGGTGGAAGTCGCCATGCACGCGAATGCGCAACGCGTCGACGGTCTCGGGAACATGCTTCTCGATCGCCTCGGTGAGCCGTGCGCGAATCGAGACGAGGTGCTCGGCTGCCGCGCGCGTATCGGGCAAAAGATGCTCGCCGGGTTTGGCGAGCTCCGCGGCGAGAACATCGAGCGCGGCCGCCAGCATCGTTTTCACGCCGTCGACCCACCCGCGCACGTCTTTGCGCGTGGCGGGCTCCGGTGCGAAGGCCGGGTTGTCGCTGGGCGCCGCGAGTGCCGCGTGAAGCTCGCCGAGCCGGCGTCCGATCGTTCCAGTGAGGCCGCAATAGGCCGCGAACTTGTCCGCTTCCTGTTCCGGCTCCTCGGTTTCGGCGGCGAGCGCGAGCTCGTCGACGACCCGGCGCAGATAGTCGAGAGCCCAGTTCCACGCGTCGCCCTGGTTTTCGATGAAGCCTTGTAGGAGGACGAGCGTATGCGGTACCCCCTCGGGATCGACACGCACGACTTCGCCGTAAAGCGGTGCCGTGTTGGCGTAGCCGATGTCGGTCAGATAGCGGCTCATCTCCGCTTCGGGGTGAACGCCGCCGACGACGCGCCGCACGAGCTTGAGCACGACGCGCTCGGCCACGATCAGCGAGCTGTTGCTCTGCTCCGCGGCCAGCCAGCGGATCTCCGCGGATTCGCCGATATCCTCGAGTTCGTCGAAGCGTGCAGTCGGCGCGAAACGGATTTCGCTCTTTTGGACCGTCTGCACGATGGCGCGCTCGCGCAGTTTTTTCAGTACGCCATGCGCGAACTGCGGCAGCGCGAACGCATCGGTCAGATGTCCGATGTTGCGCCCACGTCGCACACGAGCGAGCGCGAGCTGCATGAAGAGCGGCACGGTGGTATCCGAGCCCCAGGTGATGCCGAGCGGCAGCACGTAGCGCTCGGTATGGCTGCCGACATCGGCTTCGATTTCCGTGAAGGCGAAACCGGCATCGGGAATGGTGGTGAGGGCGGCGAGCCGGACTGCCTTGAGCTTCTGGTCCTTGGAGGCGAACCAGCGCCGACGGCTCAGATACGACGGCAGCACTTCCGATTCGAGCAGCCGCACGTTTTCGGGAGTCGGTCCCGTCTGCTCGGACCGAATGACGAGCGTGACGAATTCCGGCAGTTGCTCGGAACCGGGCTGGCTCCACGACGGACGGTCCTCGCGCGAGCACAGCGAGAACCAGAGGAAGCCGTAGGGTGGGAACGTCAGCAGATAGCTGAGCTGCCCGATGGCCGGAAAGACCGAATCGGCCGTCATTTCGACGGGGACGCGTCCGGCAAACTCCGACAGATCCAGCTCGACGGCCTGCGGCGCGCGCGAAAGATTCGCGACGCAAAGGATCGGCGGCTGCCCTTCGAGCTCGCGCAGGTAAGCCAGAATCTTGCGATTCGCGGGCCGCAGGAAGCGGATGCTGCCGCGCCCGAACGTGTGGGCCGAACGGCGCGTCGCGAGCATCCGGCGCGTCCAATTGAGCAGCGAGTGCGGATCGCGCGTTTGCGCTTCGACGTTGACTGCGTCGAAGCCGTAGAGCGAACCCATCAACGGCGGCAGTACCAGTTGCTCGGGATCGGCCCGCGAAAATCCGCCGTTGCGGTCGGACGACCACTGCATCGGCGTGCGCACGCCATCGCGGTCGCCGAGATGGATGTTGTCGCCCATGCCGAGCTCGTCGCCGTAATAGATGACGGGCGTGCCCGGCATCGACAGCAGCAGCGAATTGATGAGTTCGATGCGGCGGCGGTCGCGTTCCATGAGCGGAGCGAGCCGCCTGCGGATGCCGAGATTGAGCCGCGCGCGACGATCGCTCGCATAGGTGTTCCACAGATAGTCGCGCTCGGAATCGGTCACCATCTCGAGCGTGAGCTCGTCGTGGTTGCGCAGGAAGATGGCCCACTGGCAAGTGGGCGGCAACTCAGGGGTTTGCCGCATGATGTCGGTGATCGGGAATCGGTCCTCGCTCGCGATCGCCATGTAAAGACGCGGCATCAGCGGGAAGTTGAATGCCATGTGGCATTCGTCTTCGTTGCCGAAGTACTCCTGCACGTCCTCGGGCCACTGATTCGCTTCGGCAAGCAGCATCCGGTTCGGATACTCCGCATCGATCGTCGCGCGAATGCGCTTCAGGATCGCGTGCGTCTCCGGCAAATTCTCGTTGTTGGTCCCTTCGCGCTCTACGAGGTACGGTACGGCGTCGAGCCGCAGCCCGTCGATGCCCATGTCGAGCCAGAAGCGCATGACCTGCAGCACTTCGCGCATCACGGCGGGATTGTCGAAATTCAGATCGGGCTGGTGCGAATAGAAGCGGTGCCAGTAATACGCATTCGCGACCGGGTCGTGCGTCCAGTTCGACGGCTCAGTGTCGATGAAGATGATGCGCGTGCCGGCGTACTTCTTGTCCGTATCGGACCAGACATAGTAATTGCGATAGTTCGAGCCCGGTTTGGCGCGCCGCGCCCGCTGAAACCACGGGTGCTGATCCGACGTATGGTTGATGACGAGTTCGGTCACGACACGGATGCCGCGCGCGTGGGCACCCTGGATGAAGCGGCGCACATCGGCGAGCGTGCCGTAATCGGGGTGCACGTCGCGGTAATCGGCGATGTCGTAGCCATCGTCGCGGCGCGGAGAAGGATAGAACGGCAGCAGCCAGATCGTATCGACGCCGAGACCGGCAATGTAGTCGAGCTTCGCGATGAGGCCCGGAAAGTCGCCGACTCCGTCGTTGTTCGCATCGAAAAACGACTTCACGTGCACTTGATAGATGATCGCGTCCCGGTACCAGAGCGGATCGTCCGTCAGCGGCGATTGCTTTGCGCGACGGCGGGCCCGCTCGCGCTTGCGGCTCGCGTCCGGGGCACGGTCGGCCTCGGCGGTGGCCGGGTCGACGTGATGATCTTCACGCTTCATGATGGGTCTCCGCGGCGGCGGGCCGGCCATGTTCGAGCTGCGCGCGCGTATCGCGCGGCAACCCCGCTGCAGGCGCGATGCGCAGGATCGCGAACGGCAGCGTGTCGGGCTCGATCCGGATGTGCTGATGGCGGCCACGCCATTCGAAGCGTGCGCCGCTGACGAGATCGGTCACGGCCAGTGCATCCCCGTCGAGCATGTGCCAGTGAGCGAAGGTGTGCCACGGCAGCTCGACATCCGCCTCCTGCGGCGAAAACGGATCGAGGCAGATGGCGACGAGGATCACGTTGTCGCGCGCTGGGGTCGCCTTTTCGAAAAAGAGAATGCGCTCGTTGTGCGCGCTCAGGAACGTGAGTCCGAGATGCGTTTGCAAGGCGCGGTTGGCGCGGCGGATCCGATTGAGTGTCGTGACGACATCGACGATGTTGCCGGGCCTGTCCCAATCCCAGGCACGCAGCTGATACTTCTCGGAATCGAGATACTCCTCGCTGTTGGGCAGCGCCTTCGATTCGCAGAGCTCGAACCCGCTGTATACGCCCCATAGTCCCGAGAGCGTCGCCGCGAGCGCGGCCCGGATCATGAACCCCGCTCGCCCCGACGCTTGCAGGTGACGCGGGTTGATATCGGGCGTATTGACGAAAAAGTGCGGGCGGAAGAATTCGCGCACGTTCGTCTGCGTGAGCTCGGTCAGGTAGTCGGTGAAGTCGCGCTTCGATTCGCGCCACGTGAAGTACGTGTACGACTGCGAAAAGCCGATCTTCGCCAACCGGTACATCAGACGAGGACGCGTAAATGCCTCGGACAGGAAGATGACATCGGGATGCGCCGCGCGGATATCGGCGATCATCCATTCCCAGAACGGCAACGGCTTCGTATGGGGGTTGTCGACGCGAAAAATCCGTACGCCCGCATCGATCCAGAACCGGATGATGTCGCGCAGCGCGAGCCACAATCCGGGCTTCGCATCGTGCGCGTAGAACTCCGGGTTCACGATGTCCTGGTACTTCTTCGGCGGATTCTCGGCGTAGCGCAGCGAGCCGTCGGGGCGCCAGGCGAACCACGAGGCATGCTCGGCGAGCCACGGGTGATCGGGCGAGCACTGGATCGCAAAGTCGAGCGCGATTTCGAGGCCGTGCTCGTGCGCGGCAGCCAGCATGCGCTTGAAGTCGTCGAGCGTGCCGAGCTCGGGATGAACCGCCGTATGCCCGCCTTCCTGGCCTCCTATCGCGTAGGGGCTGCCCACGTCGCCGGGCTGCGCGTTCAGCGTATTGTTGCGGCCCTTTCGATTCGTTTTACCGATGGGGTGAATCGGCGGGAAGTAGAGTACGTCGAACCCCATGTCGCGTACGCGCGGCAGCTTTGCGATGACATCGTCGAAGGTACCGTGACGCGCGGGATCGTCGCTCATCGAGCGCGGGAAGATTTCGTACCAACTGCCGAAGCGGGCCGCGGACCGTTCCGCGTCGATGCGGTAAATCACCGGGTCGCGCGAAAGAAACGGGCGGTGGCGGGCCAGCGCAACGGCGCTTTCCGTTTCCGGCGAGAGCACGATGTCGAGCCGAGCCGCCGGGTTGGCCTGCGCGAATCGCCGGGCCAACTCCTTGAGGCGCGCGATCGCATCGCGCTGCGCTTCTTGGGCGTCATGCTGATCCCGATGCGGATCGGCGTCGGCCGTATCGGCTGTCTGAGCCTCGGCCAGCACGCGGGCGAGCAGATGACGGGCTTCTTCGAGCTCGAGATCGACCGCCTGATCGGCTTTCAGTTTTTTGCGGATGTGATCGACCAGCGAGGCGAAATCGTCGCGCCATGCGATCACCGTGAATTCATACCGCCCGACGCGCCCCAGCGCGATCTGCGCGCGCCAAAGGTCGAGTCCCGCGGGTTCGGCCGGGACCATCCGCGTCTCGCGCCACTTGGGCTCATCGGCGGCACGCCAGATGACCGCTGCCGCAATCTTGTCGTGTCCTTCGCCGAAGATCGCCGCGCTGATCTCGATCGGCTCGCCCACGACGCGCTTTGCGACGAAGCGGCCGCCGTCGATGGAAGGCGACACGCTTTCGATCGCAACGCGCGGCGCCGCGATCGCTTCCGTAACGGCTGCCGTCGCCGCGCGTTTCGTAGCATGACGCGCGCTCACGCACGGGCTCGCGACGGCGCGCAACAGCCGTGTTTCCCCGGGCGCGAGCGTGAACGGGTCGAGCGGCTCGGCCGGTGCCGTGCAGGGCTGGACGAGCGGCTTGAATAACGTCAGGTTGCCGGGCACGCCGTCGAGAAGTTGCCCCGGATCGACGAATGCCGGCGCGCTGAGGTCCGGGTTGGCCAGCAGCAGTGCCCCCTCGCGCGCATCGCGCAAGTCGGCGGATTCTCCGCGCAGCAATGCGGCCACGTGCGCGCCGGCGCTCGAAAGGGCTCGCAACTCGCCCACCGTCGCCAAAAGAGGCGTTTGCTGGAGCATGCGGTTGGTTTGCGCGATGTACTCGCTCAGATCGAAGCGGCCCGCGTCGAGAGCCGCCCGGTAGGCCGAGGGGCTGCCCGAACGGTACGAGAACGGCTCGTCGATGCCGCGCTCGAAGCCCATCGGCACGAGCCAGCCGGTGCCCAGTGCGGCACATGCATCGATCGCGCGCCGGTACGCGCGCTCGATCGCCACCGCGTCGGTCGAACCCGTGTAGTCATTGGCGAGGCGTGGTCCATACGGCGCCTCCGGAAAAGCGATCGGTGCGCCGATGCGCGCGAGCGCGGCGTGTTCTTCCACGAGCCAGTCTTGACGGAAGTCCCACCATCGGACCGACGAGAAGACGCTGTCGAATCCCGCGCGCTCGAGACGCGCGAGGTCGCCGCGCGCGAGGCCCGGCGTTGCGGCCAGCAAGCGCGTTTCGGGGTGGCGGGCACGCAGCGCGGCGCCCAGTTCGCGCCAGACATCGGCGCTGACCCGGTGCGGCGAATCGAAACGAAATCCCGCCACGCCGGCCTGTGCGAGCGCGGTGAGCCGCTCGCTCCACCAGGCGCCGAGTTCCGCGGCGGCGCGTGCGTCGTCGAAGTCCGCATGGGCGGCATGATCCACGCGAGGCGCGTGCCGTGGATCGAGCTTCCACTCGTCGATCTCGGAACGACGAAACCACTCGCCGTGATCGCGCACGAGCGCGCCGTTGGCGGCGACGCGATCGAGTACGACATCGACGAGCAACGCGAGACCGTTGGCGCGGGCATCACGCGCAAGACGCCCGAGCGCCGTGTTCGCATCGTCCGCGCTCGCGAACGCGGGATGAAGCCGGTCGTGGTCGGAGACGAGATAGAGATGGCCCGCTTCGTCGGGCGCGAAAGGCGAGCCGATCAGGACGTGATCGAACCCGAGCGCGGCCGCGCGCTCGAATTGGGCCGGCCACGCGTCGAGGTGCCCAACGAGAAGGGGGTGAATGAAGTAGATCCGCGGCGCATACGTTTGACGTCGTTCCATCGGTCGATTCCAGGTCGTCCGGCGGTGTGGATGCACGCGGCTCGCGCGCGATCGCATCGCCATAGAAGGTGGCGCTCGAGGCGCGCCGGGACGGGAGGCATCGGCCCGGGACCTCGGCGGCGCTTGCGCGCGAACGAGAGCAACGCAAGCAGGTTGCATGCCGCGGTGGCGGGACGGCGCGCCCATGTCGGCGCGAATCGTCGATGGAGACCAGTATGCGCGCGTTGGCCGCGGATGTGAGGTGTTTCGCGCACCGCGAGCGGCGCTTGCGGCCGGCGCCGGCCGGAGCGCGTAAATCTGTCGTGCCGCGCTGGCGCGTTTTTACATCGGATGCCGATTTGGCGCGTATTCGCCCCATCCGGATGCGCGAAGCATTATCCGACGATTGTCGAATGCAGCCGAGACGGCTATATTTCGTCGCTGTGGGCGCCGCCCGCGCATCTCGCACGATCTCGCATAATGAAAGACCGCCAGTTCAAGGGCGGCGCCAAGACCGGATTCGGGGGCGACCTGCAACGCCGGCGCGTGCCGGCAGGGTCACGATCAGACCTTGGAGCCCACATGACAGATGCCCGAGAGAGCCGGCGCCGCAACGCGCCGGCGGCTTTCGCCCGTAGAACGTTCGTGCTCGGCACGTCCGCCTTCGCGAGTGCGCTATCGATCGCCGCGGTGCTGGGCCTGCCGTTCGGCACCCGCTCGGCGTTCGCATTCTCGCCCCCGGCGGGCGGCGGGTTCGATGCGTTCGTCGCGTTGACGAAGGAGCTGTGCGGACGAAGTCAGCTCGATCCCGCGCTCGGCAAGCGCATCTACGAAGCACTCGTCAAGACCGACAGCGCGTTCACGCAAAACGTCGCCGCGATCAATACGTGGCTCAAATCGCACGGCGGTGTGCCGCGCGATACCGTGACGGCAGCGCTGCGGGCCGCGGAGCCGCCGCTCGCGAAGACAGTCGGCCAGATCATGCGCGCGTGGTACCTCGGTCTAGTCGGCGAGTCGCCCACCGTGAAAGTGCTCGCCTACGAAAGAGCCCTGATGTTCGATCCCGTCAAAGACGTGCTGACCGTGCCGTCGTACTGCCGGGACGTGCCGTTTTACTGGACGCGCAAGCCTTAGCCGAACCTACTACAACACATGGCAAACAACCCTTCTGCCGATGTCGTCGTAGTCGGCTCCGGTGTGGCAGGCAGTCTCGTTGCGCATCAGCTCGCGTTGGCGGGCGCGTCGGTCATTCTCCTCGAAGCGGGGCCGCGCCTCGCTCGCTGGCAGATCGTCGAGAACTTCCGCAACTCGCCTGCCAAGGCGGACTTCGCGACCCCCTACCCGTCGATGCCCTATGCACCGCATCCCGAGTATTCGCCGCCGAACAACTATTTGATTCAGAAGGGAGAGTATCCGTACGAATCGCAATACCTGCGGCTCGTCGGGGGCACGACCTGGCACTGGGCCGCCGCTGCGTGGCGTCTGTTGCCCTCCGATTTCAAGTTGAAGACGCTGTTCGGCGTCGGCCGCGACTGGCCGTTTCCGTACGAAACGCTGGAGCCTTGGTACTACGCGGCTGAGGTCGAGCTCGGTGTGTCCGGCCCCGAGCCGTCGGTCGATCTCGGGTCCCCGCGCGCCAAGCCTTATCCGATGCCGGCGCTGCCGCTCTCGTTCATGGATGCGCGGTTTGCCGAAGTGCTCAACGCCAACGCCTTCAAGGTGGTGTCCGAACCGGTCGCGCGCAATAGCCAGCCCTACGACGCGCGTCCCACCTGTTGCGGCAACAACAACTGCATGCCGATCTGCCCCATCGCGGCGATGTACAACGGCATCGTGCATGCCGAGAAAGCCGAGCGCGCGGGCGCTCAGCTCGTGCCGCAGGCGGTGGTCTATCGAGTAGAAGCCGACGACAAGGGGCTCATCTCCGCCGTGCATTACAAGGACCCTTCGGGCGGGACGACGCGCGTGACGGGCAAGTTCTTCGTTCTTGCGGCGAACGGTATCGAGACACCGAAGCTGATGCTGATGTCGACGAGCGACAAGTTTCCGCACGGCGTCGGCAACCGCTCCGATCAGGTCGGCCGCAATTTGATGGATCACCCGGGCACCGGTGTGAGCTTCCTCGCGAACGAGGCGTTGTGGCCCGGGCGCGGGCCGATGGAAATGACATCGGTCGTCAACTTCAGGGATGGCGCTTTCCGCTCGGAGTACGCCGCCAAGAAGCTGCACCTGTCGAACGGCGTGTCGACGATGGCGGTGACGGCCGCATTGTTGCAGGCGGGGCTGACCGGCGCCGAACTCGACCGGCAGATCCGCGATCGCGCATCGCGCACGCTCACCATCAACAGCTTCCACGAAATCCTGCCCGAACCGGGCAATCGGATCGTGCCGTCGGCCGACCGTAAGGATGCGCTCGGCATTCCGCAGCCGGAGATTTACTACGCCATCGGCGAGTACGTGAAGAAAAGCGCGGCGCACACGCACGAGGTGTATGCGCAGATCGCGGCGCTGTTCGGCGGCACGGAAGTTACGTTCGACGATCGCTTCGCGCCCAACAACCACATCATGGGGACGACGATCATGGGCGCCGATCCGGCGGACTCGGTCGTCGACGCCGATTGCCGCACGCACGATCACCAGAACCTTTTCCTTGCGACGAGCGGCGTGATGCCGAGCGCCGCATCGGTCAACTGCACGCTGACGATTGCTGCGTTGGCGCTACGCCTTGCGGACAAGCTCAAGCATGAACTCTAGTGCGGACACAGCACTTGGCACGCCGACCCGATGGGACTCCCGATGACGAACCCGCGACCTCGCTCCGATCCAGCCGGTATGGGCCACGAAGCGGCAAGGCGTGCGCGGAGGCGGTTGCGGCGCGTTGCCACGGTCGCCACCGCGTTTTGCGGATTTGCGTTGTATCTCGCCTGGCATGCGTCGGTCGATGCCGATCTGTCGCCGGCCGATGAGTTGCCGCTTTCGGTCGCGCAGGCGCAAGGACCCGATGCGGCGCTTGCCGCCTCGTCACGTTCGGGTACGGTAGCGGCGCCGGTGCACGCGGCGTCGCCGTCTTCCGGCGCGATCGAGAGCTCCGGTGTATCCAACGCATCTGCCGCATCTGCCGCATCTGCCGCATCGACGAGCGAACCGCCGACAGCGAGCACGCCCGCGGCGGCGGTGCCGGTGTCGAACGTGGCGAACGTGGCGGGCTCGGCGTCATCGTCGGCTTCGATGACGACGTCGGCTTCGACTGCAGTGGCGAGCGCACCGACGCCGACGGAATCGCCCTCCGGCGCGCCGGGTCCCGAGGGTGCATCGGCCGATGCCGCAACGATCGCCCCCACCTTTACGCAAGCCGACGCGGAAAGTGCCGACCTGGTGAAGCGCGGCGCCTATCTGACCCGCGCGGGCGACTGCATTGCGTGCCATACGGCCGACAAGAGCCGGCCTTACGCGGGGGGATTGCCGATCGGTACGCCGTTCGGGACGATCTATACGCCCAACATCACGCCCGATCCCGATACGGGCATCGGCCGGTGGACCGACGCCGACTTCGTGCGGGCCATGCACGAAGGGGTCGGCAAGGGCGGGGAGCATCTCTATCCCGCCTTCCCCTACACGGAGTACACACGTATTGCCGAACGCGACGTGTTGGCGATTCGCGCCTATCTGAACACACTGACGCCCGTTCATTACACGCCGCCGCGCAACGACCTCAAGTTCCCGTTCAATCAGCGGTGGTTGCTGTTCTTCTGGAAGCTCTTCAATTTCCATGAGGGCCGCTTCGTCCCCGATCCGAAGCAAAGTCCGCAATGGAACCGCGGTGCGTATCTGGTCGAAGGGCTCGCGCATTGCGAGGAGTGCCACACGCCCCGCAACTTCATGCAAGGGCTGAAGACGAGCGGTCGGCTTTCGGGCGAAGTGCAGGCAGGTTGGCACGCATTCAACATCACACCCGACAAGACGTCCGGCATTGGCAACTGGGGCGACGACGACCTCGTGCACTATCTGTCCGTCGGCGTTGCGCCGGGCCGCGCCAATGCGGCAGGGCCGATGGCGGAGGTGGTCGCCGACAGCACCCAGTTTCTGACCAACGAGGACTTGCGCTCGATCGGCGTGTATTTGCGTTCGGTGCCACCTGTCGCTGGCGGCGACGCCCGCCCGCGCGATCAGTGGGGCAAACCTGCCGACGATGTAACGCAATTACGCGGTACGTCGCCTGTCGGCGTGAACGGCGCCCAGCTTTTCGTCGGCAACTGTGCGAGTTGTCACGACTGGACCGGCCGCGGCATCGGTGGTGACGCTGCGTTGGCTTACCCGTCGCTGATTCATAACTCCGTAGTGGGCGCAAATAATGCTTCCAACCTCGCGTTGGTGGTGCTGCATGGCGTGGTGCGCAAGACGAAGCACGCAAACGTGTTGATGCCCGGCTTCGGCGATCAACTGAACGACGAGCAGATCGCGGCGATCGTGAACTACGTCACGCAGCACTTCGGCGATCCGCGCGCCACGTTGACGGCCGGCGACGTGGCGCAATTGCGCGCGCAGCAGCAATAGGAAATTGCATTGCGGGGCGCGGCAACGCGCACGAGCATAAGATGCGGTATGGAAACTGAAAACATTCCCCTCGTTTGCCGGCATGAATCGAATACGGCAGGCCGCGATTTCGTGGTCGGCGATCTGCATGGCTGCGTGGACGCGCTGCGCTATCTACTGCGCGAAATCGAGTTCGACGGCACACGGGACCGGCTCTTTTCGGTCGGCGATCTCGTCGATCGAGGCAGCCAGTCGGAGGCAGCGCTGGCGCTGCTCGACAAGCCGTGGTTCTATCCCGTGCTCGGTAACCACGAGGAAGCTTTGTGTCTCGTAGCGGAAGGCGGCATGCGCCGTAGCTGGTGGCATGGCATCGGCGGCGACTGGGCCGACGATTTGTCGGACGAAACGCTCCAGGAGTATGCACGGCGTTTGCGCACGCTGCCGCTCGCGCGGGTCGTCGGTGCGGGGATGCGGCGTTTCAATATCGTGCATGCGGAATTCTTCGGCTCCGACCTCGACCTCGATTCGGGCGCCTTCACCGAGCGCGTCAGACAGCAAATGCTGTGGGGCCGTGAACTTGCGCTCGGCAACGGCGATCCGGCGCGACAGGCGGGTTTATCGCTGACTTATTGCGGCCACACGCCGATGCGCGAAATGGGGCGCATCGGCTCTCAGGTCTTCATCGATACCGGCGCATTCGCCGTGACGGGCAAGCTGACCATCACCGAGGCGCTGACGCCACGCGCATGGTCCGTATCGGTCGAAACCGCCCTGGCGGAGGGCGCGTCTCATATGGCGTTGCCCTGAATCGCCCAGGATTCGCGTCTGAAGACGCAAGGGCACCCTCGGTTTCGATATTGACGTCCTCGCTGCGCGGTGCCCATCGCTGCGGTAGATTGTGGTGTCGCAGTCCGCGGCTGAGCCGCGAGCCACCATCGAAACAATGGAGCCAACCGGATGACCGTCACGATACGGAAAGCGCAGGCGCGTGACGCCTCGCGCTGGCGCGAGCTGTGGGACGGCTACACGCGCTTTTACGAACGCACCCCGTCGGACGAAGTGACGCACCATGCCTGGGCGCGCATTCTGGATCCGAGCTCGCCGGTCCAAGCGATCGTTGCCGAGCGCGACGACGGCTTCGTCATCGGCATCGCCAACTACCTCGTGCATGAGAGCACCTCGCAGCTGAGGCCGATTTGCTATCTGCAGGATTTATTCGTCGATCCGGCGATTCGTGGCGAAGGCATCGGCGGGCAGTTGATCGACTGGCTCGTCGACGAGGCGAAGCGCAAGGGTTGGTCGCGACTCTATTGGAATACGAAGGAGAACAACTACCGCGCTCGCGCGCTGTATGACCGCTATACGCCGCATAGCGGTTTCGTGCGCTACGTGATCGACTTCCCGGCGAACTGAACCCGAACCGAGCCGCCGGCTTGATGCGTCCGGCGGCCCGTGGGGTACGCGCCTCAACTTCGCGCCAGTCCCGCCGCGAGAATGCGCAGTGCCGAATGAGCGCGCGGCTCGCGCACGCGCGAATGAAGGACGATGTGCGACCGCGGCAACGGCGGCAGTCCCGCGGCGCTGCCGATATCCACGAGGCCGACGGGCGCCACGCGCCGCGCGAGCGCCGATACCGCAAGGCCGGCGGCTACCGCGGCGCCGACGGCCGCGACCCCACCGCCGACGAACGTTTCCTGCCAGGCGATGTGCGCTCGATCCAGCGTTTGCAATGCCACCGAGCGCACGCCGCAAGGACCGGCCAGCGTGGCGATCGGCAACGGGACCCCGGCAGTACGCTTCCAGCCCGGTGCGGCGACCCATACGAGCGGTTCGACGAAAAGTGCCTCGGCATCGCTGCGCGCACGCCATGCCGGCGTTTCGTTGGCCTCGTAGCGCACGATGCAGGCATCGAGTTGCCGCTCGTCGTATTGCGCGAGGAGCGCCGCCGACAGTCCGAGATGCATTTCCACGACGAGTTGCGGATCGTGCCGGTGCAGGCCGGCAACGAGTTGCGGCAGTTGCGGCCCCGAGGCGTGTTCGCTCAGACCGATTCGTAGCCGGGCGCGTTCGGTCCCAAGCGATGTCAGCGCCTGCTCATGTGCATCGAGCAGGCGGCGCGCCGATTCGAGGAACGCATCGCCCGCAGCCGAGAGCCGCACCGAGCGCGGCGTACGCTCGAACAGCGCCTTGCCGAGCTGGGCTTCGAGGCGCTTGATCTTGAGGCTGACCGCTGACTGCGTCGTCTCGAGCATCTCGCCCGCCCGTGTGAAACTGCGCAGGTCCGCGACGTGGACGAACGCCCGAACCGCATCGAGGTCCAATACTTTCATTTTGAAATGAAATAGATGAAATATAGATACATGACTGTTCATTATGATCGAGCGTACTTATTCTGCCTACTCCATCGTTCATTGCGGAGACGGTCATGCCACTCACTCGTATTTCGCTCGGCGCCGGTAAGTCCGACGCCTATCGCGCGGCCTTGGTCGACGGCGTACAACGTGCGCTCGTCGAAACGTTCAACGTTCCGGAGGACGATCAATTCGTCCTCATCAACGAGCACGCCCCCGGGTCCCGGGTCTATAACCGGCACTACCTCGGAATCGAGCGCAGCGACGACTTCGTCGTCATTCAGTTGACCGTCAGCAATACGCGCGGTCTCGAGCAAAAGGAGGCGCTCTACCGGCGCATCGTCGATCTTCTGGCCGAACGGCCGGGCTTGCGGCCGGAAGACGTCTTCATCAATCTCGTGGAGGTGCTGCCGGAAAACTGGTCGTTCGGTCATGGCGTGGCGCAGTACGTCAAGCGTTGAGCCGGTAGGGCAGTGCCGGTGCCTATAATGGGCGGCGCCGATTCACGTTCTTCCGCCAACCTGTTCCTGTTCCCGTCGAGCCCATGAGCGAAGTGCCACCGTCCCGTGCAGCGTCCGATTCCGGCCCGCAGGCGGACGCCCGTGCCGGGGCGTTCGGCCTCGGTGGCTCGCTTTGGCTCAGCGCGGGCGGCGAAACGCTGGCCGGGGCGGCACGCATCGCGTTGCTCGCGGCGATCCGCGAAACGGGCTCCATCACCGGCGCGGCCAAAGCCGTCGGCATCAGCTACAAAGCGGCCTGGGATGCAATCGATGCGATGAACAACCTCGCAGGGGTTGCGCTCGTCGTGCGCGCGACGGGAGGCAAGGGCGGCGGCGGCACGACACTGACCCCGCGCGGCGAACGTCTTATCGAAACGTTCCGCGCCATCGAGCGGGAGCACCGCAAGTTCATCGAGCACGTGAGCGCGGGAATCGAAGACTTCGCCCGCGATTGGGCGTTGATAGGAAGAATCGGTATGAAAACGAGCGCGCGCAATCAGCTGTTCGGAACGATCGTGTCGATCGCACACGGGGCCGTCAACGACGAAGTGACGATGACGCTGCCGGGCGGACAGCAGATCGTGGCGGTGATCACCTGCGAGAGTACCGAAACGCTCGGCTTGACCGCGGGCGCAACGGCTTATGCGCTCGTCAAGGCATCGTGGGTCATGCTTGCCGTCGGCGACCCGGACACCCCGGCGAGCATCGCGCCCTTGCGTCTTTCGGCGCGCAACCAACTGCACGGCCGCATCAGCCAGATCGTTCCCGGCGCCGTGAACGCCGAAGTATCGCTCGTGCTCGATGCCGGCGCTGCCACGGACGATGCGGGAGCGGCGCCGGCTCCCACGGTCGTGACGGCCGTTGTCACGAACGAGAGCGTCCGCGAACTGGGGCTCGCCGTTGGGATGCCCGCTATCGCGGCATTCAAGGCGTCGAGCGTGATTCTCGGAACGGACGGCTGATTTGCAGCGGGTCGC
>NZ_DASXWY010000063.1:0-1607 GCF_036503415.1 Trinickia sp. | reverse complement strand
CAGCCTGCCCGGCGGCGGGCCGCAAAAAGCCGGCGTGGCCATCGCCGACCTGATGACAGGGATGTATACGACGGTCGCCGTGCTCGCCGCGCTGGCGCATCGCGAGCGAACAGGCATCGGCCAATACATCGACATGGCGCTACTCGATGTGCAAGTCGCGATGCTCGCGAATATGGGCTCGAACTATCTGACGAGCGGCCGGCCTCCGCAGCGCTGGGGCAATGCACATCAGAACATCGTGCCTTATCAGGCATTCCAAACGAGCGACGGATGGATCATCCTCGCGGTGGGCAACGATGCGCAATTCCGCAAGTTCGTGCAGGTGGGCGGCCGCCCGGAACTCGCCGACGACGCGCGCTTCGCAACGAACCCCGAGCGGGTGCGGCACCGCGAGACGCTCGTGCCGATCGTCGCCGACATCGTGAAGGCCCGCGGCAAGCGCGAGTGGATCGAATTGCTCGAAGCCGCCGGCGTGCCATGCGGGCCGATCAACGATCTCGCCGAGGTGTTCGACAACGAGCAAGTCCAAGCGCGCGGCATGCGGGTGAGCGTGCCGCACCCGAGCGGCGCACAGGCCGCGCTCGTGCGCAATCCGATCGTGATGAGCGAGACACCGCCCCAAGTGCGTACCGCCCCGCCGATGCTGGGCGAACACACCGAGGAAGTACTGCGCGGCATCCTGGGCTACGACGACGCAGCGATCGCCGATTTGCGCACACGCGCGGTCATCTGAGCGACGCGCGACGGGCGGTGACAGCGCCCGGCTTCACATGCCCCAGGGCGATCAGCTTTCGAGCGATGCGAGCCATGCCAGGCCTTCGGGCCAGTCGCCCAGCCCGCTCTCCGCGTTGATATGGCCGCGCGGACCGATGTCGATGAAGCGGCTACCCCATGCCTTCGCGCAGCGCTCGGCGAAGGGGACGCCGCCATAAGGATCGTCGCTGCTCGCCACGACGATCGTCGGAAACGGCAACGGCTCCATCGGGACATGCCCGTAGCCGCTCGCATCGGCCGGAAACTCAGCCCCGTGCGGATCGGGCACGGCCACCAGCAACGCTCCCGCCACCTTCGCCGCACTGCTGCCGTAGTGACGCGCCGCCCAAACCACGGCGGTCAAACAACCGAGGCTGTGCGCCGCGAGCAGGACGGGCTGCGGGCCAGCTGCTGAAACGGCGCGATTCAACGCGCCACACCAATCGTCGCAGACTGGATGGTCCCAATCGGGCATGGCCACGCGCACGAACGTCGGATCGAGCGCCTCCCAGCGCGTTTGCCAGTGTCCGGGGCCCGAATTGGCATAACCGGGCAGAACCAAGGTGTGCTTCGCATTCATGATCGGATGAACCCCTGCTTGAGCGCGTGTCGAGTCGAGGGCGCGTTTCGGCCGCCGCCGCGTAGTATAAGCGGGGAGCGATGACGAACGAGGAGCCGGATCGCTTCGCCATTTCGCGCGTCGAACGTTGAGCCACGCGACCGGCCGCCGGCCCGCCGGGAGCCGCTCAGGTAGAATGATCGGAACCCGCGCGGGCACGGCCCGCCTATTTTGCCGATTCTCATTTTCCGCATGAACAACGAACGCAACGATGCGACGGCCGCTGTGCCGTCCA
>NZ_DASXWY010000062.1:0-12510 GCF_036503415.1 Trinickia sp. | reverse complement strand
GGCGATGGCGCGCGCCGTGCTGTCGAAGCCTAAGCTGCTGTTGCTCGACGAACCGTCGATGGGTCTCTCGCCGATCATGGTCGAGAAAATCTTCGAGGTCGTGAGGGAGATTTCGAAGGAGGGCATCACGGTGCTGCTGGTGGAGCAGAACGCGCGGCTCGCGCTGCAGGCAGCGGACCGTGGCTATGTGATGGACTCCGGCGCGGTCACGATGTCGGGCAACGCGAAGGATATGCTCGACGATCCGAAGGTGCGCGCAGCCTATCTCGGTGAGTGAACGGAGTGAGCTTTGACATCGTCGGCCGATGACACCGGCAAGCCGAATGGCGTGAAGCACAGTACCGGCGACTACTGCTGTGGGCGGCGTAGCCGATGACGTGAACCCTCTACTGCAAGCCACGCGACGTGTTCTGGTGCACCGTCGACACCGGTAGGGTCACGGGCCACAGTTACAGTTGCATCAAAGGTAACGAACATTGCACAGCGGAATCGCGTGAATTTTGATCGTCAACAGCTCGAGACATTTTCTATTCTCGTAGAAACTCGGCACTTTGGCCGTTCGGCTCAGGTGCTGAACGTTAGCCGCGGTGCCGTCTCCCAGCGAATCATGTCCTTGGAAGAAGCCTTTGGGACGCCACTTTTGGTACGTGACGGCGTTACGCCGACTCCAGCGGGCGAGATGCTTCTTCACCACATCCAGGCGCTTAAGCTGTTGGAGGCGGACACGTTACAACGAATAAAGCCCGATGCCAGTAGTCGACCGAAGGCCGGTACCAAATCGCAACCGCTGATGCCGCCACCAGCGTATCGAGCAATACCGGCAACGCGCGCGACCAGATGGGCCGGAAGGTGGAACATGGACCGAACGTTTGCGGTTGCATCGGACATCGCGCGCAAAATGGAACTCGCCGATCCCAAAGCCGTCGCGACCAACGCGACAACAATATCGCGCGTTGCGCGCGTCGTGCCGCCCGGAAGGCTGTGGGTGAGCAAAACCGGCACGACTTGTAGCGGGACTGTGACATTGAACCCGTGCAGCGCTGACATTGCCGTAAGCGGTGTGGCATAGTGCGGGCATTGTTGCAACGATGAGGGAGTGATGGCTACGCTAGAGGACATCAAAGCAAAGATTGCCAAGCTGCAGGCCGAAGCCGATGCGATCGTTAGGAAGCAGTCATCCGCTGTTTCCAAGATCAGCGAGCTGATGGAAAAGCACGGCCTCACGTTGGCAGACCTCCAAGCGCATCTTGTGGCCAGCAGACGTAGTGGCAACGCAATAAAGCAAAACGCGTTCGGTAGGCCATCCAGCGCTGCAAAATATCTTGATCCAAAGACCGGGGCGACTTGGACCGGCCGCGGTCGTGCGCCGGGCTGGATTGTTAATGCAAAGGATCGAAGCAATTTCCTGATTGACGGCAGGGCACAGCTGCCAACGCGGAACGCCGCGAGCGGAGGTCGAAAGGGGAACTACGTTCGCGGTCCGCAGGCGCCGAAGTATCGCGATCCGGCAACTGGTGCGACGTGGAGCGGACGTGGCCGTGCTCCGGCGTGGCTTGCCGACGCCAAGGATCGAACCGAATTCCTGATCAGCGGGAATGGAAACGGAGCGCGAAGGGTGACAACCGAGAAGAAGGTCGCGGTGAAGAGACGAGTCGTCAAGCAAGGGGCGACGAAGAAAGCGGCGCCGAAGACCAACGCTGCCAAGAAGGTGGACGCCGCTACTGATGCGTCCAATTGAGCAGTTGCGGCGGTGATCGGAAGGTCGGTTCGTCGCCGCTGCAGGGAGTGTCAGAATTTCCGTGCTGCCTAGGCGTTCTACGGCCATCGTGTGGACGACCACAGAGCGCCACCGGGAATTTTTCGCCGGCCGCCTCGTTCCGTTCCATTCCGTTCCAGCCTCGCATTTCAATCGACGTCGCCGTGCGTGGACGTTGTTCTGCACAGCCCGTCGATGTAGTCAGCCCACGCCTGCATGACACGGCGCCGGTCATCGTCGAATGTCGTTCCGTCGTACGCCTTCTGTACGTCGCCTCGTTTCGCGTGCGCGAGTTGCGCTTCGAGAACATCGATGTCGATGCCGAGTCGCTCGCGGCCGACGGTTCGCAGCATGCCGCGAAATCCATGCGCGGCGTGCTTTCCTTGAAATCCCATGTCGCGTCGGGCCTTGCTTAACGCGTCTCGGTGCAAGTGCGGCGTCTTCTGGCGGGCCGGGGACGGAAACACGTAGTCTCCGCGGCCCGTAAGCGACTGCAATTCGCGGAGCAACACAACCGCTTGCCTCGGTAAGGGCACGATATGATCGTGACGCATCTTCATCCGAACGGCGGGGACATGCCACTCAGCGGACTCGAGGTTGATTTCATCCCACGGTGCAGCGGCGATCACGCCGGGGCGTAAGCCGGTGAGCATGGTCAGCTTCAGAGCAGCCCGCGTGACGGGCGACTTGTATGTGTTGATGGCTTGCACGAGCGGGACGATCTCAGCAGGCTTCGTGATCGCCGGGATGTGACCTTTGTTGTGCCGCGGGATGACACCGCGTAGCGACAACGGGACGCCGTCCTCTCGCAGACTGTGGTGGATCGCGTAAGTAACGATGCCGCCCACGTATTGGCGCGCTTTGGTCGCGAGATTGGGAGCATGCGCCGCTATTCCTTCTAGCACCGGGGTATGACCTCCAATGTCGCGAGCGTGGAGATCGGCTTGTTGCGGAGCGGAGGGACTAGGTATTGCCGGGTGACAAACTCGGCTTTGCGGTACGTCTCGTCGGCCCACTCATTGCGTTTAAATGCGAGCCATTTTTCTGCGACCAGATGGAACGCGCCTTCGGCAGCACGTTTGCGCGCAGCGGATTAGGCCCGGCGATGCTCGGCCGGATCAGTACCTTCGCGGACAAGGCTGCGCGCGATCGCGGCAGACTTGTGCGCTTCGACGAGCGGAACCTCAGGGTAGGAGCCAAGGCTGAGAAAGTTTCCTTTCCAGTACCCGGCCGGCGGTAGCGGAGCAGCCACGTCTTACTTCCGTCCAGCCAGACGCGTAGAGCGAGCCCATTCCCATCGGCGAGCAGATAGGGGGCGCTCGCGCGGTTTGGCGACACGAAACGCCACTTCGGACTTCGGTTCGACGCGTTTAGGCATGGCTTGGCACCTCGATTCCGCGTATACGCAAAAATCGTCGATGTCACCGGTACACGTCGGTCATCCGCGGAAACAAAAAACCCCCGTAAGACCTTGATCTTACGAGGTTTCTCGGACTACTGCGGCTTACGCCAGAACATCTGATGGTGCCCAGGAGAGGGCTCGAATAAATCATTTAGGTCATTGATATGAACCCGTTCGACGAAATTGCCGTGGAAGAGGCGGCGCGTCTGAAGGAAGCGGGCGTGGCCACGGAAGTGGATCAGCATCTTCGCTGAAAACGCGGCCAAGCTTTACCGGTTCTAGGGCGACGTTGGGAGGTCGCGTCCGCTGCGTGAAGGATTACGTTCTTTGCCGGGCAGCCTGGATCACGCTTTCCTGCCCGGGACGGTTAGGTCCCGCTTCCTCGCCGAACCACCGCGACAAATTCTTGGCGAAACGCGTTAAAAAGCTGACTGATCCGTTCAGCCGTATCGCCGCCGAAAATCCGTGTGCGGCTTGCCATCATGTGCGTCAGTATTGGGGGCGACGGATCGTCCGGCGCAATGACCGCGAGGATCTGATCGTGCACGTTCGGCGTGACGATACCTGCCACGTCGCGGCCGAGGAGGGCCGCACCGCCGATACCAGGATCGTGCTCGTGCTGTTCGATCAGGTCGAAGGCGTCATCGGCATACAGCCTCTCGAGATTTCCGGCCTCGCCATACCATGCCAGCAGGAAAAGTAGATCGGTTGCGTCCTTGCGATCGACCGCATGACGATCTTTCCAGGCGATGATCTTGAGCATTGCCTGCGCGGGAAGGGAAGCGACAGGCACCACGAGATCGTCATCCATGCGTACCCGCACTGAGACCTGTAGCGCTTGTTCGAAGCCGGCGACGTTCATGCGGATAGCCTGATCGGGCGGCCAGGCGATTTCGCCGCTAACGTCTGCGATGCCCCCAAACGGGACGATATCGAGCCAGGTTCTGGCGCCGGTCTCGGGGGCCTCGTAGTGCAGCCGGTGGGTTGCAGTGCCTCGCTGCTCGAAGTGGCCGGACGTGAGCAGCGCCGTTCGCAGTGTTTCATGGCCGGCCCAGCTTTCGATGGAAATACCGATATCGACGTCAGCCGTCGCCCGTGTCGGTTCGATATCGTGGACGTGCGTCAGCACGATGTCGCGTGCGCTCGCCCCACCGACAAACCACTGGATGCTCTTTTGGGAAGCAGCGGCAGCCACTTCCCGCAGAAGGGCCACCATTTCGGCAGGAAACGGGCGATGGGGGCGAGGCTCAAGCGGGGAGATATTGTTCACGCACTAACCGGGCTGTTTCGAGATTGCGCGAGTCGCCGCTCGCCACGAGATCAGCGTAGACGAGCAGGGGCGGCACGATGTTTTTTGGAAGTCCGGCCGCGAACTGAAGCTCTATCGGGGACCTCAGGAATTCAATGTTGCCGTCACGATCAGCCCGCAGGTGAGCTTTCGCGATCCACTCCCTCGGTACCTCGCTGGCACAGTATACGGTGAATGTGGCTGGTTTCAGGTATCGCGTAAGGATCGCTGCTGCCGGTTCGCCACCAAACTGGCAACGGTCGGGAAACTCGGGAACGCTTCTCCACCAGTCGGGGATGTCGGTGCGGAAGCGGCCGAGCTGAAGCGATCCACGTAGCAGTGTCGGGTACAACGTGGTCCATTCATCGATGAGCCGTGCTGTGTCGACGAATTGCATAGCGCGCCCGCCGGGCTGCTCGATGAGATCGCGCCGATCCAGCATGCCGTGAACGGCGTTCTGGACGGTTCCGTGGCTGACGCCGGCAACCTGTGCGATATCCCGGTAGGTTTTTTCCAGCAGTGGAGGGACCGCGAGCAGGGCGAGTGCGACGCGCAATGTCGATTTGGTCCAGGTCCGGCTACGTGCCGGCAGGTCGTTGTCCGGGCGTGGGCGCCCGGACACGAGAATGACGCTATCGCCTAGAAGAAGACTGGCGTTGCCGGCCAGGTCGAGCGCATCAACCTGCATGTCGCGGCACGCATTGATCATATTAGGGGACAAATACGATGTCACTAGCAGCAGCCGGGCACCGTCGCCCGGCGCAACCTGTGCGCGGACAGCGGCCACGCTGCTGTAGCGGTCAATGGTTCGCTTGACATGCGCGAGGCGTTTGTAGCGACGGGTGCCGACATGGAACTCCAGTACTGCATCCGCACCGGACCGGGGTGGCGCCTTACGCAGGTGGACGGAAACGCCGGTTGCATCGCCGAACGCGATGATGGCAGCTTCCAGTAGAGGAGGCAGATCGTGATCGACCGGATGCATGGCAAGGCCGCGGTTGTCCAATTTTCCTAATTGTACACGCAACGTGGACAGTATGAAAATTTGGATGCAGCTGGGTCTGTCCGAAAATGAGGATCGTCCACGGAACGTGTACAGGAGAAATTTTTGGACCAAAGACTTATTCTACCAACCAGGCGCTAAAAGGCGCTGCCTGCCGGCAGCGTCAGTCCCTCGCGACAAGCCATGTCCGGATTTTGTCGAGCATCGAGGGGCTTTGGCTAGGGCCGGGCTGCTCGGACTTCGCGGACGGTGAAAAGCATGGTGAGTACATCGCTCGACGTTGGCTTATCGCGAAACGCGAGCACGTTTCAGTCGCCCTGAAACGCAAAAAGCCCGCAAGCGGGCTTTATCACGAACAAACATCCAGTCAATAGCTCTGGATCTACTTCCTTGGTGCCCAGGAGAGGACTCGAACCTCCACGATGTTGCCACCGCTAGGACCTGAACCTAGTGCGTCTACCAATTCCGCCACCTGGGCAGGTGTGCGTTGTGCAGCAAAGATCGCCATTATATGGGCCCTGAAATTGCTGTCAAGCGCTTTATCGCGCCTGGTCGCAACTTGCCGGTCGGTCCTGGGAATACCGCCCCATTACGACCGCAACGCCTGCGCGAAGCCACCCGGCTCCCTGCCGCGGCCCGCCGGCTGCCCGGTGCCACGATCCACAGTGT
Source organism: Trinickia sp. (assembly GCF_036503415.1). Classification (GTDB taxonomy): domain Bacteria; phylum Pseudomonadota; class Gammaproteobacteria; order Burkholderiales; family Burkholderiaceae; genus Trinickia. The sequence continues at coordinate 6,392 of NZ_DASXWY010000062.1, read as the reverse complement.
TAGAATCGCCCGCATTGCCATGATGTCTCATACCCCGGAACAAGAACAAACCACCGACACGCGTCCCTTGAGCAAATACCCGTACCCGATCCCGAGCCGCGAAGAGATTCTCGGCGTGCTGCGCACCAGCGACACGCCGCTCACAGCGAACGACATTGCCGAGACGCTTTCGATCAAGCGCCAGGAGCGCGAAGGCTTCTTCAAGCGCCTGGGCGCAATGGAACGCGACGGCCAGATCCGCCTCGACAAGCGCGGTTACTACCAGCTGACTCATCCGTCGAATTTTGTCGCCGGCCGCGTACAGGGTCATCGTGACGGCTACGGCTTCGTCGTGCGCGATGACGGCCAGGACGATCTGTTCCTGCCCAACGCGGAAATGCAGAAGGTCATGCATAACGATCGCGTACTCGCGCGCGTCATCGGCTACGATCGGCGCGGGCGGCCGGAAGGGCACATCGTCGAGGTCACCGACCGCGCCAACAAGCGTGTGATCGGCAGACTGCTGAGCGAAAACGGCGCGCTGATCGTCGCCCCCGAGGACAAGCGGATCGGTCACGACATTCTGATTACGCAAAGCACGAAAAAAGCGAAGGTCGGGCAGGTCGTGGTGGTCGAGCTGACCGATTTCCCCAGCCGGCATTCGCAACCGCTCGGCCGCGTGTCCGAGATACTCGGCGACATAGACGACCCGGGCATGGAAATCGAAATCGCAGTGCGCAAGTACGGCGTACCGCACGAGTTCAATCCGCAGGCCGTCGCCGAAGCCGCGAAGCTGCCCGACGAAGTCAGGCCGGCCGATCTGCGCCATCGCGTGGACTTGCGCGATGTGCCGCTCGTGACGATCGATGGCGAAGATGCGCGGGACTTCGACGATGCCGTCTACTGCGAACCGATGAAAGTCGGCCGCGGCGATGGCTTTCGCCTGATCGTGGCGATTGCGGATGTCTCGCACTACGTCCAGCCCGAGACGGCGCTCGATGCCGATGCCATCGAACGCAGCACGTCGGTCTATTTCCCGCGGCGCGTGATCCCGATGCTGCCCGAGAAGCTGTCGAACGGTCTTTGCTCGCTGAACCCGCAGGTGGACCGGTGCGTGCTCGTGTGCGACATGGTCATCACGGGCAGGGGAGAGATCAAGGCCTATCAGTTCTATCCGGCCGTCATGCACTCGGCCGCGCGCCTGACCTACACCGAAGTTGCCGCGATACTCGCCAACACGAAAGGTCCCGAGGCCGCACGGCGCAGCACACTGGTGCCGCAGTTGCAGAACCTCTACGGCGTATTCAAATCCCTGCTTGCCGCGCGCCAAAAGCGCGGGGCGATCGATTTCGATACGACGGAAACCTATATCGTCTGCAATGCGCAAGGCAAGATCGAGCAGATTTTGCCGCGTCAGCGAAACGACGCTCACAAGCTCATCGAAGAGTGCATGTTGGCGGCGAATGTTTGTGCCGCCGACTTTTTGAAGCGCAACAAGCATCCGGGGCTTTACCGCGTTCACGCAGGTCCGACCGCGGAAAAGCTCGAAAACCTGCGGACCTTCCTGCGTGGCATGGGGCTCTCGCTCGGGGGCGGCGAGACGCCGCATGCGAGCGATTACGCGGCGCTCATGGCACAGATCCGCGACCGGCCCGACGCACAGATGCTGCAAACGATGCTGCTGCGCTCGATGCAGCAGGCCGTCTACAGCCCCGATAACATCGGGCACTTCGGTCTGGCCTACGAGGCCTACGCGCATTTCACGAGCCCGATTCGACGCTATCCCGATCTGCTCACGCATCGCGCGATCTATGCCATTCTGGCGGGCCGTAAATATCGGCCGCAGCCGCCGCTCGGCGTCACGCTGAATACGGCGCTCTCGGCGAAAGCGCGGGCGTTGCAGCAAGCTGACGAATCTGCGCCGCGCAACAACGGTGGGCCGAATACGGCAATCTGGGAAGAACTCGGTTTGCACTGCTCGTCCAACGAGCGGCGTGCCGACGAAGCTTCGCGCGACGTCGAGACTTGGCTCAAGTGCTACTTCATGCGCGACAAGCTCGGCGAGGAATACGGTGGGATGGTGAGCGGCGTGACGTCGTTCGGCATCTTCGTGCAACTCGACGCGCTCTTCATCGAAGGGCTCGTGCATGTGACCGAGCTCGGCGCGGACTACTTCCAATACGACGAGATCAAGAACGAGCTGCGCGGCGAGCGCACCGGTATTCGCTATCGATTGTCCGATCGCGTGCGCGTGCAAGTAAGCCGTGTCGATCTCGATGCCCGCAAGATCGACTTCCGGCTCGTGCGCGATACGGTGACGAAGACCGCGGTCGTACAACAGCGTGCGGCGCAGGCAGAGCGAGCGGCCGCGGAGCCGGCCGGCCCGCGCGTGCGCACCGTTCCAAATGGCGAGTCGACGGCGCGCAAGAAGGCCGCGCCGGGCAAGACGCCGGCTGTGAACGAGGCGCGAGCCGCACGCGCGCAAGCAGCCAGGAAACGTGGCGCTGCGACGAAGCCTGCTTCGAAATCGCGCGTGCGCAAGAAGTAACCGCGGTAGCTGCCGGTGCGGCGCGCACCGGCTTACCGTCCACGCATGTCGGACGCTTCGGTGCCGGGCATCCCATCGCCGCATGTCAGCATGTCCGCATGCCCGTGATAGCGAGCGGCTTTTATCGGCTGCTCGCATCGCATACTCACACGATTTTTCGATTCAGCTATGGCACGTCTCAAGGTTCTCTACGGGTTTCACGCGGTGACGGCGCGCTTGCGTCACGACGCATCGACAGTCGAGGAAGTGTTTTACGATGCAACGCGGCGTGACCGTCGGATGCAGGATTTCCTGCACACGGCGAAGGAAGCGGGCGTCCGGTTGATCGCGGCTGACGAGACACGTCTTTGGGGCCTTGCGCATACCGAGCGCCACCAAGGCGTCGTCGCGCGTGCAAGCGACTTGCCGCTCGCCCAAAATCTCGCCGAGCTGCTCGATGGGATTCAAGGGCCGGCACTGTTGCTCGTGCTCGACGGCGTGACGGATCCCCACAATCTAGGCGCATGCCTTCGCGTGGCCGATGCGGCCGGTGCGCACGCTGTCATCGCGCCGCGCGACCGCGCGGTCGGGCTGAACGCGACGGCGGCCAAGGTCGCGAGCGGGGCGGCCGACACAGTGCCCTACATCACGGTGACCAACCTCGCACGCGCATTGCGCGAGCTCAAGGATGCCGGCGTATGGGTGGTCGGCACCTCGGGCGACGCGTCCGCAAGCCTTTACGGCACGAAACTCGACGGGCCCGTGGCGCTCGTCATGGGCGCGGAGGGTGAGGGGATGCGGCGCCTCACGCGCGAAACCTGCGACGAAGTCATGCAGATTCCGATGGCTGGGACGGTGGAGAGCCTCAATGTCTCCGTGGCGAGCGGTGTCTGTTTGTTCGAAGCGGTGAGACAGCGGACCGCCAAGCCCTGACATCGTCAAACGGCACGCCACCGGAGCCACCGCATGCGGCAGCGTTGGCGTGCGGATGCCTTATCAGCGCTCGATCTGCTGATTCCAGCGCTTATCCCATTCCGGACGGCGCGCATTGATCGAATCCCAATCGACGACGGTGACCTTGCTCAGCAGGCTCTCGACGTTCCCGAGGCTCTTTTGCATCGATGCCGGCATCGTAGCCAACCGGTTGGTCGGAATCTGCTTGCCCGCCTCAGCCGCTTTTTCCTGCGCGGGCTTCGACAGCAGGAACTGCGCAAGCTTCTGCGCGAGTTGCGGATCGGGGTTGTGCTTGACGACGCACACATCGACGAGCAGCAGCACCGGCCCTTCCTTGGGCGAAACGTAGGCCACGGGCAAGCCCTTGTCCTGCAGATCGGCCACGGCGGTCGGCGTCAGCGGAAAGAGGCCAGCCTCGCCCGTTTGCACCATCTCCGAAATCTTCGCCGAATTCGGGACGTACTCGACGACGTTGGGCCCGACGGTATTGGGCCATTTCGTAAACCCCGGTTCGACGTTTTTCTCGCTGCCGCCCCAGAGGCGATTGAGCGCGAGAAAGCCGTGCAGCCCGAATGTGCTGCTCGATTCCGACTGGAACACCACCTTGCCCTTGTATTTCGGATCGGCGAAATCGAGCCACGAGTTGGGTGCGGACCATCCTTTCTGCGTAAACAGCTTCGTGTTGTACGCGATGCCGGTCATGCCGAGCTGCACCCCCGCGCCGACATCGTCTTTCATTCGCGCAAACGGATAGAGCTCCTTGAGCACGGGCGAATCGTCGAGCTTTTCGCACAGCCCCATGCTGACGGCTCGCGCCATGACACCGTCGTCGAGAAAGGCGACATGAATCTGCGGCTTATCGCGATTGGCGAGCAGCTTCGCGAGAATGTCGGACGAAGTGCCGGGCACGACAACCACCTTCGCATTATTGGCCTGCTCGAACATCGGCAGGACCTGGCTCGTATAGGCCTTTTCCATCGGCCCGCCATTCATGCCGATGTACAGCGTTTTCGATTGAGCGTGAACGGCTGTCGCGGCAGCGGCGACGCATAGAGTGACGGCAACGGACGACAAGATCGACGACGGTTTCACGACGGGTCTCCTCATGACGAAGTAATGCTGGGCAGCGAAGCTGCAGCGGGAACGAATCGGTCGACATCGAACGCGGCAAGCGGCGTTGCGGTTGCGCCGGAGATCACGAGCTCGGCAAGCACTTCGCCGACGCCCGGGGCAAGCAAAAAGCCGCCGCCGGAAAAACCGAATGCATGTAACAGGCGCGGTACCCGGCGACTCGCGCCGATGATCGGGTTGTGATCGGGCGTGCATCCTTCGACGCCGCTCCATGAGCGGATCAAAAGCGCTTCGCGCAGCATCGGCAGCAATGCGCAGGCATCGCGCATGACCGTGCGCGTGGTGTCGGAGGAAGGCTGTGCATATTGACCGTCGCCATAACCGCGCCCGCCTCCAATGATGCAGTTGCCGCGCGCGACTTGGCGTGCGTAGATGCCGCCACCGTAGACGCCGAGGTTGTGCGTGATGAATTGCGGTAGCGGCTCCGTCACCCACATGTTCGGGTAGATCGGCTGCATCGGGACTGCGTCGCCGAAGCGTTGCGCGATCGTATTGGCCCACGCGCCGGCGGCATTGATGAGCCAATCCGCGCTGAATCGCCGGCCGTTTGCCGACAATTGAAAACGCGCGGCGTCATATGTCGCATCGTCGAGCGGGGTCAGCTCGAGTACGTCGGCGCCCGCGCGGCGTGCCGCCTGCGCAAACGCCGGGGACACGAGCCTCGGATTGGCGTGCCCGTCGGTCTCGCAGAGCGATCCGCCGATCGCGGCTGAGCCGAGCCACGGATAACGCGTGCGAAACGCGCGGCCTGCGATGAGCTCGAGGTGCAGTCCATGCTCGGCGGCCATGTGCGCGTACTCGGCGAGTCCCGCCAGGTCGGCCTCGCTGCGAGCGAGCCGCAGATGGCCCGACACCACGAACTCGCCATCGATACCGATCGATTCGGGCAAACGCCGCCAGACCTCGCGCGCGCGCATCGCAAGCGGCAATTGCTCGGCGGGGCGGCCTTGGCACCGTACGCCGCCGTAATTGACACCGCTGGCCTGAGCGCCGCAGTAGCGGCGCTCGAACAGCACGACGCGCAAGCCGGCCCGTGCGAGCGCGAGTGCCGCCGAAGCCCCGACGAGCCCGCCGCCCGCTATCGCCACGTCGTAGTGATGGAGCTCACTCATCGCGCGCATGCTCCGGAATGGCGGCAAGCGCATCGTCCCCGAGTGCGGCTGCGAGCGGAATCGGCTTGACGGGAGCCTGCGCCCGCAAGCGTCCCACGGTTTGCATCGAACAATCGGTCTCGGCGGCGATCAGCGCGAGTGCTGCTTCACCGCACATGCGCCCTTGGCAGCGCCCCATACCGACCCGCGTCAGCGCCTTCAGACGATTGATCTCCTTGGCCTCACCGGCGCGCACGCAGCGTCGCAGCGTTCCCGCGTCGATCTGCTCGCAACGGCACACGATCGTGCCATCGGGCCACGATGCGGCACGGCCAAAAGGCGGCGGGAACGCGGCTTCCAATCCCGAGCGAAAGACGGCGATCCTCTTCATTGCACGTTCGAGCGATGCCGCTTCTTCACGATGCGCATCGGGCGAGGCTTCGCACTGCAAATCCTCGAGTACCGCGAGCGCGGCGCGCCGGCCGGCAAGTTCCGCGGCATCGGCTCCCGCTATGCCCGCACCGTCGCCCGCGAGATAGATCCCCGCAATGGAACTGCGTCCTGCCGCATCGCGCTCGGGCAGCCAGCACTGCGTGGTGTCGTCGAAGCGGAAGCGGCAACCCGCAATGTCGGCCAGTTGGGTTTCGGGACGCAGGCCGAAGCCGAGCGCGAGTGCATCGCACCGGATTGTTTCGACGATAGCCTCGTCG
>NZ_DASXWY010000061.1:0-86993 GCF_036503415.1 Trinickia sp. | reverse complement strand
GCAGCAGCACAACCGACCACGTCACCAACGTCGGCACACTGAACCTCACCGGTGTCGAAACCGGCGCTACGGTACAGTACTCCACCGATGGCGGTCAGAGCTGGAGCAGCAGCTTTACCGCCACCGAAGGCGCGAACAGTGCCGAGGTGCGCCAAACCGATGTGGCCGGCAACGTCTCGAACGCCACGAGCTTCAGCTTCACCCTCGATACAACCGCCGCCGCCCCGGGCGTGACGCTTGCCACCGATTCCGGCAGCAACACCTCGGATCACATCACCAACGTCGGCACACTGAATCTGAGCGGTGTCGAGAACGGCGCCGCCGTCGAATATTCGACTGATGGCGGTCAAAGCTGGAGCACCAGTTTCACCGCCGTCGAAGGCACGAACAGCGTCGAAGTTCGTCAAACTGATGTAGCGGGGAATGTCTCCAACGCCACGAGCTTCAGCTTCACCCTCGATACGACGGCTGCCGCCCCAAGCGTGACGCTTGCCACCGACTCCGGCGGCAGTGGCTCGGATCACATTACCAACGTCGGCACACTGAACCTCACCGGTGTCGAGAACGGCGCTATGGTCGAATACTCCACCGATGGCGGTCAAAGCTGGAGCACCAGTTTCACCGCCACCGAAGGCACGAACAGCGTCGAGGTGCGCCAAACCGATGTTGCGGGCAACGTCTCGAACGCCACGACCTTCAGCTTCACCCTCGATACAGCGGCTGCCGCCCCGGGCGTGAGCCTTGCCACCGACTCCGGCAGCAGCGCGACCGACCACATCACAAACATCGGCACGCTCAACCTCAGCGGTATCGAAAACGGCGCCACCGTACAGTACTCCACCGATAACGGCGCTCATTGGACCAGCAGTTTCAGTGCGGTTGAGGGGCTGAATTCTGTCGAGGTGCGCCAGACCGATGCTGCCGGCAATGTCTCCAACGCCACCAGCTTCAGCTTCACGCTCGATACAGCGGTGGCCGCGCCGGGCGTGGCGCTTACCACCGACTCCGGCAGCAGCACGAGCGATCACATCACCAACATCGGCACGCTCAATCTGAGCGGTGTCGAGAACGGCGCCGCCGTACAGTACTCCACCGATGGTGGCCAAAGCTGGAGCACCAGTTTTACTGCCGTCGAAGGGTCGAACAGCGTCGAAGTGCGCCAAACCGATGTAGCCGGGAATGTCTCCAGCGCCACGAGTTTCAGCTTTACCCTCGATACGACGGCCGCTGCCCCGGGCGTGACCCTTGCCACCGATTCCGGCAGCAGCACGACCGACCACATCACCAACGTCGGCACACTGAATCTGAGCGGTATCGAGACCGGCGCCACCGTACAGTACAGCACCGATAACGGTGCTCATTGGACGACCACCTTTACCGCCGCCGAAGGCCCGAACTCGCTGCAGGTGCGTCAAGTAGACGTCGCCGGCAACACTTCGGCCGCCACCGCATTGAACTTCACACTGGACACCACGGCGCCCTCCACGCTGACCTGGCAGTACAGCGGGCACACACTGACAGCCACCACCGACACATCGAATGTCTGGAAGGTCACGATTCACGACAATTCGACGGGTGTCGACTATCTGGCAACACAGCAAAGCCCGGGAACGTGGAGCTTTTCGAACCAGACTCTCAATCTGAACAAGGACTCCGTTACGGTGACCGAGTGGGACCTCGCGGGCAATACGCGATCACTGCAACACACAGCTCCTGCCGGAATCGCCGGATCTGACATCAATCTGGCATTGGCGGATCCATCGAACGGCGCAGCCGATCTCACGGTAACGATCTCCGGCATGCCGGCCGACTGGAAACTCAGCGCCGGGACCGACCTCGGCAACGGCTCCTGGCTCGTGTCGACACACGATCTGAGCGGACTCTCCGTTACGCCCCCCGCGTCTTTCACTGGCGCAACGGTACTGAACGTAACGGAGAACTGGACCAACGCCGACGGCAGCCACTCGTCGCTCACTGTCTCAGACAACGTCGAAGCCTACGCGGCCAACGCCCCCATTTTCGCTTGGTCTGGCTATGACCACCTGAGCGGCTCGAGCGCGAGCGACCTCTTCGTCTTCGCGCAACCGATAGGTAACGATACGCTGCATAACCTTGATGTTGGAGCCGACAAAATCGATCTGGTCGGATTTGCCGGCATGGGGAGCTTCAGCGATGTACAGTCACACATGACCGATGACGCCAATGGCAACGCAGTCATCACACTCGGTGCCGGCCAAAGCATTACGGTCGACGGCGTGCATTCGGCGGACCTGACAGCCAGCAACTTCGTGTTCGATCAAGAGCCCGTGACTACCAATACAGGCATCCTGACGATCAACGATGGCGCCATGCTGCCCATCGGCGGAACCATCGAGAATACCGGGACGATCTTACTTGCTTCGACCGGCGACGAAACGAACCTCGAAGTCCTCGTCAAAAATGTAACGCTCGAAGGCGGCGGCCAGGTTCAGCTTTCCGACGACAGTCACAACATCATCTTTGGGGGCGCAGCCGATGCGGCGCTCGTCAACGTCGACAATACGATCGCAGGCGCGGGCCAAATCGGCGCCGGCCAACTGACGCTGACGAACGGTGGCACGATCGTCGCCAACGGCACGCATGCGTTGGTGATCGATACCGGCAGTAACACCGTCAGCAATACGGGCACGCTCGAAGCGACTGGGGCGGGCGGTCTCGTGGTCGACGGTGCCGTACTGAATACAGGAAACCTCTGGGCCAATGGCGCAAACCTGACGATACACGGCGACGTGACCGGAAACGGGGCCGCCACGATCAGCGGTGCGGCAACACTGGAATTCGGTGGCGCCTCGGCAACCAATACCGCGTTTTCGGACGGCGCAGCCGGCACGCTCCAGCTCGATCGCGCCGAAAGCTTCAGCGGTTCCGTCTCGGGCTTTACGACCGGCGACAAGCTGGACCTGGCAGACGTACTTTATAGCGACCACACGACGCTCAGCTTCACGGCAAACGATGCGGGAACAGGTGGCACGCTGACCGTCAGCGATGGCGTCCACACAGCTCAGGTTGCGATGCAAGGCAATCTGTCCAGTGGAGGGTTCCAGCTCGCGCAAGACCAGAGCGGCGGCACGCTGGTCACGTATATTGCGCCGGCCTTGCCGCATGTCCAGGAGTATTAACGGAGATATCGGAAGAACCCGTGTCGGAATCCGCTTAACGGGATTCTCCTGATTGAAAGCGCAACGTATCTCAAGCAATATAAATCGTCGAATGATGCCGAAGCACCGGGGGCGGTATTTTTTGCTTCGGCATCATGAGATAGCGGTCTTGGGGTTACAGGAAATGCGCAATGAATAAAAATAGGCCAAGGCTTGCAATGCTTTTATTGCTGGCCGCGATAACCGTCGATGCTTCAGACGCTTGCGCACAGACCCTTCAAGAGGCAGTCGAACAGGCCGTCGCAACCAATCCCGAAGTGCTTGCCACGGATTATCATCGCGAGGCAGCGGATCAAGCGCTGAAACAAGCGCAAGCCGGCTACTTGCCGCGTCTCGATGTCGATGCCGGCATCGGCCGGGAGCGACGCGACGACACCGAAACGCGCCTACTCGGTTTGAATCGCACTACTTTCACGCATCGCACCGCCAACGTTACGTTGACGCAAATGCTGTTCGACGGCGCGGGCGTCAAAAGCGAAGTCGCACGCCAAAGGGCGCGCATCGAATCGTCTGGTTATGGAGTGGCAGCGACGGCACAGGATGTGGCGCTGCGCGTCGTGGGTGCCTATCTCGAAGTATTGCGCCGGAAAGAAACAACTGCCGCGGCCGAAGACAACATCGAGGCACATCGCCGCATCTACGAGCAGATCAAGTTGCGTAGCGATCGTGGCGTTGGACGACGCGCAGATCTCTATCAGGCTGAAACTCGTCTGGCGTTGGCCAGCGACAACTTGCGCTCGGAGCAAAGCAGCCTGAAGGATGCGGAAATCGCGTACACACGTCTGGTCGGCGTGCCGCCGGCGGCGCTGATGAAGCCCATCGCGCAGGAGGAGGCGATCCCGCCTACCGAGCAACTGGCTGTGGATGCCGCGTTGGCGCGCCATCCTTCGCTCGGCGGAGCCGACGCGGACGTCGACCAGGCGCGCGCCCAGTACAACGTCGCAAAGTCAGCGCTATGGCCGCGCCTCGATCTCGAAGTCAGCACCGCGCATGACCGCGAAAGCATGCTCGGCCCCAGCACGGATCGTCGCGTCATGCTTCGGCTGCGCTTCAATATTTTCAGTGGCGGTGCCGACAAGGCACGAATCGGGGAAGCCGCAGCGCAGATTCGCGAAGCCGAGGAGCAACGCGACCATACGCGTCGCGAAGTGCAGGAAACTGTCTCGCTTGCATTCAACGCCTACCGCACCGCGCGTGATCGTACCGCCGTCCTCGCGCAGTACGTAGGCTCGAGCGCGTCCACACGCGAAGCCTATGGGTTGCAATTCGGCATTGGGCAGCGCTCGCTGCTCGATCTGCTCAACGCCGAAAGCGAGTACTACAGCGCGCGCATCGATTACATCAGCGGCCAGTATGCTCAGACGGCGAGCGCTTATAAGGTCTTCTCAGGCATGGGGCAGTTGCTCGATATGCTTCACGTCGATCTGCCGCCCCAGGCCATTTCGTCCTACCGTCTGCGGGTGCGATGACGCATCCAATCTCGTCGCATGCACCGTGCTCAGGTGCACAGCGATACGCGCTCCGGCTCGTCTGCGTCGAACCAATCGGGATTGCGAGCGGCGACAGGGCCCAGTGAAACGAGGATTTCCCGCAAGTGTGCGCGCATCGCCTGCTCCGCCGCGGCGGGATCGTGCGCGCGCAACGCGGACACGATCTTCGCGTGCTGGCGAATCAGCAAATCGAGCGGTGAAACCTCGGGCAGGCTCAGATAACGCACGCGGTCCATTTGCGCCTTGATATCCTGAATCGTTTCCCAAGCCGCGATACAGTCGATCGATTGCGCAATGGAATAATGAAACGCCTCGTCGAGCGCAAGGAATCGCGCGGTGTCGTTCACCTTTGCGGCGAGCTTCTGATCGCGAAGGTTTTCGCCGAGCTGCAGCAGTTGATCATCGGTAATCGATTCTGCCGCCTTGCGTGCCACGGCGGTCTCGATCGCCTCGCGAATGAAACGCCCCTCGCGCACCCTTCGCGGCGAAATCTTGCGCACGAACGTACCGCGCTGAGGCAATACCTGCAACACGCCCGCCTCGGCGAGCTTGATGAACGCTTCACGCACAGGTTGTCGCGATACGTGAAACATATCCGACACCTCTTTTTCCGACAACGGCGTGCCGGGGACCATCTGCCCTACGAAAATCGCCTGGCGCAACGCCCGGAAAATCTGTGCGCCGATCGGCTCATGGGAATCGAGCGAAACCTGCGCGGCCAGGTCGGGAAGCGCGGTGCGCGGTGCAGCGGCCAACCCGCCGCGCCGCCTGACCGTTGCAACGGGTGCCGGCCGGCCGGTCGGCGAGGCGGAACGCGGAATCGAAGCGGTGGAAAGCGTGGTTTTCATATCCCACCATACTACCATGCGCGTCCCACCCGAACGCCCGCTGGGCGCGGCTCGCGAATGCCCACGATCGAGCAGACGGCGCCTGCCACCGCAATGCCGCCTGCCAGGACGAACGCACTCGCGTACGAGCCGTGCGCGGCTTGCACGATGAAACCCGTCGCGGCCGGCCCGATAACGCCGGCGAGATTGGCGAGAAAGTGCACGAAGCCGCCGACACCGCCCACGTGGCGGCGCGGCACCGTATCCTGGATCACGGCCCAGTACACGGAACCCGTCACATAGAGAAAGAAAATCGACACCGACATCAGCGCAACGGCGCCCGATGTGCTTTGGACCCCACCCGCGAGCGCGACGCACAGCGCCGACGCGCCAAGGCATACGCCGAGCACGATCCGGCGCGACAGCAGCGGTCGTCCCGTGACCTTGAGAATGGCGTCGGAAATGAAGCCGCCCGAGGCAAGCCCGACGCTTCCGAGCAGCCACGGGATGACCGTTGCGATACTCATGTCGCGCAGACTGAGGTGATGCGCCTCGGTCAGATAGGTCGGGAACCACGAGAGGAAGAAAAACAGCACGTAGTTATAGGCGAAAAACGCGCATGCCGTGGCGAGCACGAGCGGCTTCCGCAGAAAATGCGTGAGCGGCGCGGACTCCTCGTCGATGGCGCCTGCGGTACTTGTGTCGCGCTGTTGCTGCCCGCTCTCGATCAGCTCGAGCTCGGAGCGGGAAATGCGCGGATGATCGCGCGGCTCGTCGGTCGTCGTCGTCACCCAGGCGACGAGCCATATCAGCCCGAGCACCATGATGCCGACGAAGGCCCAGCGCCAGCCGAACCGCACGGCAAGATAGCCGACCACAGGCCCTGCGAGCGCGCCGCCCAACGGCGTTCCGGAACTGATGACACCGATTGCGCTGGCGACTTCGCGCTTCGGGAACCAGTTGTTGACCATTTTGCTGTTCGACGAGCTGAACGGCCCTTCGCCCATGCCGAACAGCACGCGTAGCACGATCAGCGAAGCGATGCCGGTTGCAAGTGCCGTCGCACCGCAGAAAATCGACCAGATCGCCATGGCGGCGCCGAATACGCGCTTCGCGCCGAAGCGGTCCGACAGCACCCCGCCGACGAAGTTGAAAATGGCGTAGCCCACGAAAAAGCTGCTGAACACGACGCCGAGCTGCGCATGCGTGAAGTGCAGGTCTTGCTGAATCAACGGCGCCGCGATCGAGAGCGCTGCGCGATCGAGGTAGTTGACGAGGCCTGCCAGGAAAAACAAGGCGACGATGTACCATCGCTGGCTCTTGAACATGATTGCGTCTCCTTAGCGCGTCAGCGCTGACTTTCATCGATACAAAGCTGTCGCGCCTCTTTGCGGGCGTGTTCGACAAACCTGAAAATGCAAATGCAGACCGGCACGAAGCGCCCGTTCGCATCGCGTCAACTCAATCGAACTGCAGATGAACCTTCATCGATTGCGACCGATCGTGCGCCACCTCGAATGCATGATTGGCCTGCGATAGCGAGAACGAATGCGTCATCAGCGGCCGCAAGTCGAGCTTGCCTTGCGCGATCTCCCGCGCCGCCACGGCGTATTCGTCGGCAAAGCGGAACGAGCCCGTGTAGCGAATCTCTTTGGACATGACGAGGTTCGCCGCGACCGGCGACTGCCCGGCGGGCAGATTGCCCACCTGAACGACGGTGCCGCCCGCGCGCACGGCGCGCAGCGCGGTATCGAGCCCGGCGGGACTGCCGGACGCCTCGATGACGACGTCGAACGTGCCGCGCGCCTCGGCCCAGCGCGATACCACGTTCGTATCGCCTGCATCGACGGTTTCATCGGCGCCCATTGCGCGCGCGATATCGAGGGCCCGCTTCGAAAGATCCATGGCCACGAGCCGATGCGCGCCGGCACGGCTCGCCGTAGCCAGCAACAGGCAGCCGATCGGACCGCACCCGACGACGAGCACCTGCGCGCCGACGAGCGAGCCGGCACGGCGAATCGCATGCAGCGCCACCGCGAGCGGTTCGGCCATCGACGCCTGCGCGAAATCGAGCGTCTCGGGTACCGCCACGCATTGATGCTCGGCAACAACGATGTACTGCCTGAACATGCCCTGGCTATGTGGGAACGTCGAAGCACTGCCCATGAAGCGCATGTCGAGACAATGGTTCGGCATGCCTGCCACGCAATAGCGGCAGCGCCCGCAGGTCAGCCCCGGATTGACCGCGACGCGCTGACCCACCGCGACCCCGGCAGCCGCGCTCGATTCCGGCACTCCCGGGCCGAGCGCGTCGATTTCGCCCGACACCTCGTGCCCGAGGATGAACGGCTCTCGAACGGCGAAGTCTCCGCTCTTTCCTTTGAAGTAGTAGGACAGGTCCGATCCGCAGATGCCGCCCGCGCGTACGCGCACGCGAACCTGCCCCGGGCCGGGTTCGGGACGTTCGATGTCGTCGACACGAATGAGCTTCGGCTCATGAAGCACGGCTGCCAGCATTGAGAGGACTCCTTACCAGTTCCAGAGGGTGCCGTCTTCGAGTCGCGCGACGGGAAGATAGGCCGGGTCGTAGGGATAGCGCGCGGCCAACGCCTCGTCGATATCGACGCCATGCCCGGGCGCCTCGCCCGGGTGCATCATGCCGCGTTCGAACCGCCACGCGTGTGGGAAGACTTCGAGCGCGGCTTGCGGAAAACCCATGTATTCCTGTACGCCGAAGTTCGGTACCCACAGGTCGAAATGCAGTGCCGCGCCCATGCAGACGGGTGACAGATCGGACGGGCCGTGACAGCCGGTACGCACCTGATAAAGCGAGGCAAAGTCCGCCACGCGGCGCAGATGCGTGATGCCGCCGGCATGCGTCAACGTCGCACGGATATAGTCGATCAACTGCTCTTCTATGAGTTGCTTGCAGTCCCAGATGCTGTTGAACACCTCGCCTACGGCAATGGGCGTGACGGTGTGCTGGCGAATCAGCCGAAAGCCGGCCTGGTTTTCGGCTGGAGTGGGATCCTCGAGCCAGAAAAGCCGGTACGGTTCGACGGCCTTACCGAGGCGCGCCGCTTCGATAGGGGTCAGGCGGTGATGGACGTCGTGCAGCAAATGCGTATCGAAACCGAAGCGCGCGCGCACGGCCTCGAAAAGCTTCGGTACGAAATCCAGATATTTCTCCGAAGACCAGCTGTGCTCTTGTACGACACCTTTGGTGGCCGGCTCATAGACGCCCCCGCCTTTCGCCACGCCGTAGACCGAGCGCATATTCGGCACACCGCATTGCACGCGAACCGCCTTGTAGCCCGCCTCGATATGCTCGGCGTATCGATCGAGCGCCTCCGAAATATCGGTGCCCGTCGCGTGCCCGTACACCATTACGCCTTCGCGCGAAGCGCCGCCGAGCAACCGGTAAAGCGGCAGCCCCGACACTTTGCCGAGAATGTCCCACAGCGCCACGTCGACGGCCGCGATCGCCGTCATCGTCACCGGGCCGCGCCGCCAATAGGCGCCCTTGTAGAGGAACTGCCAGATGTCTTCGATACGCCCGGGATCGCGGCCGATGAGCGCCGGGCAGACGTGGTCCTTCAGATACGACGCCACCGCCAACTCCCGGCCGTTGAGCGTCGCATCCCCGATGCCATGAACGCCTTCGTCCGTGACGATCTTCAATGTGACGAAATTTCGACCGGGACAGGTGACGATGACATCCGCGCGAACGATTTTCATAGGGTGAGTCCTTGCATCTGCTTCGATGTTGGCTCATGCTACCATACAAGTATGTTTGATTGACTCCAAGGGATAACCCGGATATTCGCCTCATGACCCCTGCTCCTCGTCTGACTCGTCACGCGCTGCCCGAGCTGACAGCGCACCTTCTATCGCCGGGCTGGCGCGAGCCCGACATCGGTATCGTGCATTTGGGCATCGGCAACTTTCATCGCGCCCATCAGGCGCTCTATACGGAGCAGGCCGTTGTGGCCGCAGGTGGGGACTGGGGCATTTGCGGCGTCACATTGAAAGCGGATACGGGCAAGCGCGATGCGCTCGCCGCCCAGCAAGGGCTCTATAGCGTCATCGAGCGCGGCCCGGATGGCGAACGCATCACGCTTGCGCGCATCGTTCGCGAAGTGCTCGCGCTGCCCGACGATCGCGCGCGGCTATTCGAGCGGCTCACCGATCCGCGTGTCCGCATCGTGTCGCTGACGGTGACCGAAAAAGGTTACTGCCGGGACACTGAAACGGGCGATGTGGATCTGGGGCGCCCTGACATTGCCCATGACTTGGCGCATCCCGACGCGCCGTCGACGGTTCCCGGCATACTCGTCGCCGCGCTGCGCCGCCGCATGGCCGATCCGTTTACGGTGCTGTGTTGCGACAACCTAGCGCATAACGGCGCAGCGACGCGCCAGGCCGTCGCCTCTTACGCCCGGGCGCTGGATCCGTCCATTGCGGACTGGATCGTCGGAAACGTATCGTTTCCCTCGACGATGGTGGATCGGATCGTACCGGCGACGACTGAGGCGGATCGCGAATCGGCATCCGCGGCGCTCGGCTATACCGATCTGATGCCGGTGCCTTGCGAGCCGTTTCGGCAATGGGTGGTCGAAGACCGTTTCCCGGGGGGGCGCCCCGCATGGGAGCAGGCGGGCGTACAAATGGTCGAGGACGTGACGCCGTTCGAGCTCGCAAAGCTACGCATGCTCAACGGCACGCATTCGACGATCGCCTATCTCTCGATGCTCGCGGGCATCGAAACGGTCGATGCCGCGATCGGCGAGAAATCGATACGCCAATTGATCCACGCCATGATGACCGAGGAAATTGCACCGACACTGAGCGTGCCGCCGTCGCTCGACCTGCACGCTTATCGCGACGCATTGCTTCAACGTTATGCGAACCCGGCTCTCAAGCACCGCTGCGCACAGATCGCAATGGACGGCAGCCAGAAGATTCCGCCTCGTCTGCTTGGGCCCATCGCCGAGCGCCTGGCTGCCGGCCAGCCGTTCCCGCGGCTCGCGCTTGCCGTTGCGGCATGGATGCGGTTCCTGCGAGGGCGAAGCGACGATGGTGCGCCGTATGCGATCAGCGATCCGCTTGCTGCCCGGCTGACGCACGCCGCACAGGCCGCGGCGAATACGCCAGAAGCGCTCGCCGACGCCTTGCTCGGCATCAGAGAGGTGTTTCCCGAAGCGCTCGCGGGCAACCGCGTCTTGCGGGATGCGCTCGTTCGAGCGCTGTCGGCCCTTCGCGAAGGCGCACGCCACGCGGTTCAGGCCTATGCTTGAACGCCGGTTCACGCCTCTGGACGCGGACAACAGTTCGGCTCGACGACGTGGCCGCCGAGCACGTGCAACCAGCCGTCAATCGATTTGCTCAGCGGCTTCCTCGATGACGCTGGCATCCGACGGGCGCACGACGCGCGCGACCTCGGCGCCGTCCCGCAGGAAAATCAGCGTGGGCCAAAGCTTTACCTTGAATGAACGGCCGAGCGGCCGGCCCGGGCCATCCTCGATCTTCAAATGGCGCACCTGCGCGCGCGGCCGGAGCGACTGGGCAATCAGCGGCTGCGCCCGCTCGCAGTAGCCGCACCAGTCCGTGCCGAACTCCAGGACCGTCGGACCGACGAAGGCGTCGACTTCGCCGCGCGTCGGCGGTGTTTTCGAATAGGCGGTATCGCGACTCATGAGCATTCCCCGTTGCCGATGAAGGCTCAATGATGCGCGCGTGCCGCGCGCGTGTGCGCGGCCTTTTTCGCGGCCGCTTTGCGGCCAGCCGCGCCCTTGGTGGCGGCGGCCTTCTTGGCCGCGGCGGAGCGGCTTGCCGCCGGGCGCTTCGCCGCCGCGGACTTGGCCTGCGCCGAAAGTGCACCGCGCGATGCGCTCTTTTTACCCTCGTGTTTGAGCACGGCCGTCGTCGTGCGGGAACGCTTGGCAGTAGTCTCCTTGCTGGCCGACTTGCGCGCCGCGGCCGGGGTTTGACCCACCTCGCGATCCTTCTGCGCCTTCTTGCGCGTCGACTCGCTGGTCGCCCCCTTCTTCGGCGGCTTCAAGTCCACACCCGCCCTGCGGGCCTTCGACAGGCCAATGGCCACCGCTTGCTTCGCCGACTTCACGCCATGCTTGCCGGCGCGCACGTGATCGATCTCTTCCTTCACGAATTCGCCGGCCTGCGTGCTCGGCGCTTTGCCCGCACGCTTGTCGGCACGGGCACGCGAGAGGGTTTTCTTCTCAGGCATGGCAGTTCTCCCATGGATTGGTTGGGTTTCTTACTGCCGCGCAAGTCCTGTGCCTCGCTTCCCGGAAGTCGTCGCTGCGGGCCCCGGCGGTCAACCCGCAAGCGCACAACGGCGGCGCCCGCCATGCCGCCGGCCAGGTGTCAGTGACGCCGATCGCCTCACGGCACTGCCGTTTCGCGCCGAAGATCGATCCATGCCACTTGCGGATAGGCCCGCGCCGCATAGTCTCGCAGCATCGCGGGCACGATGCGCGCAGGAACGAAAAGGCTTTGCCGCAACGACAACGAAAGCGCCACTGCGGTCTCGTCCGTCGCAGCGGGCGCCGCCTCCCCGGTCAGCACGACGGCGCGCACCGATGTCGGCCGCCCCGGACGCAGCCACGGCGACACCATTCCGGGCGCCATCCCGAACTCGATCAAAGGATCGCAGCCGGGCGGATTGATATGCAGCCGTTTGACGCTGGCACGAGCGAGCCCCAACCGTTCAGCCACCTCGCGCATGAGATCGCGGCTCAGCAATGGATCGCCGGTGGCTGTGCACAGCAGCGTGGAGTCGCCCAAGCGCACCGTCACGGTCTTTTGCACTTGGGCTGGTGCGACGATGCGCTGCTTTTGCGCCGCACTGAATGACGGAGGATGCGACCGAACGGCAGGCTCGACGCCGTAGCGCAGACAAAGCGCGAACATGAGCGCCACGCTTTGTCGGGGCAGCGCCGTGTCATCGAATCCCGGCTCGAATGCCGTACCCTCGCGAAGGCTCACTCCCGCGGGTTCGAGCGTCGTGCCAGGTCGAAAGCCAGGGGACTCTGAAAAGAACAATCGAAAATCCGGACCGCTCGTCATAACGCCCTCGTGCGACAGCAGTTTCGAACGCTTGCTCGGGGTGTCCGGCCTGGCAATGTCTACCGGGCAACGATGCTGCCAGAAACGCGGCACGGACGCCGAAAACGATACCGGCCGCACCGTGGGCCGAACGCGCCGAGAATCGTGAAAACCTGCATGTCGTGCGATGAGGATTACGGCTTTGTGTAGTGGCAGGCGCCAACGCGGGCTAATGCTGCAAGTCTGTTCACCCTAGAATGAGGACTTCCCGTCGAAGCACTCCACCCGTTCGTCCAAAACGCCGAAAGGATACTGACATGCGAGCCCTGCGCCTCGTTCTGATGCTGCTGACCGCCCTCATCGCTTCGCCGGTGCTGGCGAAAATGGTCGTCAAACCCGTCGAATGGACGCTCGACGGCACGACGTTCGATAGCCGGCTCGTCTATGACGACGACTCCATGGCGAAGCGCCCGGGCCTCGTCATGGTGCCCAATTGGTACGGGATCAACGATATCGCCATCGAAAAGGCGAAGAAGATCGCCGGCAAGGACTACGTCATCCTGCTCACCGACATGTACGGCAAAGGAACACGCCCGAAGGGGGACGAAGACGCCAAGGCGGCGGTCACGCCGCTCTACAAGGACCGGGCCATGATGCGCAAACGCATCGTCAAGGCGTTCGAACAGCTCGAGGCCGCCGCGGCCGGGGCTCCGATCGATCGCGCACGCCTTGCCGCCATCGGCTTTTGCTTCGGTGGCGCGGTCGCACTCGATCTCGCGCGCAGCGGCGCCCCTGCGAAGGCCGTGGTCGCCTTTCATGGCGATCTGAGTACCGACAACCCGGCGCTCGCCCGAAACATCAAGGCGCGCGTGCTCGCCATGAACGGAGCCGACGACGCGTTCACCATGCCGGACGCCCCCAAATTCGTCGAAGCAATGAAGCAAAGCCCGGCCGACTGGCAGTTCGTCGAGATCGGCCATGCCGTTCACTGCTTTACGGAAACCGAGGCCACGAGCCCTACGGGAATGTGCCGCTATGACGCGAAAGTCGCGGCCCGGTCCTATGCGATGATGCGCGAATGGCTCGCCCAGAGCTTCGCCTCGAACTGAGCGCGGACTGTCACGCCTGAACGCATGCCAGAAAATCCCTACACCATGCGCAACCTATCCTTACTCGACAATCCGCCTGCGCCTATCGAACAACCGAGCGCATACGCGTAGCATGGTTCTCGAGCGGCGAAATCGATTTCTATCGATGGCGCCGCCCGCGCGGGGCCACCCCGCGCGCCGCACTACCACTCGAACAGAAATGGGAGCCACGACATGAACACGTCCTACGCCAGCAGCAGCTACGACGCTTGGGAATTGCCGCCCGAGGAGCGCGAACTGCGTCAGTGGATCACCGACTGGTATCAATCGGCAGTGAAAAGCGGCTATGTCGAACCCCCCTATGAACTCGACAACGAGATGGCCGAACGCCTGGAAGGGTTCTTTCGCTTTGGCCTGACCCCTGCGGAAGGCGCAAACGTGGTCTTTGGCAGGCTACATTGACGGGAGAATCAGCCGGGGGCCGAGCGTTCACCGCGGCGGCCTCCGCCCCCGCCCCGCTTCTTGCGATAAGCGGGGTCTACGTGTTTTCCCCTACGCGTGCCCGCTAGCCGTAATCCGCTATAAAGATTGGCGCCCCGCCTGCCGATAGCCAGATACGCCCTTTCGGCGAACGGCGAACGGCCGCTAATGACGCGTGCCGACCGGTTTCGATTCGTATCGGGAGCTAGGCCCCGCCCGCCACGCTCGCGCGTGGCCGGCATGACGCGTCATGAAAGACAATTTACATTCCCGGATGCCAATGGGCCGGCGCTTCAATATCGGCGTCGCGTGCGCGCTCGTGCCCGTTCTCTTGCTGTCCTATTTGCTGCTCAAGCATCAATGGATGGCGTTTCAAGACGCGGACGCGGCCGTGCACCGTTTTCACTCGTTGGGCGCCACGCTGATCGCGATGGAGAAGATCTCCGCCGAGCGCGGCCCGATGAACGGCGTGCTCGGCGAAGATCTGCCCATCCCAGCTATGCGCACGGTTTTGCTCAAGCGTGCGCGCATCGAAAGCGACGAGCGACTCAATCGCCTGCTCGAAACGCTGAGCCCGGACGAGTGCGCCACCTGCTCGGACGATTACGCGATCGTGCGTCAGCTCAAAAGCGAGCTGACGGCGGCACGCGTTCAGGTCGATCGCCTCGCGGCCATGCCGCGCGCGGCGCGCGACGACCGCGCGCTGGAGAACGTCCTTCATCGCATGTTCTCGATCGTCGACGGCTTCAGTCCCGTGGCGGTCTCGCAGACCTCGGCGGTTGCGCGCGGCGATCCCAACACCATGAATTGCCTCATCATCTCGCGTCTGGCCGCCGATCTGCGCGAGCATGCAGGCCGGCTCGGCTCGCGCTTCACGAGCGCGCTGGCCATGCGGCGTCAGTTGACGATCGACGAAAAGCTCGCGATCGCGCAGACGCACGGCCGCATCGACCAGATACGCGCGCTCATCGACGCGCGCATGGTCGAGCATCCGTTGCTGAGCGCGGAAGCGTTCGCCGCCGTCAACACCCGGTATTTCGGCGACGGCTTGCGCTATGTCGCCTCCGTTCAGGCGCTTGCCGATCGGCCGATCGGTGCCGGCATCTCCACGGGCCGCTTCGCCGAGGAGTATGTGCCCACGATGAGGCCGATCGTCGGCTTTCGCGATGCAGTCCTCGAGAAGACGGCGTCCGAACTACAGCGCAACCGCCATGCCGCGCTGGCGGCCGCGGTTACCACGGCCGGCGGCGAAGTGCTGTTGCTGATCGCCCTCGGCTTGCTCATCGTCGGCTTCAGGCGCGACGTGGTCAGCCCTTTCGCAGAGGCCACCGCGGCCATCCAGGCCATCGCGGCCGGGAACCTCGATCATCACGTACCGTGTTCGTTCAGCCGGGACGATATCCGCGTGATGTTCGATGCGCTGCGCGTCCTGAAAGAGAACAGTATCGAACGCGCGCGGCTCGAAACCGACCGCGCACGCCTGATCGACGAGTTGGCGACGATGGCCGAGACCGACCCGCTCACGCGGCTTTTGAACCGGCGCGCCTTCGAAGGGCGTGCAGGCGCCTTATGCCGGCAGCCCTATGATCCTTCGTCACGCATCGCGCTGATCATGTTCGATATCGACTACTTCAAGCGCGTCAACGACACCTACGGCCATGCCGTCGGCGACGAAGCGCTGCGCAGGGTCGCCCAACTCTGCCACACTCACTTCGCGCGCTCGGATATCGTCGCGCGCATCGGCGGCGAGGAGTTTGCGGTGATGACGCGCGTGCAAAACACCGAAGCTGCCCGCGAGATGGCCGAGCGCATGCGGCAGGACATCGCCCGCGCCGCCGTGGATACCGACTCGGGTACGCGCTGTCAGATGACCGCGAGCTTCGGCATTGCCATCGCTACGGGAGCGGCCGCCGAGCTCGAGGGACTCCTCAAGCAGGCCGACCAGATGCTCTACGAGGCCAAGGTGGCCGGGCGCAACCGCGTCATGGTGCGGCGTGCCGCACAGGCCGGCGACCCCGCCGAGGCAGCGGCGGGTTGACGCGTTCGCGCGAATCGCATCGCCATAGCTCGGAAAACGGCCCCTGCCCGCGGGCCAGCCTGCCCGGCGCACCGCGTTCGACGATGCCGCCGGCGTCCATGACGAGGACTTCGTCGACAAGCTCGGTCAGCGCCGAAAGGCGGTGCGTGATCAGCAGCACGCTGCGTCCTCGCATCAACGCCATGACGGTATGCAGCAGTGCCTGCTCCGTGATGCTGTCGAGCCCTTCGGTCGGCTCGTCGAGAACGAGAATCGGCGCATCGAGCAACAGCGCGCGCGCAATCGCCAGACGACGTGCCTGACCACCCGACAACCGTGCGCCCGCCTCGCCGATCTGCGTGTCGTAGCCTTGCGGCAGGTCCGTGATGAAATCGTGCAGCTGCGCGCTGCGGCATGCCGCCTCCAGCGCCGCTTGGTCGGCGTCGGGCCGCGCGATCAGCAGATTGTCGCGAACGGTTGCGTTGAATAGATAAGTGTCTTGCGAGACGACGGCAATGCGTGCGCGCACGGATTCGCCCGCGCACTCGCGCAACTCGCGATCGCCAAGCCGGATGCTGCCGGCCTGATAGTCCCAAAAGCGCAGCAGCACGTTGACCAGGCTCGATTTTCCCGCGCCGCTCGCGCCGACCACCGCGAGGCGACCGCACTCGGGCAACTCGAACGACACATTGCGCAATGCCCAATCGTCGCCCTCCCGATATCGCATGAAGACGCCCTCGAACGCGAGCGCGGCGCCGCGCGGCATGCGCGGCGCGGCTGGGTCGGCCACGGCAGGCGCCGCATCGACGAGCGCAAAAATACGCCGGGCGGCCGCGAGACTCTCGCCGAGCATCTGCATGGCGAGCGGCAACGGCATCGCGGCTTCGAACGCGGCCAATACGAGGAGCGCCAACATCGCCAGATCAGCCGGCGGCAAGGCACCGCGGCTCACCGATGGAACGACGAGCACGAGCGTCGCCCACATCGCCAGCGATGCCGCTACGACGAGCGTCCCTTGCGAGAGTGCATCGAGCCGGTTCACCGCGGCCTGCCTGGCGACGAGTTCCGCCGATAGCGCGTCGATGCGCTGCGCATAGCATGCCTCACCGCCGTAGACACGCAGTTCGGCCGACCCCTGCATGGCGTCGACGACTGCCTCGCGCATTTGCGCGCGCAGCGCCACGCATGCACGCGAGGGCTCGTTCGCGCGGGCCAGCAGATAAGCCGGCAGCACCACGCCGGCAAACAGCAGGCAAACGAACAGCACGAGTGCCGCCGGCAGGCTGAAAACGGCCGTGGCAGCGATCAGGATCGCTGCACCAACGGCGCCTACGATAATCGGCAGCAGAACCCGCAGATAAACGTGATCGAGACTATCGATATCGGACTGAATGCGGCTCAGGAGATCGGCGCTGCGCAGATCGGCCAGGCGAGCCGGCGCTAGAGGCTCGATACGAGAGTAGAACCAGACGCGCAGTTGGGCCAGCAACTGCAAAGTGGCATCGTGGGTGACGAGCCGTTCGATGTAACGCCCAAGCGTACGAACGATCGCGCAGGCGCGGATCGCCGCCGCCGGGGTGAAGTAGTCGAAAGCCGTCCGCGCGATACCCGCGAGCGCCATCGAGGCGATGAACCAGCCCGAAAGCGCCATGAGAGTGACATTGGCAAGCAGTGTCGCGAGCGAGACGGCTGCACCGAGCGCCATCCGCTTCCAGTACGGACGAAAGAGCAGAACGAGGCGGATGAAATCGGCGCGAGCCTCGTGCGCAAGACGCACGCGGGAATGCTTCGGCCGGTCCGATCGCAGCGAGGCGCTCACGATACAACTCCGGAAACCGCATCTGCATGCGCATCGTGCGTGTCGTAGGCTCGCATCAGACGGCGATAAAGGCCGTCGCGGGACATCAATTCCCGATGCGATCCGCTCTCGAGGGCGCGTCCGCGATCGATGACGACGATATGCGTCGCCAGTTGCGCAGTGGCCGGCCGGTGAGCTGCAAGCAGCACCGTCCGTCCACGCGCGAGCCGACCGATCGCGGCATGAATGCGTTGCTGCGTACGCGCATCGAGATGGGCGGTCGGCTCGTCGAGCAGTACCACGGGCGCATCCTTGAGAAAGGCACGGGCGAGCGCAAGACGTTGAATCTGACCGCCGGACAAGCCCACGCCACGCTCGCCGACAGGCGTGTCGTATCCGGCGGGCAACGCCTCGATGAATTCGTGCGCATCCGCAAGCTCGGCGGCCTCGCGCACGCGCGCGAGCGAGGCGCCGGGCGAAGCGAGCCGCAGATTGTCGAGCACCGTACCCGCGAAGAGGTGCGCGCGCTGCGGCACCCATGCCACGTTCGCGAGCCAGCTGCCTTCGTCTATGGCCGACAGGTCCATGTCGCCGATCCAAATCGAACCGCTTCGGGGCAACGCGAAGCCGAGCAGCAAATTGAGGGCGGTGCTCTTACCCGCTCCGCTCGGGCCAACCAGGGCCGTGATTTCGCCGGGCTCGGCAACGAAGCTGAGCGCATCGACCGCGGTGCGGCCTTCGGCATGCGCGAACGACACGCGCTCGAAACGAATGCGGTGAGGCTGCGCAGGCTGCAGCGTCGCCCGCGCAGCGCAACGCTCCGGTAACGGTGCACTCAGGATGTCGACGATACGCTCCGCGGCCGCAATGGCCTCCATGCGGGCGTGATAGTGCGTGCCGAGCGTACGCAACGGCAGATAGAACTCAGGGGCAAGCAGCAACACGAAGAACACCGGCTGGAAATGCACCTTCGCATAGAGCAGATTGAAGCCGATCAGCACGGCGACGATCGCAATGCTGACCGTCGACAGAAATTCGAGCGCCACCGAGGACAAAAACGCGATCCGCAAGACCTGCATCGTACTGTGCCGATACGACTCGGACACGCGGGCGACGATTTCCGCTTCGCGCCGACTGGCGTTGAAACGCTTGAGCGTCGCGAGGCCCGCGAGGGTGTCGAGCAGGCGTGCGCTCAAGCGCGCGAGCCGGCGCCACTGGCGCTGGTTCGCGGCCACCGCATCCTTGCCGAGCAGCGTCATGAAAAGCGGGATGAGCGGCGCAGTCAATACGAGCACGAGACCCGATACCCAGTCGAGCGGAAATATCACGACGACGAGCGCGAGCGGCAAGAGTGCGCTCAACGCGCGCTGCGGAAGCC
Source organism: Trinickia sp. (assembly GCF_036503415.1). Classification (GTDB taxonomy): domain Bacteria; phylum Pseudomonadota; class Gammaproteobacteria; order Burkholderiales; family Burkholderiaceae; genus Trinickia. The sequence goes on along the minus strand of NZ_DASXWY010000061.1, from coordinate 67,650 downwards.
AGCGTGCATAGTAGCCCTCGAGCGCCTCCACTCCCGTGACGAGATGGCTCGATAACGCACCGCTCGACTCGTTCGCGAGCCATGCGGGACCGAGCGCCTGGATCTTGCGAACGAGCTCCGCGCGCAACGCGGCGCGCACGGTCGCCGCGCCGGCGAACGCATATCGCTGCGCCGCCTGCACGGCGACGAAGCGCAAACCGATCGCCGGCAGCATGGCCGCCAGTGCCGGCCACACTGTCGCGAGCGCCGCGCCGCGGAGGATGACCGCGTTGACGATCCACGCCAACAACGCCGCCTGTGCGATCACGGCGACTCCTGCCGTCAGTCCCATTGCGACGGCCATCCTGAGGGGCGCACGTATACCGTCCGCGCGCCGCGCAAGCCATGCATCCAAGGTCTTTTTCAACTGAGAATCGGGGCTCATGCTCTTGAAGCTCGAACATATAAAAACATCGCGGCACGATGTCGCACCCATTGCGAAGAACGATGCAACCGTACCCGCACGCACCATAACAGAACCACGCTCGCGCGAAACGATGCCCGGCGCGCGGAGGCGCGCCGAGCCCCGTGTTTGCGTGGATCTTGCGACGGTATGCCGCAAGAAATCCAGCGGCGCTTAATTAAAATCAATAACAGTCGAACGTGTTGCGTTCGCGCGTTCGTGCCGGGTCTTTGCCGACACACGGTTCGCACCATTCGCACGATTCGGCAACGCCTATTACCGGAGCTTCACATGATCAGCAATACCGTGGTCGAGCTTTCGCGGCTTCAGTTCGCCGCGACTGCGCTCTATCACTTTCTGTTCGTCCCGCTCACATTGGGGCTGTCGTTTCTTCTGGCGGTCATGGAGACCGTCTATGTCATCACCGGAAAGCCGATCTACCGCGATATCACCCAGTTCTGGGGCAAGCTCTTTCTGATCAATTTCGCGCTCGGCGTGGCGACCGGTCTCACGATGGAGTTCGAGTTCGGCACCAACTGGTCGTTCTACTCGGGCTTCGTTGGCGATATCTTCGGTGCGCCGCTCGCCATCGAAGGCCTGATGGCATTCTTCATGGAATCGACGTTCGTCGGCCTCATGGCCTTTGGCTGGGAGCGGCTTTCGAAAGGCAAGCATCTCGCCGTCACCTATCTCGTCGCACTCGGCTCGAATCTCTCGGCGCTCTGGATTCTCGTGGCCAACGGTTTCATGCAGAACCCGCAAGGGGCCGCCTTCAATCCCGTGACGATGCGCATGGAACTGCAAAGCTTCAGTGCGTTGATTTTCAGCGAAGATGCGCAAACCAAGTTCGTGCATACGAGCATTGCCGGCTATGTGACCGCCGCCATCTTCGTGACGGGCATCAGCGCCTACTACATGCTGCGCGGCAGGCATATGGAGCTCGCCAAGCGCTCGTTTCGGATGGCCAGTCTGTTCGGCGTGCTCTCGGTAGCCGGCGTCATTACGCTCGGCGATGCGCTAGGCTTCGTGGGCGGCCATGCCCAACCATCGAAGCTGGCGGCAATGGAAGCGCTCTGGCAAACCGAGCCCGCACCGGCGCCTTTCAACGTCGCGGCATGGCCGCTGAACAGCGAGCGCCGCAACGCCTGGAGTCTGCAGATCCCGTATGTGCTCACGCCACTTCTCACGCACACGTTCGATACGACGGTGCCGGGCGTGGACCGCATCGAAGCCGATGCGGTGAAACGGATCAGAAACGGCATTCCCGCTGTCGCCGCATTGAAGGTGTTGAGCGCCGATCCGACCAACGCCGCTGCGCTCGCGCAGTTCGAGGCACACAAGGCCGATCTCGGCTATGGGTTTCTCGTGAAGCGCTATGCGGCTGGCCAGGACGTCGAGCGAGCGACCGAAGCCGATATCGCGAAGGCCTCGAAAGACACGGTACCGAACGTATTCCTGATGTTCTGGATGTTTCGCATCATGGTGGCCTGCGGCATTTCGATGCTGGCCTACTTCGTGATCGCCGTCATCTTGTCATTGCGCGGGGACGTGCATCGCCGGCGCCGGTTTCTCACGCTCGCGCCATGGATGATCCCGGTTCCGTTCATCGCGTGCGAAACCGGCTGGATCACCGCCGAGGTCGGACGCCAGCCGTGGTCGGTCTATGGTGTGTTACCCACCTGGATGTCGGCGTCCAGCCACAGCGTCGGATACATGATCTTTTCGCTCGCCGGCTTCTTGCTGCTCTATTCGGTATTCATCGTCATCGAGGCGTTCCTGATGGTGAGAGCGATCCGCCAAGGTCCCGACGCGCCACATGGCAGCGATACGGCACCCGCCATCACGGAGCCGGCGGCGGTTCGAACCGGCGCAACCGCTGCGCCGGCACGATAAAAAGGACTGCGAGATGGAACTCTATCTAGTCTTCAAGGTGCTCTGGTGGCTGGTGCTCGGCGTGCTGCTGATGGGGCTCGGCATCATGGTGGGCATGGACATGGGCGTCGGCGCGCTGCTGCGCTATGTCGGGCGCACCGACACCGAACGGCGCATCGCGCTCAATATCGTTGCGCCACACTGGGACGGCAACCAGGTCTGGTTCGTTCTCGGCGGCGGGGCGGTTTTCGCCGCATTCCCGCTGCTCTATGCGACTGCGTTCTCGGGCCTTTACATCGTCATGCTGTTGCTGCTCTGGACGATGATCCTGCGGCCGCTCGGCTTCGAGTACCGCAGCAAACTGCCGACGGCTGCCTGGCGCAACGTGTGGGACTGGGCGCTCGTCGTGAGCGGCACGGTGCCGATGATCGTCTACGGCGCGGGTGTCGGCAATATGCTGCGGGGCGTGCCCTTTCATTTCGACTGGGATCTCACGTCGCACTACACCGGCAGCTTCGTCTCGCTGCTGAATCCGTTCGCGGTGATGTGCGGCATTCTTTCGCTCTCGCTTGCCGTCTATATGGGCGGCGTGATGCTCACAGGACGCTCGGAGCCCGGGCCCCTGCAAGCGCGTGCGCGCCGCGCCGCCACGGTCGGCATTGCGATCGCATTCACGCTGTTCACGATCGGCGGATGGTGGATGATCCATCTGAACGGCTATCGGCTCGTACAGGCACCGGCGCCCGGCTTGGCGCAAACCCCGCTGCAACAAACCGCGGTGCTCGTCAGCGCGGGCTGGTTCGATAACTACCGCGCCGTTCCCGCGCTTTGGTTCGTACCGGCACTCGCGTACTTCGGCATGACGCTGGGCTTTTTTGCGCTGCGCGCGCGCCGCGCGACACTCGCCTGGTGGTGCGGCGCGCTCGCATGGATCGGCGTCATCGGCACGGTCGGCGTCAGCATGTTTCCGTTCCTCTTGCCGTCATCGAGCCACCCGTCGCAGAGCCTCACGGTCTGGAACTCGGTGTCGAGCCGCCATACGCTGATCTGGATGGCGGGCTGGGCCGCTATTTTCGTCCCGGCCATTGTCGCCTATACCAGTTGGGCGTTTTACATCATGCGCGGCAAGGTGAAGGCAGAACATGTCGAAGCCGATCCGCACGCTTATTAATGGGGTAAATCATGAAGACGTTTTTGCAATTCGCCGTGATGCTGGCCGCCGTCGTCGCGGCGATCGTGATCGGTGTCATCGTGGGCAATTATGGCGCGTGGTACTTCTCGTGGATCGTCGGCACGATCATGATCGTGCTCTTCTCCGCCGCGGGCGGTGTATTGCTCGATACTCAGGAGCACGAACGATCGGCAGCCCGACGCTGATCTATGCTTCGTAAAGTTCGAGCGGCAAGCCGTCCGGATCGCTGAAGAACACGAAGCGCTTGCCGGTCAGCTCGTCGAGCCTGACCGGCTCCACCGCTACACCCGCCGCGGTGAGCGACGAGACGCACGCATCGAGATCGTCTGTCGCAAAAGCGAGATGGCGCAATCCCCGGGCCTCGGGATACGACGGCCTCGGCGGAGCCTCTGGAAACGAAAACAACTCGATCTGGCCATACTCGCCGACTTCGAGATCGAGTTTCCACGAACGGCGTTCCCCCCGCCATGTTTCGCGAATGACGCGCAACCCCAACGTCTGCGTGTAAAAACGCTTCGACCGCTCATAGTCCGAGCAAATAATCGCAACGTGGTGAATGCGGGAAAGGGGCAGCGCAGCGGGCGTCATCGCATCTCCTATGGCACCGATGTTTATACACCGTCCGCGCGATACGCTCAATGCGCACGATCGACCGACCCCGTAGCTCAGCGAATAAAAACTTATTAAAAAAGGATCGCGAGCGCATCGGAGCATCCCGCGGTCATGGCGCGAGGACATCGTCCGCCAAAGCATCGGTCGTTCCCTGTCACGACCATGACATAGACATTCTGCGAAATAGCGCTAATTCGATTTGCATGAATCGTACAAACTTTTCGAATAGCCGCTACAAAGAAACTTTATGGATCAGACATTTCGTTTTCTCTCGCAGATTGCAATTCGCCCTTTAGCCGATGAGCGCGTGCACGCGCGCTTTTTGACCGACCGCGACTTACCCGCGCTGCTCGAGTTGGAGCAGGAAAAGTGGACCGATGTGCAGGCTGCGTCGCGCGCCCAACTCCAGGCGCGAATCGACGCGCATCCCGATCTGGCCGTCGGCGCCTTTTGCTCGCGATCCGGCCGACTGCTCGCCTCGCTGTTCATGCGGCCCGTCGCCGACGACTTCCACCGCTGTGTCACGAGCTGGGAAGACTGCACATTACTGCCCTCCCCTGCCACAGGGACGACGCTATTCGGCATCAGCCTCACGAGCCGCGATCAAGCCGGTGTCACTGCATTACTGAAATTTTTTTGGCCCTACGCACTCAAGCGCGGCTGGCGGTACATCTATCTCGGCTCTCCGGTGCCCGGTCTGCGCGACTGGATGGCGGCTCATCCCGAAGGGCACGTCGAAGACTACGTCCATGCCCGGCGCCGCGGCCTGCCCCTCGATCCGCAGTTGCGCTACTACGCCTCGCGCGGCTTCGACAGGATCGTCTCGATCAAGCGGGACTATTTCCCGCATGAGCGATCGCTCGATTACGGGGTGCTCCTGCGAGGAACGGTTCCTTTGTCGATACTGCGTCCGGTTTGGTCTGCGCTTGCGCTGCCTACGATACAACGCATCGCCCACCCGCTCGCCGCATTGCTATGACTCGATCCGCCACGCACTCCACGACCGGACGCGTTCGGCCGCGCACGTACAGCGATTGGCCCAGCGCATTGTTTTTGTCGTCCGTCCTCGTCAATACGATTCTGATTTCGATCTGCACCAACCCGTGGTTCCTCGCTCCGCTGATGCTGCTCCAAGGGCTCCTGCTGACCGGGTGTCAAGAAGCCAAGCATCTGTGCGCGCACGGGACGTTCATCGGTAATCGCAACGTGAGCGACGCGATAGGCACCGCATGCGCGGCGCTGGTCGGGCAGAACTTTTTTGCCTTCCGTTACTTTCATCTGGCACACCATCCCCTCCCCTGCACCGAGGCCGATCCCGAAGGGCCGCTCTATGCTCGAAGCTGGCGCACGCGCTGGATCTGGCTGCTGGCCCCGCTCGAGGTGCCTTGGGTCGCCTGGCATCTGACGCGAACGGGATGGTCGATGGTGCCGCGGGCCAAACGCGCCCGGCGCAACGCAGCCTTCGTCTGGTGGGTCGTATTTGCGCTATCGATTGTGGTCGGGCTGCGCTACGCGCCACGCACCATCGCTGTCGCTTATCTGATTCCGCTCGCACTGTCGGCATGGTTCGATTTCATCCTCACGCAGGCCGAGCACTATGGCGTGGCGATTGCCCCCGCCTCGTGCCGGCGTCCGCAGGGCTCGATCGCGAACGACATTGCGCTTCCGTTCGGCCTCGGCTGGGTCCTGCTGCACCGGTCGCTGCACCGAACGCACCACTGCGAACCTGCCTTGCGATGGTTCGAGGTGGCGCGTCGGCTCGAAACGGATCCCACCGCGGCGCCAATCGGCTATATCGCGTTCGTGCGCCGTTGGCTAACGGACGGCCCCAGGTTGTGGCTGACGGATCGAGGCTCCCGCGCGAACGCGAACGTGCCGATTCGCGCACAACCGGGACGCCGGACATGACGCCGACTTACGATGCTTCCGCCCGCCGCGGCAAACCGCTGTTCTGGAATGGCACACTCGTGCGCAGCCGGTTCTTCGACGCGCTTTCGTTGATCCTCCCCGCCGGCGAGGCCTTTCTCATCGACACGCTCGAAACGTGGCGTACGCGTTGTCCCGCGCCTATCGACACCAGGCTGCACAGCGAAGTCGAGCGTTTCGTTCGCGAAGAGCGCGCGCATCGGCAAGCGCACGTGCGTTACAACGATGCGCTGATTGGGGGCCTGCCAGGCGCGCAGGCCGTCGCCGAGCGGGCAAACCGCGTGACGGCTGAACTCGAGCGGCTCGATTTGCCGATGAAGATAGCGCTCGTCGCCGCATTCGAGCACTTGACCGCCGTACTCTCCGAAGAGGTCGTCTCTCACGGCACCTTGCTGATCGATGGGCAATCGCACGCGGCGAAGCTGTGGCGCTGGCATGCGCGCGAGGAACTCGGGCATCGCGATGTTGCTATCGATGTCGCCGCGCACGCGGGACTGAACCGATGGACGCTGAGGTTGGCCTTGCTCCTCGCTACGGGATATCTTTTGGTCGACGAGTTGCGCTATACGTTCGCGTTGTGCCGCTGCGATATCCGCTCGGGTGCGCTGAGCTGGCGCGCCGCATCGATCGATGCCGCCCGGTTCGCGTTCGGCAGCCTGCCCTCGCTCGTCCGTATGGTGCGGGGATGGTGGCGTTATTTCCGCGCACCGTTGACGAGCGCACGCTGAATATCGATTTCGCTGTCGGGCACGGCGTTTCGCCGCGGCCACCGGAATTGCAATATCACTTTCCTAGCATGGGTCGCGAATCCCCCCCTGCATCGCCAACATGAAATCCGCCCTGCGCCGCATCCTCCCGTCACCCACCTCTCCCACTGCTGCTCCCGCGGCGGAGATCCGGCCACCGCAATCCGCCCGGCAGCCGGAAGGATCGGCAGCGGCGCACCCCGCGCGCGGCAGCGTGCGGGGCCGCCTCGGGCAATTGTTCGACATGAAGAAGGTTCCCTTCGAGCCGGCTGTCAGCGTCGAGCGCTGGGACGAGACGACGACGCTCGGCATCTGCGAACGCTGGACCGAAGGGCAGCGCAAGCAGCCGTCGATCGTCGGACTGGCTCGCCTGACGGCGCTGAACTTCGAGCGCGCACGACCGGATTCGATCCCCGCGGAGATGAGAGATCAGCGCTTGTTGCCGGAAGGATCGAAAGACGAGGACTATTACCGCGAGATGATCGCGACATTCCTTGAAACGGTAGGGCTCGACGACACCGACGCAGTCATCGACAGCTTCAAAAAGACCGGTACCGGTGCGTTGCATCGTCAGCGCCTGACCGTCTCCTCGACCGTCAACGGGGCGGTAAGCGCCGCGCAATTGGCGGCTTCGGCTCATCTGCCGGCGAAGACGGCGCTCTCCGGCGTGCAACTGCTGCTGACGTTGCTTTCGACGCAGTTGGCATTCGATTCGGCCAACATCCGGTTCCGGAATTCGGGTACCGAGGAAATCATGCCGCTTGGCAAGGCCGATGCGACGCCGAGCGCGAAGACAGGTCCGAATGTCATGCGTGCATCGGCACGCCTTGCGTTGGAACTGCGAAAAATCGGCAACGCCGTGCGAAAAATGGAGCGTGCGCAAGCCGATCTCGACGACGCGCGTACTCGGCTGGCGAATCCGAATGCCGCACCGCAAGCGCGCGAGCAGGCCGATCGCGACATGCGTGCCGCCGGCACCGCACTCAGCGTCGCTTATGCGCGGTTTTGCATGCGCATGGAGTTGAAATCCGATTACAAAACCGCGGCCGAAAGCGCAAAGATCGAGTATCACGGCAACAAGCGCGCGTTCGGCGTCAGTGTCGCGTCGGGTGCGGCAACTTATACGGCGACGCTGCTCGGCATCCTCACGCCCGTCGTCATCTCGTCGTTTGCCGCCACCGCCGGCGCGACGGCGGGCGCTGTCGCGCTCGTGGCCGCGCTTTATGTCGGCTACCAGCTCGGTTCGGGTCCAAGCAAGGACGGCGAGGCCAAAGCGAAACGCGCGATCGTGGCGCTTGCCAAGTCGACGGACCTGCTGGCCGGCAACGCCGCCAAGCAGCAAACCGAACGCGCCGAAGCCTATCGCACCTACATCGCCGAAAAACGCGTGACGAACAATCCCGAGGTGCGCAAGCAGGCCAAGGCCAAACTCATTGCCACGCTCGAAGAGATCGCGCGCCGCGATTCGACGAAAGACGATCTCGATCCAGTCAGGAACTGGACCGATTACGCGGCGCTGCGTCGCGGGATCGCCAATGCGGGTACCGATGAAACCGCCGTGAAAGCGCTCGAAGACTCGTTCGCTGAAACACACGCGAGTCAATTCAAAGCGTCGACCGTCTCCGATGCGTGGAAAACGCCCGATCGCATGCGCTTCGACAGCATGGGACGGCTGCTGCTGGGCCGCGTGAGCGAATCGCTCGCGTCGCTGCACGACTTCAACACCGAGGTCGAACGGACCGGCGCCCGCGATTCGCGGCGCAAGGCCGCGGCGCGCAACACGTTGCGTGCCGGCCGTCGTGCCGAGGTCAAGGCCTGCTTGCGCGACTGGCTTCATTTCGAACTCGCGCAGTCGCGGATGAAGGCAGCCGTTGCCGAGACCGATCCGGTTCAGGCGCGCAACACCCTGCGAGCAGCAGCCCAGGCGCTCGCGGCCATCGAAAGCGCCGATGCCCGCGCACTGTTCAGCACCGATGCGCGCAAGCAGGTGGATGCGACCAAGCTCGCCAAATCGATGGCGATCGGCGAGCGTGAACGCTATACGGTGACGAACGCCGGAGCGGCCGCATTGGCCGCCGCGGTCAATATCTCCGGCTCGGCGGCGAGCCTGGGGCTCAATATTCACAAGGCCGAGTTGGCCAGTCATGGGGTTCATCAAAAGCCGGCGTTCGGGGATCAGAACGACGCGCGTCTGGTGGCGCAAGGCACCGCGCCCGTTACCGCGCCCTATTCCGCGGGCGAACGCGCGCGGTTCCAGAAGACCAGCATGGCCAAGCTCGTCGAGACGCTCGCAAGAGACGGCGAACCCGTCGTGACGAAGCTCGACTTGCCGGCGACGAATGCCATGCTCGTCGATCTGGGCGATCGACACAGCGACGCGTCGCTCGACCGGTTGCTCGCGAGCATCGAGGCAGCACGGGACATTCCCGACGAAATCACGGTTTCGGTCGGCGGGGCGAAGCTCAGTTCAGGCAAACTGAGCGGCACGACCGGGTATTACAACTGGCGCTATCGACACGCACCGCTTGCGACCCAGGCGAAGTTCAGAACGCGTCAAATGGCGATGCTCGCCGATAGCCTTGCCATCTCGGTCGCCACACCCATCGCTCACGCAGTGGCCCAAGTGCCATTGTCGAAAACGCGCAAGGCGGCCGATCTCGGCAAAAGCCTGAGCCCGGGCGTACGCGAACGGCTGACGAGCCTCGCGATTCAGCCGCCGCCATCCGAGGCACCGCCCCCGACGGACGCGCCGCACAGGAGCGATACGGTTGTAGAACGAGTCGAATCGGCGTTGCCGCCGCCCGAAACGCCGCTTCCTGAAACGCAAACGGGATCGCCCCCAGCGAACGACTTCATCGCTTCGGCCGGCGCGGATGCGCACGGGCTGGCAGGCTCATTCGATGCGCAAGCCGCCGCACTCGCACTGCGTGCTATCCCGGAGCTCGGCGGCAGCGCGCGCGTCACGCATCCGGACGTGCCTGCGGCGCGCCCGGAGAACGTGTTCGTGCCGCGTCCCGAGCAAGCGGCGATACCGGTAGCCGAACGCCATGAACCGCTCGAACTCGAGCGGCAGCGCGACATGATGATGGGCGCGGGGCGCGACGAGACGCTGCGATGGTTCGCGCAGCACGGGATTCGCGCCGCCGACAACAGCGGTCATGCCTCGATGGACTGCCTGATCATTTCACTGCTTCAGCACGCGACGGGCCGCTATGACGCTCAATCCGAGCCGCTGCTCGCGGCTCAGGCATCGCGTTACCGCGAAGCGATGGCGCGCGAGTATCCCGAGATCGAAGGCGGCGACCGCATGCTCTACGACGACGAGCCGGCGATCGCGGCGCTGATGCAGCGGATCAACCGCGATTACGGCGCCAGTATGAATCTGCAATTGATCATGCCCAGCATCGACGGTCCTATTCGCTTTCAAGCGTCGCGGCTCGGAACCGATCCCGTCGGCATCGTCATGTTCGGCAATCACTTTCAGGCCGTTCATATGGCGGGCGACATCAGTGAAGAGCACATCGTCGACGAACCTTCGGACACGTCGACATCGTCGAGCGAACAACCGGTCGCCTCGGTGTCGTTGACGCAAGCCACGCTGCCGGCCGACGTCGAACCCGTCAGCAGCCGGCTCGAGGCGTGGTTGTCCGCCATGCCGACCGACCCGCGGACCCTCGGCGCGCTCAGGCGGGCAGCGGAATCGACACAACCCACACCGCGCGGCATCGATGCCGTGCAGGATTCGACGCTTCGTTCGCCGTCCCTCGATAGGCAGGATTCGTTCGCCGGAACGACGGCCGCCGTCGTCGGCGCCGATTCGCGCCGCTGGACGGTGGCCGGGCGGCGCGTCCGGTTCGATGACGATGCCAAGACGAACGACGGCCCAACCCGGCGGGCCAGATCGAATAAACCGGGACGGGAATGAGTCAGCGTCGGCGGTGACGAGCGGACATCGATCGAACGCCGATGCGGCAGTTACTGCGCCGCGAGCCCATGACGAATCGAATAGCGGAACAACTCCGCGTTGTTACTCACGCCGAGTTTCTGCATCAAACGCCGCTTATGCGTGCTGATCGTTTTGGCGCTCAGCGAAAAGGCCTCGGCGATCTCGTTGATGCTGCGCCCGCTCGCGAGCAGACGCAGCACCTCGAATTCCCGATCGGAGAGGATCTCGTGCGGCGGCACGTCGCTCGAATGGCGTTCGAACACCACCGCATCGACGAGCGTCGGATCGATGAAGCGCCCGCCTGTTGCAAGCTTTCGAATGGCCGCCAGCAGCACTTCGGGATCGCTATCTTTCGTGACGTAGCCGCTCGCACCCGCGCGCAAAGCCCTCGAGACGACCTGCGCTTCGTTATGGATGCTCAGAATCAGAATGGGCATGTCCGGATATTCGCCATGAACGCGGCGAATCAGGTCCACGCCGCTGATACCCGGCATCGTGATGTCGAGCATCAGCAAGTCCACCTCACGGCATCGCAGCTTACTGAGCACGTCGGCCCCGCTCGCGGCTTCGTCGACCACCGTCACGTCGGTGGCCGTCGCCATGATCTGTTTCAAGCCGCTGCGGACTACGGCATGATCATCCGCGATCAGAATCTTGATCATCTTCTCTTCCATTCTCGACAGGAATACTGATCGACACCACAGTCCCCGAACCGGGTGCGCTGTCGATCTGTAATGAAGCACCTATGAGCCGTGCACGTTCGCTCATGCCCAGCAGCCCATAGGAATCGCGCGTGCCGGCGGCGGCCGGATCGAAACCGCAGCCATTGTCGCTGACGTTCAGGACGAGCCCACGTGCGTCGCGCATCATCGTGACGTAGACGCGTGTGGCGCGCGCATGACGCGCGATATTCGTCATCGATTCCTGGACGACCCGGAACAGCGCCGTCGCATGCGCGTCGTCGAGCTCGGGCTCGCCGGCATTGAGCACGAGCTGGCATGGAATGCCCGTGCGCTTGCCGAAATCGTCGGCCAGCCATTCGAGTGCCGAAACGAGACCGAAATTCAACGCCGCGGGCCGCAGGTGATTCGCGACATTGCGCACCATCAGAATGGTCTGCTCGACCAGATCGCGCATGCCGTTCACCTTCCCGAGCAGATCGGGCGCGCCACTCAATCGCATTTTGAGCAATGATACGTCCATCTTCAAAGCCGTCAGCAATTGCCCGAGTTCGTCATGAATCTCGAGTGCGATCCGCTTGCGCTCTTCTTCACGTATCGCCTCCATATAGGCGCTCAGTTGACGCAACTGCTCGCGCGATTCGAGCAACGCCTGCTCGATGCGCCTGCGCTCCGTCATGTCGCGTATGCCGATATACATCGCGGGCTCGTCCTGGAACGTCGCGAGCCGGGCCGTCATGGCGCCCCAGAACGTGGTGCCGTCGAGCCGGCGCAGGAGCACGTCGGTGTCGCACGACATCCCCTGGATCCGCGCACGCTCGATGATTCTGCGTCGACCGCTTTGTTCGGCGTAGAGCAGGTTGCAGTCGACATGGCCCTGCTCGGCCTCGCTCACGCCCATCAATTGCCGCCACTGCTCGTTCGCATACAACACGCGCGGTTCGGCGAGCGAGCCGATGCAAAGCGGCACCGGGCTTGCCTCGACGATCTCGCGCAAGCGCGCCTCGCTGACCTTCAGCCGCGCCTGAGCGCGTTCGCGCTCCTCGATTTCGGCGCGCAGATCGTCGTTCGCACGCGCGAGTTGCTCGGTACGGCGCGCCACGCGCAATTCGAGCTCGTCGCGAATGCGCGAAAGCTTGAACTCGGCCTTCTGCCTGACCCTCACCTCCTCCTGCAGTTGCCGGTTCTGCCTGACGAGCGTCATCTGCATTTCGCGCATGGCCAGATGCACGTTCATTCGGGCAACGACTTCGTCGATACGCACGGGCTTGGTCACATAGTCGACACCGCCCGCCATAAAACCTTCGACCATATCCCCCAGGCCATCGGCGACCGTCATGAAAATGACGGGGATGTCGCGCGTGGGTACGTCGGCCTTCAATCGCCGGCAGGTATCGAAGCCGTTTATGCCCGGCATGTTGACATCGAGCAGGATCAGCTCGGGCTGGGAGAATCGCGCGCGCTCGATCGCTTCCGCACTGTCGAGCGCGATCAGCACGCGAAAGCCGCGCTCGCCGAGCGCATCGACCACCACGCCCAGGTTGGCGGGGTTATCGTCGACGATCAGCACGGTCGCGGTGCGCGGCTGGAGATCGGCAAACTGATTCAAGGCGCGCCTCCCGCGTGCAGATGCCGCTCGACGAACGCGAGCAGCGCCTTCGATTGATAGCCGCGCGCAAGCGCGCGCAACGCCGAAGCGAGCGGCGCATAGCGGGTGTCGCGCGCACTCAGCGCATCCGCCCAGCCGCGCACGGCCCGCATATCGCCCATGCGCGCAAGCTCATGCAGCTCGCGCATCGACTCCGCCGGCGGCGTCGGCAGCAGGACGCTCGCGAGTTGCGCGAGATCGAGCGCGCGCCCCGCGGGCTGCGATGAATAAGTCCACTCGAGTCCCAGCAGCGCCGCCATTTCCGCCTGCAATCGTTCGAAGTCGACCGGCTTCGGTAAAAACACATTGGCACCGGCCGCGAGCGTTTTTTCGACATCCGCGGCCGAGGAGCTGGCCGAGAGCGCCACGATCGGCACACTGCGGTATTCGCTCAATGCGCGCACGCGCTCGATGAATTCGAGCCCACTCATGCCGGGCATCACGATATCGGTCAATATCAGCGAAACAGGGCTCCCGCGCCCTTGCGATTGCATCAGCGCGGCGAGGCCGTCGGCGGCCTTCTCGAGGGAGATCACCTCGAAGCCGAGGCTGCCGAGCAGATCGGATACGATCGCGCGGTTGACAGCGATATCGTCGAGCACGAGCACCGTACGGCGCGCCCCGGTATAGCCGGTTGCGACCCGCTCGATTTCGCACGCGATCGCGTGCGTACCCGCCTGGATCGCGGCAGGCAGCTCGAAGCGAAAGACACTGCCTCGGCCGAGTTCGCTCTCGGCGGCAATTTCGCCGCCCATGGCGCGCACGAACTGCTGGCTGATCGCGAGCCCGAGCCCCATGCCGCCATCGTGGCCGCTCCTTTGCCGGCCTTGCTCGAACGGCAGGAAAATGCGCTCGAGCTCGTCGGCGCCGACGCCGCAACCCGTGTCGCGCACCTCGAAGGTGGCGCCGCCCGCGGTGCCGCGCCGCACGCGCAGCTCTACCGTCCCATGCGCCGTGAACTTGATCGCGTTCGTCAGCAAGTTCAACAGCACCTGCCGCAAACGGCGTTCGTCCGCGCGTACACCGAAGGGTACATCGGGCTCGATGTGGCAGACGAATCGAAGCCCCTTGTCGGTGGCCTTGACCACGATCACTTCTCTGATCGCGCTGACGGCCTCCACCAGAGGCACATCCGCGACTTCGACACGCATGCGGCCCGCCTCGATCATCGCGAAGTCGAGCACATCGTGAATCAATGCCAGCAATTGTTCGCCGCAACGCTGAATGACGCCGACGGCCTCGCGTTGCGTCGCGCCGAGCGAGCCATCGCGGCGAAGAATCTGCGCATAGCCGAGAATGCCGTTCAGCGGCGTGCGCAGTTCGTGACTCATGCTGGCGAGAAACGCGCTCTTGGCGCTGTTCGCGGCTTCGGCCGCATGCCTTGCCTCGCGCTCGGCCGCGGCGTCGCGCTCGTCGAGATACGCGCCGTAGACGCGCAGCGCCATGGCATTGGTGGCCAATACGACGCGATCGAGTTCGTCCGGTATCGTGCGCTTGCCACGCTCGAGTATCAACGGCACCGGCAGCTCGCGATAATCGTAGCGGGCAACGGCCCGGGCGATCGCGGCCAGATGTCGCGTCACGAGCCGGTTGAGCAGCCACGTGATGAAAAGCGCGACGAGAAACGTACTGGCCGCCTGGTTCACGAGAATCAGCGCCGCCGTTCGCGCGAGCGAACGGTAAAGGCCGGCGAGCGTCGCCTCGACGTGCAGCGTGCCGATCTGCCGTTGCGCCCCGTCCTGCCCCCTGCGCATGATCGGGTAGTCCCGCGCAAGCGTCGCCGTCGCGCCGACGGAATGGCCGGCCGACACGATCAACGGATCGGCGCCGGCCTCCCGCACCTGGACCGCACTGATGTCGTCGAGCCGAAGCATGCCCTCGAGTTCGAGGTTCAGTTGCGACCGGTCGAGTCGCCACAGCGCTTCCGCGAGGCTGTCGCGGTAGATGCGGTCCACTTCGGAGAGGCGGTCTTGCACGTGCTCGACCCCCAGCCAGTAATCGCGGCACAGCTGCGCGGCGGTCAGCGCGAGCGTGACGACGCAACTGAACACGAATACGATGACGAACAACCGCAAGACGACACTGCCGCGCACGCGATCGAGGGGGCGCCACCCGAGAATTGACGCGTTGAGATTCATATCGACTTCAGAAAAACCCTGCCTTCATGCCACCGGCGGCTCAGTTAGCCATCCAGTATTCCCCCGGGATGTCGCGGTCCGCATCCGACAAATACCGATTGTCGAGATGGATGACCGTACGGCGGGCCAGTTCGGCGCGCTCGAGCGCGGATCGGATATCGGGCTGCGAATCGAACAGCCGTTTGTATGAACCATCGCGATAGGCCGCGCGCAAGCCGGTCTCGATCGTGTTGGCGAGCGCATCGTCATGCTTGCTCGTATAGAAAATGAAATCCGAGCGGTAAGCGAGCAACAGATGACGTTCGACGACGAGATCGGGATTGGCTGCCCCACGTGCCGCCAATTCGGTCCACGCTTCGACGACACCGCGCGGGAAATAATCGATGCGACCCGCCTCCGTCATCGGAAACAGCGAATCGTACGTCGACGTTTCGATATTCAGGCCCGCATCGCGCAGAATGCCCGTATCGACCCACCCGAAGCCCTGCCCGCCCGTCAACGTCTTCAGTTGGGCGAGCGAATCGATCTTGTCGAACTCGGCCTGGCGGTCCTTGCGAATCAGCAGGACACGATAGCCGATCAACCCGCGATAGATCGGTATGCGCACCGGGCGCAGCATCGCTTCGTCGCGCGCCGACATGCTGACCCACGCCAGATTGATCGAGCGTCCCGCCGCCAGCTCGCGCAATGCCCGCTCGCGCTGCATTACATCGCTCGAGCGGCGAATCGTGTAATCGGCATGCGCCTCGCGCATCGCAAGATCGAGTACGGCTTTCGCGAACAGCGCGCGCTGATCGTCGATGACCGTGAGCCGCGGATAGACGATGTCGAAGTGCTCGGCGCGCGCAAGGGGCGCGAACAGAGCGGTCAGCACAATCATCGCCGCAGTGACGACAGCGCGACACGAAAGCCGCGTGCCCGGCATCGCCTCGGCATGGCGCCGTAGGCGCGGGAGAAGCGTCTTGGCAGTCCTCAGCGGCACAACGAGACTTTCCGTTCAATATGTGGGACAGATGGAGCGCGCTGGCGACCGTCAGCGGGCCAGAGGCCATGCCGGCATGGACCGGACGACGCTGAGCATCGCACGATTGCCGGGAGTTTGGAAGCAGCCCAAACCCGGTCACCATTGTAAACGTCCTGCCGCCTCGCGGCCGATTCAACGGTCTGACGAAACGCTCGTGCGTCACTGAGCGCTGCGCACTCCGTCGACGGGCTCGACGAAACGCACGCCGCGCGCCGCGCGCAGTGCCGCGACGTCCTTTTCGATGTCGTGGCCTTGGCCGAGCGCGCCCAGCGAGTAGACGCCATCCTCGTTCGGGCCGCCGACGATCTGCAGATTGCGGGGCACGAGCAGCGCCTGGAGTTCGCCGGCAGTCATCGATGCGTCGATGACGAGCCGTATCGATGCCTGCGGCAACAGGGCGTCGGGCGATGACAGCGTGTGGTAGGCGGCCGGCTGATGGGATACGCCAAGCGCGAGGAACCCACCCGCTTCGAGCAGCACCATGGCGGCCAGACCGCAGGCGACCCAGGCCCAGCGGCTGCGGGCCGCGCCACCGGCCGCGGCGGCAACGTGCGGGACCGCGGGCTCGTCCCGCGCCTCGACTTTTCGCATCAATCGGTCGAGCCCGCGCTCGACGGGCAGCTCGACGCCGCCGCCGGCATTCATGCCCGCATGCACACGCCGTTGACGAACGAGTTCCTCGCGACAGTGGATACACTCGCGCAGATGTTCGTCGACCTCGCGTCGAACGGACTCGGAAGCAGTGCCGTTGACGACCCAAGGGAGCAAATCCCACACGCGCAGGTGAGTACGCTCGCAACCGTTGTCGGTCGATGTATTTTTCACTGGTCTTCCTCGGCAAAACCGGCCAACGCCGGCATGACATTGCGCAACTTGACACGGGCATGGAACATCCGGGCCTTCACCGTACTGACTGGCGAGCCCGTCATGTCGGCGATCTCATCGAGCGAATATCCCATCACGTAAGCCATTTCCATCACGAGGCGCTGCTCGGGCGTGAGCCTCGTCAACCCCTTGTTGAGCCAGTCGATCAACTCGTGATCGACACCGGGCTCGCCCGCCAGCGCCTCATGCTCGCCTTCCAACGATTCGGTGGGCAGCAAGCCTTGCCGCAGCGCCTTGAGCGTCACACGATAGGCGATGCCCATGAGCCAGGTCGAGACGCGCGAGTGCCCCTTGAACTCGTGGGCCTTTTGCCAGACGACGAGGAACGTATCGTTGACGACCTCCTCGATCAGGTCCTCCCGCCGCGTGAAGCGCGCCAGGAAACGAACGAGCCGGCGGTGGTACTCGCGGTAGAGCGAGGCCAGCGCGGCCTTGTCGCGCGTGGCGATGCGCGCCAGCAACGCGACGTCGTCGGCGTCGTTGCTGCGCGAGGCCGCCGCCTTGGGCCGCCCGATCGAAATCTCCACGACCGGCAACATGCAGTTCAGAATCCACCCAGTTCGATATTTCACTGTAGGTACCCGCCAGCATGAAAAAAGTTGCGACGTTTCGAATATCGAAAGCCGATGCAGGCCTCACTTTGCCGTCAACGCTCACAGGATTTAGATCGGGAAAGACGGATTCGGCTGTAGGGATTTCCTGATCAAGACGCCCCACGGGCCGCTGGAATCCTTTACGGCCAGCCGTTTCGCGGGGTAAGGAGTTCGGCACGCATACTGTGAAAAGCCGCAAAACGGGCATGAACCTGACGCATCCGAGTTCCCGAGAGCCGGCACTAACGGACAACAAGACTTCATTCATGAAGCCGGGCGCGACGGGAGCGCGTCCTACTTGGAGGTGACACCGCAACAACAAGCGAGCGTCTTATAAACGAAACATCTGTCATGAGAGACCAGTATGTTCACCGTCCGGTCGAACCACGCCGATGCCCCATGGCGCAGTGGCGGCGCCGTTATTACACGAAACGCTTCGTCGACGAAGCGCGCTGAAAGGAGGATAAAGTGCGATTCGCTCTTGTAACCGAGGACCCCCAGCTCACGGCCAGCGTGGCCGACTGTTTCGCCGACGAGGCGATTGCGGTCGACCCGTTCAGCGCCGAGCTGCCGCTCTTTCGCGCAATGCGCACGACGGCGTTCGACGTCGTGCTGATCGATGCGAAGAACAATTCAATGCTCGTCAATTCGCTGCTGTCCTGGCGCAATTGCAACGCCGACTTATGCACGCCGGTCATCGTGCTGACGCCATTCTCGAACTGGTCGGCGATGCTGCGATGGATCAATGCCGGCGCAACCGACGTCGCCAGCCGTTTCGACCTCGAGCAAGTGCGGCTGCGTGTGCACGTCGCCCTGAGCCGCCGGACTCAGGAACGCGTCGACGACGTGATTGCCGTGGGGCCCTATACGTTGCGTCGCGACATCGGCACGCTCACGATCGACGGCGAAGAGATTCCGCTGACGCCGCGCGAGTTCGCCATGGCCTGGCTCTTCTTTTCGAGCCCCGGCAAGTTTCTGAGCCGTGCGCAGATTGCAAGCAGCGTCTGGGGTGCCTGTGAGGACGTCGCGGGTCGTTCGATCGAACAGCACGTCTACAAACTGCGCAGGAAGCTGCGGCTCTCGGGCTGCACGGGCGCCAACCTGAAGACGGTCTACGCGCTCGGCTACAAGCTCGATCTCTCGGCGTCCGACGCGCCGGACGAGGAGCCGATACCCACGCCATCCGATTGCAAACCCCCCGCTTCCGGCTCGTCGGAACTGCCTGGCCGCCGTCTGCTGTCGGCCATGAAAGTGGCCGAGCTCTAAGAGCGCGGCTGCCCGCCTTTTTTCCTTCCGCTGTCCGTTACCGCATCGATCGTCGAAACCGACGATCGATGTTTGCGCATCGGCGCTTGCCGGCCTGCTTCATCGCTGCACGTGTATCGGGCCACGTTCGTTCAGTTCGTTTCGCCGAGGTCCAGTGGAGTTCGCCGCTATCCGCAAGCGGACGGCCGGCCGCCGGGTATCGTCGATTCCGAGCGATGCGCCGTGCCCTTGCGTTCCGAGCCGGAACCCGGGTGGGCGCTTCGTCGCGCGGCGAAACACCCCGCATTGCCGGCAGGCAGTGCGCATCCACCATTCATGACGACGAGGTGACTCATGAGCGTATCGATCGATAATTCATTCGGCTCGGGCATCAATTCACTCGATTTCTCCAGCCCGACGGGCTCGGGCGGCAACAAGGTTCAGCAACTCGAACAAATCCTCGCGGAAGTGCTGCAGATGATCGAGGACCTGCTCCAGCAGGCCATTCAAAAGCAGAACGCGCAAACCGGCATGGATACGAAGGGCGGCGGCGGCAACTCGTCACCCGGTACGGGAGGCGGCGATGCACCGTCCGGTGCTGGCGGCCCCGCGGGCGGAGGCGGCGGACCCTCGGGCGCAGGCGGAGGACCCTCGGGCGCAGGCGGCCCGTCGGATGCGGGCGGCCCCTCGGATGCCACGAACGGTGGCCAGTCGTCGTCGATCGACTCGATGCTTCAGCAGATTCTCTCGATGCTGCAACAGCTCGAATCGCAAAACGGCCAGTCGGGCAACGGTCAGAACAACGACCAGATGATGCAGATCCTCAGCGAAATCCTGAGCATGCTGAAACAGATGATCGATGGAGCCGGCGGCGCGGGTGGCGGTGGTGGTGGCGGCGGCGGCGGTCCGTCGAGCGCGGGCGGCGGCTCGGGCGGTCCCTCCGGTGCGGGCGGTCCCTCCGGTGCCGGCGGTCCTTCCGATGCGGGCGGTCCTTCCGATGCAGGCGGACCCTCCGATGCGGGCGGACCCTCGGACGCAGGCGGGGGCAACCAGCCGCAATCGATCGAATCGATGCTTGCCGAAATCACGCAGATGCTCCAGCAACTGCAATCGCAAGGCAGCCAATCGGGCGGCAACGGAAACGGAAACGGAAACGGCGGCGGGACGAACCAGGAAGTGCAAATGCTCGGCGAAATCATCCAGATGTTGCAGCAGATCATGCAGCAGCAAAAGGCGTCGGGCGCGAGCGGCATCTGATCCCCGCGGAAGAGGCCGGCGCAACGCCGGCTTTTCACATTTCACAGGCACCGTTCGAAAGGATTTGCCATGAGCATTTTTTCGAAAATCAAGCACGGCTTCGAGCATCTGGGGCACGACATCAAGAACGTCGCGAAAGACGTCGGCCACGGGCTCGAAACGGCAGGTAAAGACATCGCCAAAGTCGGCGAAGGCGTGGTCAAGGGCGCGGAGGACGTGGGCAAGACCATCGGCAAAGACTTCGCGCATGTCGCCGAGCACACGCTGGCGGCAGCGGACGACATGATTCACGGCCACATTCAAAAGGCCTTGAATCAAGCGATGCAGGCCACGCAGGACCTCGCCAAGACCGCTTACGACGCCGGCACGGCCGGCGAACAGGCCACCGTCGATTCGCTCGCTCACATGCACCTGAGCAAGAAGATGGACCACGTGATGGGCAAGGCCGAAAAAGGCATGCAGAAAGTGGGCGAAGGCATCAAGACCGGCGTCGGGATGGTCGGCCAGCAACTCGGGAAAGACGTCAGCACGGTCGGCAAGGACCTCGCGAAGACCGGCGGCGATGTCATTCACGGGCATTGGCAGAAGGCGCTCGACGATACCGTGAAGACCGCGCAGGACGGCTTCAATACGGTAGCCGACGCCAGTACCGCCGTGGGCCAAGCCACCGTCGATTCGCTCGCCAACATGCATTTGAGCAAGGGCATGGACCACGCGATGGGCAAGGTCGAGAAAGGCTACGACACCGTCAAGAACGATGTGAAATCGAGCGTCGATCAGGTCGGTGCCGAGGTGGTCAACGGTACCGAAGGCATGATCAAGGATACCGTTCAGGCCGGCAAGGATGCGGTGCATGGTCATTGGGGCACCGCGTTCGGGGACCTCGGCAAGGCAGGCATGGATGCGATGGAAGTCGCCTCCGATCTGACGCCCGAAGGGGCGATGGCCGCCGTCGGCACGCAAGTGCTGGTCAATGCGCACATCGGCAGCCAACAGCTCGACGAGGCTATCGGCGGTGCGCTGCATGGCAATGTCGCGCAAACGGTGAAAGGTGTCGTCAAGAACGTCTCCGAAATGGAGATCGGCAACCAGGTGCAGGACAAGCTCGGCTCGCTGGAGTCGAAGGTCATGCCCGAAGGCGCTTCGGGCTCCGGCTCGGGCTCGGCCTATGCCGGCGTCGCGGCGGGCGCAGCACTCGGCATCGCCGGCAGCGGCGGATTCTCGATGGGCGGCAAGCGCTCGCATACTTCGTTCGAAGGCGGCGCGGGCGGATCGTCCAAGATGAAATTCAGCGAACGTCTGAGCGCGATGACGGGCCGCGGCGGCGGCAGTTCCGCGCAACGCAACGAAAGCCCTGCCGGGGGACGCGAAACCAAGGAGGAAAAAGAGCAGCGTCGTGCCGATAACGCGCAGAACGCCTCCAGCAACACGGCCAATCAGGCCAACGGCGGCCAGGCCGGCGACAACGGCCAGGAAATGCTCGAGATGTTCCTGCTGCAGGCCGGCATGACGCGGCGCGACGATGCGAAGAAGCGTCGGGCGATGCTGACTGGCGACGCATGAGCGGCGCTCGTTAGCCCTCCCCGCTTCGAGCAGTGCAAAGGACCGGCCCGCCGGTCCTTTTTTATCGATGGCGTTTCGCCCCTGCAACGACAAAGGGACCGGCTCACCGCCCGGTCCCTTGCGCCGACTTGCGTTTTCCTCCCAGCGCTTCGGTCTTATCTCGTTGGCAGTCCTAAAGGTGGGCCAGGCTGCCACGAAGGTGTCGTCGGCTGACCGACGGACGTCATCGGATGGCCGACGGAAGCCGTCGGCTCGCATCCCGCATCGCACGGCGCGGCATCGTCGGGCGAGGCCGATACGACGCGCGGCGTGAGCAGAAACAGCCGTTGAAACTTCTGCCCCTGATGATGCTTGAAGCGAAAGAGGCTCCCGATCACGGGAATCTTCGATAGCACGGGCACGCCCGATTCGCTGCGATCGTCCTGGTTGACGGTATAGCCGGCGATGAGCAGGCTTTGCCCCTGATCGATCAACGCCTGCGTATCGATCGTGCTCTTGCTCACGACAGGTAGATTCCCCACACTCTGTCCTGTCAGATTGCCGTCTTCGATGTGCACGTCGAGCCGGATCTGCGGCTTGCCCTGATCCGAGACGATGCTCGGCAACACCCGCAGCGCCACGCCGGCCGATACGCTGAAGAGACTCCCCGATTCGAAGCCCTGGACCGGCACGTAAAACGTCTGCTTGTTGTCCATGATCGCTTCCATATTGTCCAGCGTGGCCACCTTCGGGCTGGCTGTGATATGGGCGTTGTCCGTTTGCTCCAGCGCGCTGATGCGGCTCAGCAGATACCGCCCGGTACCGCCGATGACGGCCGTCAACACGCCGCCCACCGGCGTCGCGGCCACCGCGGCGCCCGTTGCGGCCGTGGTCAGCGACCCGATGGTGCCGGGACTGCCCGGCGCGGGGAATCCTTGCGGATTGACCGAACCCGGGAAACCGGTCTGCGTGTTCTGGCCGTTGCCGGTCTCGATGTCGACATGACCCGAGTGCAGGCGCCAATCGACCCCGAGTTCCTTCAACCCCGTCTCGGTGATCTCGATGATGCTCGCGTCGATTTCGAGCACGCCGGGCCGGCGATCGAGCGAAGTGATGAGCTTTTCGAGCGCCGGCATCGCATCGGCGCGAGCGCGCACGAGAATCGCGTTGTTGCGCGCGTCGGCTCGGATGATCGGTTCGTCGGAATGACCGGCGCTCGACGACGAATCGGTACTCGTCGGACCGGGATCGTTGGGAAGCGGAGATACGACGGTGTTCGCGTCAGTACCGCGCATGTTCGCGGGCAGCGGCGGGTTGATCGCCGTGCGCGCCGAGCCGTTGCCGCCGAACATGTTGGCCATGGGGGGGAACGAACGGTCGCCCGCGCCGTAGCCAGGGTTCGGATTGGCGCCCGAGCCACCGATATCGCGCAGCCGATAGGCATCGTCTCCAGGCGCCGCCGTGGTGTCGGCGGCTCGCGCACCGGGGCTGTCCGGATAGAGACTGCGCAAGGTCGACGCGACACCGGCCACGACGACAGGCTGCCCGTTGATCGTCAACGTGCGATCGGTGGCCCAGGCATAGTGCAGTCTGAACGAGCGCACTTCCGGCGCATCGCTGCGCGCAACGTCATGATCGATCAGACGGGCGACATCGGTCACGAGCTCGACGAGGCGCGGCGGCCCCGAAACAACGGCCGTGCGCATCGCATCGTCGTAGAGCACGGGAAAGCGCGGATCGGTGATACCGAGCCTCGACAACGCGCCGCGCAGATCGCTCGTCGTCGCGTGGACGAGCCCGATCGTGGCGCTGCGCGCCTCGTTCGGCCCCGACACGCGCAACACGGAGCCATCGTAGTACCAGACAAAGCCGAACGAATCGGACAATCGGTCGAGAAAGCGCTGCGGCGTCTCGTCGAACCGCCCCGTGACGACACCGTCCACGTGCGGGGAAATCCAGGTCATGACGTTCTCGCTCGCACCGAGATCGCGCAGGACCTCCTTGATGTCCTTGTGGTCGGCCACGTACTGGAAATGGTTCGACTTCCAAGGAATCGCTCTTGCCGATGCGTCAGGGCTGGCGACCCCCGCGCCGATCAGCATCGCGAAGACGAGCGCTTTCAGGCGCAGCTTGCGTCCGGGCATATTCATCGTTTTTGCGTTCCAGGCGGATAAGGGCTTCAGCGCGTGTGGGTGACGATCGTCTCGGAAGGCGACTCGTTGAAGTGCCGGCGATACCCCTTCGCCAGCGTCGAGCGGCTCTTGAGCCCCCACCGCGCCGCCGTGTCGTAGATCGACGGTGCCGGACCGTTTTCATCGAGCAGCGCCTCGCGAATGCCTTCCATGCGCAGCGACCGGATCAGCCCGCACGGGGTCACGCCGAGCGCGCGTTTGAACACGAGCTGAATCGTGCGCATCGTGACGTTCATCTCCGCCGCGACCTCGCGTGTGGTCAGATCCTCGCGGTCGATGTTTTCGATGATGTATCGATAGGCGCGCCGATATTTGGCGGGCAGCCGGGCGGAGACGTCGTCGTTGATCGTGGCGGCCGCGGCGCGCGGACGTGCCGTCGTCGCGCTGCGCACGGTCGCGGCTTCATTGCGCAGGCAACGCAGCGCTTCGGTCGTGTACTGCGAGTAGAACTTCAGCGCGCGTACGAAATCGCCGCGTTGCGTGGCGACTTTCGCCATGCAGTAGAGGTAGTCGAAGTCGCGCCGCGGCTGGTCGCCGATTGCCGGCAGGTTGTCCATGATTTGCGCGGCGATGTCGTCGAGGCCGCCCGCCAATGCCGCCAGCGCGGTGTCGAGACATCCACGGAAGGTCAGTTGAGCATTCGTGACGCCCCGATTCAAGCGCGCATTGAGCAACGATGCGGGCGTGCCGCGGTCTCCCTGCGCGAGGCGCTCCATGCAGTGAAGCTCCTCCAGGCGCAGCGACAACAGCGCGGGGCTGGCCGCCACGACGCAGGCCGGCTCGATCTGCGCGCGACCTCCGGCCGCCAGCGATACCGTCGTCAATGCCGATTGCCAAAAGGCATTGTCGTCGAGCGCGCGCGAAGCGCGGATCTTCAGGCGTACATCGAACTCCCGGGAAAGCAGCTCGACGATCAGGCGAAAGCGTGGTTCATCGAGATGGTCGGCAATTTCGGCGGCCTCGAGGAGCGCATCGTCGGCGGCCTGCTGCTGGGCCAGTTGATGATGCGAAAGCGCCATGCCGATATGGGCCTCGATACGCTGTTCAGCATGCGCCTCGGCCTCCGAAGCCATACGGGCGAAGCTGCGCTGCGCGACGCTCAGGCGGCCGTGCAGCAGCGAGAGCCAACCCGTGTTTCGGCAAGACTGCACGCGCAGCTGATCGTCGTTTTTCCAAACCATCTTTTGCGCGCGGCGGTAATAGTCTTCGGCTTCCTCCCAATTGCCCAGCACGAGCGATACGTCGGCCAATGCCGTCAGTTCCTCATTGCTGCGGTTACGTGCCTGGGAATGCACGCGCTCGCTCAAATCGGCCGCGTCGTCCACCGCGCAATAGGCGCGCGCGAAGTCCCCGTCGAGGGTGGCGGCGCAATAGCGGGGCAGACTTTTGCGAAATTTCAACGCGGACAACAATGCCAGATAGACGGTCGGATACATTGCTCGACACTCGCTGTGTTCGCCCGAATTTCCACGGCCGATCGGGCGTTAGGCCGCGCACCGCATCGCTCGCGAAACCGTTGAGTCGATGCAGTGCTGACATTGATATTAGCGAGAGCTGTTCCGCGCAATCTCAACAATCTCAGCGCAGTACACAACAATTCTCAATCAGAAAAAACAATCCCTCGCATAAGAAATTCCGATGTTTTAGATCGCGATGCTCATCGCGTTCCATGGCCCGCACCCGGCGCCGCGAGCGCGGCCGCTTCGCGCCCGAACTCGTCGAGTCGCAGCGAACCCAATACCTGCTGCGCGAACACTCCCACCAGGAAAATCAGCATCAACAAACCGATCGCACCGCGCATCGGTTGGCTCAGCGCCGAGGGTTCGAGCTTTTCCGCCGCACGCGCCAGTATGCCGATCGAAAGATCGACCAATATCAGCGCGAGCATGATGGGCGTGCCAAGCTTGACGGTGGCGGACATGATCGAATCGGTGCGCGCGATGATGAAGCTTTGCGCGACATCGGTCATCGATGGCGTCAACGAAACGAGCGGCCACCATTTGAACGATTCGAACATCGCGCCCAGCAAAAATGTCATCCCGCCGCCCACATAGAACAGCGCAACGGCCATTTGCAAAAGCGTATTCGAGACCGGCGTGCTCTGATCGCCGCGCAGCGGGTTGTTCATCTGGACGCTGTTGTAGCCGGCCAGGTCGTCGATCAGCGTGCCGACGCACTGCGCGATGAAGAACACCGTCGAGGCGGCGTAGCCCAGCACCGCGCCCAGAAACATTTCCTTCAGCGAAATCATCAGCAGCTGCGCGGAATTGACCGTATCGAAATAATGTTCCGGTTGCGCGGCGGCCACGAAAAACGCCAGCACATAGATGATGCCGTTGCGTGCGGTACCGGGCAGCATGTCGCCGCTCGTGGGCGGGAAGATCTGGAACGCCACCGCGATCCGGGCGGCGCTGATCGCCAGCGTCATGAAAAAACCTTCGTATTCGCCGAACAAATCGGCAAGCGCACGCCCTACGTGCAATCCATCGACCATCCTAGGCTCCTCGGTGCATACGGGCGGCCGCGGTTTCGCCCGCTTCTTCGTCGTTGCGTTCCTCGACACGGCGCTCGGCCGCCGCAATCGCCTTCTTCAATTGCTCGCGCGCGGCCTCGAGCGACGCATCCGCACGCCGCACGGCAATGCCGAGCTGCTCGACGGCTTGCTGCTGCGCCTCGGCCGCCTCGATCGCGCGCGTGAGTGCGGTGCGCGCCTCGTCCACCGCCTGTCCAAGCGGCTCGCGATAGCGGTCGTGATCGAGATAGGCCAGCGGCGACAATCCGTCGGGACTGCTGAGTAACTGAGCAATCCGTTCTTCGTGCGCGAGCCGTCGGGACTGCGCTCCCTCGAACACCTCGTTGGCCTGCTCCGTGGCTTCGATGAGCTCCTCGCGATGGCGACGCGCATCGGCCAGCTCTTGCTCGAGCCTTTCCTTGGCGCTGGTCTTCGCGGCCACCACGATTTTCCAGACATGCAAGGCGGCCTGGGTCATGATCGGCGCATGTGGGCGTCCTACGCCTGTCCGAAGCCGCTGAGCAGATCGCGGGTCTCGTTCAGATCGGCCAGTTCATCCGTGCGCTGACGCACGAACCCTTCGATGTCGTCGTGCATCGCGATGGCCTCGTCGGCGAGCGGATCGCTGCCGCTCTTGTACTCGCCGATCTGCAGCAGCATCTCGATCTCGTCGTACTTGGCCATCAGACGACGCACGCGCGACGCTCCCGCGCAATGCTCGGGCGAAGCGATTTGCGGCATGACGCGGCTCAGGCTGCCCAACACGTCGATCGCGGGGTAGCGATTGCGCGCGGCGATCTTGCGCGAGAGGATCAGATGCCCGTCCAGAATGCCCCGCACTTCCTCGCTGACCGGGTCGCCCCCCTCCTCGTCGTCGGCCAGCACGGTATAGAGCGCCGTGATCGAGCCCTCCCGTCCCATGCCCGCGCGTTCGAGCAAGCGCGGCAGTTCGGCGAATACCGAGGGCGGAAACCCGCGCCGCGTCGGCGGCTCGCCAGCGGACAGACCGATCTCGCGCTGCGCGCGCGCAAATCGCGTGAGCGAATCCATCATCAGCAAGACGCGCTGCCCGCGGTCGCGAAAGTATTCGGCGATGGCCGTGCCGACGTGCGCGGCCTTCGCGCGCTCGATCGACGATCGGTCGGACGTGGCGCACACCACGACGCTGCGCGCCATGCCCTCCTCGCCGAGGATCAACTCGATGAACTCGCGGACTTCCCGCCCCCGCTCGCCGATCAGCACGATTACGTTGACGTCGCAATCGGTACCGCGTGCGAGCATGCCGAGCAACGTACTCTTGCCGACCCCGGCCGCCGCGAAGATGCCCATGCGTTGCCCTTCGCCGAGAGCCATGAGCCCGTCGATGACCCGCACGCCGGTGCCGAGTTGCGTCTCGATCATGCGCCGCTCGAGCGGATCGGGCGCCGGGGCATAGACGGGCACGCGGCACTGCGCGAGCACGGGCCCGAGCCCGTCCGCCGGTTCGCCGAGCCCGTCGAGCACGCGCCCGAGCAAGCCGGGCCCCACGGGAACCGACAGCGGCTCGCCGCGGCCCGTCACACGCGTGCTGCGCGACACGCCCGTCATGCTGTCGAACGGTGCAAGCAACGCATGTTGCCGTCCGATACCGACGACTTCCGCCCGCTGCATCAATGTGCCGTCGGGCCGCCAGAGTTCGCACAATTCGCCGAGCTGGGCATCGATCCCGCCCACCTTGATCAACGTACCGACGGCCTCCAGTACCTTGCCGTACCGTTCGAACGAAGCGCTCGCGCCTAGCGCCGTCTCGAGGCGATCGGCGAGGTGGGCGATCGTACTCATATCCTCGCCCCGTTGGCGTCGGGGCCCTCGAACCGGTCGTGGCGGTTGGCACGCGCCGCGTCGTCGCGCGATTCGAGCCGGCCCGCTGCGTCATGGGGGTCACGAGTCCCGTGCGGAGTATCGAACTGCCAGTCGTCATCGAGCGCGCCGCCGGCCGGCGGCGCTTTTGCGGCGGTCAAGGCAGCACCGTTGGCCAGCGCGCGTTCGAGACTTGCCAACTGCGCGCGCAGACTCGACTCGACGACGCCGTAGTCCCATTCGCAGACACAGGTGCCCTCGTCCATGTCGTCGTCGACGATGACCTCGAGATTGAGCGGCGGCGAAGCGCCGCGGGCAAGCTCGCCGAACAGCCGCTTCGCACTCTCGGCATCGGCAGGCGCAACGCTCACCGTCAGATGCGTCGCGTCGTCGATCGATCGTGCCACGGCAAGCGCGACGCGCCGCATCAACGCGTCGCGGTCCGTCTCGGCGACCACTTGCTCGACCGCTTTCATCACGAGGCGCGCGAGGCGATCGGACGACGACTGCAGCTCCTCATGCTCGCTACGGGCGCGCGCCGCGAGCCGCGCGTGCGCCTCGGCCAGCGCGCGCCGATGGCCGGCCGCATAGCCGAGCCGCGAGCTGTTGTCGAACTTGCGTCGCGCCGCCTCGACGAAGGCGTCGGCTTCGCGACGGGCCGCTTCGATGAGCTCGCGCGCGTGTTCCGTGGCCTCGCGCATCGTCGCATGCACGACTTCGTCAAGTGCTCCCAGCGCGTCGTTCAATTCGGTCACGCGTGCAAGCTCGTCCGCGCGCACGACATCGGTATCGAAGGCGAGCACTTTCGGTTGTGCTTTCAACCAAATAACCATTGAAACTCCGGGAACAAATCGCCTGCCATGGAAAAGAATCGGCTCGTGTCGCTCTCGCCCGCGGGCGGCTTCGCAGCACTCGCCCGGCTCGCCACGCCCGCCCTGGCTGTCCGGTCGGCGCCGGGGCGCAGCATCCGTTGCCAGCGCTCGCCTCCCGCGACGCGGGCGAGGCTCAACTCGACGATATTGCCGAGCGTTGCGTTGCCGCACGCCCCCTCGCCCGAGATCATTTGCCAGCCGCGCTCTGCCAGGATGTCGGGTGCCAGATCGTCGGGCAACGGGTCGGCGCTCGCCATCGCCGCTGGCCGATCCTGCAGCTGTGCAAGTGCTTCATCACCGAGCGCAAGCGCGAGCGCGCGCCGCCGATCGCGGTCGATGCAACGGCGAATGCCGTCCTGGCAACGGATCAGCGCGCGTGCCGCCAGTACACGGCGCAGCGCTGCGGGCGCCAGAATCGCGATGCGGTTGCCCGGCTGCAGGAATGCGTCGAGCGGCACGGGCTCGGCAAACCAAAGGTGCCGGCAGGCCGCGATCCTCAGCGCCATTGCGCGCGGCTCCGATGTTCGCGGCTCACTCGCGTCGCCGGCCGTTGACGTTTGCGCGAGCGCCGAGGTCAAGTCCAGCACCCTCGCCTCGAAGCCGGCCAGCATGCGGATGAGCGGATGATCGGCACTGCTCATGATGCGGCCGCAGGCTTCCGGACCTTACCCTTGACGCGCTGAAGCCAGCGCGCGGGCGCCCCGTTTTTCAGTGCTTTCGGCAGAAAGAACGCGCCGAAAGCGAGCGCACTCGCGAGCGCACCGAGCACGGCCGCGCCGACGGTCCAGACGACAGGCAGTCCGCCCGCCGCACTTCCGCCCGCCGAGTTGCTCGATTGCGGCTCGGAGGCCTGCACCAGCGTGACACTGACATTGTCGTAGGACAGTCCCTCGACGCTGTGAACGACCAGATTCTTGATGCTCGGCACGAGCGCCTGCACATCGGTGCCGGACTGATACTTGATGAATACAGCGGCCGACGAAGGTTTCACGGTACTGGACAGCGGATCGTTATTCGGCAAGACGATCTGCACCTGAGCGAACGCCACGCCGTCGACGCGCGAGAGCGTCTCCGACAGTTGCTGCGACACGCCGTAAATGAAGCGCACGCGCTCTTCGGTCGGCGTGGAAATCAGGCCGTCCTTCTTGAACAGGTCGCCCAGCGACGTGTATTTCTGATGCGGCAAACCGTGTGCTCGCAGCACCTCGGTCGAACGCGCGAAGTCCGCGCCATCGACCGATACCGTCCAGCTCTTGCCTCCATCGGGCGACGATTTGCTCGCATCGATACCAGCCTCGATCAACACGCGCATCAAATCGTTGGCATCCGGCTCGGACAGCTGCGCATACAACTGCTTGCTGCATCCTGCCAACAATGCGGCAGCCAGCGCCGCAATCGCCAGCGCGCGCACTAGAGTTGGAACACGGCGCATCGCGCTCTCCCGTCATTGATTCTTCATCAGTGTTTGCACAGTGCTCTTGCCGCCTTGCGCGACCGCCGTACCTGTGTAGATCTTCACCATTTGCTCGGTGATTTCGTGCTGAATCTGAAGCGATTGGGCCTCGACTTGCTGCATCGACATCGAGCCGCTCGACGCCTCGAACGCGTCGATCTTTTCCGTCAGGGCACCGAAGGCCTCGTCTTGTGCGGTGACGGCCTCGGATACCATCGACGGGCCTTGTATGTGCGCACCCTGCTCGGGCACGAGCCGCGCCTGCGCGAGCGCGTCGCGAAAGCGGTCTCCGAGGCCGGCTGGGGCCTGCGCGCCCATCGCGGCTTGCGCGGCGCCGGTCACGCCGCCGGCAGGCTCGGCAAACGAAACGGACGGCGGCGGGGCAATGGCTGCAATTGCGGAAGTCATGAGCTGTCTCCTCAGGCGCGCATGTAGCTGAACGACATCGCTTGTCGAAGCAGATCGGCCGCCTCGGTTTTGCTTGCCGTCTGCGTGTCGTCGCGTTCGGTTTTCTCGCGCTTGCCCATCAGCAGGTTCATGAGGCCGACCGATTCGGCGTCCTCGTCGCGCGTGAGCACCTGGTTGGCATAGATCCGCCAGCCCGAATCGCCGAGCGACGAGAGGCACACGGCCAACAGCGCCGTGACGTAGGGACCGAACGGCGGCTGCAGCTCGCGGCCCTCGAGCTGCCGCAGCAGTTGCGCCGCGTCTTCCATGCGATTGCGCCGAATCAGGAGCCATGCATCGTACGCATTGAGCTCGACGAAGTTCGGACGCATCAGGTGTAGCGCCGCCAGCAGGCGGTCCGCCTCGTCCAAGTGCCCCTTGCGTGCCGCCCAGGTCAACAACTCGACCAGTGCGGACACCAGGCGATTGCTGCATGTCGTGAGATTCATCGTTACACCTCGCGAAGTTCAGATTCGTCAATCAGGGCGACAGCCGTGCCGCCCTCATCGGAAGCTGCGCCGCCGACGTCCGTAACGTATCCGGGCCGAACCGGCGCCCTTGACACAGACAGCGAATTCCGTGGCCCGCCAGCGAACCCGGAGCGCGCCAGCGGCACGGCCCACGTGGATTTCGCCGGCCGACGCGCGGTTTCGTCGCAGGTGTCGCCGCCCGAACGCACGCTACGCGAGACTTCGACCATTCCCACTCACCGCGCGCATACGAAGCGTCAGCCGATGTCCGACGAGAAAACCGAAGAGCCGACAGACAAGAAGCTTCGGGACGCGCGTCGCGATGGCGAAACGGTCAAGAGCGCCGATCTGTCGTTTTCGATGCTGTTGATCGCCGCAGCGCTCGGGCTGTCGTTGGCGGGACCGGTCATGGGCCAACATCTGCGAGCCCTGCTGGGCTTCGCGCTCGATATGCGGTTCGCGAGCGGCACGGATGCGGATTTGCGGCGGGCCATGGGCCGCATCGGCATCGAGGCGCTGCTGCTGTCGATACCGGTATGGGTCGCGATGGTGGCCGCGGTGGTCGCCGTCGCGTCGCAGGTGGGTTTTGCGATCTCGTTCAAACCGCTCGAGCCGAAGTTCAATGCGATCAACCCGGCCTCGGGCCTCAAGCGGATGTTTTCGCTGCGTTCGTTGATCGATCTCGCGAAGATGCTCGTCAAGGCGGCCGTGCTGGCCGCGGCGCTCTACAAGACGATGATGGGCCTGGTGCCGCTGATCGTCGGCGTGGCCTATGAACCCGTGCTCGACCTCATCGAAATTTCGTGGTCGGCGCTATGCCGGCTGTTCGCGGTGGGCGGCGTGCTCTATCTCGTGCTCGGCGTAGCCGATTACGGCATTCAAAAATGGCTCTTCATTCGCGATCACC
Organism: Trinickia sp.; assembly: GCF_036503415.1. Classification (GTDB taxonomy): domain Bacteria; phylum Pseudomonadota; class Gammaproteobacteria; order Burkholderiales; family Burkholderiaceae; genus Trinickia. Next base: position 35,210 of record NZ_DASXWY010000061.1, on the reverse strand, counting down.
GCATGAGCAAGGACGAGGTCAAGCGCGAGCACAAGGATTCGGAAGGCGACCCGCATTTGAAAGGTAAGCGCAAGCAAGTGGCCAAGGAAATCGTGGAAGGCAATCCCGAGAAGGCCGTGGCCGGCGCGCAAGCCGTCATCGTGAACCCCACGCACTACGCCGTCGCCGTGCGTTACATGCCCTCGGAGTACGAGCTGCCGCGCATCGTCGCGAAAGGCGTCGACGCCGATGCGCTCGAGATTCGACGGATGGCCGAGCGTCACGGCGTGCCGATCGTCGGCAATCCGCCGCTCGCCCGGGCGCTGTATCTGGTGCCGCTCGACGATGCGATTCCCGAATCGTGCTTCAAGGCCGTTGCCGCGGTACTGGCCTGGGTCGAAGACATGGCTGCGGCAAGGCGCGGCGATGCACCGAACGCACCGCCGGACGCGCCGAATCCGCAAGCTCAACCCCATCGAGGCTTACCGTCATGACCAAGAACGCCACCATGTCGAGCGTGTCGCAATACAGCGGGGAGGTCGGCATCGCCGGCGTCATCGTCGCTGTCGTCGCGCTGATGATCCTGCCTCTGCCGACGTTTCTGATCGATACGCTCCTCGGGATAAACATTACGACGAGCGTCGTGCTGCTGATGGTGACGATGTACATCCCGAAGGCGACGTCCCTGTCGGCCTTTCCGTCGCTGCTGCTGTTCACGACGCTCTTTCGCCTGTCGCTGAACATCGCCTCGACCAAGTCGATTCTGCTGAACGCCGAAGCCGGTCACATCATCGAAAGCTTCGGCGAGCTCGTCGTCGGGGGCAATCTCGTCGTGGGTCTCGTCGTCTTTCTGATCATCACGACGGTGCAGTTCATCGTGATCGCAAAAGGCTCGGAGCGGGTCGCGGAGGTCGGCGCGCGCTTCACGCTCGACGGCATGCCGGGCAAGCAGATGAGCATCGACGCCGACGTGCGGGCCGGCAACCTGAGCGCCGAGCAGGCGCAAAAGCGCCGCGCGCTGCTCGCGATCGAAAGTCAGCTCCATGGGGGGATGGACGGCGCGATGAAGTTCGTCAAGGGCGATGCGATCGCGGGTCTCGTCATCACGATGGTCAATATTCTCGCGGGCATCGTCATTGGCGTCAGCTATCACGGCATGTCGGCCGGCGAAGCGGCGAACCGTTTTTCCGTGCTGTCGATCGGCGATGCGATGGTCTCGCAGATCCCGTCGTTGCTCATTTCGGTCGCGGCCGGCGTGCTCATCACGCGGGTGGCCGACGAAGACAGCAAGCCGCGCTCGCTCGGCGCGGAGATTCTCGAGCAGCTTTCGGGCAATGCGCGCGCCCTGTTCAGCGCCGCGGCGCTGCTATGCGGCTTTGCGCTCGTGCCCGGCTTTCCGTCGATGCTGTTCGTCGTGCTCGCGGCTGCGCTGGCGGCTGCGGCGTTCGCGCTGCGTCGCAAGCAACGCAAGGATAACGAGCCGGCCGGCCCCGAGCTGCCCGCGCTCACGCGCGAAGGATCGAAGGAAAACGCGCCCACGATTTCGGCGAAAGCACCGGCGTTCGCGGTGCCGTTGGCGATTCGATTCTCGCCGAAACTCGCCGCCCTCATCGATGCGGCCAAGCTCGACGAAGCGTTCGAACAGGGGCGCCGCGCATTGACCGCCGACCTCGGCCTGCCGTTTCCCCGCACGGCGCTCTGGGTGGACGACGCCTTGCCCGATCACTGCTATCAGCTGCTCGTGCAGGACGTGCCCTCGGTTCCGCTCGACCTTCCGCCGAATCTGAGCGTGGTGCGCAGCGTACCCGATGCGTTGCGCGACGCATTCGAAGCGCGCCGCGATGTCGCCGGGCTCGACGAGAGCTATTGGATCGACACTGCCCGCCTGCCCGCTGAGTTGAGCCGCGACGTGGTGAGCCGCGAAGCGTTGATTGCCGGTCATGCGGTCGCGCGCCTCGGCTCCGACGCAAAGCTTTTCATCGGCCTGCAGGAAACGCAGTGGCTACTCGAGCGCGCAGGCACCGACTATCCGGGCCTCGTGGCCGAAGTGCAAAAGGCGCTGCCGGCTCAGCGGATCGCCGAGGTCCTGCGCCGCATGCTGGAAGAGCAGGTGCCGATTCGCAACATGCGCGCGATCCTCGAAAGCCTCGTCATCTGGGGCCCCAAGGAAAAGGACCTGCTGATGGTGACCGAATACGTACGCGGCGATCTGGGCCGCTTCATCGCCCACCGGGCGACGGGCGGCACCGGTGAATTGCCCGCGATCGTACTGGACCCGGAAGTCGAGCAGACCATACGCCAGGCCATCAAGCCGACACCGGCCGGCAACTTTCTCGCACTCGAGCCTGCCATCGTCGATACGCTGCTGCGCAATCTCGAAGGCATCTGCGGCGCCGAGCCCGTCAAGCATCTGGCCGTCATCGCGGCGATGGACATTCGCCGTTACGTGCGGCGGATGATCGAGCAGCGGCTGCCCTGGTTGCACGTCTACTCGTTCCAAGAGCTCGGATCGGACGCGCATCTGACGCCGGTCGGGCGCCTGACTTTCTGATTCGGGAGCCGTCATGAGCGAGCGCGTACGCCAACCCCAGGATATTCGCATCGTGCCCGCGGGTGCGGCCGCCGGAAGTGCGATATCGCCACCCTCGCCGTCCCCGAGCGCGACCGCGGTACAGATCTTCCGCCTACTGGCAAGCCAGGCGCAAGGACAGCCGCTATCGGCGAACGCTGCGGCAGGGGACGGGGCGTCGGTCGACGAATCCGATGCTCAAGCATCGTCTTCGACCGATCAGGGAGCAGCCACCATCGTATCGGCCGAGCCGCGCGAACAGCAACCGCCATCCGTTCCAGCTTCGGCCCCCCACGACCAGCCGAAACAGGACACGTCGCGCGGCGGCGCCTTGTCGGGCTTGCGATCCACGGCTCAGCGCGAAGCGCAAAAACCCGAACCGCCCGAACACGATGCCGCGCTCGGCAAGCAGATCGTGCATGCGTGCGCCACGGCCGCGCATGGCGAGCTCTTCACCCGTGAGCTGGCCGATCGCATCACGCGCTTTTGCTCGATGTCCGGTGCGTCGGACGACGCATCGTGGGCCGTCACGCTGCCGATGAATCCCGCGGTGCTGCCCGATACGCTGTTGCATCTGCAACTTTCGCCGTCGTCCATCGGTATTCGCTTTGAAACGTCGAGTGCGCGCTCGACGCAATTAATCTCAGATAACGCCGACGCCTTGCGCACCCGATTGAGCGACGCCCTGGGCCGCCACATCGAAGTCGAGCTCGCCGCGTGACATACGCCCGAAACGCACCTGCGCCACGAGGATATCCAGCAGACCATGAACGACGCCCTGCCGACATTGCTCGAAGGCAAGCTACCCCGCTACACGAGCGCGCTCGCTCAGCTGACTCGCGCGCTCGCGCTCAGCCATTCGGCGCATCCGGCGGCTCAGCTCGGGCTGCGCGTACGCGGGTTCGAAGCGAGTGCGTTCGAAGCGCCGCTGACGGTCACGCTCGATAGCATGCATGGGCCGATTTCGGTCGTCGCCGACGCTGCAGAACATTCCGCACTCCTCAGCATTGCGCTCGATAGCGAACCCAAGCGGGCGAGCGCACTGGCCAATATGTGGCTCTCCGAGTGGCTCGCGCGCCTCGATGCCGGCGACGGCATCACGCCGTCGGTCAAATCGATCGCGTTGGGCGCGCATGCCGCCGACGTGCATGGGCTTCAGCTCTCGGTCGATGCGGGCGGCGGCCACGTCAAGCTCGCCGTCGTCGACCTCCCCGCTGCTCTTGCGGACGATTACGAACGCGCTTGGGCGCGCCCGGGCGCGCAGGTGCCGCACGATACCGTCAACGACATCGTGGTGCCGACGGCCATTCGGCTGCGCAGCCGCCTGTGCTCGCCGGCGACGCTCGCGTCGCTGCGACGCCACGACGTGCTGCTCGGCTGGCAACCGGGCCACCCCTACATCGAAGGCGGCGCCATAGAACAAGCCTCGCTACGCGTGGGCGCCCCTCGCGGCCGCCAACTGCGGGCCGGCGTGCGCGTCGATCCGCATACCGTTACTCTGGAGACCCCCGTGACCCTTGCCACCGCCGCCCAACCCGACGATTTCGATCCGCTCGCGGGCGCATCGATCGATCCATCGAGCGAGCCGCTCGTCCCGGTCGGATCGATCGAGCTGCCGGTTCATGTCGAGCTGCTCAGCGTCAATCTGAGCGTCGCCCAGCTCGGTTCGCTGCAGCCCGGCTACGTGCTCGACCTTCCGCTGCCGCTCGCCGATTCCGCGGTCCGACTCGTTTCGTACGGTCAGACGCTCGCGTTCGGCAAGCTCGTCGCAGTCGGTGACAACCTCGGCGTGCAGATCAACCGCATGGCGGCCAGCGATGAACGGCAATCTTGACGTCGCCTCGCTGCTCGTCGCGCTGCTCGCCTTCGGCCTGCTGCCGTTCGCAGCAATGGTGGTCACGTCCTACACGAAGATCGTCGTGGTGCTCGGTTTGCTGCGCAACGCGCTCGGCGTACAGCAAGTGCCGCCGAGCACTGTGCTCAACGGCATCGCCATGATCGTGACCTGCTTCATCATGGCGCCCGTGGGCATGGAGGCCGTGCATCGCGCTGAGCTTTCGAGCGACCAGACGGCGACGAGCCAGGTGATGCCGATTTTCGATGCTGCCCGCGAGCCGTTCCGCCAATTCCTGCTCAAACATACCGATGAACGCGAGAAGGCGTTTTTCATGCGCTCGGCGCAGCAGATCTGGCCGGCGGATAAGGTCGCAAGTCTCAAGCCGGACGATCTCGTCGTGCTGGCCCCGGCGTTCACGCTGACCGAGCTGACCTCGGCATTCAAAATCGGTTTCCTGCTCTACCTCGCGTTCGTCGTCATCGATCTGATCGTGGCGAACCTCCTGATGGCACTCGGACTCTCGCAAGTGACGCCGACCAACGTGGCGATTCCGTTCAAGCTGCTGCTGTTCGTGTCGATGGATGGATGGTCGACGTTGATTCACGGCCTCATCTCGACGTACAAGTGAAGGAGTGAAGCATGGATGCCGACGCAATCACGCGCCTGACCACCGATGCGCTGACGTTGTGCCTGCTCGTCTCGCTGCCCGCCGTCGGCGTGGCGGCCGTCGCGGGCCTCGTCATCGCGTTCTTGCAGGCGGTGACCTCGCTGCAAGACTCCACGATCTCCCATGGCTTCAAATTTCTGATCGTCACCGTGGTCATCATCGTGGCGGCACCCTGGGGTGCATCGGCCGTCATGCACTTCGCGCAATCCGTCATGCGGAGCGTCTTCCCATGAGCATTCATATCCGAGGCATCGGCCCGATCCCGGCGCCCGCCGATGACGGGGCATCGTCGCAAAACCCGCAGGGACCGTTTGGCCCGCAAGGCCATCATCACCACAAGCATCAGGTTCATCAAGCGCAGAAGAGCGGCGCTCGCTCGCGGTCCAAGCGTAAGCGCGGCGCCGATTCACAGGACGGTATCGACGAATCCGGCGCCAGCGAAGAGCTGCTGATGATGCTCACCGAGCATCTGCAAAAAGAGGCGGACCTCGTCATGCGCGTCGCCGAGCGACACGGCGGCGAGCGTGGCGAATCGGACGCCGATACGCGCGAGGGCGGCGACGAAAACGGCAGCGCCGCATCCTCCCGGCTCAAACGCACGGGTTCCGGCAAGCGTTTCTTTCGCACCACGGAGCATCCCGAGCAGGCAATCGCGGCTTTCGATGCCGCGGAATCGGCACTGCTCGAAGCACGCCGGGCGCAAGGCGAGTCCGGCGCCACGATGAGCTCGACTTATCGCGTACTCGCTGTGATGCGCGACTTTTTGGCCGTACCCGGCACCGCGGCACGCGCCTCGGCAACGCTGGCGCTGATCAAGGAGCGGCTCGTCGCGGCTGTGGGCACCCCGACGAAACGGGCGCCGACGCAACAGGAGTCGATCAATCAGCTATTGCCGCTGATGCTGCTCAATCTCGAACGCACGCGCACCGATACGGAGCGCGCGCTGGCGGTCGCGAAGATCACCTCGCTGATCGAGCGGCGCAGATCCTACGTTTGAACGCATACGCGCGACGCGCAACGCAACAAAAAGGAGTTCGTTCATGACCAAGGAAATTCGTCTGCTCACCGGGCGCCACGCAGGAGCCCGCATAAAGTTGACCTCAACGCACACAGGCATCGGCAACGATGGCGAAGCGGAAATTCAGATCAGCGATTGGGATCAGCCCACCATGCAATTGAGCCAACACGACGACGCAAGCCTCACGATCGCCGACGCGGACGGTCATGGCGAGCCCATCGTGCTCGAGGACTTCAAACCGCACCGCTTCGGCAACGTCGTGCTCTGCGCTGGAGACGCCGATGCGCCCTGGCCCAGCGACATCGAGTTGCTCGAAACGCTGCTGGCGCCCGCTATCGCGCCCGTGGAGGAACCGGAACCCGTGCACGTCGACGAGGTCGTGCCCGCCGCACCGCCTGCCTCGCCGAAGAATCGCAAGACGCTGCATGCGCTGGGGATTGCGGGCGTCGCGGTTCTCGCGATCGGCGGTGCCGGCATCGCTTTGCCTGCCGTGCTCCACCCTCGCACCGGCGCCTTGGCGGGCCTCGGGGGACCGACCGAGCCGCAACGCGCCATGGCACCGCAGGCCGGTCTCGAACAGCTTCAGCGTGCGCTCGATCGGCTCCATGAGCCCGACGTCGCCGTCACGCAGCAAGGCGGGCGCTTCGATGTCGTCGGCGTAGTACCCGACACCGGGAGCGAGGCACTCGTGCGAACGACGCTCGAAACGATGGCGCCGGGCCGCATCATATGGCACCTCGGCTGTGTCGACCAGATCGAGCGCGACCTGCAGGAGTCGCTGCACGACCCGGCTTTGCAAGTGCACTACCTGGGCCACCGCGAATTCGGTGTGTCCGGCGTGGCGAAAGACACGCGCGCAGTGCGCACGACGCTCGCGCAACTGAGCGCCGACCTGCAGCCGATGGTCACGCGTGTGGCGCAGGAGCTCACGCCCGATGACCGCATGGCGATGCCGAGCTCGGTCGAGTCGCTGCTCGCCGTCGACGATCTCCAATACGTCGAGGCCGGCGACGGCACCAAGCAATTCATCGATTCACGCGCAGCCGCGCATCCACTGAACTGAGGACGATCATGTATGACACCGTGACCCCCGAAATGATCGATGCGATCGACAGCGTGAAGACGCTGGCCGACCAGCCCCCGCAACAGCGGCAAAAGCTCGGCGAAGCGGCGCGCGGGCTCGAACGCCTCGCGACCGAAATCGCGTCGCAAGCGCTCAAGCTGGCCGATCCGATGCTTCGGCAATCCGCGACGACCATCGCGGACGGCCTGAATGCCGCGGCGCAATTGTGCCGCAACACGATCGAATCTCCATCGTGACCTGTCAGGCCAGTACCGCATTGCATTAGTCGTTCCCCGTACGAAAGTACGAATCCGCAGTATCCGCGTCCATCCGGTCGCGGCAACACCATCGCCCTGTAATGGGTTTTTTCTGATCGTTAGGAGTGCTTAAAATGGCTATCAATACGTCTGCTTTCTCGTCCGGCGCAACGGTTGGTCAAAACGCTTCGACCATCGCCGAAATGTCGGCCAGCACGGCCAGCTCGATCGCGTTGCAAGACGCGGCGACGCAAATGGAAAACGCGCTCAACAACGACGCGGCCAAGGATCAGCTCGAAGAAGCCGGTCCGAAGAACGCGAAGAGCCTGACGCAAGGTTAAGCGTAATCCGAGGTGCGCCTTCGTGCCGCGCGGGGCGCACCCCCTTTTCGTTCCGAAGACTCCTGCTCATGAGCCTCGAACGCCGAAATCAGTTGATCCGCGAGTTATGCGATTTACGCGGCATCGGCGATGCCGATCGCGCCATCGAGCGCGGCGTGATCAGCATCGACGATTTCGACATCGCCATCGACTTCTACGAGGAAGACCCGGCTGCCATCTACGTGAATTTTCAATTCGGCATTGTCTCGGGCGGACGCACGTTGCGTGTGTTCCGGCTGCTGCTCGAAGCGAATCTTTCCGTCTATGCGCAGGACCAGGCCCAGCTCGGCGTGGAAGCCGAGACGGGCGGCGTCATCCTCGTCGTCCGTGGGGTGCTCGAAGCGAATTCGGACGGGCAATGGCTCGTCGAGATGATCGAACATTATGTCGAGCATGGCCGTTATTGGCGGGAAAACATCCTGCTTTCCGATGACGAAATGTTTCGCCATCTCGCGGATGGGAATTATTTATGGATTAGAGCCTGATCGAAATTGAATGCCAAACACATGAATAGACATTTAAGAGAGTTCGCCGACGCCTCATAAAATTCGTTCTAATACAGGTTAAAAATCGGCAGCAGTAGCAAAATATCTCCTGACGCCGAAGCCAATCGACTGTTTTGCAAAAACGATGCGTCAAGCGTGAGAGCGGTACTTATAAGCAAGCCAATTCAATGAATCGTTGTAACCGTGTCCACCAGGCCGCGGCATTACTCTGGCCCATCATGGGCCCAACCTTGATGATTGGGAGTACTACAAATGGCAATCAATACGTCCGCTTTCTCGTCCGGCGCAACGGTTGGTCAAAACGCTTCGACCATCGCTGAAATGTCGGCCAGCACGGCTAGCTCGATCGCGCTGCAAGACGCGGCCACGCAAATGGAAAACGCGCTCAACAACGACGCGGCCAAGGATCAGCTCGAAGAAGCCGGTCCGAAGAACGCGAAGAGCCTGACGCAGGGTTAAGCGATTATTCGGTGCGTCCTCGCGCCGCGCGGGGCGCACCCACCGAGTATATTCATGACCAAAGTCACCTCCGCAAACCGTGCCGGCGATTTGCCGGTCGAGCGATCGGGCCGCGAAACGAAGAAGACTTCGTCGCAGCCCTCCTCGTCCTCCGGCCCCACGCGCGACGCCAATCTCCAATCGTTGAACCGGCGTTCGGCAACGAGCGGGGGGCCCAACCCGGAAGGCGCTCGGCGCCGTCGCGCACGCTTGCCCCAAACGGGTGACGCTGCGCCCGCCGACGAGCGCGCTCAGCCGGATCAGGCCGCACCGGCCGCGGCAGGCGGAAATTGGATGCGGCATCTCTGGAAGGCCTATGTCGGCGCACTGGCCGTCGGCGCGGGCTACGGTGTGTATCAAGGAAGCAGGCAAGCGTCGTCGGGCTCGGAATCGACCCCGGGCACGAGCGCCAATCGTCCGCCCGCGGCAGCGCCGAAGGTCCCCAGTCCCCGAATCGATCTACCCACTGTCTATCAAGCTCGCGAGAATGTACTGCAGCGGTTCGGCACCCATATTCCGGCCGATAGCGATTGCCATTCGATCGAACCGCAACTGGATCAGTTGCCGTTCGGCATGCCGGGCGTAACCGATTTGCAGTACGTACCGGGGCTGCTCGGCAACGCAAAAGTCGTCGGCATGCATTTGGACAAGACGTTGCCGCAGGAACTCGCCACCCATATCACGCAGCACGAATACATTCACTGCTATAACAGCCCTGCATTTCAGGAGTTGCTTCTGCGCAGCGGTACACCGTCGATTTCGGAAGGGCTTGCCCAGCACTTCACGGAGAAATTCCCGGACGGGACGCGCTTTCGCGGCACCGTGCTCGACAATGGATCGGCGGCGGCACGGCTCGCCAACGGCAAGTCGGGCGTCGAGCTTGCGGCGGAACTCGAGCTCACAGTGGGTAAGGACACCCTCGAGCGCGCCTACTTCGGCGGGGAACCCGAGGCCATCGCGAAGGTTGCCGATGCGATCTACGGCCTCTGGCCGAAGGCGCCGACACCGAATGCCTGGCTTCACACCTCGCGTTGGCGCGGCGCTGGCCAGCAAGCGATGGCCGAATCGTTCGTTGGCGCGACTCTGCTTCATACCGGATCGTTGCCCAAAGAGGAGCTCGGCCAAAGCTATCCGATACGCTTCGCGCTACCCGTGGGCAGCTTCGCGGAAATCTCCGCCGAGCAAGCGGCCGCGCTGCGCGCGCAGGCTTCGAAGGTGCGCAAGGCGCTCGGCCCGAATGCGTTCGATCGCGCGTTTTGCGCGACCAATCCGGCCAAGCAACAGAAAGCCATGAATAAGCTCGCCGACGAATTGCAGAGTCTTTGGCGCCCCGTCCTTGGGTAATGGCGCAATGTGCGAGCTCGCACGCTCGCGCGGGCCCGTTCCTCGATCTCACGTCGAATAGCCCTTTGCGTGCGGCAAGTGCGCTTGCTCGTCACCTCGGCGCGCTCGCGCTCGATCGGTCTGCGGGGTGCGCCGCGAGCGCCACCGAGTCGAGCGTCAATGTCCGGTACAGTCGCGCCAAGTCGGCGCTGCCTCCTCCTCCAGCGGCAATTCGCTCGTGAGCCCCATATAGGTCGCGTCGCTCATTCCCCTTCGGAGCGGTTGCGAGCGCCTGCTTTCTCGGCGCATACGCCCCATCGAGTTGTGCAAATTTCGACCCATGCCGTCTGCGCAAGACGTTTTGCCAACGGCCGACCTCGGCCAGCCGTTCGGCCATCTCAGTTCCGGGTGATCGAAAGCAATGCCTGTCCCGAGTGCTGCACGAGTCGCTGCAGGATCTGAGAGATCAGGATGGCGAGTTGCTGCAGCTCGGCCATTTCCTGCTGGAACAGGTCGTACGGCGGTTGGGCCGGATGAGCCGCAACTGCGTTGTGCATGGCGTTGACATGGTCGTGGACCTTGCCTTCCAAGCCGGAGAGCTCTTGATGAGCGTCGGCAATGGGGCTTGCGACGCCTTCGGTTTTCGGTCCTTCCGCCTCCGGTCCTTCCGCCTCCGGTCCTTCCGCCTCTGATCCTTCCGCCTCTGGACCATCCGCTTTCAGGTCTTCCACCTTCGGAGCATCCGCCTTCGGCTCTTCCGTCTTCGGCTTTTCCGTCTTCGGCTCTTCCGTCTTCGGCTCTTCCGTCTTCGGCTCTTCCGCCTTCGGACCTTCCGCCTTCGGACCTTCCGCCTTTGGCTCTTCCGCCTTTGGACCTTCCGCCTTTGGCTCTTCCACCTTTGGCTCTTCCGCCTTTGGCTCTTCCGCCTTCGGAGTTTCCACCTCCGGAGTTTCCACCTTCGGAGCTTCCACCTTCGGCTCTTCCACCTTCGCGCCGTCCACTTCGTGAGCGTCCGCGTTCGTAACCGATGCCGACAACGACACGTTGACCTGGACCGATACGGCCGCCGACAACCCGCCGTTGCGCTTCTCGCCTGTCATCGGCGGCTTGCGCCCGGCCGGGGCGTTTCCTCCGCCCGCCTTGGGCATGCTTGCCTTGAGTGCATCGAACCGCTTCTGAAGATCAATTGGCAACGCCGGGCTTGGCAACGCCTGGATGCGTGCCACTTCGCGCGCCGTCGCAAGCACTTGTGCACGCGCCCGGGGCGTGGCGCCCGCGCGCGGCAGATCGCGAGCCGATAATCGCGGCCGAGCCGCTCCACTCAAGAGCGACGCCGCCGCGGACGACGACGTGTTCAGCCGCGCAAGGTTGCTCAACGCTCCATTCAAAGCGGGCCGCGTCGTCCCTGTCTTGGCCGGCGCGCTCGCCGGCTTGCTCGCGCCGCGCGTCAGCCCCGAAAAGAACGACAGCGCTTTCGTGATCTTGCTGTTCACGGCATGTCCCCCGACGCGATTCGATGCAAGTCGAATCCGGCCGCCCGCAACATCGTCGCGTCGGCACGCTGCCATCGCGCGAGCAGGTCATGTCTGTCCGAACGGATCGGCCCCGAGAAGAAAACGCCTAGACATGCGAGTGCAAACAGCAGCACGCGCGACACGCGCCTGCCATGGACAGTATCGGTTCTCATCGCCTTCTCCGGGTTTCGCGTCGACAATGCCGCACGAGCGGCAGGATGAATCGATTGTCATGGCGACCGAACTGCGCTCACATCGGAAGTGGCGAATATCGGCGTCCCTCGACGAATCGATCGGCCGTTACGATTCGCGCGCCGAAAAACGCGATTCGCCCAATACATCCGGGCGCGAGGAAACGAGAGAAGCGGGTTGGGCGGGAACGAGCGAGCGCAGAGAAGGGCCGGCTGGACGGCCAGCGCTCAGTGCGGTTGATTTACGGCGTCGGCGCATGCGATGCCGACTGCGGCCGACAGCGCGCCGCAGGCATCGACCGTTTGGTGCGCCGCGTCGCCATGGGCGCTGCTCTTGAGCGCCGCATAGATCTTGTCCGAATCGAGCCGCGGATCGACGGCGAGCAGCAATGCTGCCACGCCCGAGACGAACGCCGTCGAAAACGAAGTGCCCGAAAAGAAATCGTAGTGACCGCCCGGCGTCAGGCTCAGCACGTCGCGACCCGGCGCCCGCACGACCGGCGCGGCCGTCTTCGCGCCCGGGTAGTCTGCCGCGATCACGTGCGCGATGCCAACCGGAAAAGCATGCATGTCTCCACTGGGCGGGACCGCGCCCACCACGACAATGCCGTGCCGCAACGAATATTCGACGAGTTGCGTCAAGAGCGGATCGGGCGGACCGCTCAAGCTCAGATTGATGACGTTCGCGTGCGCTTCGATCGCCGCCGCAAGTGCCTGAGCAAGCGTCAGCGAATTGCACACCGATTGCCCGGCCGCATGACCGCCCGAAGACGCCGGCTCCTGCCAGCATGCCTTCAATGCAAGAATGCGCGCACGCGGCGCGACACCGACCATGCCGCGACCGCCGTTGAGATTGGCTGCTATTACGCCGGCCACGGCGGTTCCATGCACGTCGTGGCCGAACGTCGCCAAGTTCTGTTCGACGAAATCGCGCCTCATGGCGATCGATCCCGCGAGGCCGGGATGAAACGCGTCGACGCCCGTGTCGATGACAGCGACTCGGACACCCTCGCCTTGTGAAATGCGCTGCGCGGCCAGGGCATCGATTTCGCGCAACCCCCGCTCGAAGTCGACATAGTTGGCGCGATATGCACGCTCCGCGGTACTTTTCGCGTCGGCCGCCGCGGCCGTCTCGGCCATCGTCGCGCTATCGCCACCGGGTTTGCTCAACGTGCCGACGGTGCGAAAGGACTGCAGCGGCTGCACGATCTTCACGCGCCGATCATGCGAAAGCTGCTCGATCACCTGTGCACGGGTACGCTCGTCACGTACCTCGAGCACCGCGCAATGGGCCTTGAGCGGCACGATCGGCCAGGCCATGACTTGCTCGAGTTTGTAGTCCCGGGCAATGGCATCGATCGTTTCCCGCGCGCTGCCGTAAGCCGTATAACCGGGACCGCCGTCATAGCCGCCAATCGTCGTGCCTGCCAGAATCGGCACCGATTCGCTCGGATTGGCAACGGCCACGACGATCATCCGCTCGCCCTCGTCGTTGATCTGACGGAGCACATCGGGATCGATATCGGCATTCGAAGGCGGGACGAGCGAAACGTGGCTGCATGCCACGACGAGCGGGACGATGGCCGCGACAAGCGCGACGAGACGCGGCCTTGCCGTGCGCCGGACCGCTTTCGTCCATACCGCCATCCAAAGACGGACGACGTGCGCGCGGGCCGGCCGTTTCAGGGCCGCCTCCCGCGCAAACGGTGCACGGCCGGCGCGTGGCGTGCTGGGCTGACAATGTGTCATCTGATTGATTTCTCCGGGTTGCTGATCGAGAGGCGAGACATGGCAACCCGTGAGTACCGCAAACAGTGAAAAATGTTGCAGCCCTGACGCACGAACCGTGAAACCGGACGAACCGCTCGCCGGACAACGCGCCATGCGTGCCCGTGAGCGCCTTTCGTCAGACGTTATCGAGGCCGCCCTGTGCCGCCCAATCGAAATTGCTCACACCGGAAATGCCGTCGCCGCCCGCGACGTCGTGCGTTTCGATCCGGTTGTAGGTATCGGGATTCGAGAGCATGAACTTGGCGGCCGCGGAGACTTCCGAAGGCGTGCCGCTCGCCGGATTGTAAGCCATCTGATACAGCTTGTTCGGATCGAGCTTGGGGATTCCCTGCTCATGCAGGTAGGCGCCGAGCGCGCCCGAGGCGCTTTGCGCGTCGAGCGACGCATCCGAGGCGTCGAGCGACGCACCGGAGGCACTTTGCGCGCCGAGCGACGCACCCGTATCGCCAATCGTTGCGCTCTCATCCAGGAAATCGGCATCGCCCGCCGAAGAGGCATCGCCGGTGTTCGACGCGTCGCTCAACCCGCCTTGCGCCGCCCAGTCGAAATCGTTAACGCCGGCAATGCCGTCGCTGCCCGCGACGTCGTGCGTTTCGATCTGATTGAACACATCGGGGTTCGAAAGCATGAACTTGGCGGCGTCGGACACTTCCGACGGCGTGCCGGCAGCCGGAGAGTACGCCATCTGATAGAGCTTGCTCGGATCGAGCGAGCCGATCCCGTTCTGATGCATATAAGCAGCCAGCGCACCCGATGCGCCTTGCGCCGTCATGCCCGAATCGGGCTGACCGCCGTTGTCGATATTCCCTGCGTCGAGCGAGCTCTCCTCCGCGAACACTTGTTGCAGCATCTGCTGAATCGATTGCAGCGCCGATTCGTAAAGTGCTTCGTAATTCGCCACAGCGGAATTGACCGGGGACGATGTCGTCGGACTCAGGTCGAGTGGCTCGGACTGGACAGTGCTATCGAGAGAAAGGTTGACGCTCATGGTATTAGACTCCGCATAGATGAGAAACCGCCGATGCGCATCGTGCGCGAAAGGCCCCGCCGCGTAAGCGCCGCACTGACCTGCATCCCCGCGTCGCTCTGCGCGCCACGATATCGAAGCCGCCTTTCGATCTCATGGCTCGCGGCGAAATCAAAAAGCCATCGGCGAATCGTCGAAAGATGCAAGCGTCGCGCACCGCCCCCCGATCCGCCGTTCGACAATTATTGTTTTTGAGGTAGCATCGTCCCGCTCGGGGTACCTTGCCCTGCCCGCCGAAGTCGTTGCCGCAGCCTGGCGATACTTCGGCGCAGAGTCTGATCGAAAGGAAAGCGGTACGAGTCATGAGGGGGATTCAGGCGTTGCTTCGAATACGAACGGCATTGCGGTTGCGGCAGCGGTATTCGCATTTGTCCTTCGGGCAGCGCCTCCCAGTCGGGCGTCGGTTGGCCCTGGCGCTCTCGATGCTGGTGGCCTCGGTTCCCGCCGCTCGCGCGTCCGATACCTGGCATTTTCAGTTAGGCGCGACGACCGACCGCATCAACCGCGGCCTCGATATGAGCCACAACGAGCCCTCGGTCGACGCGGCGGTCAGTTGGTACCCGGGCACGGGGCCGTTTGCCGGCGTTTCGGCATGGACCGTCAGGCCGATGAGCGGTAGCCCGATAGGTGCGGAATTCCTCGCCAACGCAGGCTACGGATGGCGCCGCGGCGATTGGGGTGCGAAAGCGATGTTGCTGCACTATCAGTTCGCCCACATCCCTCGCGCAACGAGGATCGAATACGACGAGGTGGGGTTCGCGGGAAGCTGGCGCGAGAGCCTCTTCGCTTCTGTCACCGTGTCGCCGAATACCGCTTACGGAGGATCGCCGCGAACGCTGGCGCTGACCTACAACCTCGTCGGGCATCTGCCGCTCGCCCACGGATTTTCGGCGACGGCCGGCGTCGGCTATTACGACCTGCACGCCGGACTCGGCTCGGGTTTCGTCTATGACGACATCGGGCTGATCTACCAATACCGTTCGCTGCAACTTCAGCTCGCCTACTTCGGCACACAAGGTCCGGAGCGCATCAAAGCGCGGTTGGGTCCAATGCTCGTGCATCGCTGGGTCGCGCAAGTCAGTTGGTCTTTCTGAGGTTGCACGGCGAGACGCCCAAGCGCATCCGCTCTCGCTCCCGCTCGTCACCCCCCCCCAATAGGGCATCGCCGAACACGCGCCATCCACGCCTGCGATTCGATTCGCCGCGGTACGAGCAATTTCGCCGCGAGACGACGCACCCTCATATTCGCCTCCCGATACTGAGCACGCGCGCTCTTCCTACGAACCACGTAACGAAGCCGCGCATACCGAGCGGCCGTTGCCGTTATCTCGGCGCGCTCGATTACTCCAACCCTATCGAAGCAAGGCAAAATGACCACTGTCCAATCCAGCCGTGCGTCAACCTCGGCATCCACTCCCTCTTCGCCGTCCGACAACGCTCAAAGCGCCAGTCCAAAAGCGCCGACGGGTACCGCGAAACGCCGTAATCCCGATTCGCCGACCGGCAACCTCGCCAAGCGTGGCAAAGGCGAGAGCAGCGAAGCGGCGTCCACGCTGCAAGCGCATACACGTTTTTTCGAAGACGGCAGCAGCACGACAACCGGTTCGCGCGTTCCGTCGCGTGTTCCGATTGCACAGCGCGCCGGCCATATCACCGCCGCGCTACGCGGCCGGCAGATCGACGCGGTGACCCACGGCACCGACAAGGCAGCGCTCGAACGAGGCGCTAAAACCACGCTGGGCAGCTGGACGTCCGATTCGCATTTCCATCCGACCCAATACACGCAGCAAGGCATTCTGCCGGAAGAAATGCTCGCGATGATGGATAAGGTAGGCGTGTATCGCAGCGTGATCATGCCGATTCCAACCGATGTCATTCCGTGCGGCCACCCCGACAACAATCACATTCCGCCCGAGGACTATTACGTTCCGAAGGAAGACATGAGCATGGCGCGCCACGAGCTGACCGCGGAGCGCGAAGACAAGATCGCCAAGAGCGCGCATCTCGTCGTCAATCAGCAAGTCGACGCGGACACAGCCGATTTCATGGACATGTCGGGTCTCACCGATGCTCAGCGCGACCGCCTCGATCCGATGGTGACGGGCCTGCATCTGGGCTCGCCGCTCAGTTCGGAAGCGCTGCTCAAAAAGCTTCACAAGGACCCCGGCACGTTCACGGGCATCGGTGAAGTAACGATTCACAAGGAGCTCGTCGAGCGCCAGTTCGACGGTGCGCGCCAGGCCAATCTGACCGACAACGTTCAACCGTTCAAGGACCTCATCGCAACGGCAGGGGTCGTCGGCATGCCGGTGGTTCTGCATTGCGACGTGGACTCGACCGATAACCAGCGCAAGAACGGTCTCGGTGCTCCGCAGCATCTCGACGGTATCAAAAATCTGCTCGGCTCGCCCGAAGCGAAGAACACGACGATGGTCTGGGCGCACTTCGGCGGCATCGGCCGCTTCGTCGCGAAGCCCGACAATCACATGGAAAACCTGCGCCAGATTCTGCGCGATCCCGAGATGAAGCACGTTCACGTGGACATCTCGTGGTCGCGTGTGGCACGCCAGATCGTCATGAAGCAAAACGCGCACGGTGTCGAGGAGCCCGATCCGGCCTCGATCGACGCGGCCGCCAAACTGATCACCGAGTTTCCCGATCGCTTTCTGATGGGCTCCGATGCGCTCGATCCTAAGAAGGAAGAAACCTGGGCCGAGACCGGCAACATGTATAAGCCGTTGCTCGACAAACTGTCTCCCGAAGTACGGCATCAGGTGACGATCGGCAACTACGAGCGCGTCATCGTCGGCGCGCGCGCGAAGGTGCGCGCGTTCGAGAAGCATGTGCTGACGAACGAGTTCATGAAGCGCAACGTTCGCCCGTCGGGACCGACGCCGCTGCGCAACGGTCCGCACATCGAACCCGAGAAGCTGCGTGCCGCACGCGATGCGGCGTTCGCCGCCGCGGGTGTCGATGAGCGCGGCGAACCGGTATCGAACGCAGCGCGTTGATTGAAAGCGAGCCCGCGCGAGCCGATGCGGTTGGCTTCGCGCGGGTACCCCAAGACCCGGTTTGAAGGACGGCGCGTGGTGTTCCAGCGCCTTATTTCATTCGTCTCCCTGAGCGAGTCGAGGCTATGAAACTGTTTGGAACCAGCGCGTCGTCCACCGCCGCAAATCAACACCCTGCTCAAGCCGCAACCGATAGCGGCAACCGTACCCGTGCCTCGCGTTCGAGCGGGCGTCGATCGTTTGGCGGTATGCTTTCGAAGCTTACCCGGCTTGGGCGATCGCCGAAGGCGCAGTCTTCACTGGCGACGGGCGGGAGTTTTCAGCAACCCGTGTCCGGAACGGTTGGCGCGGCAGACAACCGGCGCTCGGGCACCGCCCCTTCTAACGACGACGACGTGCGCGAAATGGTCGCACGCATCGTCTCGCAAAAAGACTCGCGCCGTCCTGGCGCCGCCGGTACATCGAGCGAAACCGAAGCCCGCCCCACGATCGCGCACTTCCTCGCACCGGAACTCGGCGTCTCGCCGAGCGCACCCGAGAAACGTTCCAAGAAAGGCTGGAGCGGGCTTTTCCATCGCCGATCCAGTTCCAAAAAGACTCCTGCCGCCACGCAAAAGGCGCCGACGCAAGCCCCCCCCGCCACATTGTCGACGGTCACCCATCGCGAGGATCCGATTGGGGAGACCGTTAGTTGGATCAAAGCCAAGCACGCCGCGGAATCCACCGCGCAGGAAGATATCCAGGAGCCGAGTGCCGCGGTTTTCTCCTCGACAGGAGCCGGAGACGACGATACCGAGGTTCGGCACGAGAGCCCTCGTAACTCGAACACATCGGAGCATTCGGCGAAAGACGTCACCTACGACACCGGCCCCATCTTCGACGAGTCGGGCGACGAACATGAAGAGGACAATCTGTTCGATCTCGACATCGGCCCGTTGCATCCACCGCCGGTGGAAAATGAAATCCGTACGGTCACGCCATCGAATTCGGAAACGGGTTCGGCACGGCACGACGTCCCGCCGCAGCAGAACGAAGTGTTGACTACGACCGCACCGCTCCCTCAACCGGACCCCGTGCCGAGCGCCAACCCGCAGCGAAGCAGCCTGGGCAAGTTGAAGCAACTCAAGAACGCGCTCAAGGGCTGGCAGACCTATGCCAAGGACGAAGCGTATATTCACGGCTTCGGTTTTTCGTCGACGAGCCTGTCGCTCACCCCGATCTCGACCAATACAAAAACCGCACGCGCCAAACCGTTCACGGGCGTCACGCGCGAAGGCGATGCACCCGTCGAGCTGCACAGGCGGCTCGCGAATCTGCCCGGCAGCACACCGCCGGCCGTGCTTCATGAAAGCCCCGTCGTGCAGGAACTCGAAGCGCCGAACGCACTCGATCGATTGTTTCTCGACGCGAGCATCCTCCCCGGGACCAACCGCCGCCAGCTCTTCGATTCGATCAAGCAAGTCGCCGCGGAAAAGAACCTGACGCCGTTCGAGGCATCCAGCCTTGCCCAGGCACTGCATATCGCGTTCAGCCGCACGCCCGATCGTTCGAGCGACGCCGCTTACGATCCGGCCTACGACGCAGCGCACGATGCGCAGATCGCACTGCAATCGCTGCCGCAGACGAATCTGCTCGATGCGCTGCGCGATACCGCCGAACCGCAGCGCACCCCCGATTACGATGCCGATAAGGCGTGGGCGCTCGCACAAGAGCTCATCCACATTCCAGGCGGCGTCGGCACGAGCCTCATCGAAAAGCTCACGCCGCAGACGCCCCGTCCGGCGGGCACACATGCCTCGGTCGTGGAAAAGGACCGGATGCTGTTGAGCGTGTTGCTGAAAGCCTCGCAACAGGTCGTGCGCGAAGCACGGCAATCGGCCGCGACGAAGCCCGAAAGCAAGATACTCGGCGTGTTTCCCCGGGCATCGCGGCAGGTGGGCAATGCCGCCTCGCCCGAGCCCGGCGGTCCTCGCATGCTCGCGCACGATCCGGCTTCGATCTTCGCCGACGGTGCGCTCCACGCCGCCATCGCGCAAGCGGGCGAAGACCAGTGGCCGGGAAGCAACAACACGTCTGTGCCGAGCAATCTCTCGCTCGCGCAAAAGGCGATGCTCGCCGTCAAAGACGAGTTGCAGACGATCGATGCGCACGTCGCCGACGAAGCCACGCGCGGCACGGCCTTCAGCCAGGGCACGCACGGTTGCCGCTTCGCGATTTCGATGATTCGCGGCGATATGCTGACCGACCAGGCGCGTGAGCCGAGCGGCGTGCGCAGTCAATTCCAGCTCGCCGAATCGCGCCTGGGCAAGAGCGTTGGCAAGCACCTCGACCGCGCAATGCGGCGCCCGACCACCTGGACGCGCTTCCTGGGCTCGCTCGAAGCGTTGAGCCGGCACGTCGGCGTCTACAAGAACAAGAGCCCCTTTTACACTTACAACCGCATCGCGGAGAGCGACGGCGGCCGCGGCATGGGTGTCGCGAACCGTGGCGGCACACACGCCGGCCGCGCGCTCTACGACATGCAGCACAAGGTCCAGACGACGATCGACGAACGCGCCAATCTTGGCGAGGACGCGGCCGCCGGCGACGAGGAAGCGCTGCGTCTGATGGTGCGATCGTCGATCATTCAGACGTCCAAGGCGGAGACACTGATGTTGCCGCGTTTCGCGCAGCCCGTGAGCCTCTCGGACCTGTCGCAAGGCAAGGTCGTGGATGCCGTGATGCAGAAACTTGGCGGCGCCGGTGCCGAAGCCGATGCGGAAGCGAACGACGCGTTGCGAGCCAAAGTCGCCGCGATGGTGGCCGACGAGAACAAGCCGTTGACGACGCAACGTTTGCTGCAATGGGCCGCCGCTGTCGGCGGGCCCGATAACGCGGGTTCGGCCAAGGAGATAGCGGGCGCGGCACCGGCCGACCACCCATGGCGTGCGTTCGCGGAAGCGTTCGAGCGCGCGGAACATCCGGACGAGATCGCCCCGATCGCCACCCCTTCCTTACGCGGCAAATCGCGCGACGAAGTCGCTGACATCCTGGCCAAAATCGTCGCCGCGGAGGAACTGGGCTCGGGTTTCGCGCTGGATAGCGCCGGCAACGTGCAGGGCACCACGAAGAACGTTTCGGGCATTATCTCGAGCGTTCCGCTGCACTTTCTCGGCAGCGTCCACGCGGACCTGGGCGGCGGCAAGATCCGCACCGTGCGCTTCGAATCGGTGACGAGTACCGATCGCAGTCAATTGCGCGTCAGCGTGACGACACTGAAGCGCGGTCAGGCCGGCTTCGGCGGCAGCGTCGGCCATTTCACCTCGGGTGACGCACCGATCACGGCGGGCGGCGGACTCGATGTCGGCGGCGCGTACGAAGTCGTCCATCAGGAAGGCGCGGTCCTCGGATTCCCCCGCAATCTGTCGGGCGGCGTGCTGGGCGATCGCGCCGTCAACGAGAAAAAAGCGCAGCTCGTCAAACTGCTCGTGCAAGGCGGCGCACTTGAAGGCCACGCGCAGCCGGCCAACGAGGAAGACCGCAAGTCGCTGATCAAGTGCGCCTATCAGGCTTTCGGCGACGATCTGTCGATCGGATTTTACGAAATGGATCAAACCGACAAGCAAGGCACGCTGAGCGTCAACGGCAACGTCGGCATTCGATTCGGCGATTTCAAGCTGGGCCTGCCGACGGTCGGCGCAGCCGGACGCACGCAAGGCACGACGATCCGGTATCGGGACCAATCGGGATTCCTGAAGACCGAATGGGAGACGGACTCGAGCGCCTACAACGCGTCGTTCCAGGGTTCTTTGGCGTCGCTGAATGGCTACGACGAGCTTTCGGCGGGCACTCACGACCTGCACAGCTCGATCACCACCGCCATCGCCCCATTCGTATCGGGCTCGGCGCAATTCTTCCGCTTCGGCGTGGCCGATCGTCGCGTCCAGATCGTGCAGGACGGCAAGGAGCTGCCGACGAGCTTCGCGACACGCACGTTCCAGGCGCCGATTTCCTTCCTTCACGAATTCGGGCAAAACGTCGACAAGTATGCCGACGACAAGGCAAAGAAGTTTTTCCCGAAGGAGTACAACGCGGGCGGTCAGGCACGCGAGAACGTAGTGCAGCGCGAGAAGACCCGCATGCTCGAGTTCGTCAACCACTACCTGAAGGAACGCGACCTGACGTCGACACCGCAGCTGTACACGGAATTCGGCGACAACGTGGATACGGCCAACAAACTGCGCGCAGCCGCTTACATGGCCGAGCGGCTGGGCAAGAAAGAGACGGCAGGTACCGCGCGCGAAGAGATATCGGCGATACACGGCGACGAGAAGTATCGCGAGGGCCGCTTCCTGACCAACCTTCAAATCGAGCAGGAAGGCAAGCAGGTGGGGATCAACGGTATCGTCGGCGTGACCTATGCTCGCAACGATAACCGCGCGCAGCAGGTTCTATCGTTCACGTAAGCGGACTCGCCCGCCCGGGCACATAAGCGGACGACGCGGCGATCCGCGTTTCGCCGCGCGCGCTGTCAGAGCCGCTGCCGCTTCGCTGACGGCTCAGCGGAGGAGGAAGATGGGCCGGGCGCCGGGGGTGAGCCCGGCGGCGACGCTTCGGGACTGTCGTCGCTCCCGCTTCCCGAGTCGGAAGCGTCCGGCGAGCCGTCGTCATCGGAACTCTCCGATGACGATGCGCCGGCGGCGCGCAGCAAGTCGACGATTGCGACATGCCCGTGAGCTTCGGCGAGCGCCAGTGGCCTCCAACCGCCCGTGTCCCTAATGCTTGCGTCGGCACCCAGGCGCAGCAAAAAGGCGACCGCTTCGGTCTGGCCTTGCTGTATCGCGTGGTGCAGCGCGGTGCGCCCCGCGGCGTCGGTACGATCGACTTGCGCGTCGTGGTCGATCAGGACTGCGATCATATCGGCGTCGCCGTCCCGAGCGGCCAGCATCATCGCTGTCTGACCCAGCGCGTTCGCATGTTCGACATCGGCGCCGTGGGCAATCAGCGTCTCGACCAATTCGGTATCGCAAGTCCTGGCAGCCGCCAGCAGGGCCGTCATGCCTTCATTGTCGGTGCCGCGGATATCGCCGCCCAAGGCCAGCAGCGCATTGACCGCCTCGCCGTGACCTTGCGCCGCCGCGATGATCAGGGCGGTTCGGCCATTGGCGTCGCGCTTTTCGATTTCAGCCCCCCGAGCAGCAAGCAGGCGGACCGAATCGTGGCCATTGCGAGCCGCAGCGATCATCAGAGCGGTCTGCCCCGACGCATCGGTCCGGTCGATCTCGGCGCCCGCCGCCGCCAATGCCTCGATTGACGCGTGAGCATCGATCGCGGCCGCAACCATGAGCGCGTCCCGCCCATCGAGAGCGATGTGACGGATGTCCGCGCCGGCATTCAGGAGGACCGTCACAACGGCCGGTCCTCCCCCGTTCGCCGCGTGCATCAGCGCGCTCCAGCCCTTGCTGTCGGTCCGTGCCACGTCGGCGCGCTTTGCGAGCAGCGCGTCGACGATTTCGATGTGTCCCGAGGTTGCCGCATACATCAACGCGGTGGCGCCCAGTATCCGGTCGGCGCGATCGAGGTCCGCGCCGCTTTCGATCAATGCCTCGGCGACGGTCAGCTTGCCGCTTCCCGCGGCCGACATCAGCGCCGTCATGCCCGCGGCATCGGCATGATCGACGTTCGCGCCGCGCGCCGCAAGCGCCCGGACCGCCGCTGTCTTGCCCATCATCGCAGCCAGCACCAACGCGCTCCAACCGTGCGCGTCAGGCAGCTCGCGCGCCGCGCCGCGGTCGATCAGCATCTCGATGGCTGCGACATGTCCGTGCTGCGCCGCCATCATCAGCGCGCTCAAGCCTCCGTCGCTGAGCAGATCGAGGTCGGCGCCGCGCGCGGCCAGCGCGTCGATCGCGGCGGCCTGCCCTACCTGTGCGGCGAACATGACAGCGGTAAGACCTTCGCCGGTTACCCGGTCGACGTAGACTTCCGCGTCCGCCAACGCTTCGATCATCGGCACGCGACCATGCGCCGCGGCAAGCATGAGCGCCGTGATGCCTGTCGCGGTGGTTTGCTCCGGATCCACGCCGCGTGCCATCAACTCGGCGAAAACCCTCGTACCGCCGTTCGAAGCGGCCACGTGCAATACGCTCCAGCCGTAATTGTCTTGATGCTCGACGTTCGCACCGCGCGCAAGCAGCGCCGCCAACGCTCGAGGCTGGTCGTGTGCCGCGGCGATCAGCAGCGCGCTCCAGCCGACCACGTTCGTTCGCTCCAGGTTCGCCCCGCTCTCATGCAGCGCCTCGATCGCCTCGACGCGGCCCTTGCGCGCGGCAATCATCAATGCGGTCTCGGCTGCCTCGTTGGTCAATTCGACATCGGCACCGGCCGATTTGAGCGCGCGAATAGCTCCGGCTTGGCCGCTTTGGGCAGCCAACATCAGCGCGGTCCAGTTATCGCGGTTACGCATGTTGACATCGATCTTCCCTGCCAGCCGTTCGATCGGCCGCACCATCCCTTGGCTCGCGGCGTAATGCACCACCGCGTTGCCGCGCTCATCGATTCCGCGGATCGGCGTAAATGCCTGGACCAGAAAGGCCGTCAAACGTTCATCTCCGGCCTTCGCCGCGCCGAGCAGTACAGCATCGCGCTGCGCACTGCCGAGGACATTCAGTTTGTCCACGATCGGCGCCGTGAGGATTTCACCCGTATCGGATCTGTTCTCCCAATATCGGCGCACGACAGGGTCGCTCAGTTGCGCGAGCCATCTCACAGGCGCTCGTTCGGTATCCAGCAGCGCGAGCATACGCTCGGGTGCCAGCGCAATCAGCTCGTCGTGCGGCGTATTGTTCAGGGCAGCCATCACCATCGCTGGCGTCAAGGCGTCATGCATATAGCCCAGATCGCGCAGCACCAGCGAACGATCTTTCTTTTGAGCCTCGTCGTGAACGATAAAGGCCTGGTACCCGAGCTCGACGATCTGCTCGCTCGGCCCCCCACGTACGACACGCACAGGAAAGTCATTCAACAGGTCGCTTTTGACGAGGTTGGCGCCGATCTGCGGCATCAGCAGCACCGGATCCTGCGTCATCCGATAGCTGGTTTCTCCATCTTCGTCTTCCCCGCTGACGAACAGCGCCTCGGCCTCGATCGGTCCGAAGCGCTCGCGCAGTTCGGTTTCGGCCCATGGCGCGAACTCCCGATAGAAAGCCCAAACCTCGTCGGCCGACAGCGTACGGTCGGTAAAGCCGTTGAAGCGTCCGCGAATCTCCGCCAGGCAGTTTTCGGCGACGTGGCGCACGAGCCGCCCCGGCGTGACACGCTCGATGACGTGTTGTTTGCACGCGGCGAGATCGCCGTCGGAAATGCCGAGGCTCGGAATGAATGCGTCCTCACGTGGGTCCGTGCCATAGTCCGACAGGAGATGATTCCAGCATGCGTTGTGATAATGGACCTCGTTCGGCTGATAGTGCTGACGCATGCCGAACGATCTCTGCGTGAATTCGAGAATCGCTTGAGTCAGCATCCGTTCCCATTCGGTTTTAGCGTTGAAGCGCAGCCCGCCGGCGCCTTCAAGATCGATCTCTCTCGCCGAATTGATCAGATGCGTGATTGCGCCGTCGGCACACACGATCAGCCCGGGCGCCAGGTTCCTGACGATTTGCTCGCGCTTGTCCTCGTCGATTGCCGGATCCTCGATTCGATAGGCGAGTTGCTCGAGTGCCTCCTTGCCCTGAGTATGCGCAAGCACGACGCGTGTCGAAAAATAACCGGAAGAACCGGCTTCGACGCGCCCCGCAAACGTTTCGATCTGCGCCGACGCATCCCGGTGTTGGGCTGTTTGCTTGCGTTCGAGGAATTGCTTCAATGAATCGACGTTTTTGCGAATCTGCGCCTTGGACACGACGTACTCGGGCGACTGTTCGAAAGCCGAGAAACTGCCGTGCTGGAGCGCGTTGAAATAGACCGGTCGCTCTCCGTAGCGTTGCGCGGCCTTCTGCGCGACCGCCTCGCGCCTACCGGCTGCGTCGTCGTCATGTTTCTCGACATGAAAGCTGCTGCCTTCGGTAAAGTTGATTTTCACTTGACGGACCCATTGATTCGCACCCTGCGAGCTTGCCGGTAAAGGGCATCAGGCACGCAGCCGTGCGACGAAACCGCGCCGCGCGCGGCGAATGGGGTTCCGGGTCAGCCGTTTCCACAAGACAAGAAATGTTTATCGAGCGCCATAAGGGATGTTTATGGTGCTTTTCTCGAGTGACGAATCTATATATATTCATCCGCGCTTCAACCACCCATTCCACCAGCCTGAGAGGGAAAGATGTCGAAATCGAAAATGACCTGGATAGCGCTGTCCATTGCCGCTGGCCTTTGGTCGACGCAAGCGTTGGCCAACCCGCAACTGTCGACGCTGGCCGACATCGAAGCGGCGCTCGAGCGAGGAGCAACCGTATCGGTGGCGGTCGATCTCACCCGGTGCGCCCCGAGCGGCAGCACGACGCGGCCCGGCACGACGCGTGGCGGGCTCAAGATCTCGTCGTACCGCATCACGCCCGACGGCACGCTGAGTTTCGCGGACGAGCATGCGAGCGTCGGACAGGACGGTTCGCCGCTGTGGCAATTCATCCGCTATCAGGTCAAACCGGATCAGACGGTCGCCTTCTCGACCGATTTGTTCTCCCTTCCGGCCTATACGCGCTTGATGCCGCAGATCACGTACGCATGCGCGATCAATCAAGGCATCGAATTCGTTACTGACCGGCACTGACGGCATAGATCGATTTCCCTATCAATAGAACTTCATAAGCGTATCCATAAAATCGTCGATCTATATTCCAAATCCTCATTTCGCTCGCTTCCAGCGCAATTCGTTCGCTGAACCGAGCGGCACGGCGATCGAGCTTATGGTTGGGCCATGACGCGTCGGGCACGGCATCCGCGTTTTTCCAGCGGGCCGCTCGACGCACGCCCCATCCATCCCTCGCCCATCGCCCCTATGAAAAGCGGAACGATTTCCACCGGTAACCCGGTCGCGTCGACGTCGACCGATTCGCAGACGGCTTCCGTTCGCGATACGTCCGAGCGGCTGCGCCGCGAAACGCCCGCCGTCAACGCGCAGTTCTCCGACTTGCGACCATGGCGCCGGACTTCGGCCCACATCGAGGAGAGAACCGATTCGGACATGAGCGGAGCTTCGTTTCACAGTACGGTTTCCGGTCCATTCGATGCTCTCTCCGATACGATCTCCGATACGGTCACGCCAACGAATGCCGTCGTGCCCCCGAACACCACGGCGTCCACGGGTCCGCTCGTGCACGAGGCGCAGACGAACGAAGCGCCGCCGCTTGCGCACACGCGGCGCGAACGGCTACTCGAGGACTACTTGGACGCGACGCGGCGGCCGCTCGATCGCGAACGCGCACTGACCGCGATCAAGCTGCGTTGCGCCGCTGAAGTTCACTGCGAGAAAAACGAATGGGCCCGCTTCATGCCCCGTCTGCACCGAAAGGGCGCCGCGCAGCGACGCTTCGAGGAGTTACTCGACGTACCGGTGGACGAGTTGCTCGCCGACGTGCAAGCGCACCCCAAGCACTATTCGCGCACACTGTTGACGGACCTGGCTCAGCATCATTTGCTCGCTTCGCTGAACATCGATGTCGCGCTATACAAGCAAGGTATCCACAACGCAGGCCTATACGAAGGGCTGCACAGCGTCGCGGGCCGACTGACCTCGGTCGCGGCCGCCGGCATCAGCGGCGGACTCTCGCTCGTTCCCGGTACCGAGCACGCATTGAAAGTGACGCAGAAGGTCGCCAAGATCGTTGCGCACGAATTGCCGCCCAATATCGTCAACCCGGCGCTCACGGGCACGCTTCGCTCGATCACGGACGTGAAGGAATCGTTCAAACGCGTGGGCGGACAGCCCGTCGTTGCGCCGCAAATCGAACGAAGCCCCGACATGGGGGCGATCGTCAGATCGCTCAAGGATCAGCGTCGCGAACTGGCCACGGCGGTTGCGCAGTTTCGGCAGGCGGCGCAATCGGACGAAGGCGCGCAAGCCGCCGTCGGCCCTCTGACCGATGCGTTCCTCGCGTTGCACGACACCGCGGATCGGCAGTACAGGCGCCGCATCGGCCTGAATCGCACGCAGACCTACAGCAAGGGCTGGGGAATGGCCGTGAACGGCGTAGCCGCAGCGGGCGCCGTGGTAACCGCTACCGTGCCCGTCGCCGGGCAGATTGCCGGCCCCGCGATATTGGCCGCCACGGTACCGCTGCAATGGGGGGCGGGCTACCTCGACGAACGGCGCAACAAGCATCGCTACAACCTGCGAGCGAACACCAAGTGGGGCGACTTCCTGACGGAAGGCGCCGCGCGCATCCATTTCAAGGATTTGAGGCCCGAGCATGTCTCGGAAGCGGCCCTTAGGCGGTCGTTCACGACGCAGCCCGAAGTGCAGATCGCGGCGGTTCGAGAGGTCTACGAAGATGCGCTCGGCGAATGGATCCACGAGCATGCCGAGCTCGAGCGAAAAATCCGCGCGCTGCAAGCGGGCGGGACGACGCCAGAGCGTACGCTGGCGCCGCATCGCACGCGGCTTGCGGAGTTGACGGAACGCATCGAGCTCGCCAAGCAGCACGCGGGCGATTTCGAGTCGCTGGATCCGGCACGCTGGGCCGCGATTCCCGCCGACAGCCTGATCGGCCGTTGCCTCGACGACTTGAAGCAACTCGAAAAAGCGAATCGCCGCGCGCGGCTTCGCAAGCCCGGAGAAAGCGCCCAGATCGTTCAGCGCTACGTCCAGGCCTTTCACGCGGGCGTATCGACCGGGACGGCCCTGCCGATCATGGATGGCATCACGGCAACGGATTCGTCCTACACCACGGACGCGCACGGCCATCGCACCGGCCTCGATCCCTCCGCCGAAGCGGGCGCATTGAGTGCGGGCATTGCAGGCGGCGCAGTCTTCACTGCAGCCACGGGCGAGGTTCGCATGAGCAAGGCCGACAACAAGAAGCTGCTCTCGCAAACGCGCGTGAGCCCGCTGCAATCGCGGTTGCACGAAGCGCGCTGGGTGTTTCAGGCGGCCGGGCGGCGCGTCGACTTGCGTACGACGGCGGGCTATCGCCGGCATGTCCATTCGACGTGGGACGAACTGAGGCTCGTCGGCCGCGCCGTCGGCCATGGCCTCGTCAGCGGACCGGTCGGTCTGGCCAACCTCGTGCGCGCGAAGTGGTGGCCCCGCGGACAACTGCGCCAAGCCAAAACCCAGCTGCGCGACGCGCTCGACGCCATGACGCAGGCCGGAGTGCCGCGCAACGAAGCGGTGCCGCGAGCCAACACGCTGTCGGCCATGAAAGACGAGTTATACGACTACCCCGCGGTGCGCCGCCATCTAGGCGTCGATGGCACGGACAGGCCCGCTGCATAAGGCTCCGGCAGGTATCTATTTTTCTTATACGGTGGATTTATTTTTCTGCCTGGACTGACCGGGTTGGCTCCTTCGACAATCCACCCGACAAACAATGGCCGGCGATGCGCCCACACCCAGCAACCGGCGGCCATCCATCGTGGACGGAGAGTCGAGGTCATGGAAGTGAAATCGCAAGCAAACCAAGAGAACGCGGCAACCGGCGTCGGCGCCGCGCGAGAGACCACCCCAAGCGACGGCCGGTGGCAATTCTGGGTCGATCGGGGAGGCACGTTCACCGATATCGTCGCGCGCCAACCGAACGGCGAGCTCATCACACACAAGCTGCTTTCGGAAAATCCCGATCGCTATCGCGATGCGGTCGTCCAGGGCATCCGCGATTTGCTCGGCATCGAAGCGGGTGCCCCGCTGCCGCAGGACAAGATCGAAGTCGTCAAGATGGGCACGACGGTGGCGACCAATGCCTTGCTCGAACGCAAAGGTGCCCGCACGCTGCTCGCGATCACGCGCGGCTTCGCGGACCAATTGCGCATCGGCTATCAGGAACGCCCCGACATCTTTGCGCGGCATATCGAGCTGCCGGCGCAAATGTACGAACGCGTGGCGGAGATCGACGAGCGCATCGATGCGCAAGGCACGGTGCTGCGCGAGCTCGACGAAGTGGCCACGCGCGCGGCGTTGAGCGCCGCGCGCGAAGCCGGCATCAGCTCGATTGCCATCGTATTGATGCACGGTTACCGCTTCCACAAGCATGAACTTCGCGTCGCCGCCATCGCCAGCGAATGCGGCTTTACGCAAATCTCCGTCAGCCATCAAGTCAGCCCGCTCATGAAGCTCGTCGGCCGTGGCGACACCACGGTCGTCGATGCCTATTTGTCGCCCGTGCTGCGCGATTACGTCGATCGCGTCACGCAGCATACGGGCTCCGTGCGGCTCATGTTCATGCAGTCGAGCGGCGGCCTCGTCGACGCTTCGCGCTTTCGCGGCAAGGACGCGATCCTGTCCGGCCCCGCGGGCGGCATCGTCGGCGCGGTCAAGACTTGCGAAGCCGTGGGCGAACAGAAGGTCATCGGCTTCGACATGGGCGGCACCTCGACCGACGTCGCGCACTACGACGGCGCGTACGAGCGCGTATTCGAAACGCAGGTTGCCGGCGTTCGCGTGCGCGCGCCGATGATGGACATCCATACGGTCGCGGCCGGCGGCGGCTCGATCTGCAGCTTCGAAAACGGACGCTTCAAGGTCGGCCCCGAATCGGCCGGCGCCTATCCGGGTCCGGCGAGCTACCGCAACGGCGGCCCGCTGACGGTGACCGATTGCAACGTCATGCTCGGCCGCGTGCAGGCGGAGCATTTCCCGCACGTGTTCGGGCCGGACGGCGATTTGCCGCTCGACGTCGAAGTCGTGCGCCGGAAGTTCGCCGATCTCGCACAACAAGTCGAACGCGAAACGGGCCGCTCGATGAGCCCGCAAGCCGTCGCCGAGGGGTTCCTCACGGTGGCCGTCGACAACATGGCGCAGGCGATCAAGACCATCTCCGTCGAACGCGGGCATGACGTATCCGACTACGCGCTGTGCGCGTTCGGCGGCGCGGGCGGCCAGCACGCCTGCGAGGTGGCCGACGCGCTCGGCATGAAACGCATCGTGCTGCATCCGTTCGCGGGCGTGCTGTCCGCATTCGGCATGGGCCTCGCGGACCTGCGCGTGCTGCGCGAACGCGCCGTCGAAACGGTACTCGAAGAAGCCGCGCTGCCCGAGTTGCGCGGGTTCTACAACGCGCTCGAAACCGAAGCGCTCGAAGAACTGGTGGCACAGCGCATCCCGAGCGATCGCACACGCGTGACGCGGGCCGTGCGGCTCAAGTACCAGAACACCGATTCCACGCTCGAAGTGCCGTTCGGCCACGAAGCCGAGATGGTGCTGGCGTTCGAAACACTGCATCGCAAGCGCTACGGCTTCGTCATGCAGGCCAAGGCGCTCGTCGTGGAATCGGTCGTCGTCGAGGCCGTCGGCCTGACCGAGACCGATACCAACGCGCTGACCATGGTCTCGCGCCGCGCCGCGAGCGCTCCGCAAACCGATGCGCGCGCAACGATGTTCGTCGGCGGGCGCGAACTGCAGGTTCCGCTTCACGCGCGCAAGGCAATCGCGTTGGGCGACCGGCTCGAAGGCCCTGCCCTCATCACCGAGGACATTTCGACGATCGTGCTGCAACCGGGCTGGTCGGCGAGCCTGCTCGAAGACGGCACGCTGCGTCTCGAGCGCAACGATCAGGCGCAGGCCGGCGCCGCGGCAGCGACGACCGCGATCACGACCGCGCGGCATCCCGTTCATCTCGAGATCTTCAACAACATCTTCATGTCGATCGCCCAGCAAATGGGCGTGACGCTCGAGAAAACGTCGTACTCGGTCAACATGAAAGAGCGGCTCGACTTCTCGTGCGCCATCTTCGACCGGGCGGGCGGCCTCATCGCGAACGCGCCGCATATCCCGGTTCACCTCGGGTCGATGAGCGACAGCGTGCTCAGCGTCATTCGCGAGCACGGCGCGACGATGAAGCGCGGCGACGTCTTCATGCTCAACGTCCCGTACAACGGCGGCACGCACTTGCCTGACATCACCGTCGTCATGCCCGTTTATGGCGAGCGTGCCGAGCTGCTCTTTTACGTGGCCGCACGCGGGCACCACGGCGATGTCGGCGGTATCACGCCGGGATCGATGCCGCCGAACAGCACGCGCATCGAAGAAGAAGGCGTCCTGCTCGATAACGTCAAGATCGTCGACGAGGGTACCTTCCTCGAGGGACCGGTGCGTGGGCTCTTCAACGAGGGCCCCTACCCGAGCCGCAACGTCGATCAGAACATCGCCGACCTGACCGCGCAAATCGCCGCCTGCGAGTGCGGTGCGGCCGAGCTGCTGCGTGCGGTCAAGCGCTATGGTGCCGATGTCGTGCTCGCCTACATGGGGCACGTGCAGGACAACGCCGAAGAAGCGGTCCGCAACGCCATCGCAACGCTCCATGACGGCGAATTCGCCTATGAGATGGACGACGGGGCCGCGATCCGCGTCAAGGTGACGATCGATCACGAGCGGCGTCAGGCCCGCGTGGATTTCACCGGCACGAGCGAGCAGCGCAAGACGAACTTCAACGCGCCCTGCTCGGTCTGCAAGGCCGCCGTACTCTACGTGTTCCGCACCTTGCTGACCGACGATATCCCGATGAACGAAGGCGTCTTGCGTCCGATCGAAATCGTGATTCCACAGGGGTCGATGCTGAACCCGGTGTACCCTGCCGCTGTCGTGGCCGGCAACGTGGAGGTCTCGCAATCGATCACCGATGCGCTTTACGGTGCGCTCGAGGTCATGGCTGCCTCGCAAGGCACGATGAACAACTTCACGTTCGGCGACGAATCTCATCAGTACTATGAGACGATCGCTGGCGGCTCGGGCGCGGGGCGCGCTCATCCGGGCACCTCGGTGGTGCAAACGCATATGACGAACTCGCGGATGACCGACCCGGAAGTGATCGAGTGGCGCTTCCCCGTCATCGTCGAGCAGCATGCGATTCGGGCGGGCAGCGGTGGCGCCGGCCTGCAATCGGGCGGCGACGGCGCGGTGCGCAGAATCCGCTTCCGGCGTGCGATGACGGCGAACATCCTCGCGAACCGCCGTCGCGTCCCGCCGTTCGGTCTGGCGGGTGGAGAAGCCGGTGGCGTCGGCCGCAACTGGATCGAACGCGCCAACGGCGAAATCGATCACTTCGGCGCAACGCATACGGCAACGGTCAATCCTGGCGACGTGTTCGTCATCGAAACGCCGGGAGGTGGCGGCTTCGGCCGCGCTGCATAATTCCAACAATACAAGCGCGAGTCGGGGCCTGTTCGGAGGGCGGCATTGAACGAACAGGCCCCGGTCAACGCGCCATACCGGGGCCCCGCGTGAGAACGCGCGGGACCTTGTCCATCGCTGCTACGGAGGAGCACCCCATGCAACATGCAGTCAATCTATACCCACTTGTCGGTGTGGCTGTAATCGTTATCGGCTTTCTATTGCGTTTCAATCCCATGTTGATCGTGGCGGCATCGGCCATCGTCACGGGGCTTGCGGCGCACTTTCCCATCGACCATATCCTCGCCGCGATCGGTAGCGGCTTCGTCAAGACACGCGTGATTTCGCTGATCATTTTGCTGCCGCTCGCGGTGGTCGGTCTGCTGGAACGGCACGGGCTGCGCGAACGCGCGCAGATCTGGATCTCCGGTATTCGCGCCGCAACGCCCGGCCGTTTGCTGATCGCCTACCTGTTCGTGCGCGAAATCACGGCGGCGCTCGGGTTGACCGGGCTCGGCGGTCATGCGCAGATGGTGCGCCCGCTCATCGCACCGATGACGGAAGGCGCGGCCGAGGCTCGCCACGGCAAGCTGAGCGATGCGGTTCGCTACCGGCTGCGCGCGTTCGCAGCGGCGTGCGACAACGTCGGTCTGTTCTTCGGCGAGGACGTGTTCGTCGCCTTCGGCGCCATCGTGCTGATGGTGACGTTCCTGAAGGAGGCCGGCATCGTCGTCGAGCCGATGCACGTCGCCGTTTGGGGCATGCCGACCGCGCTGTCTGCGTTCCTGATTCAAAGTTTCCGCCTGTACCGGCTGGATCGTTGGCTCGCTCGCAATCTCGGTAGCAAGCAGCCCACCGACGCTCGTCAAGGCACCGGTTCCGAAGAAGTCGCCGCGAAGGCGCAAGGAGAAAACGCATGATCGTCTCGCTCAACGTATTCTTCTGGCTCGTCGGGATCGTGCTGTTCGTCATCGGCGGCATCATCGTCAGCGACCGCTCACATCCGAAGCGCTTCCTCGCAGGCGGCTTCTGGATCGTCTGCGGCGTGATTTTTCTGGCCGGCGACCGCTTGCCCGCCGATGTCGTCGGCGTACTCGTGATTCTGATGGCGATCGTCGCCGGTATCGGCGGCGTCACACGTGCCAAACCCCAGATGCGCCCTGAGGAAGCGCGCCGCGCCAGTGCGATCCGGCTCGGCAACAAGCTCTTCATGCCGGCGCTCACGATTCCGCTCGTCACCGTCATCGGCACGCTGCTCGCGCCGAAGCTCGTCTTCGGCGGTGTCGCGCTGATCGACCCCAAGAATGCGACGCTCGCATCGTTCGGAATCGGTTGCGTCATCGCGTTGATCTTTGCCTGTGCGCTGACGCGCGATTCGGTCGGACAGTCGGTGAAAGAAGCGCGCCGCCTGGTCGATGCCCTTTCCTGGGCCGTCGTGCTTCCGCAATTGCTCGGCATGCTGGGGCTGGTGTTTGCCGATGCCGGGATGGGCAAGGCCGTCGCGCATCTGATCACCGCCTACGTGAACCTCGATTACCGCCTGGTTGCCGTGGCCGTCTACTGCGTGGGCATGGCGCTGTTCACGGTCATCATGGGCAACGGCTTTGCGGCGTTCCCCGTCATGACCGGCGGCGTCGCCCTGCCGGTGCTGATCGGCGTTTTCCATGGCAATC
Organism: Trinickia sp.; assembly: GCF_036503415.1. GTDB lineage: Bacteria > Pseudomonadota > Gammaproteobacteria > Burkholderiales > Burkholderiaceae > Trinickia. The sequence continues at coordinate 671 of NZ_DASXWY010000061.1, read as the reverse complement.
CCGCACCGATTGCGGCGATCGGCATGTTCTCGGGTTATTGCGGAACGCTCTTGACGCCGATGGCGGCAAACTACAACATCGTGCCGGCCGCGCTGCTCGAGCTGCCCGATAAATACGGCGTCATTCGAGCACAGGTACCGACGGCGATCGCATTGTTGATCGTCAATATCGTGCTTTTGAATGCGTTCATGTGATGTCTGAAGCTCTATATCGAGATTGACAGCGCGCAAGGGCCGGATTGCCGAGGCAATTCCGGCCCTTCGCTCATTCGGTTTGATGGCGGAGTGCAAAGTGAATCTCAAGTTCCTCGAAACGTTCATCTGGGTCGCGAAGCTGCACAGCTTCAGCCTCGCGGCGGACAAGCTCCATTCGACGCAGGCCGCCATTTCGAGCCGCATATCGGTTCTCGAACAGGAACTCGGCTCCAAGCTCTTCAAGCGGGATCCGAAAGGTGTCACGCTCACGCGCGCCGGCGAGCGCGTGCTGCAACATGCCGAGCAGGTGAGCCGATCCATGGCCGAGCTCTATGCCTCGTTGCAAGACGAGAACCTCGCTGCCGGCACGATCCGGATCGGCGCGATGGATAGCGCGATTCATTCGTGGTTCGTCGATTTCGTCGCCGACGCGATGCACCACTACCCCAACCTCGATATCGAAGTCACGTCGGACAC